>NZ_CP067395.1:0-712500 GCF_017355525.1 Lysobacter enzymogenes | reverse complement strand
GCCGGACTGCGCATCGGCGAGCTGGCGCAGGGTCAGTTGCAGCCACCAGGCCACGCCGGAATCGGCCACGGCTTCGGCCTGCAATACGCGGCGGAACGCCGCTTCCGCCGCTTCCAGATCGGCGACCCGGTCGCCTTCGGTCATCGCCGCGCGCAGCAGCAGCGCCGCGCCCTGGTCCATCAGCGCGTGCGGGTTAGCGGGCTCGTCGCCGGCGGCGGCTTCGTTGAGCTGCTCGACCGCCCGGTCCAGCGCCTGCCTTTGCGCGGAGCCGGACAAGCGCCGCGCCTGCTCGAGCCGGCAGCGGCCGATGCCGTGCGCCAGACCCGGGATCTTTTCCGCCGCAACGCTGCGCTTGATCCGCACCAGCGCATCGGCGCTGTTGCCGAAGCAGTCGACGCTGTCGCTCGCCTCGCCGAGCAGTTTCCACGCGCTCGCCAGGGTCAGCAGCACCACCGGCGGCGTGTCGCTCAGCTCGGCATACGGCAGCAGCACCTCGAGCGCGCGTTCCGGGTCGTCCGCCGCGAGCCGGTTGCGGGCGATGGCCAGGGCTTCGCGCAGCTGCGCCTGCGCCTGTTCGGCCGTGACGTAGAGCATCTGATTCTCCTGCGCGCCGCCGGGCGCGTCGGCTTGCGTGCGCGCCGGGGCGGCGCTTGCGTCTTCCGCGCCGCCGGCGGCCGCCGGCGCGCGCGCGGGCGCGACCGGCACCGGTATCGGCGGGGCTTCGCGTATCGGCGCGCCCGACAGCGGGCCCCCAGCGTCCGTGGCCGCGCCGGCGACGCTGCGTCCGCCGCGATGCCGGCGCAGCATCCGCCACAGCGCGATCGCCAGCAGCGCCAGCCCCAGCAACGCGACCGCGGCCGCCAGCCCTGTCCGCGCCGCGCCCGCCGGCGCGACGCGTCCGGACACGACGGCCACCGCAGGCGCTGCGGAACCGCCGCCTGCGACGACCGAGCCAGCGCCGTCGCCGCCGGCCGCGGCCGCGCGCGCCGGCCCCGCCGACGGCGCAGGCACATGCGCGGTCATGACGCCGCCGTCGCGCAACCTCATCGCCATTTCCCGATAAGGCGTCAGCAGCACCGGCGGCGCATACGAGCCGTGGCCGCTGCGCACGTCTTGCCAGTGGCTGCGGCAGGCCTGGCCGCGCCCGTCGCGGCAGGGCGTCTGGCGGCCGCCGGACACGGCGACGCGCCGGGCGGTCGCCTTGGGCGCTGGCGCGGCCACGCGCGCCGGCGCGGCCGCGACGGCGCGATCGCGAGGCTCCTGGACCGAGGCGCACGCCGCCATCCCGCATACGCTGAGCGCCAGCACCCAGCCTATGCGCATCGATCGCTCAGATTTCCCGCAGATGGCTGAAGTCGGCATCCAACCCGGACTCCTGCGGCGCAGCGATGACGTTCTGGTGCGCCCAGCCCGGAAACGCCACGGCGTCGGGCGCGGCCGCGGGATCGGCCGCCGCGTGCAGATAGGCGATGTGCGACCAGCAGCGATAGCCCAGCGCCTTGACCGCGCGGATCTCCTCGCGCGCCGCATGCGGCGAACCGAGCCGGAAATACAGATAGGGCTTGTGCTGGCGGACCAGATCCTTGACCTCGGCGAGCAGGCCGTCGAGCACGCCGGTCGGGTTGACCTTGATGCAATGCAGGGCGGTCAGGTCCAGGTCGCGCAGGCTCGAATACGCACGCCGGCCCTTCGCCGGCAGGTGCGCGTAGACGTTCACGACCCCGTTGAGCGCGATGTTGGCGCAGGTCTGCAAGTGCAGCAGGCGGTCCTGTTCCAGCACGTGCACCTCGCCGGTCGCGCCGACCACCCGGGACAGGCACAGCGCATGCGCGCCGTATTCGCCGCCGACTTCGACCACCGTGGCGCCTTCGGGCAGCAGCTCGCCGAGAAAATCGAGTTCGGATTCGACCCAGCGGCCGTGCCGGGCGAGCGACTCGGTGACCACATTGTCTTCCGGCACCGCGTTGATGACGCCGTACGGCGTTCTCCAGAACTTCGGGACGACCTGGGCCGCGCCTTCGGTAGCTTGCATGCGATCTGTCTCCCTGGCAGTGGATGGAATGGCGCGCCGGACGCGTTCGCGATTCGCCGCTGCG
This sequence comes from Lysobacter enzymogenes, assembly GCF_017355525.1. Lineage (NCBI taxonomy): Bacteria > Pseudomonadati > Pseudomonadota > Gammaproteobacteria > Lysobacterales > Lysobacteraceae > Lysobacter > Lysobacter enzymogenes. Next base: position 710,404 of record NZ_CP067395.1, on the reverse strand, counting down.
GCCGTGCCGGCCGCTCGCGGCGCCGCGCGCGTCGCCCTGCGTTCGGCGCACATCAAGCTATCGACGCAGAGCGGTTTTGGCGGTCATCGCAGCGGCTTTTTTGCTTGCGCAAAGCACTCGAACATCAAAAAGACACGGTGTTTGCGCACTCACGACTTGGCGTGATTGCTTTTGCTGTATCGATCGTGCGCTCGTCGTTCGCAGTACCACGCTCGGGCGGCGGCGTCCGACTACGACGATGATCGGTTCGCGACGCCGGCAAGCCTGCGCGCGCGGCTGCGCAGCGCCGGCCGGCGCTGCGGATTCGAAAGGCCAATGTCGACTAAGCGCGAGCGCGGATCCGCGCTGCGCAACGCCGCAGCCGCAGCCGCAGCCGCAGCGCGAACGAAAGACGGCGCCGCTTATTTCGGCGGCGGCGGCGCCAGCACGCTGCGGTCGCCGTTGTGCTCCGGCGGAGTGACCACGCCGGCCGCTTCCATCGCCTCGATCAGGCGCGCGGCGCGGTTGTAGCCGATCTTGAGCCGGCGCTGCACGCCCGAAATCGAGGCGCGGCGGGTTTCGGTGACGATGCGCACCGCCTCGTCGTAGAGCGGATCGGACTCGTCGCCGCCGGAGCTCGGCGCTTCCGGCAGGCCGGTCGCGCCGATCACGGTGCCGTCGCCCATGGTCTGGGTTTCGTCGAGCACGCCTTCGATGTAGTCCGGCGCGCCGCCGATCTGCTTGAGGTGCTCGACCACGCGATGCACTTCCTCGTCGGACACGAACGCGCCGTGCACGCGCTCGGGCATCGCGGTGCCCGGCGGCAGGTACAGCATGTCGCCGTGGCCGAGCAGGGTCTCGGCGCCGGACTGGTCCAGGATCGTGCGCGAGTCGATCTTGCTCGACACCTGGAACGCGATGCGGGTCGGGATATTGGCCTTGATCAGGCCGGTGATGACGTCGACCGACGGGCGCTGGGTGGCCAGGATCAGATGGATGCCGGCGGCGCGCGCCTTCTGCGCCAGCCGCGCGATCAGTTCTTCGACCTTCTTGCCGACGATCATCATCATGTCGGCGAATTCGTCGATGAAGATGACGATGAACGGCAGCGTCTCCAGCGCGATCGGCACCTCGCCGAGTTCGGCGTTGGGCTTGAACAGCGGGTCCATCAGCGGCTGGCCGGCGTCCTGCGCGTCCTTGACCTTCTTGTTGAAGCCGGCCAGGTTGCGCACGCCGACGGTCGACATCAGCTTGTAGCGCCGCTCCATCTCGGCCACGCACCAGCGCAGGCCGTTGGCGGCTTCCTTCATGTCGGTGACCACCGGCGCCAGCAGGTGCGGGATGCCCTCGTAGACCGACAGTTCGAGCATCTTCGGGTCGATCATCAGCATCCGCAGGTCTTTCGCGGAGGCCTTGTACAGCAGGCTCAGCACCATCGCGTTGACCGCGACCGACTTGCCCGAGCCGGTGGTGCCGGCGACGAGCAGGTGCGGCATGCGCGCCAGATCGGCCACGGTCGGCCGCCCGGCGATGTCCTTGCCCAGCGCCAGGGTCAGCGGGCTGCCGGACTTGTCGTATTCCTTCGAACGCAGCAGTTCGGACAGGAAGATCATCTCGCGCGAGGTGTTCGGCGTTTCCAGGCCGATCACCGACTTGCCCGGGATCACGTCGACCACGCGCACCGACTTGACCGATAGGCCGCGCGCGATGTCCTTGTCGAGTGAGGAGATCTGGCTGACCTTGACGCCCGGCGCGGGCTCGATTTCGAAACGGGTGATGACCGGGCCCGGATAGGCGCCGACCACCTGCGCGTCGATGCGGAAGTCCTTGAGCTTGAACTCGATCTGCCGCGACAGGGTTTCCAGGGTTTCTTCGCTGTAGCCCTTGGGCTGCGGCTTGGGATCGTCGAGCAGCGCCAGCGGCGGCAGGCCGGTGCCGTCGCCGGTGTGGAACAGCGGGATCTGGGTCTCGCGCTTGGCGCGTTCGCTCTTTTCCACCATCGGCGCCGGCGGCGGTTCGATCTTGACCTTCTCGCGCTTGGCGCGCAGTTCGGTGTCGACCTTGCGCGCTTCCTCGCGCTCCTCGCGCATGACCTGGGTCTGGCGCCATTCGGTGGCCTGCTGGCTGCCGCGGCGGAACAGCTTGCTCAGGCTCGGACCCAGCGCCAGCACGCGCTTGCCGATCCAGTCCATGAACGCGAACCAGGACACCCCGGTGGCCAGGGTGAAGGAGATCAGCAGCAGCGCCGCCAGGAACAGGTTGCCGCCGACCGGGCCGAAGCCCGAGTACAACGAACGCCCGACTAGTTGGCCGAGGATGCCGCCCGCGCCGGCCGAGAAGTTGTCGACGGTGCCGACGCGCAACTGCAGCAGGCCGGCCAGGGACACCAGGAAACCGACGATGCCGACCAGCCGCAGCGCCGGGCCGAGGTCGGCCTCGCCATCGCCGTCGGTGTCCATGCCGAACAGCGCGATCCAGGCGATCGCGCCGAGCATGAACGGCAGCAGGAACGCGACGAAGCCGCACAGGTACAGCAGCACGTCGGCGATCCAGGCGCCGACCCGGCCGCCGAGGTTGTGCAGCGGCGCAGTGATCGAGCCCGAATGCGACCAGCCCGGATCGGTCGGCGAGAACGTGAACAAGCTCGCCAGCAGATACAGCAGCAGCGGCGCGATCACGATCAGCGAGATGTCGCGCATCAGGCGCTGCCGCTTCGGCGACGGCGGCGCGGCGGCCGCGCGCGACGGGGCCTCGGCCGAAGCCTTGGCCTTCTTGCGACTGGCTGTGGGAGCGGACGCCACCGTGATGTGCTGCCTTAGGATGGTTTCGTTAGTGCTTGAATATACGGTAAAAGCGGGGAGCGGGGAATGATGGGGCGGGGTTGGGGAACTGGGGGTTCGCGCTTGAGGGGCGTTTCGCCGGTTTTGGATGGTTTTGGGCAAAACAAAAGGCGATGGGGCGAACGGTAGCACCCAAAGCGCCCGTCCACCCCACCGCCTCGTGGGGCTGGGCCCCGAAAAAGCGCCAAACCACCGCGCCCCCTCAGTTCCCCAACCCCCAATCCCGCTTTTGCCTTCCCGCTTTACAGCTTCATGTCCTGCAACGCCGGGTGCACGATCTTGCCGCCCTCGACGTTGATGCCGCGCACCAGCGCCGGGTTGTTGCGCCAGTCGCTGCCGGCGGCGAGCTTGTTGACCCACGGCAGGATCGCCGCGCAGATCGCCTGCGACGAGGTCTGCGGCACCGCGCCGGGCATGTTGGTCACGCAGAAGTGGGTGATGCCCTCCTCCACGTAGGTCGGCTCCTTCCAGGTGGTCGGGCGCGAGGTCTCGAAGCAGCCGCCCTGGTCGATCGCGATGTCGACCACGACGCTGCCGTCTTCCATCTCGCGCAGCATCTCGCGGGTCATCACGTGCGGGGCCTTGGCGCCGGTGATCAGCACCGCGCCGATCACCAGGTCGGCCTGCGCGACTTCGCGCGCGACCACGTCGTGGTACGGGTACAGCGCGGTGACGTTGTTGCCCAGGCGCATCATCTCGTCCATGCGGTCCTGGCGCATTTCGAACACGGTGACGTTGGCGCCGGCCGCGGCGGCCAGCGCGGCCGACGCGCCGCCGGCCTTGCCCGCGCCGAACACCACGACCTTGCCGCGCTCGGTCGACGGCAGGCCGCCGAGCAGCTTGCCCTTGCCCGACATCGGCTGGTGCAGCAGGTGGGTGCCGACCTGGACGCCGATCTTGCCGGCGATGACCGACATCGGCGCCAGCAGCGGCAGGTCGCCGTTGGGCAGCTCGACGGTCTCGAAGGCGACGCCGGTCAGGCCGATGTCGAGCAGGCGCTTGGTCAGCGCCGGTTCGGCGGCCAGGTGCAGGTAGCAGAACAGCAGGTGGTCCTTGCGCAGGTGCTGCAGGTCGCCGGCGATCGGCTCCTTGACCTTGACGATCAGCTCGCCCTTTTCGTACAGGCCGGCCGCGTCCGGCGCGATCTTCACGCCCAGACGGGTGTAGTCGGCGTCCTTGAAGCCGCTCTTGACGCCCGCGTCCTGTTCCAGCCAGACCTCGTGGCCGCGCTTGACCAGATCGCCCGCGGCGGCGGGGACGAGCGCGACGCGCCCTTCGAGAGTCTTGGTTTCCTTCGGTACGCCGATACGCATTGCTGTCTCCAGTGCGGCCCAGAAAAAACGCCGCATAGGCGGCGCGACGAGCCAGGTTGTGTTTTTTGTGAGCGGTGTGGGGTGGAACGTTTGCGAGGTGCTGCGTGGCGAAGTGCGGCGCCGCGCCGTCCGATCGATGCCGTGCGCAGCGCACCCGCGACGCGGCTGCCTCCGGCGCGGCCGGCCCGCACACGCGGCTTTTTACTCTCACCACCGCCGCAATGCCAGCTACGGTTTGGCGGTTCGCGCCTGCGGCCGCGCCGCGCAACGTTGCGTCCGCGCGCGATGCCTTGTTTTGCCGGGTCGGCGCCTCCAAGCTATGCCCTGCCCCGGGATTTTCTACACGCCGGCGTATGGGGCGATAAACCGATTACAAAGCCCGGCGCTGCGCAAAATCCCGCCGATTCCCTGCTGCGCACAGCGCATTCCAACAGCCCGCGATTATATACATGAGCCCAACCAAGCACTCCCGCGTCGTCATCCTCGGTTCCGGCCCGGCCGGCTGGACCGCCGCCGTCTATGCCGCCCGCGCCAACCTCAAGCCGCTGGTGATCACGGGCCTGCAACAGGGCGGCCAGCTGATGACCACCACCGAAGTCGACAACTGGCCCGGCGACGCGCACGGCCTGATGGGCCCGGACCTGATGGCGCGCATGCAGGCCCACGCCGAACGCTTCGACACCGAAGTGCAGTTCGACCACATCCACACCGCCGACCTGTCCAAGCGTCCGTTCCGGCTGATCGGCGACAGCGGCGAGTACACCGCCGACGCGCTCATCATCGCCACCGGCGCCACCGCCAAGTACCTCGGCCTGCCGTCGGAAGACGAGTACAAGGGCCGCGGCGTGTCGGCCTGCGCGACCTGCGACGGCTTCTTCTACAAGGACCAGGACGTGGCGGTGGTCGGCGGCGGCAACACCGCGGTCGAGGAAGCGCTGTACCTGTCCAACATCGCGCGCAAGGTCTATCTGGTGCATCGCCGCGACACGCTGCGCGCCGAGAAGATCATGCAGGACAAGCTGCAGGCCAAGATCCAGGCCGGCAAGATCGAGCCGGTGTGGCACCACACCGTCGAGGAAGTGCTCGGCAACGACGCCGGCGTGACCGGCCTGAAGCTGCAGTCGGTGCAGGACGGCTCCAGCCGCGAGCTGGCCATCCACGGCCTGTTCGTCGCCATCGGCCACACCCCCAACACCAGCCTGTTCGAAGGCCAGTTGGAGATGAAGAACGGCTACCTGACCATCCGCACCGGCCTGGACGGCAACGCCACCCAGACCTCGGTGGAAGGCGTGTTCGCCGCCGGCGACGTCGCCGACCAGGTCTACCGCCAGGCGATCACCTCGGCCGGCTTCGGCTGCATGGCCGCGCTGGACGCCGAGAAGTACCTCGACAAGGACGCTTGATCGCGCCTGCCGCGCACGGCCCGGGCGGAACGCTCCGCCCGGACCCGCGCGCCACGGCCGTCCCGCAGCGGCGAAGGCGGCGGGCGCTCCCGCAACGTCCCGCCTTCGCTCCCGCACCGGTGCCGCCACGATGCTGAGCTTCCGCGACGATCCGCTGTCCGACGCCGATTTCGCCGTCGTCCACGGCTTCCTCTCGCAGACCTACTGGGCCGCGGGCATTCCCGCCGCCACCCTGCGCCGCGCGCTCGACGGCTCGCTGTGCTATCGCGGCTATGTCGACGGCGAACTCGTCGCCTTCGCCCGCGCGATCACCGACCAGGCCACCTTCGCCTATCTGGCCGACGTGTTCGTCGCGCCGCAGCGACGCGGCCACGGCTACGGCCGCGCGGTCGTGGAAGCCCTGATGGCCGACCCGCGCGTGCAGGGCCTGCGCCGCTGGCTGCTGGTCACCAGCGACATGCAGCCGCTGTACGCCAAGCTCGGCTTCACCGCGCTGCCCAAGCCCGAGCAGCACATGCAGAAGCACGATCCCGACGTGTACCTGCGCGCGGCCGCGCCCTCGCCCGCGCCGTGAGCGACGCCGTCTCGGTCCGCCTGCTGGCCTCGCTCGACGAAGTATCGGCGGCGCAATGGGACGCGCTGCACGACGGCGCCCACCCGTTCGTCGCCCACGCCTTCCTGCGCGGCCTGGAAGCCACCGGCTGCCTGCGCGAAGACTGGGGCTGGACCCCGCATCACTTGAGCCTGTGGCGCGGCGACGAACTGGTCGCGGCGATGCCGGCGTATCTGAAGGAGAACTCGCACGGCGAGTTCGTGTTCGACCACGCCTGGGCGCGCGCCTACGCCCAGCATGGCCTGGACTACTTCCCCAAATGGCTGTCGGCGGTGCCGTACTCGCCGGTGACCGGCCCGCGCCTGCTCGCGCGCGAGCCCGGACACCGGCGCCTGCTGCTGCGCGCGATGGCGCAGCTGTGCGAACGCCAGGAGCTGTCCTCGGCGCACGTCAACTTCCACGCCCATGAGGAAGCCGCCGATTTCGCCGCCGAAGGCGACGCCGACTGGCTCGAGCGCGTGGACGTGCAATACCACTGGCGCAACCGGCCCGACGCCGACGGCCGCTGCTGGCAGGACTTCGACCAGTTCCTGGCCGCGTTCGACCACAAGCACCGCAAGAACATCCGCCAGGAGCGGGCCAAGGTCGCGCGCGCCGGCGTGCGCATGCGCGTGGTCGAAGGCGCGCAGGCCAGCGCGGCCGACCTGGCGACGATGTACGGCTTCTACCGCAGCACCTTCGACCAGTACGGCAACCACGCCGCGCTGACCCTGGAGTTCCTGCATCACCTCGCCCGCGAACTGCCGCAAGCGCTGGTGATGTTCCTGGCCGACTACGAAGGCGAGCCGGTCGCCGGCGCACTGTGCCTGCGCGGCGCCGACACCCTCTACGGCCGCTACTGGGGCGCGCGCGCCGAGCTGCCGGGCCTGCATTTCGAAACCTGCTACTACCAGGGCATCGAGTACTGCCTGCGCGAAGGCCTGCATGCGTTCGAGCCCGGCGCCCAGGGCGAGCACAAGATCGCGCGCGGCTTCCTGCCGACCGAAGTGCGCAGCCGCCACTGGATCGCCCATCCCTCGTTCCGCGACGCGCTGCGGCCGTGGTGCCGCGAAGAAGCGGCCTCGGTGCGGCGCTACGCCCGAACCCTGCTTGCGCATTCGCCGTTCAAGGCGGTCGCCGGCGCCGACGGCGGTCACGGCGCGGCCGCGGCGGATTCGCCATCGTCGGACGCATGAAGAAACAGCGCCTGCCGTTCCTGCTGCCGAGCGACCCCGAGGCGCCGTTCCCGCCGGGCGAGCGCGCGCTGAAGAAGCCCGCCGGCCTGCTCGCGGTCGGCGGCGACCTCAGCCCGGCGCGGCTGCTCAACGCCTACCGCAGCGGCGTGTTCCCGTGGCCGAGCGAGGACTACGCGCTGCTGTGGTGGTGCCCGGACCCGCGCACGGTGTTCCGCAGCGACGGCGTGCGCCTGCCGTCCAAATTCCGCCGCGGCCTGCGCCGCAGCCGCTGGACGGTGCGCGCCGACACCGCGTTCGAGGCGGTCATCGGCGCCTGCGCCGCGGCGCCGCGGCCGGGCCAGGACGGCACCTGGATCCTGCCGGCGATGCGCGAGGCCTATACCCGCCTGTACCGGCTCGGGCATGCCCATTCGGTCGAGGTGTTCGACGGCGAGGCACTGGTCGGCGGCATCTACGGCGTAGCCATCGGCCGCATGTTCTACGGCGAAAGCATGTTCAGCGCAGCCTCCGGCGGCTCCAAGGTCGCGCTCGCGGCGCTGGCCCGGCGCCTGCACGGCTGGGGCTGGCCTTGGCTCGACGCCCAGGTCGAAAACCCGCATCTGCTGAGCCTGGGCGCGGTCTCGCTGCCGCGGGCGCAGTTCCTGGCCGCGGCCGCCGAGCTCGCGGCCGCGCCCGGCTTCGCTCCCGGCCCGTGGACCGGGCGCTTCGGCGAACTGGCCGCGGCCGAACTGGCCGACGTCGAGCGGGCCGAGGCCGAGCGGATCGAAGCCCCGGAGGACGCCGGCGCGGGCCCGGCCGGGACGCGCGCAGCGGCGGATCGCGAGCCTCGTTAACGATTTTTTTGCTCCTGAGCCTCCGCCGTGGCAAAATGCTCGGCTTCGCGGGCGCGCGACGCCCTACACCCGACTCCAGGACTCCTCTGCGAGTCCACCTTCCTGGGAAGCACATGGCAAAAGACGACGTGATCGAATTCGAGGGCACGGTGGCGGAAACTCTTCCGAACACCATGTTCCGCGTGCGTCTCGAAAACGGGCACGAAATCATCGCCCACATCTCGGGTCGCATGCGCAAGAACTACATCCGGATCCTGACCGGCGACAAGGTCAAGGTCGAGATGACGCCCTACGATCTGACCAAGGGCCGCATCACTTACCGCATGAAGTAATCGCGGCAACTCACTGAAAAGGCGGCCATTGGCCGCCTTTTTTGTGTCCGTACGATTGTCGCGGGCGGTGGCCCGCACGATCCGTTCCGGCGCCTTACCCGGTCCTGGGTGGGTTGGAAACGCCGGCCGGGCCGCACGGGCCGGAGCGCTTCAGCCCTCGCGCCCGCACGCCCGGGGCTTCATTCCAGCGGGCAGCCCGCGGCGATCAGGCATTGGCTGAACGGCGTTTCGCAATCGCGGGTGCCGGCTTCGCCGCCGTTGGCCTGGCAGATCTGGTACGCGGTCCGGCACTGCTTGCACGAGCCGCCCGGGCCGATCGGACCGGCCATCGCGACCGCCGCGGCCGAAAACGCGAACGCGGCCGATGCCGCGAGCAGGATGTGGCGAGTGTTCATTGGGACTCCTTGTCGACGATTCGGGGACCGGCCGCCGCCCCGCTCGCGCGGGACGGCGGCGAACGCAGCGCCGCTCACCACGGCGGACGCGGGCACCCGTTCTGGGCCAGGCACACTTCGACCTGGTAATCGCAGGTCTGCACGTCGAGCGCGCCGACGCATTTGTTGTAGCGCACCCAACAGGTCTGGCAGGCATCGGCCGCCATCGCCGTGGTGACCACGGCGCAGCCGAACACGAACGCGGCCACGGCCGCGAGAGAACGTTTCTTCATCGAATCGAACTCCTGTTGCTGATGAAGGCGGCTTCGACCGCCGCCGCCCGCGATCCGCGAGCGCAGCGACGCTAGCACCGGCCATCGCACCGCTGCGGCGCGCACTGGCAAAACCGACAGTCTGTATGTCGCAGAGCGGGTCGCGCTTGCGACGCAGCGCGCGTTTCGCGGCGGTTGCGTTGCGCGACGCAGCATGTGAGCGGTTCGCGACTGGTGTGCGCGGGTTCGTCATGGGCGCTCGTCCGGGCCGGCGCGGTCGTTCGATTGGCGCGGTCGTTCGATTGGCGCGGTCGTTCGATTGGCGCGGTCGTTCGATTGGCGCGGTCGTTCGATTGGCGCGGTCGTTCGATTGGCGCGGTCGCGGCTTGCGCCGCTCCTACAGGTAGCGGTCGTCGCTGCGAATCGGCATGGAGTTCCTGTAGGAGCGGCGCAAGCCGCGACCGCGCACCGACACTACTGCGCGAATGCACGAAGCCGCGCACGCGTACCGCGCGACGCGACTTCGCTCTCGCGACAGCGAACGCAACTGCGCGCATATCCGGACCGACCGGCCGCACCCGTCATCGCATCGCCGCGCACGATCGCGCTGCAACCCTTTCGCACGCTGCGGCATCCATGCATCGGATCGAACTTGCAACGCTGCGCGAAAGCGCAGCGAAGGCACGGTCTTGTCACGTGTATGCCGGAGGTCATGGCATGACCCAAGTCATGCCATGACGAAGGTCACCGCGACTTTCTCCAGATTTGGCCGCGCGCGCGCAACGCTAGATTTGCGCACACGCCCCGCCCCTACCCACGTTCGAGGATGCAAGCATGAAGCTGTTGTCCGCCATCGTTGTCGCCGCCGCGCTTACCGTTACCGCCGCGCCCGCGCTCGCCGCCGATCCGTTGCAGGAGTGCGTCGACCTGAGCGCGTCCCACGTCGTGCGCCGCGCCGGCGACAGCGCCGTGGCGGTCCAGGACGGCGCTTCGTTCTATCGCGCGGAAATGCGCTACGGCTGCAACGACCTGGGCTATTCGGCCAAGCTCAAGATCTCGACCGACAAGCAGGAAGGCCGCTTGTGCCCGCAGGGCTCCAAGCTCGCCACGCAGCGCGACTACTGCTCGATTTCTCGGGTGGAAAAGATCGACGAGCAAGCCTTCAAGCGCTACATCAAGCGCTGAACCGTCGATCGCGGTCGCCGTTCGCTCACGGCGTCCGCTTGGGCCGGATTCGTTGCCGCCGCACGCGCCCCCCGCGCCTGCGGCGAGGCGGGTGCCGCTGTACCGCATGCGGAGGGTTTCGCATGCGGCTTTCTCGCTTCTGACGGAAATGAAAGGCTTCAGGCCGCAGCCACGCGCTGAGTGCAAGGTTGCGCCGTAGTCTAGGTATCGCGGTCGCGGCTTGCGCCGCTCCTACAAGTCGGCAGCGCGATATCGGACTCGCCCTGTAGGAGCGGCGCAAGCCGCGACCGCGACACCGCGCTCACCGCGCAATCCAAGGAACTCGATACCCGGCAAAGAAAAAGGCGGCCCGAAGGCCGCCTTTCTCATGCCGCGCAAGCGGCCGCAGGACTCACACCGTCGCCGGCAACAACCGCTCCGGCTCGGCCTGCGCTTCGACGACCAAGCGGTCGTCGCGCACGTCGATGCTGACCCGGCCGCCGCCGACCAGCTTGCCGAACAGCAGTTCGTCGGCGAGCGGACGCTTGATCTGGTCCTGGATCACCCGCGCCATCGGCCGCGCGCCCATCAGCGGGTCGAAGCCGTGCTGGGCCAGCCAGTCGCGCGCGGCCGGGGTGGCCGACAGCGACACGTTCTTCTCGTGCAGCTGGGTCTCCAGCTCGATCAGGAACTTGTCCACCACGCGCAGGATGTGGTCGAAGCCGAGCGCCTGGAACTGCACGACCGCGTCGAGGCGGTTGCGGAACTCCGGCGAGAAGCTCTTGCGGATCACTTCCATCGCATCGGTGGCATGGTCCTGCTTGGTGAAGCCGATCGAGCGGCGCGCGGCCTGGGCCGCGCCGGCGTTGGTGGTCATCACCACGATCACGTTCTTGAAGTTGGCCTCGCGGCCGTTGGTGTCGGTCAGCGTGCCGCGGTCCATCACCTGCAACAGGATGTTGAAGATGTCCGGATGCGCCTTCTCGACCTCGTCCAGCAGCAGTACGCAGTGCGGGGTCTTGACGATCTTCTCGGTCAGCAGGCCGCCCTGGTCGAAACCGACGTAGCCCGGAGGCGCGCCGATCAGGCGGCTGACCGAATGCGGCTCCATGTACTCGGACATGTCGAAGCGGACCAGCTCGATGCCCAGTTGCAGCGCGAGCTGCTTGGTCACCTCGGTCTTGCCGACGCCGGTCGGGCCGGCGAACAGGAAGTTGCCGATCGGCTTGTCCGGATTGCCGAGGCCCGAGCGCGCCAGCTTGATCGCCGAGGCCAGGGTCTCGATCGCCGGATCCTGGCCGAAGATCACCATCTTGAGGTTGCGCTCGAGGTTCTTGAGCACGTCCTTGTCGCTGGCCGAGACCTGCTTGGTCGGGATGCGCGCCATCTTGGCCACGATCGTCTCGATTTCCTCGATGTCGATCAGACTCTTGCGCACGCTTTCCGGCAGCAGCCGCTGGCGCGCGCCGGCCTCGTCGATGACGTCGATGGCCTTGTCGGGCAGCAGCCGGTCGCCGATGTGCTTGACCGACAGGTCGACCGCCGCCTGCAGCGCTTCGTCGGCGTAGGTCACGCCGTGGTGCGACTCGTAGCGCGGCTTGAGGCCCTGCAGGATCTGGTAGGTCTCGCCGACGGTGGGCTCGACGATGTCGATCTTCTGGAAGCGCCGCGCCAGCGCGCGGTCCTTCTCGAAGATGCCGCGGTATTCCTGGAACGTGGTCGAGCCGATGCAGCGCAGCTCGCCCGACGACAGCGCCGGCTTGATCAGGTTGCTGGCGTCCATGGTGCCGCCGCTGGCCGAGCCGGCGCCGATGATGGTGTGGATCTCATCGACGAACAGGATCGAATCGGGCTGCTTCTTGAGCTGGGCCAGCACCGCCTTGAGGCGCTTCTCGAAATCGCCGCGGTACTTGGTGCCGGCGACCAGCGCGCCCAGGTCGAGGGCGAAGATGGTCGCGTTGCGCAACACCTCGGGCACCTCGCCGTCGACGATGCGCTTGGCCAGGCCTTCGGCGATCGCGGTCTTGCCGACGCCGGCCTCGCCGACGTAGAGCGGGTTGTTCTTGCGCCGGCGGCACAGCACCTGGATGGTGCGCTCGACTTCGTCGCCGCGGCCGACCAGCGGGTCGATCTTGCCCTCGCGGGCGAGCTGGTTGAGGTTGCTGGCGAACTCGGCCAGGGCGTCGGACTTGCTCTCGCCCTCCATGCCCTCCGGCGGCTTGGCCTCCTCCTCGTGGTGCCCGTGGCCGTCCTCGCCGTTGTGCTTGACGATGCCGTGGGACAGGTAGTTGACCACGTCGAGGCGGGCCACGTCCTGCTGGTTGAGGAAGTAGACCGCGTGCGAGTCCTTTTCGCCGAAGATCGCGACCAGCACGTTGGCGCCGGTGACTTCCTTCTTGCCCGAGGACTGGACGTGGTAGACCGCGCGCTGCAGCACGCGCTGGAAGCCGAGGGTCGGCTGGGTGTCGCGGTCGACGTCGTCGGGCAGGACCTGGACCGAGGTCGCGATGGCCTGTTCCAGGTCGCTGCGCAATCGCGCGAAGTCGACCCCGGTCGCCTTGAGTACGGCCTCGGCGGACGGGTTGTCGAGTAGTGCGAGCAGCAGGTGTTCGACCGTCATGTACTCGTGGCGCGCCTCGCGGGCGCGCTTGTAGCACTGGCCGATGCTGTATTCGAGATCCTTGCTGAACATGGGGCGGAGCCTCCAGGACGTATGCACGCTACGTGGGGGCGCTCGCCGGCTTTTCCATGCCCCGCCCCAGGGGGATGCTTCAGCTCCCTTTTAGGCCTTTTCCATCGTGCACAGCAAGGGGTGCTGATGCATCCTTGAAAATTCGTTCACTTGCGCTACCTTCGATTCGGCAACTTCGCGCGTGAAGACGCCGCATACGCCGCGGCCGCGGGTATGCACGTGCAGCATGATCTGGGTGGCTTTTTCGACGTTCATCGGAAAAAAGCGCAGCAACACCTCGACCACGAAGTCCATCGGGGTGTAGTCGTCGTTGAGCAGCATGACGGAGTAGAGCGGAGGGCGGGCCAGCTCGGGCTTGCCGGCTTCCACCAGCACCCCGTGGCTGTGTTCGTGATCGGTCTGTTTGGCCATGCGTGGATTATAGACCCCTGCCCCTGCGGGGCGCGGCCTCCGTACGGAGGCGTGGAACGGTCGCGGCGCGGCGTGGACGCGTGCGCGAGCGCATTGCAAAATGCCGCAGCGCCGCCATCTGTAGCGGTGCCGTCGGTGCAGATTGCGCCGCCGTCGCAGAATTCAAGGACCCGCATGCGCCCCACTTCCGGCTTTCCGACCGGCTCCACGTTCCGTCCGGCCCGCGCCGCGCTGCTGCTCGCCGCGCTCGCGGCCGCGCCCGCGTGGGCCGCCGACGCGAAGCCGGCCGCGACAGCACCGCCCGCGGCCGAAGCCGGCGGCGCCGCACTCAAGCCGGGCCCGCTTAAACCGGCCGAATCCAAACCGGCCAATGCCGACAAGCAGACGGCCAAGCCCGGTCGCGACGGCGACAGCGCCGGCGCCGTCTCCAAGGACGGCGATCCGCTGGTCCGCGCCCAGCTCGACGCGCTGGGTTACAAATATCAGGTCGACGGCGACGGCGACTTCGTGCTCACCTTCGCTCTGGACGACAAGCGCAGCCAGATGGCCTACGTGCTGTCGCGCACCCAGCGCTTCGGTTCGCTGAAGGTGCGCGAGATCTGGTCGCCGGCCTATCGCACCGCCGACGGCGGCGCGCTGTCGGCGGCCGTCGCCAACCGCCTGCTCGAGGACGGCCAGCTGAGCAAGCTCGGCGGCTGGACCAGCCAGGACGGGGTCGCGGTGTTCGTGGTCAAGCTCGACGCCGGCGCGTCCGGCCAGAGCCTGGACGACGCGATCGACTACGCCGTGCGCGCGGCCGACCAGATGGAAGCCGAACTCACCCCCGACCAGGACGAATTCTGACGTGAGCTACCGCGAAGGCCGTTTCTGGCAACCCGACGTCACCGTGGCCACCGTGGTGGTCGACGGCGGCCGCCTGCTGATGGTCGAGGAGACCGTCGGCGGACGCCTGGTGCTGAACCAGCCGGCCGGCCATCTGGAGCCGGACGAGAGCCTGATCGAGGCCGCGCTGCGCGAGACGCTCGAGGAAACCGGCTGGCAGGTGCGCCTGACCGCGTTCGTCGGCGCCTACCAGTGGAAGGCGCCCGACGACTCCGCCGGCGGCAGCGGCCGCCACTACTTGCGCTTCGCGTTCGCCGCCGAGCCGGTCAGCCACGACCCGCAGCGCCCGCTCGACGAGGGCATCGTGCAGGCGGTGTGGATGACCCCGGCCGAGCTGCAGGCGCGCGCCGGCCAGCACCGCAGCCCGCTGGTGTGGCAGGTCGCCGCCGATTTCCTCGCCGGACGCCGCCATTCGCTCGACCTGGTCCAGCACTTCGCGGACGGCGCCGCCTCGGTTTGACGGTCATGACGAGGTCGGCGGACACCATCGTGGGCATGTCGGGCGGGGTCGATTCCTCGGTCGCGGCCTTGCTGTTGCGCGATGCCGGGCAGGCCCTGTCGGGTTTGTTCATGCAGAACTGGGCCGACGACGGCAGCGGCGACTGCCGCGCCGAGAACGACCGCCGCGACGCGGTCGCGGTGTCCGGGCGGCTCGGCCTGCCGATCCACTTCCGCGATTTCTCCGGCCAGTACTGGGACGGGGTGTTCGAGCACTTCGTCGCCGAATATGCGGCCGGGCGCACGCCGAATCCCGACGTGCTGTGCAACCGCGAGATCAAGTTCAAGCATTTCCTCGACGCCGCGCGCGAACTCGGCGCCGACTACATCGCGACCGGCCATTACGCCCGGGTCGACGAGGTCGACGGCCGCTTCCGTTTGCTCAAGGCGCTGGACCGGAGCAAGGACCAGAGTTACTTCCTGCACCAGCTCGGCCAGGCCCAGCTCGGCGCGACCCGCTTCCCGCTCGGCGAGCTGCTCAAGCGCGACGTGCGCGAGATGGCGCGCGCCGCGCAGCTGCCGACCGCGGCCAAGAAGGACTCGACCGGCATCTGCTTCATCGGCGAGCGCGACTTCCGCGAGTTCCTGTCGCGCTACCTGCCGGCGCGCGACGGCGAGATCCGCACCCCCGACGGCCGCAGCGTCGGCCGCCACCCGGGCGTGTTCTATTTCACCCTCGGCCAGCGCGAAGGCCTGAACATCGGCGGCGTGCGCGGCTTCGAACAGGCGCCGTGGTACGTGGTCGGCAAGGACGTCGCCGGCAATGTGCTGTACGTCGACCAGGGCAGCGATACGCCGTGGCTGCGCTCGCAGACGCTGACCACCGAGACCGCGCACTGGATCGCCGGCAGCCCGCCCGCGCGCCGCTTCGCCTGCGCCGCGCAGACCCGCTACCGCCAGAGCGACCAGTCGTGCGAGGTCGAAGTCGGCCAGGACGGTACCCTGTCGGTGCGCTTCGCCGAGCCGCAGCGCGCGGTGACCCCGGGCCAGTCGCTGGTGCTGTACGCCGGCGACGAATGCCTCGGCGGCGCGGTGATCGCCGCGACCGACGCGCCGGCGCCGGGCGCCGGCGCGCTTTCCCTTTCTATGACGACGAATCCGTAATGGCCGAACTTTCCGAACGCGTCCTCGCCCTCGCCGGCCTCGCCCAGGCCCTGGCCCAGGTGCGGCGCATCGCCGACACCGGCCAGGCCAACGCCAGCGTGCTGCAGACCGCGCTGGACTCGGTGTTCCGCATCGACGCCTCCTCGCCGTCGGCGGTCTACGGCAGCACCGCGCAGCTGCGCCCGGGGCTGGTGCTGACCCAAGACTATTTCAGCAGCCGGATCAAGGACGAACACCTGCCGCGGCTGGGCCTGGCGGTGCTGCAACTGGAGCGGCGCTTCGTCCGCGACGCCGAGATGACCGACAAGGTGCTGCGCGGCATCCGCGAGCAGGCCGACAACGCCCAGCGCCTGGGCAGCGCCCATCCCGACGTGATCGCCGCGCTCGGCACGCTGTACGCCGACACCTTGAGCCACCTGCGCCCGCGCGTGCTGGTGCAGGGCAATCCGCATTACCTCGGCCAGCCCGGCGTGGTCGCCGAAGTGCGCGCGGTGCTGCTGGCGGCGGTGCGTTCGGCGGTGCTGTGGCGGCAGTTGGGCGGCAGTTACTGGGATTTCGTGCTGCGCAAGCGGGCGATGGTGGATTCGATCGACGCGCGGCTGGATTGATCCAGCCGGCGTCGCGCTTGCGCCGGGGCATGAGGTTGCGCGGTCGCGGCTTGCGCCGCTCCTACAGGAGCTCCATGACGGTGCGCGGCTGCGGGTGCCGCCTGCGCCGATCGAACGACGACGCCCGCCTGGATGCCTTCGCCTCCCAGGCCGAGCGCCCCACCCGCCTCACCACACCATCTTGTACTCGCACCCCACCATCGTCTTGCCCGGATGGGTGGTCAGCGTGCTGATCGTCTGCGTGACCGTCGCGTCGATCCCGTCGCCGAGCGCCTCGCGCCGCAGTTCGCGCGTGCGGATGTGCCGGGCCAGCGGCTCGTCGCTGGCGACCAGCTTGAGCTGCTTGGACAACGCGTCGGCGAAGTCGCCGTCGAGCACGGCGAACAGGCTTTCGCTGACCATCATCAAGCGCTTTGTCGAGTGGCCGTACACCTTGATCGGCTCGGGCATGTCGAACATGACCACGAACGTGTTCTTGTCCTCGACCTTGCGCCAGCCCGCCAGCGCCGGCTGCGCCGGCTTGTCGTAGTACAGCGGGGTCAGCGCGTCGCCCATGCGCATGAACTGTTCGCGCTTGGCCTCGCAGGTCACGATCTTGGCCACGTCGGCGAGCGCTTGCGCGCCGTCCTTGTAGGGCTCCTCGGCGGCGACGGCGGCCAGCGGCAGGGCCAGCGCCAGGACGGAGGCGGTGATCGATGCGAAGCGCAACGGCGAAGGGTTCATGGCGAAATCCTTATCGGGGGGGAAGTAGTGAAGACGAGCGAAGGCGTGGGATCCCCTACTCGCCCGGCGCAGCGCGGATGCTTGCACGGCCAGGGTAAAACATTCCACGCGGCCGCCGACAAAGAAAAACCCCGGCGCGAAGCCGGGGTTTTCTCGCTCCGCCGCGGACGGCGCGCAGCCGCTTAGGCGGCGACGGTGTCGGCGACCTGCTTGTAGTCTTCGATCTGATCGAAGTTCATGTAGCGATAGATCTTGTCGCCGTTGGCGTTGAGCACGCCGACATCGGCCATGTATTCCTCGCGGGTCGGGATGCGGCCCAGACGCGAGCAGATCGCGGCCAGCTCGGCCGAACCCAGGTACACGTTGGTGTTGCGGCCCAGACGGTTCGGGAAGTTGCGGGTCGAGGTCGAGAACACGGTCGCGCCCTCGCGCGCCTGCGCCTGGTTGCCCATGCACAGCGAGCAGCCCGGCATTTCCATGCGCGCGCCAGCGGTGCCGAAGGTGCCGTAGTGGCCTTCCTTGGTGAGCTCGGACGCGTCCATCTTGGTCGGCGGCGCGACCCACAGACGGGTCGGGATGTCGCGCTTGCCTTCCAGCAGCTTCGCGGCCGCGCGGAAGTGACCGATGTTGGTCATGCACGAGCCGATGAACACTTCGTCGATGACCGCGCCGGCCACGTCGGACAAGGTCTTGACGTCGTCGGGATCGTTCGGGCAGGCCACGATCGGCTCGACGATTTCGTTGAGGTCGATCTCGATCACCGCGGCGTACTCGGCATCGGCGTCGCCTTCCAGCAACTGCGGATTGGCCAGCCAGCCTTCCATCGCCTTGATCCGGCGCTGCAGCGAACGCGGGTCGGCGTAGCCTTCGGCGATCATCCACTTCAGCAGGGTGATGTTGCTGGTCAGGTACTCGATGATCGGTTCCTTGTCCAGCTTCACCGTGCAGCCCGCGGCCGAACGTTCGGCCGAGGCGTCGGACAGCTCGAACGCCTGCTCGACCTTGAGCTGCGGCAAGCCTTCGATTTCGAGGATGCGGCCGGAGAAGATGTTCTTCTTGCCCTGCTTGGCGACGGTCAGCAGACCGCTCTTGATCGCGGCCAGCGGAATCGCGTTGACCAGGTCGCGCAGGGTCACGCCGGGCTGCATTTCGCCCTTGAAGCGGACCAGCACCGACTCGGGCATGTCCAGCGGCATCACGCCGGTGGCCGCGGCGAACGCGACCAGGCCGGAGCCGGCCGGGAACGAGATGCCGACCGGGAAGCGGGTGTGCGAGTCGCCGCCGGTGCCGACGGTGTCGGGCATCAGCATGCGGTTGAGCCACGAGTGGATCACGCCGTCGCCGGGACGCAGGGCGATGCCGCCGCGGTTGCTGATGAAGGCCGGCAGCTCGTGGTGGGTCTTGACGTCGACCGGCTTCGGATACGCGGCGGTGTGGCAGAACGACTGCATCACCAGATCGGCCGAGAAGCCCAGGCAGGCCAGATCCTTGAGCTCGTCGCGGGTCATCGGGCCGGTGGTGTCCTGCGAACCCACCGAGGTCATCTTCGGCTCGCAGTAGGTGCCCGGGCGGATGCCCGGCTGCGCGCCGTCGACTTCGGCCAGACCGCAGGCGCGGCCGACCATCTTCTGCGCCAGCGAATAGCCCTTGCCGCTGTCGGCCGGGTTCTGCGGCAGGCGGAACAGGCTCGACGGCGCCAGGCCCAGCGCTTCGCGCGCCTTGGCGGTGAGGCCGCGGCCGACGATCAGCGGGATGCGGCCGCCGGCGCGGACTTCGTCGAGCAGCACGTCGGACTTCAGCGCGAATTCGGCGATCAGCTCGCCGTTCTTGAACGCCTTGCCTTCGTACGGACGCAGCTCGACCACGTCGCCCATGTTCATCTGCGACACGTCGAGTTCGATCGGCAGCGCGCCGGCGTCTTCCATCGTGTTGTAGAAGATCGGCGCGATCTTCGAACCCAGGCACACGCCGCCGAAGCGCTTGTTCGGGATGAAGGGAATGTCCTCGCCGGTGAACCACAGCACCGAGTTGGTCGCCGACTTGCGGCTGGAGCCGGTGCCGACCACGTCGCCGACGTAAGCCACGAGGTGGCCCTGGTCCTTCAGCGATTCGATGAAGGCGATCGGGCCGCGCTTGCCGTCTTCTTCCGGCTCGATGCCGTCGCGCTTGTTCTTCAGCATCGCCAGCGCGTGCAGCGGGATGTCCGGGCGGGTGGTCGCGTCCGGCGCCGGCGACAGGTCGTCGGTGTTGGTTTCGCCGGTCACCTTGAACACGGTGACGGTCATCGACTGCGGCACTTCGGGCTTGCTGGTGAACCACTCGGCGTCGGCCCAGCTCTGCAGCACGGCCTGGGCGTTGGCGTTGCCCGGCGCGCTGTTGGATTGGGCCTTTTCCTGCACGTCGTGGAACGCGTCGAACATCAGCAGGGTGTGCTTGAGCGCTTCGGCCGCGACCGCGCCGACTTCGGCGTCGTCGAGCAGCTCGATCAGCGGATGGATGTTGTAGCCGCCGAGCATGGTGCCCAGCAGTTCGGTGGCGCGGGCGCGCGAGATCAGCGCGTTCTTCTCCGTGCCGAACGCGACCGCGGCCAGGTACGAGGCCTTGACCTTAGCGGCGTCGTCGACGCCGGCGGGGACGCGGTTGGTGATCAGGTCCAGCAGGAACTCGCCCTCGCCGGCCGGCGGGGCCTTCAGCAGTTCGATGACCTCGGCGGTCTGCTGGGCGGTCAGGGGCAGCGGCGGAATGCCCAGCGCGGCGCGCTCGGCAACGTGGTGGCGATAGGCTTCCAACATAAAATTCTCCGCGTGGATCCGAGTGGATCCGGGGTTGTGACGGGTGGTAAGAGACAGGGGTGCAGCGGTGTCGAACAGGGCTAGGCTTGCGGCACGATCAGCTTCAGCCCTTTGAAGTAGTCGCGATAAAAAGCGTCGTTCCAGGTGATCAGCCCGTCGCATTGCAGCAAGGCGTGGGCGCCGACCAGAAAATCGCCGAGGCCGCGCGGTCCGCCGCCGCGCTGGCGCTGGCGCCGGTGCATCTCGCCGGCGCGCAACGCCGACTTGGCTTCCAGCGCGTTGAAATGGATGCCCATTTCCTCCAGCGCTTCCTGCACCTCGGCGCCGCCGCGCAGCGCCGCGCAGATCTGCGCCAGACTGATGTCGCACACCACCACGCGGCCGCCGACCAGGCTCTGGCGCAGGCAGGACTCGACCGCGTCGGCCTGCGGGCCGTCGCTCAGCAGTTCGATCAGGACCGGCGCATCGACCGCGATCACCGGCTCATTCCTCGTCGCGCACCGCGCGGGCGGCGTCTTCGCTGGAATCGAAGCCGTCCAGGGCGAACTTGCCGCGCGCCTTGGAGATCGCGTCGTCGACGCTCTTGCGCAGGATGATGCGGCTGCCGTCGAGCTCGACCTTCAGCAAGGTGCCCTTGGTCAGGCCGAGAGCGTCGCGCACCGCCTTGGGAAGGGTGATCTGGCCCCGCTCGGCGACAGTGGCTTCCATGGGTACGCTCCGGAAAGTATGCGCGCATTATACATACCTGGACGGGCGTACCGAACCCGCCGCGCGGCTGGACTGCGCGGGCCTGCGACCGGGGCTTGCGCCGTGAACTCAAGATAATTCTTATTTATTACAGACACTTATCTTATTTTCCCCGTCCCCGATGAGCGACGCCCGCTCGTCGGATTCCAGGGTCTGGGCCGTATCGTTCAGGCCTCAGTCGGCACGCGGCGCCGTTCTAGGGGACGCCCGACGACGCCGGTGCTGCGACGACGCCTCGCTTCTCCAGGGGCAAGGGCCCAGTGGCGAGGAGTTTGGCCGGTCCCATCGCGGCCAACATCGGCGCGCGCGACCGCCGCGGCGACCACCGAGCCACCCTCGCCGGCCATGCGATCGCCTTGTCATCGTCATCGCAGCCCGGCTTCCCATCGAAGCCTGTCGGCGCTCTGTATGGAGCGGACGCGCGCAGCCGGCGACCGTCGTGCGCTTGCAACGAACCGGCCCGATGCTTGCGCACGCCGCCGACGCTGCACTGTCACGCCGACGCCGCCGACTTACGGCCGACGCGCCTCGAACGCGAACGACAACCCGCCTGCGTCGCACGCCAGGATGCCCGGCGCGCCGATATCGCCTCCCCGCGCAACGCTGCGTTGTGCGCGGCGCCGCAGCAATTGCGCAAACGCCGCAAGGCTGCGCAAAACGCGCGACAAAATGCGGGTCCAGCGCGAACGCCGACGGACGCCAGCCGCCGCCGCGGCCCGCCCTTGTCGACACCGCCTGCACATCCGCCGCTACGCAACTGGTGGATAATCCGGGCACCGACCCCGCCACGCACCGCGTCGCCAGGTCCACCGCAAGCAGATCCTCGCCGCGCGCGAGGCGCGAGCCAGCACTTCTAAAGGAGTTCATCGAATGAGCGACTCGTTTTCGACCCGCCGCCAGTTGTCCGTCAACGGCCGCGACTACACCTACTTCAGCCTGCCGGTGCTGGGCGAGCGCTTCGACATCGCCCGCCTGCCGTATTCGATGAAGATCCTGCTGGAGAACCTGCTGCGTCACGAAGACGGCGGCGCCACGGTCGGCAAGGAGCACATCGAGGCGGTCGCGCACTGGGACGCGAAGAAGGAACCCGACACCGAGATCGCATTCATGCCGGCGCGCGTGGTGCTGCAGGACTTCACCGGCGTGCCCTGCGTGGTCGACCTGGCCGCGATGCGCGATGCGGTCGGCAAGCTCGGCGGCAATGCGAAGCAAATCAATCCGCTGATTCCGTCCGAGCTGGTCATCGACCACTCCGTACAGGTCGACGTGTTCGGCCGCCCGGACGCGCTCGATCTCAACGGCAAGATCGAGTTCGAACGCAACAAGGAGCGCTACAGCTTCCTGCGCTGGGGCCAGAAGTCGTTCGAGAATTTCAAGGTGGTGCCGCCGAACACCGGCATCGTCCATCAGGTCAACCTGGAAAACCTCGCCCGCGTGGTCATGGGCCGCGAGGTCGACGGCCAGCTGCAGGCCTTCCCCGACACCGTGTTCGGCACCGACAGCCACACCACGATGATCAACGGCATCGGCGTGCTCGGCTGGGGCGTGGGCGGCATCGAAGCCGAGGCGGCGATGCTCGGCCAGCCCTCGTCGATGCTGATTCCGCAGGTGGTCGGCTTCAAGCTGACCGGCAAGCTGCCCGAAGGCAGCACCGCGACCGACCTGGTGCTGACCGTGACCCAGATGCTGCGCAAGCACGGCGTGGTCGGCAAGTTCGTCGAGTTCTACGGCGACGGCCTGCAGCACCTGCCGCTGGCCGACCGCGCCACCATCGCCAACATGGCGCCCGAGTACGGCGCGACCTGCGGCATCTTCCCGATCGACGCCGAATCGCTGAACTACCTGCGTTTGTCCGGCCGCAGCGACGAGCAGATCGCGCTGGTCGAGGCCTACGCCAAGGCCCAGGGCCTGTGGCACGAGCCGGGCCAGCCGCACGCCGAATATTCGGCCACGCTCGCGCTCGACCTCGGCGACGTCAAGCCGTCGCTGGCCGGCCCCAAGCGGCCGCAGGACCGGGTGCTGCTCGAGAACGTGCATTCCAACTTCCAGGAAAACCTCGGCCCCTTGGTCGCCAACCGCAAGCCCAAGGGCGTCGGCTGCGCGATCGAGGAGCTCAACGGCGAGGGCGGCGACCAGCCGCAGGCCAGCGAGCTCGCGGCCAAGCCGGTGTCGAAGATCCGCATCCAGGAGCAGGACGCCGAACTGTCCGACGGCTCGGTGGTGATCGCCGCGATCACCTCCTGCACCAACACCTCCAATCCCGCGGTGATGCTCGGCGCCGGCCTGCTCGCGCGCAACGCGGCCAAGCTCGGGCTGAAGTCCAAGCCGTGGGTCAAGACCTCGCTCGGGCCGGGCTCGCTGGTGGTGACCGACTACCTCAAGAAGGCCGGCGTGCTCGACGACCTGGAGAAGCTCGGCTTCTATGTGGTCGGCTACGGCTGCACCACCTGCATCGGCAACTCCGGCCCGCTGCCGGACGAAGTGTCCAAGGGCATCGCCGAGAACGAACTGGTGGTCGCCTCGGTGCTGTCGGGCAACCGCAATTTCGAAGGCCGCGTGCATCCGGAAGTGAAGGCCAACTACCTCGCCTCGCCGCCGCTGGTGGTGGCGTACGCGATCGCCGGCACGGTCAATATCGACCTGACCAAGGAACCGATCGGCAAGAGCAGCGACGGGAAAGACGTGTTCCTGCGCGACATCTGGCCGTCGAACAAAGAGATCGGCGATACGATCGCGGCAACGGTTGGCCCGGAGCTGTTCGCGCAGAACTACGCCGACGTGTTCAAGGGCGACACCCGCTGGAACCAGATCGCCTCGCCGGACGGCGAGTCGTTCCAGTGGGACGAGTCCTCGACCTACATCAAGAACCCGCCCTACTTCGACGGCATGACGATGGACGTCGGCAGCATCGACGACGTGCACGACGCGCGGGTCATGGGCCTGTTCGGCGATTCGATCACCACCGACCACATCTCGCCGGCCGGCAACATCAAGAAGGACTCGCCCGCGGGCCGCTTCCTGATCTCGCGCGGCGTGCAGCCGGCGGACTTCAACAGCTACGGCTCGCGCCGCGGCAACGACGATGTGATGGTGCGCGGCACCTTCGCCAACATCCGCATCAAGAACCTGATGTTCGGCGGCGAGGAAGGCGGCAACACGCTGTACTACGGCAAGAACGGCGCCGCGCCGGAGAAGCTGGCGATCTACGACGCGGCGATGAAGTACAAGGCCGACGGCGTGCCGCTGGTGGTGTTCGCCGGCAAGGAATACGGCACCGGCTCCTCGCGCGATTGGGCGGCCAAGGGCACCAACCTGCTCGGGGTCAAGGCGGTGATCGCCGAGAGCTTCGAGCGCATCCATCGCTCGAACCTGGTCGGCATGGGCGTGCTGCCGCTGCAGTTCAAGGACGGCGAGAACGCGCAGAGCCTGGGGCTGGACGGTTCCGAAGTAGTCAGCGTGACCGGGCTGGACGACGGCAAGGCCAGGACGGCCAAGGTGACGGCGAAGAAGGCCGATGGCAGCGAGATCGCGTTCGAGGCCAAGGTGCTGTTGCTGACGCCGAAGGAAGCGGAGTACTTCCGCCATGGCGGCATCCTGCATTACGTGCTGCGGCAGCTGGCGGCGAAGAAGGCGGGCTGAGGTTCGTCGGTTTCGCGAAAGGCCCGGGCGGTTGCCTGGGCCTTTTGCGTTTTGGGGGCAGCGGAAGTTTCGTATCCGACTGTAGGAGCGACGCGAGTCGCGACCGCGACAACGCAACCATTGCGCTGGGTTCGGCGTAGGTGCGTTGTCGTGGTCGCGACTTGCGTCGCTCCTACAGGGGGTGCTCCGCAGTTGGTTTCGGCTTTGTTGGAACAACGGGCTGCGCCCGCCCTACCCCTCCGCCCGCGTAGGCACCAACCCATTCCCCGCCGCCCACTGATTGACGTCATCGCGCCGAATCGCCGCCGCCATCAACCCCGGAAACGCATCCGGCGTACACGCGAACGAAGGCACCCCCAGCGCCGCGAGTTTCGCCGCCAACGATTGGTCGTACGCCGGCCGCCCCTCGTCGCTGAGCGCCAGCAACACGATGAACTGCACGCCCGCCTCGACCAGCTCCTGCGCGCGCGCCAGCAGCTTGGCTTCCACGCCGCCTTCGTAAAGATCCGAGATCAACACCAGGATGCTGTTGCGCGGCTCGCGGATGAGCCCCTGGCAATAAGCCACCGCGCCGTGGATGTCGGTGCCGCCGCCGAGCTGCACCCCGAACAGCAGGTCGACCGGATCGTCGAGCTGCTCGGTCATGTCGACCACCGCGGTGTCGAACACCACCAGCCGCGTCGCCACCGCCGGCAGCGAGGCCATTACCGCGCCGAAGATGCTCGAGTACACCACCGAAGCGGCCATCGAGCCGCTCTGGTCGATGCATAGAGTGATCTCGCGCTGCGGCCGCCGCGACTTGCGCCCGAAGCCGATCAGCTGCTGCGGAATGACGGTGCGGTAGTCGGCCTGCCAATGCTTGAGGTTGGCGCGGATGGTGCGGTTCCAGTCGATCTCGGCATGCCGCGGCCGGCGCGTGCGGCGGGCGCGGTCGAGCGCGCCGGTCACCGCCGAACGCATCGGCTCTTCGAGCTTGCGCATCAGTTCCTCGACCACGCGCCGCACCACCAGGCGCGCGGTCTCCTTGGTCTCGGCCGGAATCACTCCCGACAGCGAAACCAGGTTGGCGACCATGTGCACGTCGGGCTGGAGGCCTTCGAGCATCTCCTTTTCCAGCAGCATCTGGCGCAGGTCCAGACGCTGCAGGGCGTCGCGCTGCATGACCTGGACCACGCTGGTCGGGAAGTACTTGCGGATGTCGCCGAGCCAGCGCGCCACGTTCGGCGCCGAGCCGCCGCGGCCGCCGCGCCGCGACAGGCCGCCGGGGCCGCTGGGTTCGTACAGCGCGGCCAGCGCCGCGTCCATCGGCGACAGGCCCGCGCCGAGGCCGCCGCAGCTGTTCTGGGCTTCGCTGCCCAGGACCATGCGCCAGCGCTCCTCGCGCGTGCTCGGCACGGCCGCGCCGTCGGCCGGGTTCGTATCCACGCTCATCGTGCGTCTCCCGCGGCGCTCAGGCCGAACAGTTCGCGCAGCAGCGGCAAGGCGCGCGCGGCGCGGTTTTCGTCCCAGGCCGACTGCGCGACCAGCGCCGGCGCGGCGCCGGCCGGGCGCTTGACCCGCAGGCCGAGATCACGTCGGTCGGCGGCTTCGAATTCGGCGAAACTGCGCCGCAGCAGCGGCACCACGCGCAGGAAGTGCTCGTGGCCCAGGTGGGTGATCCAGGCGTCGATCAGCGCCCACACCGCGTCGTCGTGCAGCAGCACCGCGGCGTTGCGGTTGAGGAAGCCGTCCAGCCACTGCGCCGCTTGCAGCGGTTCGGCGCCGGACGAGAGGTTCAGGCTCAGCTCGCGCGCCACCGCTTCGCCGTCGAACGCGCCGGCGTCGAACAGCAGGCGCGTGGCCAGGCCGCGCAGCAGCGGCGTGGCGCTCAGGGCCAGCGCGATCTGGCGCAAGGCGCCGCGCCAGGCGGCGGTCTGGGCCTCGTCTTCGCGCAGCTCCACCGCGCGGTCGGCGGCCAGCAGGGTCTCGCGCGCGTCGCCGGCGGCGGCTTCGTCGAGCCCGCCCAACGCGATCGTGAGGCCGATGCAGGCGCGCGCGAGCATGCCGTCGAACAGATGCCGCACCTGCGCCGCATCGGTGTTGCGCACGTTGCCGTAGCGCTGCACGTTGGCCAGCGCCGGCAACGCGGCCAGCAGCGACAGCGGGTCGGCGTCGACCGCGGCGCGCGCCTGCAGTTCGGCGGCGACCGCCTCGACCGCGCCGGGCAGGTTCGCCAGCAGCACGCGGTCGATCAGCCGCGAGAGGTCCGGCAAGCGCTCGCTGCGGCGCGCGGTTTCGATCGCGCGTGCGGTCGCCGCCTGCTCGACGGTCTGGCCGTAGCGGCTGGCGACGATCAGTTCGATCTCGAACGCCGGCTGCCACGCCAGTTCCCACACTTCGCGGAAACTGCCGCGCGAACGGCCGGCGCCGCCGAGCCGGCCCCAGCCGATGTCGAGCAGCAACAGGCGGTGCAGCAGTTGGCTGCGCTGCAGGTCGGTGTCGTTGCGCAGGTCCAGTTCCAGCGGCTTGCTCAGCGCCTCGGGTTTGAGCCGCAGGCGCTTGCGCTGGGCTTCCAGGTCGCGTTGCAGCGGCACCGTCGGCACCGACTCGGGGACCGAGCCGGTGCGCTCGCCGATCATCAGCGCCTGCTCGATCAGCCGCATCGGCGCGTCGTCGCCGTTGCACAGGATGCTCAGGGTCGCTTCGTTGAGCTCGTCCAGGCTCGGCGCCGGGCGTTCGCGCAGCGCGGCCAACGTGTCGGCCAGGCGCGCGGCTTCGATCAGGTGCGCGGACGAGCAGTCCAGCGCGTGCTCGCGCAGCACCCGCGCGACCCGCGCGAACCAGCCGACGCTGCGCGACTGGCCGCTGCCGTGCCGCCACAAATGCTCGTACCAGCCCGGCGAATCGATGCCGGCGCCGTAGCCGCTGGCGCTGCTGAGGTGGCGGTAGGTCCACGGCACCCAGGTCGCCGCGGCTTTGAGTTTGGGGAGGTCTTTCAGCAAGGCCTTGTCGGCCGCGACGCTGGCCTTGGCGGTCAGCGCCGGCACGTGCCAGGCGCCGCAGACCACGGCGATGCGCTCGAATTCCTGCCTGGCCGCGTCGCGGATCGCGCTGCGCATATGCGCTTCGCGCAGGGCTTCTTCGCCCGGGTCGAGGCCGTTGCGCAGCTCGGCGTTGTCGCGCAGTTCGCTCATGGCGGCAGCGATCGCTTCGAACAGGCCTTCGCCGTCGCCGCGTTCTTCGACCATGTGGTTCCACCAGCTCTCGCCGTCGGCGTAGCCGGCGGCGTGGGCGAGCCAGTCGAGCGGATCGCGGTGCGGGTCGCGGCGCTCGGCCGCGTCTTCGGCGACGGTTTCGGTTTCGGTATCGGTATCGGGCAACGCATCCAGGCTCGCCGCATCGTCGGCGAGTTCTTCCGGCGCCGCCGCCCCGCCCTCGCCCGCCGCGGCTTCGCCGCCCGGCGCGCCGTCGCGCCGCGCGCGCTGCCAGGCCAGGCTGGCGCCGGCCGGCACGTCGATGAAACGCACCGCCGCGCCGTGCTCGACCGCCCAGCGCATCGCCTGCCATTCCGGCGAGAACTCGGCGTAGGGATGGAACACGGCCAGCTGCGGATCGTCGGCGCCGTACGACAGCAGCGCGACCGGCGGCTGCAACTGCGCATCGTGCAGGTGCGTGGACACCAGCGCTTCCGCGCCGGCCGGGCCTTCGATCAGCACGCAATCGGGCCGCAACGCGTCCAGCGCCTTGCGCAGGCTGCGCGCGCAGCCGGGCCCGTGGTGGCGGATGCCGAAGTAACTGAGCGTGGCGCTCATGCGTGGATCACAGCTGCTCGCGGAACGCGCGGTAGAGGTCTTTCCACTCGGCGCGTTCCTTGACTACCGTCTCCAGATACTCCGTCCACACCACTTGGTCCTGGACCGGATCCTTGACCACCGCGCCGATCATGCCGGCGGCCATGTCGGCCGGGCGCAGCACGCCGTCGCCGAAGTGGCCGGCCAGGGCCATGCCGTTGTTGATGACCGAGATCGCCTCGGCGGTGGACAGGGTCGAGCTCGGCGTCTTGAGCTTGGACTTGCCGTCCTCGGTCTGGCCGTTGCGCAGTTCGCGGAAGATCCGCACGATCCGCGCCACTTCCTTCAACGCCGGCGGCTCGGCCGGCAGCTCCAGGGCGCGCCCGAGTTCGCGCACGCGCTTGACCACGATCGAGACTTCCTCGTCCTCGCTCGAAGGCACCGGCAGAATCACCGTGTTGAAGCGGCGCTTGAGCGCGCTGGACAGCTCGTTGACGCCCTTGTCGCGGTTGTTGGCGGTCGCGATCACGCTGAAGCCGCGCGCGGCCAGCACCTCGCTGCCGAGCTCCGGCACCGGCAAGGTCTTTTCCGACAGCACGGTGATGAGGGTGTCCTGGACGTCGGCGGGAATGCGGGTCAGTTCCTCGACCCGGGCGATCTTGCCGAGCTTCATCGCGTTCATCATCGGGCTCGGCACCAGCGCGTTCTCGCTCGGGCCGTGCGCCAGCAACTGCGCGTAGTTCCAGCCGTAGCGGATCTGTTCCTCGCTGGTGCCGGCGGTGCCCTGGATCAGCAGGGTCGAATCGCCGCTGATCGCCGCGCTCAGATGCTCGGACACCCACGACTTGGCCGTGCCGGGCACGCCGAACAGCAGCAAGGCGCGGTCGGTGGCGACGGTGGCGACCGCGATTTCCATCAGCCGGCGGTTGCCGATGTACTTGGCGCTGACCTCGAAGCCGTTGTCGAGCTTGCCGCCGAGCAGATAGGTCACCACCGCCCACGGCGACAGTTTCCAGTTGGCGGGGCGCTGGCGGTCGTCGGCCTTGGCCAGTTGTTCTAGCTCCTCGGCGAACTGGATTTCGGCGTGTTGGCGCAGGACGGCGGCGGTCATCGGAACTCCGTGTAGAGATGTGTTCGATTCGAAATCAGGGCGTGGCCACGGCGGACTCAGGCGTGCAGCACGCGCCGCGCGTGCGCGGTGCGTTCCAGCGCGGCGAGGCAGTCGGCCAGGGCCGGGGTGTCGTCGGGCCCGCGCGCCGGCGCATGCCAGTCGCGCAGGGCCTGCGGGTGCAGCACTTCGACCAGGGCCTGGGCGTTCTGGCGCAGGCTCCAGTCCTGGCGCAGCGTTTCGCCGGCCTCGGCCAGGCCGGCGGCGAGCAGGCGCGAATAATCCGGCGGCAGCCACTGGCCCGGCGCGCACGAGCCGACGACTTCGTCGAAGCGGCCGCTGCGGCACAGCTCCTGGAAGCTGCGCGGCCAATGCCGCACACGCTGCGCCGGCGGCAGCAGCGCCAGCAGTTCGGCGTGGTGGTTGCCGAAGGCGCGGCCGGGCGCGTCGAGCATCGCCGCGGCCCAATCGGCGTCGTCGCGGTGGATGCGTTCGAGCCAGCCGCGGTGCAAGGCGTCCTTCCAGTCGCTCTTGGCCGCCCAGGCCAGCAGCGCGGCGGCGTCCATGCCGGTGCGCTCGCACCACCAGCGCAGGGGCATCTGCCGGGTCAGTTGGTACAGCCACCAGGCGCGTTCGCCTAGCGCGTCGTTCTGCGGGCGCGCGGCGTCGATGCCGGCGTTGGCCCAGTCGGGGTCGGCGGCCTGCGGCGCGTCGAGGGTCCAGCGCTTGACCAGCAGCGCGCGTTCCTGGGTCAGCAGCGGCGCCAGCCACGCGTGCAGCCGCTGCGCGTGCGCCGATTGCGGCAGCCGCGCCAGCGCGGCGGCGGCGAGCCGGCGCACGTCGCGGCCGCGGTCCTTGAGCAAACCGGCGAGCAGCGGCTCGTCGTCCGCGCTCAGGCCGGCGTCGAATTCGGCGACGAAGGCGGCGCGCTCTTTCGCCGGCAATTCGCCGAGTTGCGCTTGCAGTCGCTCGCGTGCGCGCGCCGGGTCGGTGGCGCGCAGTTGCGCGAACCAGGCCAGGCGCTGCTCGAAACTGCCTTCCTGCCAGATGCGTTCGGACTCGGCGGCGGCATCGCCGGTTGCCTCGCCTTCGCCCTCACCGGCCACGCCGCGGTCGGCGTAGCGCCAGTCGGGATTGAGCCGGGCCAGCCACAGCCCGCGTTCGCCGAGCACCGGCAGCAGCGGCGCGCGCAGGCGCGCGCGTTGCCGGCCGGCGTCGAGCGCGGACGCCAGCGCGCCCGCCGGCAGCGCCCGGCCGAGTTCGGCCAGACGCTGGCAGGCTTCGTGATGCAGGCGCTCGCTGTCGCCGCGGAAGATCGCGCGCAGCGCTGCCGCCAGCGGCTCGCCTTCGCCGAGCATGCGCGCATCCTCGGGCGCGGCCGGCGGCGGTTCGGCCGCGGCCGGCGTCAGTTCGACCGCGGCCAGGCGGCACGCGGCCATCGCTGCGGCGCCGCGCGCGTAGCGGGCCGGCGCGTCGTCGTCGCCGGCTTGCGCTTGCGCCGCCTGCTCCAGCAGCGCGGCGACCGGCGCGGGAAACGCCGGCATGCGCGCGTCGTCGACGCCGATCAGGGCCGGCTTGATCCAATCGGCGTGCGCCGCCGCTGCGACCGCCACTCCCGCAGCGCTCATGCCGCCAGACTCCATTGCTGCGCGGCGTCTTCGCCGCGCCATGCGCTCAGCGGCCGCAGCTCGCGGCCGTCCCATTCGCCCATCACCTGCAGCGCGCGGCCGCCGCTGTGGGCGAGCAGATTCCAGCCGGCCGCCTCGCCCAAGGCCAGCGGCAAGCGGCCGGCCGGCGTGTGCAGCCACCAGCGCGCGTCGGCGCGCACCGGCACCGCGTCGGCGATGCTCAGCGGCCACCACTGCAGCCACGGATTCGCGGCGAACGCCAGCGATGCGCGCTCGATCGCCTCGACTGCCGGCTGCGACCAACGCGGCGCCGGCTGCGCCGCGCCCTGCTCCAACGCCAGTGCGCGCAACGGCACGCTGCCGGGAAAGAAGCGCAGCGTCGCCTCGACGCTGCGGCCGTCCAGCCACTGATGTTCCCAGCCGCGCCCGCCGTAGGCGTAATCGTGCAGCAGCGCGTCGCGACCGCTGGCCTGCCCGCGCAGCCATACGCGGCGTTCGAACAAGCGGTCGTCGCGTTCGTCGATGCGCTGGCCCTGCACGGTCCAGCGATCGCGCAGGCTTTCGCCGAGCGTGGCCAGATCGTCCTTGTCGTAGACCCAGCCCAGCGCGGTGCGCACATCGGCCAGGCGCTGCGGCGACAGCGCGTCGCGCCGGACCAGCGCCTCGCGCAGCAGCCAGATCAGGCCGAAGCGCTCGACCACCGCCGGCGCCCCGGCCACGCCCGCGGCCATCGCCTCGGCCGCGGCCAGCACCTGCGCCGACAGCGCCGGCGCCTGCGCGTCGACCATGCGCGCGGCCATCGCCGTCCATTCGGCGCGTTGCTGCGGGCCGAACGAGGCCAGCCCGCGGCGCAACTGGTCGCCGATCCAGCGCTGCAATTCGGCGCTGCCCTGGTCGATGCGTTTCCAGCGCGCGGCTTCGCGCTTGGCCGCAGCGGCCGCGGCGGCGTCCGGGTCGGCCGCTTGCGCGGCGGCGGTTTTGGCCGCGGCCTGTTCCTTCTTCTCGGCGCGGTCGCGGCGCGAGTTCAGCCATTCCTCGACCCAGCCCGGCCGCGCCGCCGCGGCGATGCCGCCGCGCGCCTGCATCAGCAACAGCGCCAGCGCGTGCTTGCACGGAAACTTGCGGCTGGGGCAGGAACAGCGGGTCACCAGCGCGGCCAGATCGACCTGCGCCTGGTACGGCTTGGCGCCGCTGCCCTTGCATTCGCCCCACAACGCATCGGCGTCGCGGCCGAGCGAAACCCAGTGGCGGTCGGACGCCAGGCCGGTAGCGGCCTTGGCCGAAGCGCCGTCGGGCGCGAGCGCGAGCGCCTGCTCGGCGGTCAGGACTGATTCCATCGCTTACGGCTTCATCCTTGCGTAAGCCGCAAGCATAGCTTGCGCAGGAGATAGCGAATAGGAGTTAGGAGATAGCGAAAACAGCTCAAGGCTATCTGCCGCTTTCGCTATCTCCTAACTCCTACTCGCCATCTCCTGCTTCAAAGCCGCGGCTTCCACTCCGCCGAAATCATCCGCCACTCGCCGTCGCGCAAACGCCAGCCGGTGCGCACCTGGTAGAGCTGCGCCGCGTCGGGCAAGGCGCGACCGGAGCCGCCGCCGAGCGCGGCTTCGAACGCGACCGTGGCGCGGTCGCCCTGCACCTGGTAGTCCAGCGCCGCGATCTGCAGCCACACGTCGCGGTAACGCAGGAAGCTGCCGGCCGCCAGCCGCCGCGCGCCGTCGCGGTCGAGGCCTTCGGGGCCGACGAAATCTTCGGCCAGCTGCGCCTGCACCGCCTTGGCGTCGCGCGCCTGGATCGCGCCTTGCAACTGCTCCATCGATGCGCGCAGGCGCTGTTCCGGCGAGCCGCCGCCGCAGCCGGCCAGGACCAGCAACCCCGCCAGCCACCAACCGCCGCGCCGGCGCGGCGCCGCCGCGGCGTGCGCCGCTGCCTTCGTCGAGCGATCGAACATGACTGCGGACTTCGTCGCTGCGGACGCCATCGTTACCGGACTCATAGGCGCGAACCTCATGGGTATGCCTTCGAAAACGCCGAGCGGGCGGATTCGCACGACCGTTCGCCCGGCCGCGCGCACTCGATCCTGACAGGTCCGCGGCGTCCCCGGCAACGCCGCGGGGCACCGCCTTGCCACCCGCTAGAGCCTATGCTCCAATCGAGAAAACACACCGTACGCCGGCGCACTTGCGCGGCTAGCGGACAGAATCGACGAGCGATTAACGAGGGGATCGCGATGAGTTTGAACCGTCCGTGGCTTGCCCACTATCCGCAAGGCGTGCCCGCACAGATCGACGTGGAGGAATTCCCGTCCGTGGTCTCGGTGCTGGAAAACGCGATCGAAAAGTTCCGCGACCGCCCCGCCTTCCGCAACTTCGGCAAGACACTGACCTACGGCGAGATCGACCGGCTCAGCGCCCAGTTCGCCGCCTACCTGCTCGGAGAGCTCAAGCTCAAGAAGGGCGATCGCGTCGCGATCATGATGCCCAACTGCCTGCAGTACCCGATCGCGACCTTCGGCGTGCTGCGCGCCGGCCTGACCGTGGTCAACACCAATCCGATGTACACCACGCGCGAGCTGCGGCATCAGTTGGAGGACTCCGGCACGAAGGTCGTGTTCGTGCTCGACAACTTCGCCAAGACCGTGCAGGACGTCGTCGCCGGCACCCAGGTGCAGAAGGTCGTCACCACCGGCCTGGGCGACATGGTCGGCGGGCTCCGGGGCCCGATCATGAACTTCGCGCTGAAGTACGTGAAGAAGATGGTGCCCGACTACGACATCCCGGGCTCGGTGCGCTTCCGCGATGCGCTGACCCTGGGGCAGATGCAGCAGCTGCCGAAGATCGACATCGCGCCGGCCGACATCGCGTTCCTGCAGTACACCGGCGGCACCACCGGCGTCGCCAAGGGCGCGATGCTGACCCATCGCAACCTGGTCGCCAACATGCAGCAGGCCGCCGCGTGGATCGGCACCAACGCGCGCATGGGCGAGGAAATCATCATCACCGCGCTGCCGCTGTACCACATTTTCGCGCTGACCGCGAACGGCCTGGTGTTCATGAAGTTCGGCGGCCTCAACCACATGATCACCAACCCGCGCGACATGCCGGCGTTCGTGAAGGAACTGAAGAACAACCGCTTCACCGCGATCACCGGCGTCAACACGCTGTTCAACGGCCTGCTCAACACGCCGGGCTTCGACGAGGTCGATTTCTCGCAGCTGCACCTGACCCTCGGCGGCGGCATGGCGGTGCAGCGCTCGGTCGCCGAGCGCTGGAAGCAGGTCACCGGCGTGACCCTGGTGGAAGCCTACGGCCTGACCGAAACCTCGCCGGCCGCGTGCATCAATCCGATGGACCTAGCCGAGTACAACGGCTCGATCGGCCTGCCGATCTCCTCGACCGACGCCTGCGTCAAGGACGAGGAAGGCCGGATCCTGCCGATGGGCGAAGTCGGCGAACTGTGCATCCAGGGCCCGCAGGTCATGAAGGGCTATTGGCAGAAGCCCGAGGAAACCGCCAAGGTCATCGACGACGACGGCTGGCTGCACACCGGCGACATGGCGCGGATGGACGAGAACGGTTTCTTCTACATCGTCGACCGCAAGAAGGACATGATCCTGGTCTCCGGCTTCAACGTGTATCCCAACGAGATCGAGGACGTGATCGCGCTGATGCCCGGCGTGCTGGAAGTCGCCGCGGTCGGCGTTCCGGACGACAAATCCGGCGAAGCGGTCAAGGTGGTGATCGTCAAGAAGGATCCGGCGCTGACCGCCGAGGACGTCAAGGCGCACGCCCGCGCCAACCTCACCGGCTACAAGCATCCCAAGTTCGTCGAGTTCCGCAAGGAGCTGCCCAAGACCAACGTGGGCAAGATCCTGCGCCGCGAGCTGCGCGACCCGCCCGCGGCGGCGTGAAGACGCGTGAGCATGGGTAGTCCCGGCGCAGGGTAAAATGCCCGCCGCGACGCACCCGATCCCGTGCAAGCCCCTCTCCGGAGGGGCTTTTATTTTTGCGGAGTGAACGGGGTGTAGCATCGATGCGTGGGCTCCCAAAATCGCCGCTCGCGGCCCACCGCACCCAGCCCTGCGGGCGGCCATCGCCGAGGACCGCATCCATGAGCTCTATCGAAAAACTCCATCGCGTACGCGCCTACCCCACCCTGCGCCTGGAATCCTCCGCGGACGGACTCGCGCACTGGCTGTACATGCACGAGGACATCCGCCTCGGCGTCAGGCCGTGCTTCCGCACCGAACTCATGGAAGACATGTGGGCGTTCCTGTCCTCGATCAGCCTGCGCGAAGGACAGCGCGAACCCGGGCGTTTGCGCCATGCCGTGCTGGCCTCGTCGGCGCCGGCGTTCAACCTGGGCGGCGACCTGGAACTGTTCTCGCAACTGATCCGCAACCAGGACCGCGACAGCCTGCTGGCTTACGCGCGCCGCTGCGTCGACGGCGTGCACCACATCCACGGCGGGCTCGGCGGCGACGTGCACACCATCGCCCTGGTCCAGGGCGACGCGCTCGGCGGCGGCCTGGAACTGGCGCTGTCGTGCCACACCATCGTCGCCGAGGAAGGCGTCGACATGGGCCTGCCGGAAGTGGTGTTCGACCTGTTCCCGGGCATGGGCGCGTACACGTTCCTGTGCAAGCGGGTCAGCCCGCGCGTGGCCGAGCGGCTCATCATGGAAGGCGCCATGCTCAGCAGCGAGGAAATGCACCGGCTCGGCGTGGTCGACATTCTGGTGCCGCGCGGCCAGGGCGAGGCGGCGGTGGCCGACCTGATCCGCCGCCAGCAGCGTTCGCCGCACTCGCACCTGGCGATGAATCAGATGCGCCAGATCGCGCAGCCGGCCAGCTACCAGGAACTGATGGCGATCACCGAGCTGTGGGTCGACACCGCGCTGGCCCTGCCGGACAAGGCGCTGCGAACGATGGACCGGATCGTGCGGGCGCAGGAGCGTCGTGCCGTGGCCGCCTGACCGCCATGCCCCCCTCGACGGCGTTTCAGGGGGAGCGCTCGTCGCCTTCGCGCGCGTGGCTTTGCCGCTCGCGTGCATCGAGCGCTTCCCTGCCCTGGGCCAGCCGTTCGTTCAGCGCAGCCTGCCGGGTCCGCCATTCGGCGGCGACCTGCCAGTCCGGCGCCCGCATCAGCTCGCCGGCCGCGGTCGCGAGCTTGACCAACCCCAGGTTGCTCGCCACGCCCTTGAGTGCGTGGGCGTGTTCGCGCACGCGTTCCCACTGGCCGCGTTCGCCCGCGTCGGCCAGGGCGACGATGCAGCCGTCGGCGTCGCGCAGGCACTGGGCGATGAATTCGCGCTCGAAGCCCTCGCCCATGCCGAGGCTGCCGAGCTCGTCGAGCACCGAAGGATCGAACGCGCCGTCCGCCGCGATCGCGGTTCCCGCGGCCGACTCCGGCCGCTGCGGCGCGACCGGGACCGCGGCGATGCGCGCATTGGCGGCGATGTCCGCCAGGATGTCGAGCAAGCGCACGGTCGACACCGGCTTGGCCAGGAACGCGCGCGCCCCGGCCTGCTGGCAGGCCTGAATCGAATCGGGCGTGACGTCGGCGCTGAGCACCACCACCGGCGTACGCCGGCCGCCGCCGGCTTCCATGACCCGCAGCTCGCGCAGCAGGTCCAGGCCGCTGATGCCGGGCATGTGCAGGTCGGCGATCACCGCGTCGTAATCGCTGACCGCCAGCGCGTTGAGCACTTCCTCGCCGCCTTCCACGCAGACCGCGCGATGGCCGGCCTTCTGCAACAGGCGCTGCAGCACCATGCGGTTGGCCGAGTGGTCGTCGGCGACCAGCACCTGCAGGCTGCGCACCCGCGCGCGATGGCGCAGGAACGGATCGGAGAAGGCGATGACGTTTTCCGGGTCGTTGCGCGGCGTGGCCTCGACCGCGTCGGCCTCGGCCAGCGCCGGCTCCGGCGGCATCGCCACGCGCTGGAACGGCAGTTCCACCCAGAACCGGCTGCCGCGCTGCTCGGTGCTTTCGAAGCCGATGCTGCCGCCCATCGCCTCGGTCAGGCCCTTGGCGATGGTGGTGCCCAGGCCGGTGCCGCCGTAACGGCGCGCCAGGCTCACGTCGGCCTGCTCGAAGGCTTCGAACAGGCGCTGGCGCATCGCCATCGGAATGCCGATGCCGGTGTCGGTCACGGTGAAGCGCAGCCGCACCCCGCCGTCGGCCTGCGCGATCACCCCGAGTTCCAGGCGCACGCTGCCGTGGTCGGTGAACTTGACCGCGTTGCCGGTCAGGTTCAGCAGGACCTGGCGCAGATGGCCGACATCGCCGCGCAGCAGCGCCGGCACGTCGGCGGACACGCTGGTTTCGTAGCGCAGTTGCTTGGCCCGGGCCTGCGGCTGCAGGATCAGGCCGATGCTGTCGAGCAGCTCGCGCGGCGAGAACTCGGCCAGGTTCAGCTTGAGCTTGCCGGCCTCGATCGCCGAGATGTCGAGCACGTCCTCGACCAGCGCCAGCAGGCTGCGGGTCGAGGCCTGGATGGTGTTGAGGCATTCGCGCTGCTCGGCGTCCAGGCGCGTGGTCGCCAGCAGTTCGGACATGCCGGCCAGGCCGTTGAGCGGGGTGCGGAACTCGTGGCTCATGTTGGCCAGGAACCGGCTCTTGGCCTCGTTGGCGCGCTTGGCCTCGTCGGTAGCGCGGGTCAGCGCGCGCAGCAGGCCGGTCAAATACAGCGGAATCGCCGCCAGCCCCAGGGCCAGACCGATGCCGAGCACCGGGTTGGCGCGCCAGTAGTCGTTGAGCACGATCACCGAACCGAAGCTGGCCAGGGCCATCGCGACCGCGCCGAAAAGATAGCCGGAGCCGAAGCGCAGGCCGTTGCCGATGGTCACCCACATCAGGATCACGTAGACCCAGGCCAGCGGCTCGCCGATGTGGATCATCGCCGCGGCCATCAGGCCGTAGTCCGAGCACATGCCGATGATCCGGCGCAGGTGCGAGCGGCCCGGCGCGGCCAGGATCCAGCCGATCAGCGCCAGCCCGACCGAGAAACCGGTGACGACCATCAGCAGCACGTTGTTGTACTGATAGACCGGCATGCTGCCGCCGCTGCCGCGCGCCAGCATGTAGGCCAGCACCACGAACAGCACGGCGATGCGGACGAAGGCCTGGCCGTGCTCGCTGTCGCCGCGTTGCGACAACGTCGACCGGAACCAGTTCAGCAGGCGGATCATGGGGGATTTACTCCAGGCCGGGCCTGTTCGGTACCGTGGAATACCGGGTGCACAACTCGTCCAGGCGGGTGCGGCTGCGGATCAACGCGTCCACGCAGCGCGGGTCGAACAGGCGGCCGCGCTGGGCGTACAGGTAACCCAGCGCCGCGTCCACGTCCCACGCCTTCTTGTACGGACGCGGCGAGATCAGCGCGTCGAACACGTCGGCTACCGCCACGATACGCGCTTCCAGCGGAATTTCCTCGCCGACCAGCCCGTCCGGGTAGCCGGAACCATCGTAGCGCTCATGGTGGCGCAAGGCGATCAGCGCGCCGGCCTGGATGAAGCGGTTCTGGCTGCCGCTGAGCAGTTCGTAGCCGATCTTGGGGTGGCGGCGCATGATCGCGGTCTCCTCCTCGGTCAGCGGGCCGGGCTTCATCAGCACCGCGTCGGGGATCGCGATCTTGCCGATGTCGTGCAGCGGCGCGGCCATCTCGATGACCCGGATCTCGTCCTCGAACATGCCCAGCTGCTCGGCGATCAGGCCGGCGATGTGGGCCATCCGCTCCAGGTAGGCGCTGGTGCCGGCGTCGCGGAACTCGATCGCCCGCGCCAGCCTTGAGAGGGTCTCGCGCTCGCGCTCCTCGACCTCGTGCATGCTCGACAGCAGCCGCTGCTCCAGCGACAGCGCGCGCTGCTTGACGTTCTCGGACTGCTGGCGCAGCGCCAGCAGGTTGCGGCAACGCGCGCGCAGTTCGCGCGGGCGCACCGGCTTGACCAGGAAGTCGATGACCCCGGCCTCGAGCGCGGCCTGCCGCACCGGTTCGTCGCCGACCACGGTGACCAGGATGATGGGGATGTCGCGGTGCATCGGCAGGCGGCGGAAGCGGCGGGCGAATTCCAGGCCGTCGATGCCGGGCATGCGGTAGTCGAGCAGCAACAGGTCGGGCTGGTGGCTTTCGCACCAGGCCAGCGCGGCTTCGGGCTCGCCGAAGTCGTGCACCTGCAGCTCGGACGCAATGTCCTCGATGATGTGGCGCAGCATCGTCCTGGCGGACGCTTGGTCATCGACGATAACGACGTTCACTCAGCGGTATCCGTAGTGAGGCCGCCCCCTGCGGCTGCCGACCTGCGAGCATACTCTGCCGCGTCGCCCCGGGGCAGCCGCCGAAAGTCCCGGCGCACCCAGTGTGAGCCGGCATTCACGTGAACGCTGCGCTCAATGCGCGGCGTTCATCACGTTTTGTACGCAAACCGGAATAGGTAACGGCCAGCGCGAACTGGCCGCTGCCGATGATGCACGACGTTGTGGCGCAACGCCCTGGGCCGAGCCGGCTCAGTGCGGCCGCGCGACCGGTGTGTTGAGCGCAGTGTGCGGCGGCCGGGTCTCAGGCCCTGCGATGCCTTGCGCGGCCCGCCTGCGCTGCGGACCGGCGGCGCCGGGATCGGCAGGTTCCGAGCCCGGCGCCGGTGGTTTTCAGCCGCCCGTTTCCGGACGCATGTACGGGAACAGCAGCACGTCGCGGATCGAGGACGAGCCGGTCAGCAGCATCACCAGCCGGTCGATGCCGACGCCGAGGCCGCCGGTCGGCGGCAGCCCGACTTCGAGCGCGCGGATGTAGTCGGCGTCGAAGTGCATGGCTTCGTCGTCGCCGCCTTCCTTCTGCGCCACCTGCGCCTGGAAGCGCGCGGCCTGGTCTTCGGGGTCGTTGAGCTCGGAGAAGCCGTTCGCCAGTTCCTTGCCGCCGACGAACAGTTCGAACCGGTCGGTCAGTTCCGGATCCAGGTCGTTGGCGCGCGCCAGCGGGCTGACTTCGACCGGGTGGTCGGTGATGAAGGTCGGCTGGATCAGGGTGTGCTCGACGGTCTTCTCGAAGATTTCCAGCAGCAGCTTGCCCCAGCCGTAGGACGGCTTGACCGCGACCTTCAGGCGCGCGCCGTGGGCGCGCATCGCGTCCAGGTCGCGCAGGTCCTCGCGCTTGATCTCGGGGTTGTGCTCGAGCACCGCATCGGTCATCGACCAACGCCGGAACGCCGGGCCCAGGTCGATGGCGTTGCCGTCCCACTCGACCTGCGTGGTGCCCAGCACTTCCTGCGCGGCGTCGCGGATCACCGACTCGGTCAGGTCCATGATCTCGTTGTAGGTGGCGTAGGCCTCGTACAGTTCGAGCATGGTGAATTCGGGGTTGTGCCGGGTCGACACGCCCTCGTTGCGGAAGTTGCGGTTGATCTCGTAGACCCGCTCCAGGCCGCCGACGGTCAGGCGCTTGAGGTAGAGCTCCGGCGCCACGCGCAGGTACAGCTGCAGGTCGAGCGCGTTGTGGTGGGTCGTGAACGGCTTGGCCGCGGCGCCGCCGGGGATGTAATGCATCATCGGCGTTTCCACTTCCAGGAAGCGGCGCGCGTCGAGCCAGGCGCGGATCGCGCGGATGATCTTGGAGCGCTTGACGAACACGTCGCGCGATTCGGGCGAGACGATCAGGTCGACGTAGCGCTGGCGGTAGCGTTGTTCGACGTCGGCCAGGCCGTGGAACTTGTCCGGCAGCGGGCGCAGCGCCTTGGTCAGCAGGCGCAGCGATTCGGCCTTGACCGACAGTTCGCCGGTCTTGGTCCGGGTCAGCGGGCCTTCGGCGGCGACGATGTCGCCGACGTCCCAGCCCTTGAACTTGTCGTAGGTTTCGCCGAGCGCGTTGGACTGCAGGAACAGCTGGATGCGCCCGGACTCGTCCTGGATCTGGACGAAGCTGGCCTTGCCCATGACCCGCTTGAGCAGGATGCGGCCGGCGACGGCGACGCGATGGGCCTGCGCGTCGAGCGCGTCCTGAGTCCACTGCTCGGCGTCGGCGTAGCGCTCATGCAGGTCGCCGACGTAATCGCCGCGGCGGAAATCGTTCGGAAACGCGATCCCCTCGCCGCGCAGCGCCGTGAGTTTCGCCCGGCGCTCGGCGATCAGGTGGTTCTCGTCGATGGGCGGCAGCTGGGTATCGTCGGTCATGGTCTTGGCGATGCGGATGGGGGATGCGTGAGGGGGCAGATTACTGAAGTCCGGCGGCGCTTGCGCGAAAGGCCGGTCGCGGACGGCGGGCGATCCGGCCGGGCCGGGATCGGGAATCTGCGTCG
This sequence comes from Lysobacter enzymogenes, assembly GCF_017355525.1. Lineage (NCBI taxonomy): Bacteria > Pseudomonadati > Pseudomonadota > Gammaproteobacteria > Lysobacterales > Lysobacteraceae > Lysobacter > Lysobacter enzymogenes. The sequence goes on along the minus strand of NZ_CP067395.1, from coordinate 669,213 downwards.
AAAGGATGCCGCGGTGAAGCCCTGGGTTCCCGCTTTCGCGGGAACGGCGGTGGGAGGGACATGCAGGGCGCGCAACAGCGCGAGCCAACGGAACGGACGCGGGGCGGACGCGGGAAGCCGGAGAACGCCGCGGACGCGCTGTGGCGCCCGGGGCCGGGCCGCAGACGGCGTCGCCGCCTGCGGCCGCGCGGCTTACACCGCGTCGGAGCGTTTCGAACCCACTTGCAGGCCGGCCTTGAGGCTGGCCTCGACGAACTCGTCGAGATCGCCGTCGAGCACTTTCTGGGTGTCGCTGCGCTCGATGCCGGTGCGCAGGTCCTTGATCCGGCTCTGGTCGAGCACGTAGTTGCGAATCTGGCTGCCCCAGCCGATGTCGGACTTGGTCGCCTCGACCGCGTCGCGCTCGGCGTTGCGCTTCTGGATTTCCAGCTCGTACAACTTCGCCGCCAGCATCTTCATCGCGCGGTCGCGGTTGGCGTGCTGGCTGCGCTCGGTCTGGCACGCCACCACGATCCCGCTGGGGACGTGGGTGATGCGCACCGCCGATTCGGTCTTGTTGACGTGCTGGCCGCCGGCGCCCGAGGAGCGGTACACGTCGGTCTTCAGGTCGGCCGGATTGATCTCGATGTCGATCTTGTCGTCGACTTCCGGCGACACGAACACCGAGGTGAAGCTGGTGTGGCGGCGGTTGTCGGAGTCGAACGGCGACTTGCGCACCAGCCGGTGCACGCCGGTTTCGGTCTTGAGCCAACCGTAGGCGAAATCGCCTTCGACGCGGAACGTGGCCGACTTGATCCCGGCGACGTCGCCGCCGCTGACTTCCATCAGCTCGGCCTTCCAGCCGCGCGACTCGGCCCAGCGCAGGTACATGCGCAGCAGGATTTCGGCCCAGTCCTGGGCCTCGGTGCCGCCGGCGCCGGCCTGGATGTCGACGAACGCGAACGCGCTGTCCATCTGCCCGGAGAACATGCGGCGGAACTCGAGCTTCTCGACTTCCTTGGCGTAGCGGTCGACGTCGTCGACCACCGCCTGCGCGGTGGACTCGTCGTCTTCCATCTCGGCCAGTTCCAGCAGCTCCAGGCCGCCGACCAGACCCTCGGTGAGGGTGTGGATGCCGTTGACGACCTTTTCCAGCGCAGCGCGCTCGCGGCCGAGATTCTGCGCCCGTTCGGCGTCGTTCCAGACGTCGGGGCTTTCCAGCTCGCGGTTTACTTCTTCCAGGCGCTCGACTTTGGCGTCGTAGTCAAAGATACCCCCTGAGCGAATCCAGCCGGCCCTTGAGGTCGGCGATTCGCTGGCGGACGGGATTGAGTTCGATCATGTCCGGGTGTGTGGTTGTGCGGATGAACCGGCGATTCTAGCAGGTCGTTCGCGGGTCCGGCCGCCCCCTGTAGGAGCGGCGCGAGCCGCGACAACGCCCTCGCCCGCTGCGGCGCCACCGGCCGCGGCCCGCGCGGCGGCGGGCCGCGGGGACGCGGGAGGGTCGGGCTTCGTGCGTTCGGCGCGGCGGGCGGGGGCGCGGTCGCGGCTTGCGCCGCTCCTACAGGGAGCCACCGCCGCCGCGTCGAGACCGGCTACTTCACTTCGAACTCGCCGACCAGCACGGTGTCCTTGGCGTTCTTCAGGCGCAGGGCGATCTTGCGGTCCTGCTGCCCCGCCCCGCCGAAGCCAGTGCTGAGCCACAGCTGCACGGTGGTCGCGCCGGTCACCAGTTGCTGGCGGTCGCCGAAGAAGTTGGCTTCGACCTTGTACTTGCCGGGCTTGGGCTTGCGCAGCGAGAACTCCTCGGGGCCGTAGCCGCCGGTGAAGTCGTCGGTGATGCGGCCGCCCTGGTAGGTCAGCTTGTGGCTGTAGAAGCACTTCTCGCCGTTGGGGTCGGTGACCCACAGGTCCATGTCGGAGTTGTCGCTGTCCCAGCTCAGCACCGCGCGCAGGCCCAGCGGCAGGTTGCGGCGCAGGCGTTCGTCGACCCGGCTCAGATCGACCTGGGACGGATGCGCGGCGGCGATGGCGTTGAGCTCGGCCAGGGCGATTTCCTCGATCCCCGGGAAGCGCGAATCCCACTGGCGCTCGGCCACTTCATACAGAGTGTCGACCGCACGCTGGTACTGGCCGGCCGCGGCCAGGGCCAGGCCGAGGTCGCGGAAGCTCTGCGGCTCGTCTTCGGCCAGGCGCAGCACGCGCTCGAACACCGGCACCGCCAGCGCCGGCTCGCCGGCCTGCAGCAGGCGGTAGCCGAGCACGCGCAGCACCTGGCGGTTCTCCAGCTCCAGCTCGGCCAGGTTCGACAGCACCCGCAGCGCCAGCGCGCGCTGGCCCTTTTCTTCCAGCACGTCGGCGACGTCGAGGTAGAACGCAGTGCTGGCGGCGTGCGAATCGCGCTCGTCCAGGTACAGCCGGTAGACCTGATCGGCCGGGGCCGCGCGCAGGCGGCGGGCATACGGCGAATCGGGCTGCCACGGCTGCAGGGCGATGCTGGCGCCGCGGCCATCGTCGCCGCCGGCCTTGGCTTCGCGCTCGATTCTGCTGCCGGTGACGACGATCGCGTCCAGCGCCGGAGCCGCAGCCTCCTGCATCATCGGTTCGGCCGCCGGCGCCGGCGGGGCCGCCGCCACCGGCGCGTCGGGCAACGAGGCCGCCGCGTCGGCCACCGCGGCCGGCGCGTAGCCGAGGTTGTTCTGCGTGCGGGTGCGGGCCAACTGCCCGGCGACCGCACCGCCGACCTTGGCCGGCGTGGGCGGCGGTGGCAGCGCGCCCTTGGGCCAGTCGCGCTGCCACCATTCCATCCGCCGCGCGTACAGGCCGGCGACGCGGTCCAGGCTGGCCTTGCGGGTGCCGTCGCGCTCGGCCGCCTGCGCGGCCTTGAGCCGCTGGAACTCGTCCTGGCGCTCAGGCGGCAGGATGTCGTAGCGCACGTAGTCGGCGAGCTCGTCGAGCACGATCAGCGAGGTTTCGCCGGTGACCACGCCGAAGCGCTGGCCGAGCCGGGCGATCGCGGCGCGGTTGAGCTCGGGCTCGGCTTCGAGCTTGCCGATCTGCCAGTTCGCCCACAGCCGCGCCGGGAATGCGCTGGCCGGCGCGTCAGCGTCGATGGCGACGCTGAGGCTGCGCCGCGCCTCGCCGTCGAGCAGGCTCAGTTTCAACTCGGCGCGCGCGTCGCGCAGGCGGCCGGCGACGCGCAGCATGCCGTCTTCGGCGAACGGCGCGGCCAGGGTCAGCTCGTCGGCGCCGAGCGCTTCCACGCCGAGTACCCTCGGCGGCTCCTGCAACAGTTCCGCGGCGACGCGGTCGAGCTCGCCGGCGCGCTGCCAGCTGATGAAGCGTCCGCCGCTGATCTGGGCCAAGGCGCGCAGGCGTCCGGCGTCGACGTGGGCGCCGGCCGAATTCAACGCGTACAGCCGCTGCCGGTGTTGGAACGCGGGGAAGCCTTCGCTGCCGAAATTGAACAGCCCGTCGCCGAACAGCAGGTACTCGCCGATATCGGCGCGCGGCGTCCAGCCGCCGGGCGCGCTGGCGCCGTCGTAGACCGTGCTTTGCAGTTCGCGGCGCAGCGCCGACCAGTCGCCGTTCTCGATCCGGAACGCACGCGGCGCCTCGGCGCGTTCGCGCAGTCGGATCAGGCTGACGTCTACGCGGCCGGCGCGGCGGAAATAGCGATCCAGCAAGGCCAGTTCGCTGGCGTGGTCGCGCTTGCGGCCCGAGGCCGAGCTGTCCCACAGCAAGCCGACCGACGCCGGCAGCGTGCGCGGCGCGGCGGCGCCGGGCATCGGCACTTCGGCGAGGAAATAGCGTTCGCCGGCGTAGTCCTGGACATACGCGCGCGGCTGCGTCGCGGCCGCTGTGCTGACTGCCAGCGCAGCGCCGGCCGGCACCCGCGCCAGGCTCAGGCGATAGCCGCCGGCGGCTTTGTCGATGCGCGCGTCGCCGCCCAGCCCTTCCACCCGCGGCTGTTCGGCGCTGCGCAGTTGCAGCTCGAAACGGCCGGCATAGGCGGCGAACGCCAGCGGCAGGTCGAAGCGCCAGCGGCCGTCGTGGCGGCGCAGCGCCTCGCGCAGTTCCAGCCGCACCCGGCGCGTGCCCTGGGCCGGGATCGGATAGATGCGCAGCTTGAATTGATTGCCGGCGGTGCGCTCCAGCAGCGCCGGGTCGGCGCCGCGGCGCTCGATCGCCTCGAACACCGCGCGGCCCTTGTCCTTGGGCACCGGCACCGCCGGACGCAGCTTGCCGTCGATGTCGAGGGCGAAGCCGTCGACCTGCTGGCCCTCGCTCAGTGGGAACTGCAATTCGCCTTCGAGCACGCGGTTGTTGGGATTGCGGAACACCAGCTCGATCGCGGTGTGGGCCAGGCCGCCGGTCAGTTCGGCGTCGATGCGCGCGGATTCGAGCCGGATCGGGGTTTCGGCCTCGCGCGCGAGCAACAGCGGCGGCAGCGGCGGCGCGATCAGGTCGCGGCGGATGTGGGGTTGGCCGATCGCGGCCAGTCCGGTGGGCAGGGCCAGCAGCAGGCCGGCGAAGGTGGCGGAGAGGCGGGAAGTCACCGGATTGCGTCCTTGTCGTATGCGATGAGGCTGTCAACGCGCGAGCCGGCGCGATGGGGTCGGCCGGTCCTGGGCACAGACTGGGAGAATCCTTCGCGGCGTACAAGCGTCGCGCGCGGGCGGGCGCGCCGGGGGCGGACGCGAGGCGCGAGGCGCGGGCCGCACGCCGGAGAGAACAAAGGTCGGGTGGGTTGCGGCTTGCGCCGGAACGACGGCGCGGGAACCCGCGCGGTTTCGCCGGCGACGCCGGGCGCGCGGATCGAGCGCTGCGGGCCGGGCGCGCCGGCCACAGCGCTCGCGAACGGGCGACGGCGCGAGCGCGCCGCCGCCCTCGCCGCCTCAGCGGCGGTACAACGAACGCAGGCTCAGCGCGCGCTGCAGGCTGTCGAGGTCGGCCGGCGATTTCAGCGCGATCTCGACCGTCTCGCTCGGCAACAGGGTCAGCGCGTTGTCGGCGAGCTCGACGTCGCGGTCGCCGAAGTCGATCCACACCGCGCGCGCCAGCGTGTCGGCGTGCAGTTGCAAGCGATAGCCGTCGCCGTCGCGGCGCAGCGTCGCCTGCAGCTTCGGGTCGGTCCAGGCCAAGGTCCTGGATTCGCCGAAATAGACCACGTTGCGCGACAGCGTGCGCCCGCCGACGATCAGCTCGAACACCGCCGCGGTGCGGGTCGGGTCGGCGCCGCGCAGCAGCTCGGCGTCGCTCCAACTGCCGGCGCGGGTCGCGCTGAGCGGGGCCAGGGTCGCTTTCTCGCGCTGCTCGTGGCGCAGCGTGCCGTCGAAATCGATGACCTGCAGCCGCCACTCGCCCTGCACCGCCTGCTGGCGATCCGAGATCAGGCTCAGCTCGGTGCGCTGCTGCGCCGGCCGCCGCAGCGCCGCCACTGCGAGCGGCGCGAAGAAGCGCTTGGCGTGGAAATGCAGCGGCTTCCAGCGGCCGAAATAATCCAGGCTGGCCCACGACGCGCCCGGCCAGACATCGTTCAACTGCCAGTACAGCGAACCCATCGTGCGCGGACGCGAGGCGCGGTGGTGCAGCGCGGCCAGTTCGATGCCCTCGGCCTGGACCTGCTGGCTGAGGTAGACGAAGTCGGCGAAATCGCGCGGCTCGCCGTATTCGCCGCGCACGTACTTGAGCAAGCGGGTATTGCCGTCGCCGGCGAGGAATTTCTGATGCGCGCGGATCGTCGGCGTGTCGACCCCCTGCTCCTCAGGCTTGGCGAACGCGCCGATGGTGCGCAGCGACGGCCAGCCCTGCAGGCCGTACTCGGACATGAAGCGCGGGGTTTCGTCGAGATAGGCCGTCGCCGGCAGCGCCGGGCCGCCCCACACGTCCCAGTAGTGCTTGTCGCCGTTGTTGGAATCGTTGGCCTTCTCGCCCAGGTCGTTGCTCGGCGAGCTCGACCAGTACGGCACGCCGGCGCCTTCCTGCGCGACGACTTCGCGCAGGTCCTTGCCGAACAGGGCGACGTAGCCGTTCCAGACTTCTTCGGCGAACTTCGGATCGGCTTCCTTGAGCTTCTTGCCGTGGCCCCAGTCCTTCCAGGCGGTTTCTTCCTCGTTGTTGCCGCACCACAGCACGATGCTGGGGTGGTTGCGCAGCCGGCGCACGTTGTCGCGCGCCTCGGCGACGACGCTGGCGCGGAACTGCGGGTCGAAGCCCGGCGGCATGCCGCCGCCGAACATGAAGTCCTGCCACACCATCAGGCCGAGTTCGTCGGCGAGATCGAAGAAGTCGTCGGACTCGTAGTAACCGCCGCCCCAGTTGCGCAGCATGTTCATGTTGGCGTCGCGCGCGGATTGCAGGTCGCGGCGCAGGCGCTCGCGGGTCACCCGCGCGGGGAACGCGTCGAACGGAATCGCGTTGGCGCCCTTGGCGAAGATCTCGATGCCGTTGACGACGAAGGCGAAGCCCTGCCCCGTCGCGTCCTTCTCGCGCTTGAGTTCGACCCGGCGCAAACCGGTGCGGCGCTGGGCCTGGGCCTGCACGCCGTCGGCGTCGCGCAGGGTCGCCTTGAAGGTGTACAGGGCCTGCTCGCCGTAGCCGACCGGATACCACAGGCGCGGCCGTTCGATCGCCAGCGCCAGCGCGTAACGGTTGCTGCCGGCTTGCAGCTTCACCGGCTGTTGCAGCTTGCCCGGCCGGCCGTCGGGGCCGGCGTACTCGACTTCCAGCGTGGCGGTGCCGGCGGCGGCGCTCTCCACTTCGACCGCCACCTCGCCTTTCGCGCGCTCGCGGCTGACGCTATGCGGCTGCACGTGCAGGTCGGCGATGCGCGCGCGGTCCCAGCTGTCCAGGCGCACGCCGCGCCACAGGCCGGCGGTGACGTAGCGCGGGCCCCAGTCCCAGCCGTAGTGGTAGCCCGGCTTGCGCGCGAAGTTGCCGGTCATCGCGTCCTTGGGTTCGTCGCCATACGGCGAGGGGTAATTGCCGGCGATTTTATTCGGCATCGCCAACACCCGCGGCAACAGCTTGCGGATCGGCGATTCGAACACCACCCGCAACTCGTTGCCGCGCTCGCGCAGGCGGCCGTCGACCGGCACCCGCCAGGTGCGGAAGAAGTTGTCGGCGCGCAGCAGCTCGCGGCCGTTGAGGTAGACGGTGGCGTAGGTGTCGAGGCCGTCGAACACCAGTTCGTTGCGGGTGCGCGCCAGGGTCGCGGCGTCGACGTCGAACGAGGTGCGGTATTCCCAGCCGGCCAGGCCGATCCATTGCAACTGCGCTTCGGCCGCGCCGACGTAGGGATCGACGATCAGTCCCGCCGCGAACAGGTCGGTGTGGACGTGGCCGGGCACGCGCGCGCCGTGCCACTGGGTCGCGTCGCGGTGCGCGGCGGCTTCGGGGTCGTCGGGCAGCAGGCGGAACTGCCAGCCCTGGTGCAGCTCGCGGCTGCCGAGCGGGGCGGCCTGGACGGCGGCGGCGAACAGCAGCAGCGCCACGGCGGCGAGCATCCGCCAGGAGGACGGGAACCGTGCGGTCTGGGGCATGCAATCACCTGTCTGCAGCGGGTCGCGGCGAACGCCGCAACCGGTAAAGGTCGTCGCTGGAATCCAGCGTCGTCGGGGCGTCCGGGCGGCGCGGACGCGGCGCCGGAAAAAGACGGGAGCGCGAGTCCCGCGCTCCCGTTCCGAGTTCCGGACAAGACCTCGCGGCACGCATTCCGAGGGTGGCCGCGAGGGTGTACACCGCCTTGCCCGGGAGGTTCCGCGGCCGCACCGGCGCGCGTCGTCGAACTGACGCGCACCGGCCCGAACGCGGGGTGCTGCCGTCCGCGCGGGCCCGGGCGGCCCGCGCGTCCGATTCGGCGCCGGAACACCGGCTGCGAAGGATCAATCGAACTTGTAAACGAATTCGGCCGAGATTTCACGGCCCACGCGCGAAAACACTCTTTCGTTGGCGTAGGCGAAGAACTTCTTGTACGGGTCCTTGTAATCGGCTTCGTCGAGCAGGTTGTCGATGTACAGGTTGACCCGCGCCTGTTCGGTCAGCTGGTAGCCCGCGGTCAGGTTGAAGTACACCGGCGCCTTGAGCTTGCCGACCATGTGGCAGCTGGTGTCGGTCTGGCCCGGCAGGATCGGCGCGCACTCGTTGTAGTTGTCGCCGTTGACGTGGCCGATGCGGTTGGCGAACAAGGTCGCGTTCCACGGGCCGCGGCTCCAGCTGGCGCTGGCGCGGGCGAAGGTGCGCACTTCCTTGTCGCGGTTCTCCTGCATCGGCGAACCCGGGTCGCGCTGCTCGTTGTTCTTGAGCTGGTTGGTGTAGTTGAACTGGAAGCTGAAATCGCCGAAGCGCGTCGCCGGCAGCTTGTAGCGCGCGGTGAAGTCGACGCCGGCGACTTCGCGGTAGGCGATGTTGATCGGGCCGCTGAACACCGACACCACCTGCCCGATCGGATAGTTCGGATCGGCCACGCCGAACGCGTTGGTGCCCGGCGCGCTGCGGGTCACGCGCGAGACGATGTCGGAACAGGTCGACGAGCCCGGGGTGACCTGCATGCGGTCGCTGGCGCGGCGGGTGCGGCCGTTGCGGCACTGGCTTTCCAGGTCGAGGATGTCGGCGATGTCGAAATCGCGGACCTGGTTGTCGATGGTCATGCGCCAGTAGTCGGCGCTGAACGACAGGTTTTCGGCCGCGTCCCAGACCAGGCCGGCGCTCCACGACTTGCCGGTCTCGCTTTCCAGCTTGAGGTTGCCGGTGCGGGCGATGTTGTGGCGGTAGTACAGCGCCTGCGAGCTGCAATCCGGGCCGAGGCCGCGGTTGATGCAGGTGGCCACGTCGGAGTCTTCCTGGGTGCCGGTGCCGCTGGTGGCGAACAGGTAGTGCATGTCCGGCGCGCGGAAGGTGGTGTTGTAGGCGCCGCGCACCAGTAGGCTTTCGATCGGACGCCATTCGATGCCGGCGTTCCAGGTGAAGTTGCTTTCCTTGCGCGCGTCGTCGTCGTAGCGGTCGAAGCGGCCGGCGCCGGTCACGTCGAGGGTCTTGAACACCGGCACCTTGAATTCGACGCCGACCGCGTAGCGCTTGCGGTCGCCGCCGCCCTGGTTGGTGCCGCCGGGCTGGTCGTAGAGCTTGTTCGCGCCGAAGGTCAGCGGATCGGGGGTCAGGCGATACCCCTGCGAACCGGCCTCGATCACGCCGGCGAAACCGACCGGGCCGGCCGGCAGCTCGAACAGGTCGCCGTTGACCGAGAACTGGGCCTGGTTCATCCACGACTCGGCGCTGCTCTTGCCGCGGGTGGTGAGCTGGCGGAAGGTCTCCGGGCCCATCGGGTTCCAGAACTTGTTCTGGTCCAGCGCGTACACCGGCAGGCCGTTGTTGGTGCCGAGCTGCGGCCCGAGGAAATAATTGTCGACCGCGCCCTGCAGCACGCCCGGGAAACTGAAGTCGACCTTGTACTCGGTGCGGCCGACGGTGGCGTCCCAGTTGAAGCGCTCGCCGAAGCGGCCGCGCAGGCCGGCGGCCAGGTCCCAGGAACGCTCCTTGGTTTCGAACAGGAACGGATCGCGGCTGCCCGCCTCGGGCACGGTGAACGCGCGGCGCGCCTGATAGCTGCGGCCGGTGTTCTGGTCGTAGAACGCGCCGCCGCGGTTGAGTTCGAAGCGCAGCGCTTCGTCCTGGCGCGACTCGCCGGTGCTGTCCCAGACCGAGGCGCTGACCCAGGCCTGCATGCCGTTGTCGAAGTCGTAGTTGAAGTTGCCGAAGCCGGACCGGTTGTCGGAACCGTTGCGCAGGCTCCACAGCGCGTTGCCGCGCGACTGCGAACAGCTCGAACCCGGGAACTCGGGCGCGTTGCCGTCGTTGCCGAGGAAGTTGTGCAGCGGCAGATCCTGGAAGCGGTCGCAGGCGCCGGCCGGCGGAGTGACCCGGCGCTTGGCCGCGGTGTCGATCAGCTCCACGCCCCACACCCACGGCCACGGGTCGTTGACCAGCGGCTTGACCGTCGCCGCGGGTTCCAGATCGGACGCGAGGAAGCCGCGCTGGCCGGCGAAAATGGTTTCGCGGCCGCTGAACTGCACGCCGTAGGTCGCGCTCCACTTGTCGCCGGTGCGGCCGCCGGTCCACGACAGGTCGTAGGAATCGCCGCCGCCGCGGGTGGTGGTGCCGCCCTTGATCCGCACCTCATCGCCATTGAAGTTCTTCTTCATGATGATGTTGATGACGCCGGCCATCGCGTCGGAGCCGTAGATCGCCGAGCCGCCGCTGGCGAGCACTTCGATCCGCTCCACCGCCGACATCGGGATGTTGTTGAAGTTGGCGAAGTTGCCGCGCCCTTCGTACGGCAGCGGGTAGTCGGCGACGCGGCGGCCGTCGATCAGCAGCAGGGTGCGGCCGGGGCCGAGGTTGCGCAGGTTCAGCGGACTGGCGTTCGGCGTGGGGCCCTTGTTGACGTCGGCCTGCACCGAGCCGGTGACTTCGGTCAGCGAGCTCAGCGCCTCGTACACGTTGGCGAAGCCTTCGCGCTTGATCTGCTCGGTGGTGATCACCGTCACCGGCGCCGGGCCTTCGAGTTCGGCGCGCTTGATGCGCGAGCCGGTCACGGTGATCTTGTCGACGGTCTTGGCTTCGCCGGCGGGCGCGGCGTCCTGCGCCTGCGCGGCCAGCGGCAGGTACAAGGCGGCGAGCATGGCGGCGCACAGCGCGTTGCGGCGTGCATCGTACCGGCGGCGTTGCGACGTGCGGTCGTGTTGCTGAGTCATTTGGCTACCCCTCCCAATCGCGGCCGGATTCGACGGCCCAGGTTTGTGTTTTTTGTGGTGACGCGGGCCGCGGTTGCGGCGTTGCGGTGGAACCTTTTATTTGGATCGATCTAAAACATCAACAAAAAAAATCGCGGACCGGCTCGGCAGATGGGCGGCCGGTGTCGGCCACCGGTGCATTGCCGCCGTGCATCCGAGCCGTGTGCGCCGCAGGTGCGCACGGCCCGGCCACCGCCGCCGCGCGTGCGGACGCGGCGTTCAATGCACCGCCTCGCGCAGGTCCAGCGCTTGCAACTCGCCGCCCGGCGCGGCCATGCGCAGGCTCAGGCTCATGCCGCCCTCGCGCTGGTACCAGTCCAGCTGCAGCCGGTGCCAGCCGCGGCGCAGCGGCACTTCGGTCTGCTGCGTGCGGTCGTAGGTCTCGTTGGCGATCGCCTGTTCGCCGTCGAGATACAGCGCGCTGCGGTCGTCGCCCTGCAGGGCGAAGCGGTAGACGCCGTCGGCCGGCACCTGCACGTAGCCGTCGAACTGCACGCCGAACGCGCGGCTGCGGCCGAAGCGCGCCAGGTCCAGCGAATCGGCGGCGCCGGCCTGCGCCGGCGCGCGCGCGCTGGCGTGCAGCATCGTCAGGTCCGAGAACATCGAGTCGAACACGCGGTATTCCAGTCCGGGTTTCGGGTTCGCCGGCTTGGCGACCGCAGGCAGATAACTGCGATAACGCAGCAAGGCCTCGTGCACCCCACTGCGCCGCCCGTCGGCGAGGACGCTGACGGCGCGCAGCCGCACCGGCTTGTCCAGTTCCAGAACGACCTCGAACGGCGCGGCATACACCGCCGCGCCCTCGCCCGGCTCGCTGCCGTCGAGGGTGTAGCGGATCGTCGCGCCGGGCACCGCCGGCGTCAGCGTCGCCGTGTAGCGGTGCGTGCGCGCATCGCCGTGCTGGACGATCAGCGCGTCGTCCAGCCCTTGCGGCGCGGGAATCCGATAGCCGACCGCGTCGCGTTCGAGCAAGGCGAACTGGCCGCGCAGCCGGCGCTGGAAGTCCGGCCACGCGCGCTGCGCCTGCGGCGTCCACGCGACTTCGGCCAGCGCCAGCAGGCGCGGGAACACCATGTACTCGACCATCGCCGGGGTCTTGAGGTGTTCGGTCCAGACGTTGCCCTGCACGCCGAGCACATGCCGCGCCTGCGCCGCGGTCAGCGCCGCCGGCACCGGGTCGTAGGCGTAGACCTTGTCCAGGCTCAGCTCGCCGCCGAGGTTCCACTGTTCCTGCGCGGCCGGGCCCTGGCCGTAATCGAAATAGCAGCACTGGGTCGGAGTCATGACGACGTCGTGGCCCTGCTGCGCGGCCGCGATCCCGCCGGCCTCGCCGCGCCACGACATCACCGTCGCGTCCGGCGCCAGGCCGCCTTCGAGGATCTCGTCCCAGCCGATGATGCGCTTGCCGCGCGAATGCAGGAACTTCTCCATGCGGCGGATGAAATAGCTCTGCAGCTCGTGCTCGTCCTTCAAGCCTTCGCGGCGCATCACCGCCTGCGCCTCGGCGCTGGCCTTCCAGCGCGTCTTCGGCGCTTCGTCGCCGCCGATGTGCAGGTACGGCGCGGGGAAGATCGCGACGACTTCGTCGAGCACGTTCTCCAGGAACTTGAAGGTTGCTTCCTTCGGGCAAAAGATGTCGTCGTACACGCCCCAGTTGGTGCCGACCGCGAACGGGCCCGGCGTGCACGCCAGTTCCGGATACGCCGCCAACGCCGCCAGCGCGTGGCCCGGCATCTCGATTTCCGGAATCACGGTGATGTGGCGGGCGCGCGCATACGCGACCACTTCGCGCGCCTGTTCCTGGGTGTAGAAACCGCCGTACGGCTGGCCGTCGCCGACATAGGGATCGATGTTGCGGCCGACCACGGTTTCCTTGCGCTGCGCGCCGACCGCGGTGAGCTTGGGATAGCGCTTGATTTCCAGGCGCCAGCCCTGGTCGTCGGTGAGGTGCCAGTGGAAGGTGTTGAGCTTGTAGCGCGCCATCTGGTCGAGATAGCGCTTGATGAAGTCCAGCGGGAACAGATGCCGGCCGACGTCCAGGTGCATGCCGCGGTAGGCGAAGCGCGGCGCGTCGTCGATGGTCGTCGCGCCCACCCGCAGCGGCGGCGCGACGCGCGCGGCCGGCAACAGCTGGCGCAAGGTCTGGTAGCCGTAGAACAAACCGGCCGGCGGGCCGGCGAGGCGGATGCCGCGCGCGGTCACTTCGAGCCGGTAGCGCTCGTTGGCGCCGGCGCCGGGCTTGGCCGACGCGGGTTCGGCGACGAACTGCACGTAGCGCGAGGGCTCGTCCTCGCCCTGGTTCGGCTTCGGCGCGCCGCTGCGCACGGTCAGGGTCAGGCCTTGCTGGCTCGCCAGTTCGTCGCGCAGCAGTTGCGCGACGGCGCGGGCTTCGGCGTTGTTGGCGTAGATCGTGGTCGAAGCGTCGAGCGCGAACGCGCCCTCGCCGCGCTGCACGTGCGCGGGCAGCGGGACCAGTTCCGGCGCGAGCGTCGCGGCTTGCGTCGCGGGCGTCGCCGCGTTCGCTGCGGGCGCCACGCCGATGGCGGCGCCGACCATGCCGAACAGCGCCAGCGGCAGGCGCGCGCGGGTCAGTCTGGCGAGGATGCGGCTGTTGGCGAGGGTGGGTTTCATCGTGCGCTGGAGCTCCGTGGGGTGCGGAGGAAGACGGCGGTGCGGCGGTGTCGCGATGAAGCCCTGGATCCCCGCTTTCGCGGGGATGACGGCTGGCGGGGACGTCGGCGGCCCGGGGCTTCATCGCGTTATCGGTTCTTCATCGCGTCATCGATTCACTTCGGCGCCGCGCAGGCCGACACCGGCAGCGCTGCCGCCTGCGTGCCCCACCCGCCCGTAGCCGGTTCCTTGCCGAGTTCGAAGCGCAGCGTGCCGCCGCCGCGCAACGCGCTCCAGTCCAGCCAGACCTTGTCCTGGGCCTTGCCGTCGAAGCTCGCGCCGCGCACGTACTGCACGCCCTGCCCGCTCGCGCCGGGCGCTTCGATGCGCAGGGTCTTGCCGTTGCCCAGGTCCATCTCGACCTTCTCGAAACGCGGCGCGTGCAGCAGCAGCTCGCCGCTGCCCGGCACCGCCGGATACAGGCCGACCGCGCTGAACAGATACCAGGCCGACATGGTGCCGAGGTCGTCGTTGCCGGTGACGCCGTTGGGCGCGTTGGTGAACAGCGTCTGCGCCGCGCGCAGCACCGTCGCGGTCTTCCACGGCTGGCCGATCAGCGTGTACATCCACGGGCTGTGCAGATCGGGCTCGTTGTTCGGGTTGTAGCGATACTGGTTGTAGTAGCTGTACGGCCCGACCACCCACTGCTTGCGCGCGGCGTTGGCCGGATCGGCCAGCAACGCGTCGTAGGCGAAGAACGCGTCCAGGCGCTTGCCGGCCTGCTCGGCGCCGCCCATCGCCGCGACCACGCCGGGCACGTCCTGCTGGGTCAGCCACTGGTACTGCCAGGCGGTGCCTTCGTGGAAACCGTGGTGCGAGCGCGGGCTGTAGCTGCCGTCGGTTTCCGAATAGAACGCGCCGCCGTCGACGCGCGGACGCGGGAAGCCGCGGAAGCCCAGTTCGGGATCGGTCGCGTCCTTGTCCCACACCCGGGTCCAGTTGCGGCCGCGCTCGCGCAGCGTGGCGGCGTCGTCGTTCTTGCCGAGCGCCTGCGCCATCTGCGACAACGCGCAATCGCCGAGCGCGTATTCCAGCGTCGACGAACCGCCGTGGTGCGGATCCACGTCCATGCTCTTGGCCGGGAAGCCGCGATCGTACTGGACGAAGCCGTCCTTGAGATAGCTCGGATTGCCGGCGCGGCCCTGGCTGCGCACCAACGCCGGCGGAATGCCGTACGCGTTCTCGCGCAGCGCTGCGTAGGCCTGTTGCTCGCGGCCTTCGAGCGCGCCGAAGCGCCACAGGTCGACCATGAACGGCGTGACCGGATCGCCGGTCATCACGTTGCTGTCGAAGTTGGCATAGCCCCAGCGCGGCAACCAGCCGTTCTGCTCGTGGATCTTCAGCAGCGACTGGCCGATGTCGCGCGCGCGCTGCGGCCGCAGCATCGCCAGCAGCTGGTTCTGCGAGCGGTAGGTGTCCCACAGCGAGAAATACTCGTAATAGGTCCAGCCCTCGGCCTTGTGTATCTCGGTGTCGTAGCCGCGGTAGCGGCCGTCGCTGTCGCTGCCGGTCAGCGGCTGCAACAGCGAGTGGTACAGCGCGGTGTAGAACACGGTGCGGTCGTCGCCGCTGCCGCCGCTGATCCGCACCGAGTTCAGTTCCTTGCGCCAGGCGTCCTGCGCCTGCTTGCGCATCGCGTCGAACGCCAGCGGCTTGCCGCCGCGCGCGCCTTCGTCGCGCAGGTTGCGGCGCGCGCCGTCCAGGTCGACGTGCGAGATCGCGCTGACCGCGGTCACCGCGCGGTTGCCGGCGGTGTCGAAGGTGAACCAGGCGCCGTGCGGGCGGGTGTCGCCCTGCATGCTCGATTGGCCGCCCGGATGGCCGCCGGCCTCGTCCCAGGTGCCGTGGCTGGCGAAGGGACGGTCGAATTCCATGCGGAACCAGGTGGTGTACTGCTGGCCGCCGCAGAAGCTCTTGGTGGTGATGCGGCCTTCGACCGCGCGGTCGCCGACCACCTCGACGGTGCTGCCGACGACCAGATGGCGCTCGTTGGCCTGCCCGGTGTTGACCAGGATCGTGCCTTGCTTCGCGCCGGCCGGGAACGTGTAGCGTTCGGCCGCCGCGCGCGTCAGCGCGGTGGCTTCGGCCTCGATCGGGCCGGCCGCTTCGCCGGTCAAACGCACCTTGTAGTAGCCGGCTTCGCCGACTTCGCCGTCGTGGCTGTAGGCCGAGCCGTACAGCTTGTGGTCGAAGGACTTGGGCTCCTTGGTGTCGAAGCGCTTGCCCTCGCCGATCTCGCCGGTGGTCGGCAGCACCGACAACTGCCCGCCCTGCTCCCAGCAACCGGCGCCGGACAGGAAAGAGTGGCCGAAGCCGCGGATCTTGGGATCGTCGTAGCGCCAGCCGGTGTAGTGCTCGCCGATCGGGCTGACCTGGATCAGGCCGAACGGCGCCGACGCGCCCGGAAAGGTGTTGCCGTCGTCCTTGCTGCCGATGAAGGTGTTGACCTCGCGCACCGGATCGCCCGCGGGCGCGGCCGCGCTGGCGAACCCCGCGCTCAAGGTCAGGCACACCGCCGCGGCCAAGGGCCGCAGCGCCGCTGCCGCCGTGAATGCCGAACTGCGCGTATGCCGAACCGGTGTGCGAGCCATCGTTGGTCTATCCCTCGTAATGTCGGTGAAAGCCGCGGCGGCGGACGCGCCGCCGCGGCTGCGGTTGCCTTACTTCAGGTCCAGCACGTACTCCACCGCGATCTCGCGCCCGACCGGGCTGAAGATGCGGTCGGCGATGAAGGCGAAGTCGCGCTTGTACGGATCCTTGTCTTCGTTGACCTCGTCGAACAGGTTGCTGACGTAGACGTTGACCTTGGCGTTGTCGGTGATGCGGTAGCCGGCGCTGACGTTCCAGGTGATCGCCGGTCCCACTCGGCCCCAGTACTTCTCGGTCTTCTGGCCGAAGGTCGGGCTGGCCGGATCGGTGTCCACGCAGTTGTCCGAGCTCGGCGCGTAGCCGTCGGCGAAACCGCGGCAGCCGCGGAAACGCACGCTCGGCACGCTGCCGACGCGGTCGGCGTAGACGGTCGCGTTCCAGCGGTCCTTCTGCCAGTTGACGCTGCCGCGGAACTTGCTGCGCGGCTCGTCGGTGCGCTTGTTCTGCATCTGCTCGCTGTCGTCGGTGCGGGTCTCGAGCTTGAGCAGGTTGGTGTAGTTCAGGCCGAGGCTGAAATCGCCGAAGCGCGCGGTGCTGAAGCGGTACTTCAGCGAGGCGTCGATGCCCTGCACGTTGCGCGCGGCGCGGTTGATCGGGCCGGTGCGGATGTCGGTGACCGGGCCGAGCAGCGGGCCGGCGCCGTCGGGATCCGGGCCGCGGGTGACCCGGCCGATCTGCAGGCGGCAGCGGTCGGCGCTCGGCGCGCCGACGCGCGGCTCGCCGCTCGGGGTCTTGCCGGTCAGGCAGTAGGCCTCGTCGAGCAGCACGTCGTTGGCGCCGATGTCGTCGATCTCGTCCTCCAGCTCGATCCGCCAGTAGTCGGTCGACACCGACAGGCCGTCGGCGATGTCCCAGACGAAGCCGGCGGTCCACGAACTGCCGGTTTCGTACTTCAGGTCCGGCGTGCCTTCGCGCGCGATCTGCGCGTCCTCGACCTTGAAGCCGGCGTCCCAGGTGCAGTTGCCCTGCTGTCCGGCGCGCAGGCAGTTGAGGTAATCGGTCTGGTCGGCGACCGAGGTGCTCGGGGTCGCGTAGACGAAGTGCATGTCCGGCGCGCGGAAGCTGGTGGCATAGGTGCCGCGCACCAGCAGGTTCGAGAACGGACGCCATTCCAGGCCGGCGTTGTAGGTCGTGGCGGCGTCGCCGGAGACCGCGTCGTACTTGTCGTAGCGGCCGGCGAGCGACGCGGTCAGGGTGCGGTGCAGCGGGATCTTGAATTCGACGCCGACGGCGTAGTGGTTGCGCGTGCCTTCGCCGCGGTCGAGATTGGCGGTCTGGTCGTACAGGCGGTCGTCGCCGATGGTGTTGGGGTCCGGCGCCAGGCGATAGCCCTGCTTGGCCGCTTCCAACTGGCCGGCGAAGCCGATCGGGCCGGCCCAGCCTTCGAACAGGTCGCCGCTGACGACGAAGTTGGCCGAGGTCAGCCACGACTCGGCGCGGTTCTTGCCGCGGGTGCTGATCGAGGCGTAATCCTGCGGCGAGATCGGGTTCCAGAACCGGTTCTGGTCGAGCCGGTCGCGGTTCGGGCCGAGGAAGAAGCGGTCGCCCTCGGCGATCAGGATCGCCGGGAATTTCTCGTCGACCCGGTACTCGGCGCGGCCGATGCTGAAATCCCAGTCGAAGCGCGAACCGAACTTGCCGCTGAGGCCGACCGCGACGTCCCACGACAGTTCGTCGGAATGGGTGTAGCCGCTTTTGGCCCCGCCGATTTCCTGCGGGGTGAAGCTCTTGACCAGGTCGAGATCGGCGTTGAGGCCGTTGTCGTGGTAGACGCCGTTGGAGCTCCAGCCCGGCATGAAGGTCATGTTCTCGCCGCGCGAGGACCACACGCCGACGCTGGCCCAGCCCTTCATGCCGTTGTCGAAGTCGTAGTTGCCGTAGACGTAGCCGGAGCGGTCTTCGCTGCCGTTGCGCAGGGTCCAGTGCTGGAACACCGCGCTCTGGCCGCATTGCCAGCCGGTGTCGGCGATCGCGCCGGTGTTGCGGTTGAAGGTGCGGCGGTTCTGCAGGAAGAACTCGCCGTTGTATTGGTCGCAGGCGCCGGCCGGCGGCATCAGGCGCTGGCCGGTGCCGGCGTTGAACATGCGGATGCCGACCGAGGGCAGGATGCCGACCGCGCGGTCCTGCGGATTGAGCGACAGCGGCGGCGCGTCGAAATCCGAGTCCATGTAGTCGCGTTCGCCGGCCGGCAGCGCTTCGCGCTTGAAGTACTGCAAGGCGTAGGTGACGCTCCAGTGGTCGCCGCTGCGGCCGCCGGCCCAGGACAGGTCGATGGCGTCGCGGCCGCCTCGCGTGGAAGTGCCGCCGCGGACCTTGATCTGGTCGCCCTGGTATTCCTTCTTCAGGATCACGTTGATGACGCCGGCGACCGCGTCGGAGCCGTAGATCGCCGACGCGCCGCTGGCCAGCACCTCGATGCGCTCGACGATCGCGGTGGGAATGTTGTTGAAGTTGGCGAAGTTGCTCTTGCCCTGGTACGGCAGCGGGTAGTCGACCACGCGCCGGCCGTTGATCAGCAGCAGGCTGCGGCCCGGGCCCATGTTGCGCAGGTTCAGCGGGCTGGCGTTGACGGTGTGCTGGCCCCAGGCGATGTCCGATTCCACCGTGCCCATCGCTTCGGTCAGCGTGGTCAGCGCGTCGTAGACGGTGTTGAAACCTTCCTTCTCGATCTGCGCGGCGGTGATGGTGAACACCGGCGCCGGGCCTTCGATCTCGGCGCGCTTGATGCGCGAGCCGGTCACGGTGACCTTGTCGATCTCGGTGGGCTTGCCGGCGGCGGCGCCGTCGGGCGATTGGGCGGCTTGCGCCTGTGCGGCGACCGGCGCGCACAGGACCGACAGCAGGGCGCAGGTCAATGCGCTGCGTCTGTGGGTGGAATGGCTCATCGTGGCGGTGCTCCCCATGAAGTGGACTGCAATGAACGACCCGTCCTTGGTCCGAAACCCGGCTATTGCGTCTTTTCTATCGATCTAAGACCACGCGCCAGGACGGCTCGAATGAGCGCCCCGGCCTATCCAATCCCCACATTGGATCGATCTAAATTAAGCACGACCTCGCCGCCGGTTGCATGACGCGGCGCAGCAACATGGCTGTGTTAGGCGGCGTCCGGGCGGGCCTCAGGCACTGTGCTGAAGCTAAGTAATTGTTTTGCCGAGACTGGCCTGCCGGAGGGCCGATGCGGGGTCGCGACCGACGGCAGCGGGTGGTGAGTTCGTGCAGCGCAACAAGCGGTGCCGGGCTCGCTGCGCAAACGAAAGGTGTAGCGACAGGCAGCTTTCGTTTTTCGCCCGATCGGGCCTTCATCGCTGCGGCCGGGTGCCGCGATGCCGGCTCAGAACCCGGCAGGCTCGCCGTCGTCGTCGACATAGCGCGCGCCGCCGAGCAAGGCCGGCAACGCGCGCAAGTCGGCGCGCACCGCCGCGCTCAGCGGGGTCATGCACGCCAGCCGCACGCCGGCTTCGCCGAACACCAGCTGCGCCTCGTCCCAGCCCTCGCCCGCGCGGCCGGGATCGCACAGCCAGAGTTCGCCGGCGCCGACGCGGCGGCGAAAACTCGGCAAGGCTTCGGCAGCGTCGACCAGCGCCGCGCGGCGGCGCCGGTAATCGGCCGGGTCGTCCGGCAGCGCGTCGTACTCGTAGCCCACGCGCGCCTCAGCCGCGCAGGGCCGCGACCAGCTCGCGCACGCGTTGCGCGTCGCTCTGGCTCCAGTCCGGCGACAGCCCGGCCAGGGCCTCGTTGCGGTAGCGCATCGCCGAACGCCGCGGCGCCTTGGCCGAGGCGTGCAGCTCGCGCACGCCGGCGCGGCGCGCCAGTGCGGCGATGTTCTGCGGGGTCACCCCGGCGCCGGCCATCAGCGCGACGCGTCCGGCCGCCTGCGCGACCAACGCGGCGATGCGGTCCGCGCCGGCGAACGCGTCGGCGGCGCCGCCGGAGGTCAGGATGCGCTCGCAGCCCAGCGCGACCGCCGCTTCCAGCGCCCTGCCCTGGTCGCGCGCGGCGTCGAACGCACGGTGGAAAGTGATGCCGAGCGATCCGGCCGCGGCGATCTGTTCGCGGCACACCGCCGCGTCGACCTCGCCGTCGGCGTCGAGCGCGCCGATCACTACGCCGTCGCAACCCAACCGCACGCAGGCTTCGATGTCGGCGACCATCGCCGCGCGCTCGGCCTCGTCGTAGAGGAAGTCGCCGCCGCGCGGGCGGATCAGCACGTACAGCGGAATGCGCAGCCTGTCGCGCGCGACCGCCAGCGCGCCGTACGACGGCGTGGTGCCGCCTTCGGCGAGGTTGTCGCACAGCTCGACGCGGTCGGCGCCGCCGTCCTGCGCGGCCAGCGCGGAAGCTAAAGAGCCGGCAGAAATTTCCAGTACAGGTTCATCGATCGCGTTCATGGACTTTGCCTCAGATCGCTGCGCTGTCGCCTGGCGCCCGCATCAAGCCGTTCAAATCCTTCATGTCTGCTCGGTCGCATACACCGACCGCGCATCCAGCAGCGCATCGCGCTTGCCCGCATCGCACACCGCATAGACGAAGCCGCGGTGCAGCGCGTGCGCGCCGACCTCGCCGTGCTTGTTGATCGCCAGGAAGCACACCTGCAAGGTCTTGCTCGCCTGCGGGCGCTTGCGCACCACCCGCTCGATCGCCTCGCGGCAGGCCTCGTCGGGGCTGCGGCCCTGGCGCATCAGCTCCACCACCAGGAAACTCGCGGCGTTGCGCAGCATTTCCTCGCCCACGCCCGAGGCGGTGGCGGCGCCGACTTCGTTGTCGACGTACAGGCCGGCGCCGACGATGGGGCTGTCGCCGACCCGCCCGTGCAGCTTCCAGGCCATGCCGCTGGTGGTGCAGGCGCCGGCGAGCTTGCCGCTGCGGTCGATGGCGAGGATGCCGAGGGTGTCGTGATTGTGCTTGTCGCCGGGCTTGCCCTGGTCGAGGCGCTCGGCGTTGATGACCGGCTGGTACTTCGAAGTCTTGCGCCACTCGTTCCAGGCCGCGCGCGCCTTGTCGGTCAGCAGCGGTTCTTTCGGGAACCCCTGCTCGACCGCGAACTGCTGCGCGCCGGCGCCGACCAGCAATACGTGCGGCGTGCGCTCCATGACCCGGCGCGCGACGCTGACCGGATGGGCGATGTCCTCCAGCGCGGCGACCGCGCCGCAGCGGCCGTCGCCGTCCATGAGGCTGGCGTCGAGGGTCAGCACGCCGTCGCGGTCGGGATTGCCGCAGCGCCCGACCGTGCTGTTGCACAGATCGGCCTCGGCCCAGCGCGCGCCGGCCTCGACCGCGTCGAGCGCCGCCCCGCCTTCGCCCAACACCTTCCACGCCGCCTGGTTGGCGCCCACGCCGAAGTCCCAGGTCGAGACCACGCGCGCGCCGTCGATGGCCTTCGGCGCCGGCGGCGGCGCGGCCTTCGTCTCGGCGGCCAGCGCAGGCAAGGCGGCGGCGCCCGCGGCGATCAGCGAGCTTTGCAGGAAACGGCGGCGTGAGGTCATGGCGGACTCGCAGGGTTCGCGGAAGGCGCGCGCGGCGCGGACCGGCGACACGCTAGCCGCCGCGCCGCGCGCGCGCAACCGCACGCGGCGCGGCGGCCTCGCTCATGCCGACGCGGGCGCCGGCGCCTGCGCGGGCAGACGCTCGCGAACGAACTGCGCCGCCAGCGCCATCAGCGCCTGCGGCGTTTCCGCAGCGAGCAGGTGTCCGCCGGCCACCTCGCAAGCGCGCAAGCCGCCGCCGCTGCGCGGCCGCCACTGCGCCAACGCGGCGAACGGCGACAGCGCGTCGCGGTCTCCGGCCACCGCCAGCACGGGCAGCGGCAGCGGCGCGTCGGCCGGATTGCGATAGCCTTCGAACAAGGCGAAGTCGGCGCGCAACGCCGGCAGCACCACATCCAGCAGCGCCGGATCGGCCATCACCGCGTCCGGCAACGCGCCCATCGCGTGCATGTTCGCGGCGAAATCGGCGGACGCGGCGATCTGCGCGGCGCCGGCGAAATCCTGGTCCGGGCTTGGCGGCGCCGACAGGATCAGTCCGGCCGGCGCCAGGCCCAGCGCGCACAGG
Organism: Lysobacter enzymogenes; assembly: GCF_017355525.1. Taxonomy (NCBI): domain Bacteria; kingdom Pseudomonadati; phylum Pseudomonadota; class Gammaproteobacteria; order Lysobacterales; family Lysobacteraceae; genus Lysobacter; species Lysobacter enzymogenes. Next base: position 647,074 of record NZ_CP067395.1, on the reverse strand, counting down.
CGGCGCGCGGTTTCGAACGCGATCAGCCCGCCCGCGCATTGGCCGAACAGGAACGCCGGCCAGTGCGGCCGCCATTCGGCGGCGATCGCCGCCGCCGCTTCCTCGACCACCGCGCGCAGCGACTGCGGCAACGGCTCGGCGATGCGCCGCTCGCGCCCAGGCAGACGCACCGCGGCCGTATCGAGCCAGTCCGGCGCCTGCGCAGCGAACTCGCGCAGGTCGGCGGCGCCTGCGCCCGCGTGGGCGAAGGCGTACAGGCGCGCGCGCGGCGCGACGCCGTCGCGGCGCCAGCGTTGCAGGGCCGCGCTCATGCCGCCACCTCCATGCGCCGCGCCAGCAGCTCGGTCAGGTGCGCCAAGGTCGGGGTCGGATAGAACTCGCGCAGGCTGATCTGCGCCTCCCAGGTCTCGCGGATGCGCGCCAACAGGCGCGCGGCGCGCAGCGAGTCGCCGCCGAGGTCGAAGAAATCGTCGCTGTCCTCGGCCCGCTCCAGCTCCAGCACCTCGGCGAAAATCTGCGCCAGCTCGGCGCGCCAGCCGCGGCGCTCGGGCGCGCGCGCATCGGCCTCGGGCGCGCGCGCGCCGGCGGCGGCCGGCGCCGGCGCCTGCGCTTCGATCGCGCGCCAATCGACCTTGCCGTTGCGGGTCACCGGCAGCGTCTCCAGCACGACCCAGCGCGCCGGCTGCATGTAACCGGGCAGGCTCAGCTTCAACTGCGTGCGCAAGCCTTCGACGAACCCGGCGTCGGCGGCCGCGCCGGCGGCCGGCAGCACCGCGGCGAGCAAGCGCTTGTCGCCGCTGTCGCCGGTTTGCGCGCACACCGCGGCGTCGCGCACGCCGGCGAGTTCGAGGATCGCGCGGCGCAGGTCTTCCAACTCCACCCGGTGGCCGCGGATCTTGACCTGGCCGTCGCGACGGCCGTGGAAATAGACCACGCCGTCCGCTCCGATCCGGGCCAGATCGCCGGTGCGGTACAGCCGCTCGGGCAGATCGCGGCAGAAGCGGCCGAAACGCGCGGCGGTGTGGGCCGGATCGCGCAGATAATCCAACGCCAGTCCGGCGCCGCCGGTGTGCAGTTCGCCGATCGCGCCGGGCGGCAACTCGCGGTCGCGTTCGTCCAGCACGCATACCGTGGTATTGGCCAGCGGTACGCCGATCGGCAGCGGGTCGGCGACTGCGTCCGCGTCGTCCAGGCAATGCACGGTGGTGAACGTGCTGTTCTCGGTCGGGCCGTAGCCGTTGACCAGACGCAGGCCGGGATTGAGCCGCAGCACGCGCCGGCTTTGCGCGGCCGGCACCACATCGCCGCCGGCCAGCAGCCAGCGCAGGCTGCCGAGGCGGTCGGCGGCGAAGTCGGCGACCAGCCGGAACAAGCCGGCGGTCAACCAGGCCGCGGTCACTGCGCGCTCGCTCAGGAACGCGCCCAGTTGCTGCGGCGTCGGCAGGCCGGGCGGATGCACCACGATGCAGCCACCGGCGACCAACGGCGCGAACGCTTCGAAGGTGGAGGCGTCGAACGCCAGCGGCGCGAAACGCAGCATGCGCTGTCCCGGTCCGGCCTCGCAGTAGCCCGGCCGCTCGATCAGCCGCATCACCCCGCGATGCGGCACACGCACCCCGCGCGGGGTGCCGGTGGTGCCGGAGGTGAAGGCGACATAGGCGACGCGCTCGCCGCCGGCCAGGCCGGCTTCGGCGGCGGGCTCGGCTTCGCCGTCCCAGCGCTCGCTCCACGGCTGCACGCGCGGCGCGGCGACCTGCGCGGCGACCGCGTCGCCGTCGACGGCGAGGATCGCGCGCGGCCGCAGCGCCTCGCACATCGCCTGCAAGCGCGCCGGCGCGGGGTCGGACTCCAGCGCGACATACGCCGCGCCGCAGCGCAACACCCCGAGCAAGGCGACGATTTCCGCGTACGAGCGCTCCAGGCGCAGCAGCACGTGATCGCCCTCGCCGACCCCGGCGGCGCGCAGGCGCGCGGCTTGCAGCGCGCTGTCGCGTTCGAGCTGGCGGTAGCTGCGCAGCAGCGCGCCGTCTTCGACCGCCGCCGCGTCGGGCGTGGCGCGCGCCTGCTGCGCGAACGCGGCCTCGATGGCGATGTCGCGATACGGCCGCGCAGTGTCGTTGAGCCGCGTCAGCAATGCGCGCTGCGTTGCGGAAATCGCCCGCGTTTCTTCCAGCGCGCGTTGCGGCGCGGCGGTCAGCGACTCCAGCGCCGCGCGCCAGCTTTCGAACAGGTTGGCCACCGCGGCGGCATCGTAGATCGCGCTGGCGAATTCGATCTCGCCGGCGAAGCTCGGATCAGCGCGTTCGACGAACACGGTCAGGTCGAACGCGGCGCGGCCGCCGAAGCCGTCCTCGACCGCGACCCGCGCGCCGCCGGCGCTGAGCCGGTTCGGGATCAGCCGGTCGTGCATCGAGAACACCACCTGCACGTAGGGATTGAACGCGGCCTCGCCGCCCGCGCCGGCGGCCTGCAGGATCTGCGCATACGGCAGGCCGGCGTGGGCCAGCGCCGCAGCCAGCGCGGCCTGCACCGAACGCGCGTGCATCCCCGCGTCGCGGTCTTCATCGATCTCCAACACCACGGGCACGATGTTGTTGCACAGTCCGATCAGGTTCTGCAGTTCCGGCGTCGGCCGGTTCGGCGCCGGCACCCCGATCGGAAACCGGCTGAGGCCGGTGTGGCGCTTGAGCGCGACGGCGAAGCCCGACAGCAGCAGCGCGAACTCGGTGGTGCCGGCCGCCGCGGCGAGCGCGCGCACGCGTTCGCTGAGCCCGGCGCCGAGATCGAAGCGCCATCGCTCGCCGGCGGAATTCTGGATCGGCGGACGCGGCCGCGCGCACGCCAGTTCGACCAGCGCCGGCACGTCCCGCAGGCGTTCGCGCCAGAACCCGGCCTGGCGGCGGTCGCGGCCGGCCTCGCGCTCGCCGCGCTGCCAATGCAGCAGCGCTTGCAGGGTCGGCGCCGGCCGTTCGTCGCCCTGCAGCGCCGGGTCGCCGCGCAAAGCCGCGTCGTAACGCGCGAACAGTTCGCGCAGCAGCAAGCCGATCGCCCAGCCGTCGAGCAGCAGATGGTGCGCGCACAGCAGCAACGCGTGCCGGCGCGGCGAGAACCGCGCCAGCGCCAGGCGCAGCGCGGGCTCGCGTTCGTGGTCGAAACGCGCCGCCGCCAGTTCGCGGCCGAGCGTGTGCGCGCGCTCCAGCGCGGCGGCTTCGCTGTCTTCCTCCAGTTCGGCGCGCAGCAGGCGCAGGCTGCCGCGATGACCGGGCAAGGGTTCGGCGCGCAGGCCGGCGGAGGTGTGCCGCAGTACCGTGCGCAGCGCTTCGTGCCGGCGCACCAGCGCATCCACGGCGAGCGACATCGCTTCGGTGTCGACCGCGCCGTCGATGGCGGCCACGAACACCAGGTGATGCGGCGGCCCATCCAGCGCCAGCTCCGACACCCACATCGCTTCCTGGCCCAAGGGCACCGCAGCGTCGTCGGCGTCGGCGCGCGCAGCCGGGGCGGCCTGCGCCGCCGGCACGACACGCGCGGCGGCGAACGCCGCCGCCAGCGGCGCGCTGCCGAGCAGGTCGACGAGCGAGAGTTCCAGGCCGTGCTCGCGCTGCGCGCGCGCGGCCAGGGTCATCGCGGCGAGCGAATCGCCGCCGAGTTGGACGAAGCTGTCGTACCCGGCGCGGGCGACGGCGTGCGCGCCGAGCACCTCGCGCAACAACGGCGCGAACGCCGGCGACTCGACCGGCGACGCGGACGCGTCGCCCCTGTACAGGTCTTCCATTCCTGCTCCTTGTGCGAACACTGGTTTTCGGGCGCCGCCGTCCGCCGTGCGGACCGGGCCGCTGCATTCCCCGTTCGATCCGCGCCGCCCGACCGCGGCAAAGGCGCAGGCGAATGTAGCAAGAATCGCCGCGGCCGCCGGCGAGCGCCAGCCTGCGCCGCCCGGGTCGCAGGCGCTGCGATGCCCCGCTCCGGCGGCAGCGCGGTCCTGCGCCGCGCCGAAGGCGATCGCTGCGGCAAGCCGGATGCGGGCGAGCGCCCGCAAGCGGCCTCAGGCGCGGCGCTGTCGCCCGCCGGTCATCGCGTCCCTATCCAGGGCATCAAAGCCCGTACGCCTCGATCACCGCCTCATGCCGCGCCACATCCGCGCCGGCCTGTTCGGCCAACTGCGGCCAGCTCAGCGGATGCTCGAAGCCGGCGGTGAGTTCGTGCAGGCGCCGGTCGACCTCGGCCGGGGCCAGCTGCGGCGGCGTGGCCAGGAAGAAGTACACGCCGGGCAGCGCCTCGTCTTCCTCGCTGGCCGGGTCGCGCACGCGGTAGTCCTCGCCGCTGCGCACCCACAGCGACCAGTCCAGCGTCTCCGCCGCCTCGCGCAGCGCTTCGAACGGCGCTTCGCCGGGATGCGCGCCGTCGACGAACCAGCAGCGGTAATCGGCGCGGTGCGAGGTGTGCACCACCCGGAACGGCGCCAGCCAGCGCTCGCGTTCGGCCTCGTCCTCCGGCGCGGCTTCCAGCGGCGCGGCGTCGAACACGATCTCGTCGCGCACGTGCTGGGTGCGGCCCGGCGGCGCCACCGTCATCACCTGCGCGGTGACCGGGCCGGTGCGGCGGGCCAGGCAGTCGTAGCTTTCGCCGTCGCGCTCGTAGCGCACCCGCAGCCAGCCCCAGGTTTCGCGCACCGGGCCTTCGCTGCCGCTGAGTTCCATGCCCAGGCGCGCGGCGCTGCGCCGCACCGCGGCCCAGTCGCCGGCGGCGCTGGCCGCGGTCATCAGGTCCCAATCGTCGCTGCCGGGTTGCTCGGAGCGCTCGGCCAGATCCGCGTACAGATCGACCGCCTGGGCGAAATCGTTGGCCTCCATCGCCGCGCGCGCCCACAGCCGGCGCGCGCCGAGCGACTCGGGCGCGGCGTCGAGCAGGCGCTGCACGTGCTCGCCGACCTCGCGCCAGCGCGCATGGCGGAACGCCAGCTGCGCCCGGCACCAGTGCGCGAACGGCGCGCGCTGCGGCTGCACCAGCGCGGCCAGGCGTTCGACCTGGACGCTGGCGTCGTCGCCGTCGAGCAGTTGTTCCAGCAATTGCGACGGCGGCGATTCGTCCGATTCGGGATGCCGGCCGACGAAGTCCCACAGATGCGCCAGCGCTTCCTCGCGCGCGCCGCAGGCCAGCATCGCCGAGGCCAGCAGCCCGGCCAGGGCGTCGTCGTCGCGGCGCTGGGCGTAGGCGGCCTGCAGCAGTTCCATGTCCTGCTCCGGGTCGGAGCCTTCGTTGCCGCGCACGTGCAGGTACACGTCTTCGGCCGGCATCGGCAACGCGAACTCGGCGCCGGCGAGCGCGTCGATGCGCGTGGCGAACGCGTCGATCTGCGCGGCCGCGCCGAGATCGGCGCGCAGCTTGGGCTGATGGCGGCGCGCCAGTTCGAGCGCGCGGCGCGCGCTCCACGGCGCGTTGCGCAGCAGCGCCAGTTCGCCGTGGCGCAGCGCCAGCTCGATGCAGCGCCGGTGCGCGCCGCCCTGGTCCATGTGCGCGGCCATCGACATCAGCAGGCGGCCCAGGCGCCAGTGGTTGTGCTCCGGCCGCGCCTGCGCGATCAGCGCGACCGCCTCGGACCAGCGCGGATACAGCAGCGGCACGATCAGCGGGCCGTACTCGGGCAAGGCCTCCCAGGCCTCGTCGATGCGTCCCTGCCGGGCCAGGATCAGCGCGCGGAAGGTCTGCCGGCTGAGCCGGTCGCCGTCGTCGTCGTCGAGCATGTCGTCGGCGTCGATCGAAGCGAGCCCGGCCAGCGCCTCGTCGTAACGGCCGGCGCGGAACAGCGCCGCGGCCTGGGTTTCGCGATAGGCCACGCCCGGCTCGGCGCCGTCGCGGCGCATGTTCTGCTCCTGCGTCTGCAGGTAGCCGATGGCCTCGCCGGCGCGGCCGTCGTCCATCAGCGCCAGCGCGTACTCGCGGCTGATGCAGTCGTAGCAGGCGCGGCTGGGCTCGATCCGCGCCAGCGTTTCCTCGCTGACCGCGAGCCGCTCGGGCACCCAGCCCGGGCCGTCGACGTTGCCGTAGCAGATCGCGATGTCCTGGGTCACGCACACCGACTGCGGGCATTGCTGGGTCTGGTCGCGGTGGGCGAACTCCAGCAAAGACACCGCCTCGGGCAGCGCCTTCTCGCCTTCGGCGAGGTTGCGCATGCGGTTCTGCAGGCCCCAGTGGCGGAAGAACACTTCCAGCCACGGATGCTGCAAGGCGCGCGCGGCGGCCAGCGCCTCCGGCAGCATCGCCTCGACCCGTTCGGGATGGTTGTCGTGCAGTTCGTGCGGAATGCGGTTGATCAGTTCGACCAGCCGGTATTGGCCGGCCTCGTTGAGCTCATCGCTGAGGTCTTCGATCCACTGGAAGATGTCCATATCGGGGTCCCCGTTTGGCTGTGCCGCTTTGGCGAATGGGTGGTAGGAAACTCGTGCGCGCGCCGGTCGCGCGCGCGTCGCGCCGGCCGCCGTCTCCTCGGCAAGGCCGGCGCGAAAGCTCAGGGCGCCGGCGGCAACAGCCGCAGCGCGCTCTCGCCGATGGCCGCGAGCGCGCCGTTGAGGCGCGGGCCCTGGCCGTCGGCCTCGCTGTGGCTGTCCATCAATTGCTTGACCGCGCGCAGCAGCCGCGCGGCCGGCAGGGCCGCGTCCGGATCGCGCCGCGCGGTGTCGAGCAAGGCTGCCATCGCCGGATTGTCGAGGTTGACGTACAGGCGCGCCGGCGCCGAGCCGTCGATGCCGGCGGTGAAGCCGCGCACCAGCCGCAGCGCGGTCATCGAGATGCGCTTGTCGGCTTCGTCGCTCTCCAGCCGGCGCTTGAGCTCGGCCTCGCGGTCGGGCACCGCCATCAGCGGCAGCTCGGTCGGGGCGAAGCGCGCCGGCACCAGCCGCTCGCCGTCGCCGAGCACCTCGCGCAACCATTCCAGCTCCTGCGCCGGCAAGGTCTGCTCGGTGAACAGCTGGCGGTTGCCCTGCTCGGTGCCGATCTCGATCAGGCGCCCGCCGTGGCGCTGCACCCACTGGCGCAGGAACGGCAGCACCGCATAACGGTCGCCGCGCGCGACCGGGACGCCGAGCATGCGGAACAGCATGTCCTCGAAGCCGCCGCTGCCGAGGCCGACATGGATCACGCCCTCGCGGCGCAGCGCGCCGGCGCGCAGTTCGCCGTGCGAACTGGGAATGCGCACCTCGGCGGCCAGCAGTTCGAACAGGCGCGCATCGCACAGCGCCGCGCCGAGCAATGATTCGTTGTGCCGCGCCAGGATCCGCCGCCACGCCTCGGGCTGTTCGCGCGCCAGGCTGGCCAGGCCGGTGATCAGCGCCTCGGCGATGGCGTGCTGGGCCGCGCGGTAGGCCTCGTTGCGTTGCAGGTCCTCGCGGCTGGCGGTCGGCATCAGCCGGCTGGATTCGACCACGCCGCCGGCGAAACCGGCCCAGCTCGGCAACAGCTCGCGAGCATCGTCGTCGAGCAGCATGCCGCGCACGAACACCGACAGGTTGCGGTTGTCGCTGTTGCCGTAGGTGCCGCCGTCCTGCACCCACAGCAGGCCGCGCAGGTCGTTCTCGGGCGACGCCACCGGCAGCGCGCAGATCGGCTCGAACTGCGATTCGAAGCGGCTGGCGAAACTGAGCTGGCGCTTGCGCGCCTGCACCGGATGCTCGCTGGCGCCGGCCTCGGGGTCGCGCCACGGCGGCGGTTCGGGATTGACCGCCGCAGCGCCGGCGCCGACGAAGATCGGCACCCGCAGCAGCGCGCAATAGCGGCCGAGCACCCGCGCCAGATAGTCCTCGCCGGCCAGCCGCGCATGTTCCGGACGCAGCAGCAGCTCGACCGTGGTGCCGACCTCGCGCGCCGGCGCCGGGCTCAGCGTGTACTGCTCGCCGTTGCTGGACTGGTAGCGCCAGCCGCGCTGCGGCTGCTGGTACGAGGTGGTGTGCACGGTGACCCGCTCGGCGATCACGAACGCCGACAGAAAGCCCAGGCCGAACATGCCGATCAGTTCGTCCTCGCCGGCGCCGGCCTGGCGCAGGCCGCGGGTGTAGCCGACGCCGACCGTGGCCAGGTACTGATGGATCTCGTCGTCGGTGAGGCCGGTGCCGGTGTCGGTCACCCGCACCGTGCGCGCGGCGATGTCGCCGGCGACGACGATGCGCGGCGCCGCCGGCGCCTGCGGGTCTTCCAGCCGCCGCCGCACGATCGAGTCGTGCGCGTTCTGCACCAGTTCGCGCAGCGCCACCAGCGGGGTCGAATACAGATGCTGGCCCAGCACGGTCATCAGCCCGCCCAGGTCGACCCCGGCGGTGCGCAGCTGCGCGTAATTGCCTTGCGAATCCCCTTCCAAGTGCCGCCGCTCCCTTTCGCGTCCGATTCCGGCGCAAGGCGGCCAAGTTAGCAGACAAGCGCGCGCCGCAGCAGCGCGCGCGTCGCCGCCGGACGGCGCCGCGGGCGCCGCCGGCGCGGGACGACAAATGGCGCAAAGCCGCGGCCGCGGCCGCGCGCTCAGCGATCCAGCAGGTCCTGGGTGTTGGCGGCGTTGTTGACGATGTTGGACAGCGGCAGCAACTGGTTGACGAAGCGGTTCCAGCGGGTCACCCCGGCCGGACCGACGAACACCACGTCGCCGGCGCGCACGTGGAACCGGCTGCCGAGCGCGAACGCCGCCGGCGACTTGGCGCTGAGGTGGAAGATCTTCGCCGGCTCTTTGTCCTGGGTCTCGACGCCGCGGATGACGTAGACCGAATCGCCCTTGGCGGTCAGCGGATTGAGCCCGCCGGCGCGGCCCAGCGCCTGGGTCAGGGTCAGGTCGGTGGTCTTGAAGGTCATCGCCTGCGGCCGCACCACTTCGCCGACCACATACACTTCCTTGCGGTCGTTGTACGGCAGGAACAGGTGATCGCCGGCCTTGAGGTAGATGTCCTTGGCGACCGAACCGCCGCGGTTGAGCTCGTCGAGGTCGAGGTGGTACTGGCGGCCGTCGCGGGTCAGCACGAAGCCGGCCAGGTCGGCGCGGATCGGATCGACCGTGGCCGCGCCGATCGCCTGGGCCAGGGTCAAGGGCGTGGCGGTGATCGACTGGCGCTCGGTCTTGACGAAGGCGCCCTGCAAGGTCACCCGCTGGCTGCCGTAGTCGATGATGCTGACGTCGACCTGCGGGCTCTGCACGTAATGGGCGATGCGCGAAGTGATCTGCGCGCGCAGTTCCTCGATGGTCAGGCCCTCGGCGCGGATCATGCCGACATAGGGATAGAACAAGGTGCCGTCGGGCCGCACCAAGCGGCCGTTGGCCGCGGTCTGCTGCTGGGTACCGGCCGGCGAAGTCAGTTCGGGATGGTCCCAGATGGTGATGTACAAGGTGTCGCCGCGGCCGATGCGGTAGGCCTCGGGCTGGTACGACATCAGCTCGATCGGGATCGAGGTCTCCACCCGCTGCTGCGCGGACAGGAACTCGGGCGTGATCGACACCATCTCGATGTGCCCGTCGCGCGCCAGCTCGCTGCCGGCGAACTGTCCCGGCGAGATGTACTGGCCCGGCGCGAGCGCGCAGCCGCCGAGTCCGACGATGGCGGCCAAGGCCGCGACGCCCGAAATCTTGATCATGCGGAAAGAGTCTCTAAAGCGGAAACGCGAAGCAGGCGCGCGCGGGCGCGGACGGCGCGCACGGCGCCTGCGGAGAAGAAATGGTTTCGTGCGCAACCGCCGCGCAGCGCGCATATCGGCGCGGCTGCGCCCAACCGACGACGCGGTCGACGGCGTGGCCGACGGCGGCGGATCGGAAAGAATCGGTGCGGAATCGCGGCATGGGGCTGTGAGCGTCGCAGTCAGTAATGGCAGAGCCCCCGTGCCGCGCAGTATAGCCACCTCGCGCGCATCGCTTCATACGCGCAGAGCGGAATCGCATCACGTTTCGCCGATGGCGGCGCTGCGATACAGCTGTCGTTCGAACAACTGCTTCGCGCCAATGCAGGAACGATGCCAACGCGAAAACCGCGAACGAATGTTTAACGTTCGCGTCGAAATCGCGCTAAAAACGCTGCGCGCTTGAACAAAACGAAAAGCGGCGGGGTGACCCTCGTCACGACTTGGCCGATGCGTGCGGCGTTCGTGTTGACCGTGTCACGACCTGCTCTATACATTGCCGCCTCGTCGCGGACCCGTCGGGGGGCGGAGCCGCAACAAGGCGAATTACGCAGCGCAACGCGACGCGAACCGGCTCAAACGACAGGTTGTACGTGTGTTCCGAAATGTTCTGGTCGTATGCGTCGGCAACATTTGCCGCAGTCCAACCGCGGAAGTGCTGCTGCGCCACGAGTTGAAAAACGTAACGGTCGCATCCGCCGGGCTCAAGGCCCTGGCCGGACATCCGATCGACGCCACAGCACAGGCCGTGCTGTCCGGACATGGATTGAGTGGGCAATCCCATGTCGCACGCCAGTTGGACCGCTCGATGATCGACGCGGCCGACCTGGTACTCACGATGGAGCCTTGGCACAGCGAGGCCGTGCTCCGTTCGTACCCACACGCGAGAGGAAAAACCTACTTGCTAGGCAAATGGCTGGACAACACCAGCATTCCGGACCCGTACCGGCAATCGCGCGAGACCTTCGAGCGCGCCTACCAATTGATCGATTCGGGCGTGAGCCGCTGGAAGCCGTACTTCTGAGCGCGCGCCGTTGAGCGTTGCGCCGCGACGAGCAGGTTTCGTCCAGGCGCGCGCTTCGTTCCACTCCTTTCAAGGCCTTCCCCCCAATGGCGGCAGTTTCCACCCCGCACGGCGCGCGCCAGGACGCCGCCGCGAACGACGAAATCGACCTGGCGGCGCTGCTGGGCACCCTGTCCGATCACAAATGGCTGATCGGCGCGGTGACCGCGCTCGGCTTCGCCCTCAGCGCGGCCTACGCGCTGCTGGCCGCGCCGGTGTACCAGGCCAATGCGATGGTGCAGGTGGAATCCAAGACCCCGACCCTGCCCGGCCTCACCGCGGTGTCGCAGGCGCTGACCGATTCGGCGCCGCAGGCGGTCACCGAGATTTCGCTGCTGACTTCGCGCACCGTGCTCGACAAGGCGGTCGAGGACCTCAAGCTCGACCTGCAGGTCGAACCCGCGCACTTCCCGCTGATCGGCGCGGCGATCGCGCGCCGCTTCCAGCCCTCGACCGGCAACGAGATCGCCTCGCCGTGGTTCGGCCTCAGCCGTTACGGCTGGGGCGGCGAAACCCTGGACATCGCCGAACTCGAGGTGCCCGACGACCTGCTCGGCAAGCCGCTGACCCTGATCGCCGGCCCCAACGGCAGCTTCGAGCTGCTCGACGACCAGGACCAGCGCCTGCTCGGCGGCGACGCCGGCGCGATCGCGGTCGGCGGCGGCGCGCGGCTCAAGGTCGAGCGCCTGCTGGCCAATCCAGGCATGCGCTTCGAAGTCGTCAAGCTGTCGCGCCTGGGCATCATCGCCTCGCTACAGAACAACCTGACCGCGAGCGAGAAGGCCAAGGACTCCGGCATCATCCTGCTGAGCTACGAACTGCGCGATCCCGATCTGGCCCAGGCCACGCTGGAATCGATCACCCGCCAGTACATCCGCCAGAACATCGAGCGCAACTCCGCCGAGGCCGCCAACAGCCTGGAGTTCGTCAACAAGCAACTGCCCAACGTGCGCCGCGACCTGGAAAAGGCCGAGCACACCCTGGCCCAGTACCAGTCGCAGGCGCACACCGTCGACATCACCCTCGACGCCAAGTCGCTGCTCGACCAGATCGTCTCGCTCGACACCAGCATCTCGCAGCTGCGCCTGCAGCAGGCCGAGGTGACCCGCCGCTACACCCCCGCGCACCCGGCCTACAAGGCGCTGATGGCGCAGATCGGCGAGCTGGAAGCGAGCAAGCAGAAGATCAACGACCGCATCGGCACCCTGCCGCAGACCCAGCAGGAACTGATCGGGCTGACCCGCGAAGTGCAGGTCAGCACCCTGACCTACACCAACATGCTCAACCAGGCGCAGCAGCTCAACATCGCCCGCGCCGGCACCGTCGGCAACGCGCGCGTGGTCGACCGCGCGGTGGTCGACACCAGCCAGCCGGTCAAGCCCAAGCGCGCGCTGGCGGTCGCCATCGGCACCTTCCTCGCCGGTTTCCTCGCCGTGGCCTACGTGTTCCTGCGCAAGATGCTCAACCGCGGCGTCGAGCACGTGCAGGAGATCGAGCAGATCGGCCTGCCGGTGCTGTCGTCGATTCCGATGAGCGCCTACCAGCGCGACCACGAGAAGGCCGGACGCAAGCTGCGCGCCGGTGCCGGCAACGGCAAGCCGCATCTGCTGGCGCTGGACGCGCCCAACGACCTGGCCATCGAAGCCATGCGCAGCCTGCGCACCGCGCTGCACTTCGCCCGCCTGGAAGCCAGCAACAACGTATTGATGATCTGCGGCTCCAGCCCCGGCGCCGGCAAGACCTTCGTCTCGACCAACCTCGCCGCGACCATCGCCCAGGGCGGCCAGCGGGTGCTGCTGATCGACGGCGACCTGCGCCGCAGCAGCCTGCACAAGGTGCTCGGCCAGGATCCGCGCAACGGCCTGTCGGACCTGCTCGCCGGCCGCATCGACGTGGCCGCGGCGACCCGGCGCACGCCGATCGAGAACCTGTATTTCATCCCGCGCGGCGAAGCGCCGCCGAATCCGTCCGAACTGCTGATGCGGCCGGAACTCGGCGCGCTGCTGAAGACCGCGTCGCTGCAGTACGACCTGGTCATCGTCGACACGCCGCCGATCCTGGCGGTGACCGACTCGGCGATCATCGGCCGCCATGCCGGCACCGCGCTGATGGTGGTGCGCTTCGGCCTGAACCCGGCCAAGGAGCTGGCGCTGGCGATGCAGCGCTTCGAGCAGAACGGCATCGACCTCAAGGGCGCGGTGTTCAACGCGGTCGAGCGCCGCCACGACACCCACTACGCCTACGGCTACGAGTACCGCTCCGGCGCGTGAGCGCCGACGTCCGGGCGCGCAAGCGCGCGCTGAAACAAGTTTCGTTTTCGCGAGAAGAAAGAACCTGATGATTTCCATCGCAACCATCCGCAACGGACGCGGATCCGTACGCGGCATGCATTGCGCATGCATTCGCGCGGGCGCTCCGCTGCGCCCGAAGCATCACGCGAAATCACCTAAATTCTCGGGAATTTTGCCGTTTGCGTCGAATGCGCAATGCGATGTCAAGCGTTCGCGTCGACAGCGGAAAGTTTCCGATTCGTTGCAGATGCGCAACCACTCACGTTTCCTGAATCCCATCGAGAAACGACTTACGGGCGCACAGTATTTCGCGACGCAAGAGTGGCACGATGCCGTCCGCCGAACATGCGACAGCGCATCGACGGACATGCGGCGAACGACGGCGAAGATTTTTTCCGCGTCCGCAACATGCAAGACCGCCGCGTCGTGGGACGGCGCGGCGGCGGGCAGCGACAACGCAAGCGGCGCGATCGCGATACACCAGCGAACGCGCAGGCGGCGCGCCGGCTGACGGCGCATCGCGACGTCCGGCCGGCGCGGCGGACGCGCGCAGGACGCGGCGGAACGCGCGTCGGGCGCAGCGGCACACGTATTGACCGAAGGGGGCGGTCGTCGGATGGGTCTACCGAAGACTTACCTTGGAAACGACGGTCATGATGAAAGAACAATTCGTCATTGCGGGCGCGCTCAGCGTCGCAGTCACTGTGTTGTCGATGAGCGCGCTGTATCCCGGCGCCGCCAGGCTCGGCCTGGTCGACCGCCCGAACGCGCGCAAGCAGCATAAGGGCAACGTCCCGGTCATCGGCGGCATCAGCTTCTTCCTCGGCCTGCTCGCCGGCGCGCTGTACCTGCAGCTCGGCGACCGCTACACGATGAGCCTGTTGGCCACCGCCGGCCTGGTGGTGGCGCTGGGCGCGTTCGACGACGCGCGCGACCTCAGCGTGCGCTCGCGCCTGCTGGTGCAGTCGGCCGCGGTCGGGCTGATGATCACCGGCAGCGGGGTCTGGCTCAACGATCTGGGCGATCTGTTCGGCACCGGCCCGATCCATCTGGGCTGGCTCGGCGTACCGGTCACGGTCATCGCCGTGGTCGGCACCATCAACGCCTTCAACATGCTCGACGGCATCGACGGGCTCGCCGCCAGCATCGCCCTGGTCTGCATCGGCGCGATCTTCCTGTTCGACCGCAGCAACGTGCTCGACAAGGGCGCGCTGCCGAGCCTGGCGCTGCTGTTCGTCGCCCTGCTGCCGTTCCTGTTCTTCAATCTCGGCGGCATCAACGGGCGCAAGGTGTTCATGGGCGACGCCGGCAGCATGCTGATCGGCTACGTCATGGCCTGGAGCCTGATCTACCTGAGCCAGCGCGGCCCGACCCGGATCGACGCCGCCGATGCGGTGTGGTGCATCGCCCTGCCGCTGCTGGAGACCTTGAACCTGATGTACCGGCGCATGCGCCGCGGCCTGTCGCCGTTCAAGCCCGACCGCCAGCACCTGCACTACCTGCTGCTCGACCGCGAACGCTCGGCCAAGACCGCGCTGCTGACCATCATCGGGCTGGCCTGCGCCTTCGTCGCGATCGGCTACGCGCTGCGCAACCTGCCGACGATGCTCGGGCTGATCGCGTTCTTCGCCATGCTCGGCGTGTACTCGCTGACCCTGAGCAGCGGCGACCGCAACAAGCTGCCGGGCTGGCTGCCGCGCCCGCCGCGCCAGCTCGCGTTCGCGCAACAAGGCCCGCTCGGCGACGGCCGCGGCGCGCGCGACAGCGCGCCCGCCAGCGCCGGCGGCGCGGCCTATGCGCGCAAGGGCCTGGGCGAAGCCGCGCTCGGCAACGCCGCCGGCGCCGGCGGCTTCGCCCCGCTGCCGCCGCTGCCTGCGGCCGCGTCGGTCCAGCTCGGCGGCCCCGCGATCAAGACGCTGTGCGTGTTCGGCACCCGCCCCGAGGCGATCAAGATGGCGCCGCTGGCCAAGATGCTCGCGCAGGACCCGCGCTTCGACGCGCGCGTGTGCGTGACCGGCCAGCACCGGCAGATGCTCGACCAGGTGTTGCAGCTGTTCGAGATCCAGCCGGACTTCGACCTCAACATCATGAAGCCCAAGCAGGACCTGACCGACGTCACCACCGCGATCCTGACCGGGATGAAGACGGTGCTGGCCGAGCTCAAGCCCGATGTGGTGCTGGTCCACGGCGATACGTCGACGACGATGGCGGCGACCCTGGCCGCCTACTACCAGCAGATTCCGGTCGCCCACGTCGAGGCCGGCCTGCGCACCGGCAACCTGTACTCGCCGTGGCCGGAGGAAGCCAACCGCAAGCTCACCGGCGCGCTCGCCGCGATCCACTTCGCTCCGACCGAGCTGTCGCGCGGCAACCTGCGCGAGGAAGGCATTCCCGACGAGCGCATCGCGATCACCGGCAACACCGTGATCGACGCGCTCAAGGACGTGCTGGTGCGGATCGAGCGCACGCCGGAACTGCGCCGGGAGATCGAGGCGAAGTTCGAGTTCCTGCGCGATGAGCGCAAAGTGGTCTTGGTCACCGGCCATCGCCGCGAAAGCTTCGGCGGCGGCTTCGAGCGCATCTGCGAGGCGCTGCGCGACACCGCGCTGCGCCATCCGGAAATCGACATCGTCTATCCGGTGCACCTCAATCCGCAGGTGCGCGAGCCGGTCAACCGGCTGCTGAGCGGAATCGCCAACATCCATCTGATCGAGCCGCTGGACTACCTGCCGTTCGTGTTCCTGATGAACCGCGCGCACATCATCCTGACCGACTCCGGCGGCATCCAGGAAGAAGCGCCGTCGCTGGGCAAGCCGGTGCTGGTGATGCGCGACACCACCGAGCGTCCGGAAGCGGTCGCCGCCGGCACGGTCCGGCTCGTCGGCACCGACCGGGAGCTGATCTGCGACGGCATCAGCCAGCTGCTGAACGACCGCGCCGCCTACGAAGCCATGAGCTTCGCCCACAACCCGTACGGCGACGGGCTGGCCTGCGAGCGCATCGTCGCCGCGCTGGCGCAGTTCCGCCGCGAAGACTCGCTGCTGGCGGCCTGACCTCCCCCACCCGCGTCGCCGGCGCCGTTCGCGGCGCGGCGGCGCGGGTTCATGCCTTCCCGCGGCTACGCATCCACGCACCCCTGAGCAATGCCTGCCCCACGCAGGACCACTGGAGCCTCTATGAGTTTCGACACCGTCTCGGTCATCGGCCTGGGTTACATCGGCCTTCCCACCGCCGCCGCGTTCGCCGCCGTGCGCAAGCGCGTGATCGGCGTGGACGTCAACGCGTCCGTGGTCGACACGATCAACCGCGGCGAAATCCATATCGTCGAACCCGACCTCGACGTGGCCGTGCGCGCCGCGGTGTCCGGCGGCTTCCTGCGCGCCAGCACCGCGCCCGAGCACGCCGACGCCTACCTGATCGCGGTGCCGACGCCGTTCAAGGGCGACCATCAGCCCGACCTGGCCTATATCGAATCGGCCGCGAAGGCGCTGGCGCCGGTGCTGCAGAAAGGCGACCTGGTGGTGCTGGAATCGACCTCGCCGGTCGGCGCCACCGAGCAGCTGGCGCAGTGGTTAGCCGACGCGCGCCCCGACCTGAGCTTCCCGCAACAAGCGGGCGAAGCCGCCGACGTCAACGTCGCCCACTGCCCCGAGCGCGTGCTGCCGGGCCAGGTGATGCGCGAGCTGATCGAGAACGACCGGGTCATCGGCGGCATGACCCCGCGCTGCTCGCAGCGCGCCGCCGAGCTCTACCAGAGCTTCGTGCGCGGCCAATGCATCGTGACCAACGCGCGCACCGCCGAGATGTGCAAGCTGACCGAAAACGCGTTCCGCGACGTCAACATCGCCTTCGCCAACGAGCTGTCGATCATCTGCGACAAGCTCGGCATCAACGTGTGGGAGCTGGTCGGCCTGGCCAACCGCCACCCGCGCGTCAACATCCTGCAGCCCGGCCCGGGCGTCGGCGGCCACTGCATCGCGGTGGATCCGTGGTTCATCGTCGACAGCGCGCCGAAAGAGGCGCGGCTGATCCGCACCGCGCGCGAGGTCAACAACGGCAAGCCGGGCTGGGTCATGGACAAGATCGACGCCGCCATCGGCGAGGCCAAGGCCGCCGGCAAGCAGGACAAGGACCTGAAGATCGCGGTGTTCGGCCTGTCGTTCAAGCCCGACATCGACGACCTGCGCGAAAGCCCGGCGCTCGGCATCGCGGTCGAGCTGGCGCAGCGCCACGCCGGCACGGTGCTGGCGGTGGAGCCGCATATCGAAGTCCTGCCGGCCAAGCTCAACGCGCCGAACGTGATTCTCTCCGACCTGCCGACCGCCAGCCGCGAGGCCGACATCGCGGTGCTGCTGGTCGACCACAAGCCCTTCAAGGAGCACGCCATGCCCGCGCACATCAAGATCGTCGACACCAAGGGCATCTGGACCTGAGCGCGCGAGCGTCCAGGACCAGAACCGGAAGCCAGACCCGATGATGCGGCGTCTGATCGGCACCGCCAGCCTGTCGGCGGTCAGCGCGCTGGCCTCGCGCGGCGCGCTGTTCGCCGGCGTGCTGGCGGCCGCGCATTACCTCGGCCCGGCCGCGTTCGGCCAGTTCACCCTGATCCAGACCACCGCGCTGCTGTTCACCACCTTCTGCGCGTTGAGCCTGGGCCAGATGGCGACCAAGATCGTCGCCGAAGCGGTCGCCGGCGGCGGCCGCGTGTCGGCGGCGCTGACCGTGTCCTACGGCTCGGCGGTGCTGGCCTCGCTGGCGTTCTCGGCGCTGCTGCTGGCGTGCTCGTATCCGCTCGCGGTCAAGCTCGGCGGTTCGGCGGATCTGGCGGTGGTCTACGCCAGTTCCTCGCTGCTGGTTTTGACCGGCTTCGTCGGCGCGATCCAGAACGGCGTCGCCCTGGCGCTGCACAAGGTCAAGCAACAGGCCGCGGCCAATCTGCTGACCGCGCCGGTGGTGTTCGCGATCATGTGGGGCGCGGCGACCCAGCGCGACATCGGCTGGGCGGTGTACGGTTCGATCGCCGCGCAATGGCTGATCGTGCTCGGCCAGGAACGGGTGCTGCGCCGCTACCGGCGCGAACACGGCGAGCGCCTGGCGTGGTCGGCGGCGACGCGCGAGGACTGGGCCGTGGTCTGGCGCCTGGGCCTGCCGTCGTCGTTGTCGGGCCTGCTGACCATGCCGGCGATCTGGCTGTCGATGGCGATGCTGGCGCACAGCGCGCACGGCGACGCCGAACTCGGCCATTTCGCCCTCGGCAATCAGGCCCGCTCGATCCTGCTGTTCGGCATGGGCGTGGTCGCCAACGCGGCGCTGCCGATGCTGTCGGCGGCGATCGTGCGCGGCGCGCGCGAGGAAGCCGCCTCGACCTTGCGCCAGTCCATCGCGCTGCTGGTAGTGGTCACCGCCGCGATCGCCGGCGTGCTGGCGATGGCCGCGCCGATCGCGGTGGCGCGCTTCGCCCCGGCCTACGCCGAGGCGATCGTGCCGCTGCAATGGCTGCTGCTGTCGGCGGTGGCGACCGCGCCGACCACGATCCTGATGCGCAAGGCCACCGCCGACGGCCGCCCGGCCGTGCTGCTGATCGGCAATGCCGTCTTCGCCGTCAGCCTGATCGGCGCGGCGGCGCTGGCGCTCAGTCTCGGCGCCGGCGCGACCGGCGTCGCCGTCGCCTACGCGGTCGCCTCGACCGTGCAATTGATCGTTTTCGCCACCTGCAACCGCCGCGAGCTGCGTTGGTCCGCGGCGCCGAGCAATACCCGATAGGAGCATGCCCATGAAAATCTTCCGCCTGCTCAAGAAGGCCGTCGTGCTGAGCCTGATCCGCCTGGGCTGGTTCATCAAACCCGGCCTGGTCACGCGCCTGTACGTGTGGTTCCTGCGTTCGGAAGGCGCACAGATCGAGGAGCGGCCGAACTATCTGTCGGCCAAGATCTGGTTCGACGGCACCGACTACTCGCTGATCCGCCTCGGCAAGGGCTGCACCATCTCCAGCAACGTGCGCATCCTGACCCACGACTGGGCGATCCATACCGTGGCCAAGGAGCTGGGGCTGAAGTTCGACCAGCCGCAAGGTCGGATCAAGCCGATCTCGATCGGCCGCCACGCCTTCATCGGCACCGGCTCGATCATCATGCCGGGCGCCGACATCGGCGCGGGCTGCATCGTCGGCGCCGGCGCGGTGGTGCGCGGCACGATCCCGCCGCTGAGCATCGTGATCGGCAATCCCGGGCAGGTCGTCGGTTCGGTCGCCGAATACGTCGAACGCGCGACCCGCGGCGCCGGCGTGAGCCCGGTCGAACAGGCCGCGCTGAAGCAGGCCGCGCTCGCCCACCACGCCGCCGCGGCCGGCGCGCGCGCGGGCTGAGCACGACGGACCGGCGATGCGCATCCCCGCGCCCAAGCTGTTGCTGGCCCCGGCCTGTCTGGGGCTGTTCCTGTTGTCGGGCTGGGCCTCGGTGTTCTTCGCCGTCGACACCGACCTGGTGCAGTACGCGGCGATCGCCGCGACCATCGTGCTCGGCGGCCTGTCGCTGTCGTACAGCGGGCTCAACCGCTTCGCCTGCCTGCTGCCGGCGATCGTATGTTTGATCGCGTTCGCCCAGATCGCTTACCTCGACACCCACATCGGCCACCGGCCGAAGGAACTGAAGTTCTATCTGATCCTGGTGTTCTGCGCCTATTGCGCCTGCTTCGTGCTGCGCGGCGCGGCGGCCGAGCAGTTCGTCAAGATCTACGTGGCGCTGTGCTTCGTGCTCAGCGTGGCCGCGTTGGCGATGAACAAGGGCGCCGACACCGGCGCGCAGCGATTGATGCAGGGCGACGGCAATCCGATCTGGATTGCGCGCGCGGCCGGCACCACGATCATGTTCCTGGCCTGGCGCCTGCTGACCGACACCCGCCGGCGCGCATTGCGCATCGCCCTGATCCTGCCGTGCGTGGCGGCGCTGGTGCTGGCCGGCTCGCGCGGCCCGATCCTGTCGCTGCTGCTCGGCCTCGGCGTGCTGCTGGTGCTGACCAACCGCGGCGCGCTGCTGCTGTCGCGCAAGGTGTGGGCGGCCGGGCTGGCGGTGGTGCTGCTCGCGGTCGCCGCGGCGGTGCTGGCGCCGGACGGGATCAAGGACCGCCTCGCCAGCCTGGTCGTCAGCAACTACAGCGGCAGCGACGTGCTGCGCATGAACCTGTACGAAGTGTCGTTCGCGATGCTGCGCGACACCGTGTTCGGCCAAGGCTTCGGCGCGTTCGAAGCCAGCGGCGCGCTGCAGCCGTATCCGCACAACCTGCTGATCGAAACCCTGATCGAACCCGGCCTGATCTTCACCGTGTTCTTCTTCGCCCTGATCGGCTACGCGATCGTGCGCCTGTACCGCAGCGCCAAGCGCAGCCAGGGCCGCGACCTGGTCGCGACCTTCCTGTGCGCGCTGTCGCTGTACTCGCTGGCCAACGCCATGTTCAGCGGCGACATCACCAGCCCCAAGGAACTGTACCTGTGCGTGTTCTACGCGCTGTCGACCGCGTTCGTGATGCGCGCCGCGCCGGTTCCCGCGCGCCGCTTCGCCGCCCCGCACTCTCCCGCCCACTGACAGCTCCATCCGAATCCCGAATCCCGAATCCCGAATCCCGAACATGCAAGCGATCATCCTCGGCCAAGGCAATCCCTATCTGAAGAACCCGTACCTGGCGAAACTGTCGAAGGTGCTCGACAGCGCGCAGGTGCCGTACGAGTTCTGGATCTGGAGCCGCGACAAGCAAGCCCGCGACCTGCCCAAGGTGCGGGTGCTGCTGAGCTTCGGCTCCTGGGGCGGCGGCGCGGTCAACGCGCTCGGCTACGCGCTGTGGGTGCTGTGGCTGACCGTGCGGGTGTTCGCGCAGCCGCGCGCCGGGGTGTACTTCTGCTCGCGCCTGGACGCCGCCCTGCCCTGCGCCCTGGTCTCGTGCCTGCGCCGCTGCCGCTACGTGTTCCTAGACCGCGACAAGCTGTCCAAGAGCTACGCCTGGCCGGCGCCGGTCAAGCGCGGCATCGAATGGCTGGAACGCTTCGTCGGCCGCCGCGCCGCGCTGCACGTGGTGCCGGGCGATTCGCGCACTGAAGGCAACGACAGCGACAACGTGCGGGTGGTGCGCAACACCCCGCACACCGACACCATCGCCCGCGCGCGCGCCCTGGTCGCGGCGCAGCCGCCGCGCGACCGCCGCCTGCGCGTGCTGATCAGCGGCCTGATCTCGCCCGAGCGCGGCGCCGGAATGATGCGCGAGGCGATCGAAGCCTGCGCCGGCCGGATCGACTTCGTCGGCGCCGGCCGCCTGCTCGGCGACGACGCGCAGCGCCTGGCCGGCCTGCTCGGCGAGCGCTATCGCGGCATCGTCAGCAACGAGGAGGCGCTGGCGATGCTGCTCGGCGCCGACGTGGTGCTGGCCTTCTACGACCCGGCGCTGGAGATCAACCGGCTGGCCGAACCGAACAAGTGGTTCGACTGCGCGGCGCTGGAAATCCCGTTCTTCACCAACCCCGGCTTGTTCACCTCGGCGCCGTTCGAACAGCGCCACGCCTGCTTCCTGGCCGACTACGGCGACGGCGCCCAGCTCGCGCGCGAACTGCTGCGCATCGACGCCGACCGTTCGCTGCTGGACGCGCGCCGCGCCGGCCTGCGCCAGTTGCGCTACGAGGCCTGGGACACGGCGATGGCGCGGGTGATCGCCGAATGCGCGGAGCTGAAATCATGAGACTGCGAATCCTTCCCGCGGCCGCCGCGCTGCTCGCGCTGGCGCTCGCCGCGCCGGCATCGGCGCGCGACTTCAGGCTCTACAACAACACCAAGTACACCGACGGCAACGACCGCAACCTCGACATCGCCCGTTCCAACCTGCTCGGCGAGCCGCAGTTGCCGGAACTGGCCAAGGGCGTGATGCCCGACGAGAAGCGCTACAAGGACGCGGTGCGCGCCAGCCTCGCCAATCCCGGCCCCTTGGTCCTGGATTTCGAGCACATCAACCTGGCCAAGGACCCGCAGCTGTCGGCGACCAACCTCGACAAGCTGCAGACCCTGGCGCGCTGGACGCGCGAAGCCGCGCCGGGACGGCAGATCGGTTACTACGGTTTCCCCGGCTCGATCGACAAGAACGATCCGGTGCGCGGCAAGGAGCTGGCGAAATCGGTCGACCTGTTCTTCCCCTCGCTGTACACCGTCGACGACGACCGCGACCGCTGGCGCCGGCGCCTGGACAACATGGTCGCCGCCTCGCGCAAGCTCGACCCGGCCAAGCCGGTGCTGCCGTTCGTGTGGCCGCAGTACCACGACAAGACCCCGCGCGACGGCGAGTTCGTCGCCTCCGATTACTGGAAATTCCAGCTCGACCAGCTGCACCGCGCCGCCGACGGCGCGGTCATCTGGAGCAAGCGCGTCGGCGGCGGCGAACGCGACTGGGTGCCGGTCACCCGCAGTTTCATCCAGTCCAGCCGGATCCAATCGGCCCCCGCCGCATCCGGCCGCCGCCCCGCGCAGCGCCCCTGAGCCGCCCCCTTCCCCCGCATCGAAGTCCGGAACCGCCATGCAACAAGTCCTGCAAAACCTGCGCGACGGCAGCACCGAAGTCGCCGACGTCCCCGCCCCCGCGCTGCGCCGCGGGCAATTGCTGATCCGCAGCCACGTCACCCTGGTTTCGGCCGGCACCGAGCGCATGCTGGTCGAGTTCGGCAAGGCCAACATGCTGCAGAAGGCGCGCCAGCAGCCGGACAAGGTGCGCATGGTGCTGGAGAAGGTCCGCACCGACGGCCTCGCCACCACTCTCGACGCGGTCCGCAGCAAGCTCGATCAGCCGCTGGCGCTGGGCTATTGCAACGTCGGCACGGTCATCGGCGTCGGCCCCGGCGTGAGCGGTTTCCAGCTCGGCGACCGCGTCGCCAGCAACGGCAAGCACGCCGAAGTGGTCGCGGTGCCGGTCAACCTGTGCGCCAAGATTCCCGATGAAGTCGGCGACGAAGCCGCGGCGTTCACCGTGCTCGCCGCGATCGGCCTGCAAGGCATCCGCCTGGTCCAGCCGAGCCTCGGCGAAACCGTCGTGGTCACCGGCCTGGGCCTGATCGGCCTGATCACCGTGCAGTTGCTGCGCGCGCACGGCTGCCGCGTGCTCGGCATCGATTTCGATCCGGCCAAGCTAGCGCTGGCGCGCAGCTACGGCGCCGAGACCGTCGACCTGTCCAAGGGCGAGGATCCGGTCGCCGCGGCGCACGCTTTCTCGCGCGGGCGCGGCGTCGACGCGGTGCTGATCACCGCCTCGAGCAAGAGCAACGAGCCGGTCTCGCAGGCCGCGCACATGTGCCGCAAGCGCGGCCGCATCGTCTTGGTCGGGGTGACCGGCCTGGAGTTGTCGCGCGCGGATTTCTACGAGAAGGAACTGTCGTTCCAGGTCTCGTGCTCGTACGGCCCGGGCCGCTACGACCCGTCCTACGAGGAGCGCGGCAACGACTACCCGGTCGGCTTCGTGCGCTGGACCGAACAGCGCAACTTCGAAGCGGTGCTGGACATGATGGCCGCCGGCGCCCTGCAGGTGCAGCCGCTGGTGTCGCACCGCTATCCCATCGCCGACGCCGAGGCCGCCTACGGCGTGCTCGGCGGCGGCCAGCCCTCGCTCGGCATCGTGCTCGACTACGGCCGCGGCGGCGAGATGGCCGACCATCTGATCCGCCGCCACATCCCGTTGCCGGTCGCGACCACGGTGCGCGAGGACAGCGAAGCGCTCGACCGCAACGCGGTCGCCTTCATCGGCGCCGGCAACTACGCCGGACGCGTGCTGATCCCGGCCTTCGCCAAGGCCGGCGCGCGCCTGCACACGGTGGTGACCGCCAACGGCGTCGGCAGCGTCCACTTCGGCAAGAAGTTCGGTTTCTCCCACGCCAGCACCGACACCAGCGCGGTGCTGCGCGATCCGGCCGTGGGCTCGGTGGTGATCGCGACCCAGCACGCCAGCCACGCCGAGCTGACCTTCAAGGCGCTGCGCCGCGGCAAGCACGTGTTCGTGGAAAAGCCGCTGTGCCTGACCCTGGAGGAATTGCAGACCATCGAGAAAGCCCACGCCGAGCAGGCCGTGTACGGCCCGCCGCCGGTGCTGATGGTCGGCTTCAACCGCCGCTTCGCCCCGCAGGTGCAGAAGATCCATCAGCTGCTGGCCGGCGTGCGCGAGCCCAAGAGCTTCGTCATGACCGTCAACGCCGGCGCGATTCCGGCCGAGCACTGGACCCAGGACCCGCAGGCCGGCGGCGGCCGCCTGATCGGCGAGGCCTGCCACTTCGTCGACCTGCTGCGCTTCCTCGCCGGTTCGCCGATCGTCGGCCACCAGCTCACCGCGGTCGGCAACGTGCCCGGCGTCGGCATCCGCAGCGACCGGGTCAGCTTCGCCCTGAGCTTCGCCGACGGTTCCTTCGGCACCGTGCATTACCTCGCCAACGGCCACAAGAGCTTCCCCAAGGAACGCCTGGAAGTGTTCGCCGCCGGCCGGGTGCTGGCGCTGGACAACTTCCGCAAGCTGCGCGGCTACGGCTGGCCGGGTTTCAACAAGATGAATCTGTGGAGCCAGGACAAGGGCCAGGCCGCATGCGCGCAGGCGTTCATGCGCGCCGCGCGCGGCGAGGCGCCGGCGCCGATTCCGGCCGAGGAAATCTTCGAGGTCGCGCGCGTCACCCTCGAACTGGACGCATCGGTATGAGCGCGCGCCGCTGCCCGGAGCGCGCCGCATGAGTCTGGCCACGCGCCTGCCGCGGCTGTGGCATACCGTGCGCCATCTGCGCCCGGTGCAGATCTACGGCCGCGCCTGGCACCGGCTGCACCGGCCGCGGGTCGCGCACGCGCCGGCGCCGCAGATGGCCGCGTTCGAGCGCGGCTGGATCGCCTGCGAGCGCGCCGCCTCGATGCTGGGGCCGACCCGCTTCCGCTTCCTCAACGACGAGCACGAGATCGGCGCCAACGACTGGAACAGCGCGCGGCTGGCGAAGCTGTGGCTGTACAACCTGCACTACTTCGACGATCTCAACGCCATTGGGTCGGCGTCGCGCGAACATTGGCACCGCGACCTGATCGCGCGCTGGATCGCCGACAACCCGCCGCCGGCCGGCAACGGCTGGGAGCCGTACTGCCTGTCGCTGCGCATCGTCAACTGGATCAAGTGGCGCTGCGGCGGCCAGTTGTTCGGCGACGCGACCCGCGCGCGCGCCGCGCTCGACAGCCTCGCCGTGCAGGTGCGGTTCCTGCGCGGACGGCTGGAGCGGCATCTGCTCGGCAACCACCTGTGGGCCAACTACAAGGCGCTGCTGTTCGCCGGCGCGTTCTTCGAAGGCGTCGAGGCGCAGCGCTGGCGCGAACTCGGCCTGTCCGGCCTGCGCGGCGAAATCGCCGAGCAGATCCTCGCCGACGGCGGCCATTTCGAACGCAGCCCGATGTACCACGCGATCCTGCTCGAGGATCTGCTCGATCTGGTCCAGCTGGCCCTGGTCTACCCCGGCGCGTTCCCCGAGCGCGACGTGCAGAGCTGGCGCGACAAGGCGCGGGCGATGCTGTCGTGGCTGGCGGTGATGACCCACCCCGACGGCGACATCGCCTTCTTCAACGACGCCGCCCACGGCATCGCCGCGACCCTGGCGCAGTTGCAGGCCTATGCGCGCGCGCTCGGCGTCGAACCGCCGCCGGCCTCGCGCGAACCGCTGCAGATGCTGCCGCAGTCGGGCTATGCGCGGCTGCAATGCGGCGAGGCGGTGCTGATCTGCGACGTCGGCGAAATCGGCCCGGACTACCTGCCCGGCCACGCCCACGCCGACACGCTGAGCTTCGAACTGTCGCTGCGCGGCAAGCGGGTGCTGGTCAACGCCGGCATCTCGCGCTACGACATCGACCCCGAACGCCTGTGGCAGCGCGGCACCGCCGCGCACAACACGGTCGAGATCGACGGCGAGGATTCCTCCGAAGTGTGGAGCAGCTTCCGCGTCGCCCGCCGCGCCCGCCCGCGCGCGGTCGCCCACGGCCGCGAGGGCGAGTCGCTGTGGCTCAGCGCCGCGCACGACGGCTACCGCCGGCTCAAGGGCCGGCCGCTGCACCGCCGGCGCTGGGTGCTGACCCCGCGCGGCCTGCGCATCGAAGACCGCATCGAAGGCCGCTTCGGCGACGCGGTCGCGCGCCTGCGCGTGCATCCGGATTTCGCCGTCGACGGCCACGAAATACGCTGCGAGCCCGGCGCCTGCGAAAGCGGCGACGTGCGCCTGCGCTGGCGCAGCGAAGCCGCCGGCGACACCCTCGCGCTGAGCCGCTATTACCCGGGCTTCGGCCTGAGCCGGCCGTGCAGCGTGATCGAAACCGCGCTCGACCCGCGCGTGGGCACCGCCACGCTGGCGCTGGACTGGGGACGCTGAAGCCATGCGTATTCTGTTTCTGACCGACAATTTCCCGCCCGAAGGCAACGCCCCGGCGACCCGCACCTACGAGCACGCGGTGCGCTGGGTGCGCGCCGGCCACGAGGTCACCGTGGTCACCTGCGCGCCGAACTTCCCCGAGGGCAAGCTGTTCCCCGGCTACCGCAACGCGTGGCGCAGCGTCGAGACCCTCGACGGCATCCGCGTGGTCCGGGTCAAGACCTACATCACCGCGAACGAAGGCTTTCTCAAGCGCACCCTCGACTACCTCAGTTTCATGGCCGCCGGCGGCATCGCCGGCCTGTTCGAGCGCCGCCCCGACGTGGTCGTGGCGACCTCGCCGCAGTTCTTCTGCGCGCTCGGCGGCTGGGCGCTGGCGCGGCTCAAGCGCCGGCCGTTCGTGTTCGAACTGCGCGACCTGTGGCCGGCCTCGATCACCGCGGTCGGCGCGATGCAGCGCAGCGCGGCGATCCGGGCGCTGGAAAAGCTCGAGATGTTCCTCTATCGCAGCGCCGACGCGATCGTGCCGGTGACCCAGTCGTTCCGCGAGGAGCTGATCCACCGCGGCGTCGACCCCGGCAAGATCCACGTCGTGCTCAACGGCGTCGACCTGCAGCGCTACAAGCCGGCCGCGCGCGACCCGGTGATGGCGCGCCAGTACGACCTCGACGGCCGTTTCGTGGTCGGTTATCTGGGCACCCACGGCATGGCGCACGGGCTGGAGAACGTGATCGCCGCGGCCGAGCTGCTGCGCGACGACCCGCGCATCGTGTTCTTCTTCGCCGGCAGCGGCGCGCAGCGCGCGCAGGTCGAGCGGATGGCGGCCGAACGCGCGCTGCCGAACGTGCGCATGATCCCGCGCCAGCCCAAGGAGATGATGCCCAAGCTGTGGGGCCTGTGCGATCTGTCGCTGATCCCGCTGCGCGACACGCCGGTGTTCGCCTCGGTGATCCCGTCCAAGTTGTTCGAAGGCATGGGCATGGGCATTCCGGCGCTGATGTCGCTGCCGCGCGGCGAGGCGGTGCGGATCGTCGAAACCACCGGCTGCGGCGTCTGCGTAGCGCCCGAGGACGCGGCCGCGATGGCCGCCGAAATCGCCGCCCTGGCCGGCGATCCCGAGCGCATGCGGCGCCTGCGCGAAGCCAGCCTGGCCGCGGCGCCGGCGTACTCGCGCGACCGCCAGGCGCGGTTGATGAGCGACGCGCTGGCGCGGCTGACCGGCGACGACGGCGCGCGCGGCCTGCTGCGCTCGTCGGAGTGAGGCCGCCGTGTCCGCGGCCTGGTTGACCGAACCCGTGCACGCCAGCGCCGTCGCGCTGGCGCTGGCCGCGCTGGTGTGGCTGCTGCGCTGGCGCCGCAGCGCGTTCGCGCTGGCCGCGCTGGCGCTGGCGTGGTCGTTGCTGTGGTCGATGCCGGCCGCCGCGGCGGCGCTGCGCGATTCGCTGCAAGGCGCTTATCTGGGCCAAAGCGCCGAAGGCTTGCCGCAGGCCGACGTCATCGTAGTGCTCGGCGGCGGCATCGGCCGGGTCAGCGGCTTCGACGGCGGCGACGCCGACGCGCCGGAACTGGCCGGCAACCGCGTCGCCGCGGCCGCGCGCGCGTGGCACGCCGGCCGCGCGCCTGCGATCCTGCTCAGCGGCGGGCCCAGCGCCAGCACCCGCGGCGTCAGCGAAGCGCGGATCATGGCCGACGCCCTGGTTCGGCTCGGCGTGCCGCGCGATGCGCTGACCCTGGAAGAAGCCAGCCGCGACACCCGCGGCAACGCCGAACTCAGCGCGCGCATCGCGGTTGAACGCGGCTGGCGGCGCGCGATCCTGGTGACTTCGGCGCTGCACATGCCGCGCGCGCTGCAATGGTTCCAGCGCGCCGGACTGCCGGCGCTGCCGCTGGCGCCGCAGGCGCCGGCCGCGGCGGCCGGCGAACCCTGGTCGCCGTCGCAACAGGCGCTCGACGACAGCGCGCAGGCGCTGCGCGAATACGCCGGGCTGTTGCTCGCCACCTTCGGCTGAGCCGCCGCCGCGCGTCGCGGCGGCCGCATGCGAGCGCGAACGCACCGGTGCGGAAACCGGTCGCGCGCGGTCCGCGCTTTGTGCGACCCGCGGCGGAAAATCTTGGCGAATCCGGTCAACAAACCGGAAATACGGCCGCGCACGAGCGCCAGACTGAGACGACGAGAAGTCATTTCGTCATCGCGATGGGCCAAGATCCGGCTCGGTTCCGAGCGCGGAGCGGCGTTCGCCTTCCGCGGCCGGACCGACGGCGGAACACCTGCGTGCCGGCTCGATCTGCACGCGTTGCGTCCGCACCGACCCCGCTCGCTTCCTGAGCGGAGGCGCCGGCTCTGGTGGCCGCGCCGCCCGGTCACCCAGCGCGATCCGACCCGCAAGCCGTACAGGGCGGGCCAGCGGCTGCGCGACCCACTCGACACGAACCGCCGCCGCGGCCCGCGCCGCCGGCAGCGCGAGTTCCTGCGCAACCGCACCGCAACAGCAACGACGCGACGCCCGCGCCGCGGGCGCGCTTTCCCTCGACACTTTCGCCACAGGGCTTACTCATGGACCAGCTCGAACACGACCGCAGCGCGATACTCGAAGCCGGCATCGCCGAAATCTCCGAACACGGCCTCGACGGCGCCAGCATGGCCTCGATCGCGACCCGCGCCACGGTGCCGCAAGACGCCGTCGACGCCTACCTGCCGAACAAGCAGGCGCTGCTCGACGAAGTGGTGGGCTGGATGGTCGAAAGCGTTTCGCCGATGGCGCAGCTGCGCTACGACCCGGCGCGTCCGTTCGCCCAGCAGTTGCGCGAACTGGCGGAACTGGAGATGGAACTGATCTTCGATCCGAAGAAGATCCCGCTGAGCCGCATCGTGCAGGGCGAAGCGATGCGCGCGCCGGGCCGCGGCATGGAACTGCTGATGCGCTTCGCCGACAAGGAAGGCAGCATCCAGCGCTGGTTCGTCGACGCCGCCGCCGACGGCCAGCTCGGCGATCTGGCGCCGAACGTCGCCGCCGACACCTTCACCGGCATGCTCAAGACCCCGCACTACTGGGTCTCGATCATCCTGTGGGCGCCGCCGCCGGACGCGGCCGTGCAGCGCGAAGTCATCGACCGCGCCTGCGAATTCCTGCTGTGCCGCCTGGAAAAGCAGCCGGCCTGACCTTCGCCGCGCGCGCCCGCGCGCCGCCCGCCGCCGCCTCTTAGCCGCGCGCGGCCTCTCTGCGCTTTCCCCTTCCACCGCGGCGGCGACGCCGCGGTGCGGGCACGCCTGCGCCCGGCGCAAGCGCGACGCGCGGTTTCACTCTCAACGGCGCCACCGGCGACACCGGGCGCGCGCCGCCTTCATGGAGAAACCCTACATGGCAAGCATTCCCCACGACGACAGCGTCGCCGCCGCGCCGGCGGTCAAGCCGAAGCGGCGCAAGAAACTGCTCAAATACCTCGGATACGCCGCGCTCGGCTCGCTCGCGGTGGCGCTGGCCGCGCACGTGCTGTGGGTGCGCTCGGGCTCGGGCGAGTGGCAGCTCGTGCGCGACGAGAACGGCGTCAAGGTGTGGTCGCTGAAGGCGCCGGGCCAGGCGCGCCTGCTCGTGCGCGGCGGCGTGCAGGTCGAGAAGACCCGCATCGCCAGCATGATCTGGATGCTCGAATCGGTCAGCGTCGGCTGCAAGGACGCCTACTGCTACGACGCCGACGTGATCGACAAGATGCCCTCGGTGCCCGGCCACTACGCCGCCTATTTCAAGTTCAAGTACGACATCCCGGGCGCGATGACCCGCCAGTACGTGCTGCTGCAGCAGCATTGGCAGGACCCGGCCAGCAAAGTCGCGGTGGTCGACCTCAACGCCGCGCCGAACCGCCTGCCGCGCGATCCGTGCTGCGTGCGGGTCAGCCATCTGCACAACACCTGGCGCTTCGATCCCAAGGCCAACGGCGATCTCTACGTCGAGCTGACCCAGGACACCGACATGGGCGAGCTGCCCTACCCGTTGGCGAACCTGCTGCTGACCAAGATCACCTATCAGTACATGTACGAACTGCCGGGCCTGCTGAAGAAGGACATCTACCGCAACGCCCACGTCGACGACATCCAGGAAGTCGACTACTGGAGCCGGCTGAGCCGCGCCGAGGGCGCGCAGGCTGCGCCGGCCACAGGCAGCTGAAAACCGCGCTGGCGCTGCGCCGTACCGCTGCGTGCAGCGGTACGGCGCAGGAGCGCGGTCGGGCATCGCGAGAAACGGCGCCGCGCGCGGCGGCGAAGCGCCGCGCCGATGCGCGGGCTAGAGCGCGGACACCATGTCGGAATCGACCACCACGCTGATGCTGCTGCACAGCAGCTGCACGTTGATGACCAGATGCTCCTGACCCTTGGCCCGGACCAGCTCTCCGTGGATCCCGGCGAACGGCCCGCCGGTGACCTTGACCCGCTGTCCCGGCATCAGGCTCGCGCTGGACTGCAGCTCCGCGCTGCTGTCGACCAGCGCCTTGACCGCTTCCAGTTCGCTTTGCGGCATCACCGCCGGCGTCGCGCCGGTCATGACCAGGCCGCAGGAACCGCGGATGTAGCGGATGTGCGCGTGTTGCTCCTCATCGGGCTGGACGAACACATAGCCCGGAAACACCGGCAGCTCGACGACGCTGCGGCGGTCGTCGCGGCGCCTCACCACCGAGCGCTTGGGCAGATACGCATTGATGCTGCGTTCGCGCAAGCAATCCACGACGACTTTCTCATGACGGCTTCTGGTACGCAGTACATACCACGGACGAACTCGCTGCTCGATCATTCAACGGCCCTTACCGATAACCGATGCCTTTGCCCACGCAATGCCCCGCCGCCCGCGCGGCGTGCGCCGGCGTTCGGTCGTAAGTGCGTTGAGCCCCTTCGAGCAGGCGCCAACACGCCCGCCGGCGCGAATCGAACGCATGCCGGCGCATCGCGAAGCGAGGCTGCCCCCTGTTCACTCAGTAGCGGAGTTGCAAAAAAACCGTGAAACCAATCGCCGATTCGATATCGCATGCGGCTTGATTAAAGTTAATCAGAATCACGAATCCGGTTGGGCCACTTCGTCACAATTGGCACTGAACACAAGTGTTGGATCGCACATAAATCACATGTTTCTATTTTACGACTACGCCTGCCGCGCGAATGCGTTCGCCGCATGTTTCCGATTCGATACACGGGCCGCTGCGCGCCCCGTTCGCGAGGCTATCCCGTGACCCCCGCAAAAACCGTATTCATGTTTTCCGGCCAGGGTTCCCAATACTTTCAAATGGGAAAACAGCTGTTCGAATCGCATGACGTGTTCCGTCACTGGATGACGCGTCTGGACAGATTCGTCCAGGAAAACTCCGGCCTGCGGATTATCGATACGGTATACGGCTACGGCCGCGGAGAAACCTTCGACCGCACCGCGATCACCCATCCGGCGATATTCATCCTCGGGTATTCCCTGGCCCAGTGCCTGATCGAAGAAGGCATCCGCCCCGATCGGGTGCTCGGCGCAAGCCTGGGCTCGTTCGTCGCCGCCGCGGTCGCCGGGCATCTCGACGTCGAGGACGCGCTCGACGCGACGATCCGCCAGGCCGCCGCGTTCGAAGACACCTGCGAGCGCGGCGGCATGATCGCGGTGCTGGCCGGGCGCGAACTGGTCGACGCGGGCTGGCTCGGCGAATACGCCGAACTGGCCGCCGACAACTTCGCCCAGCACTTCGCCGTCGCCGCGCCGCAGGCCCGGCTCGACGCGATCGAAGCGCAGCTGCGCGAACGCGGCATCGCCCATCAGCGGCTGGCGGTGTCGTTCGCGTTCCATTCGCGCTGGATCGATCCGGCGCAGGCGCCGTTCGAAACCTTCATGCGCGGCATTCCGCTCGGCCGCGGCGCCGTGCCGCTGGCGTGCTGCGAACAGGCCGCGGTGCTGACCGAGCTGCCGGCCGATTTCTTCTGGCGGGTGGTGCGCCGGCCGATCCTGCTGCGCGACACCCTGGCGGCGCTGGAACGGCTCGGGCCGCACCGCTACATCGACGTCGGCGCATCCGGCACGATGGCCACCTTCGCCAAGTACGCGCTGCCCGCGGACAGCCGCTCGACCGCGCATGCGGTGCTGACGCCGTACGGCCAGGATTCGAAACACCTCGCCGCGCTGCGCGCGGCGTAGCGGCCGCCGCCGCGGCGCTCAGGCCGCGGCGCGCTCGGACGACTTCAGCAGCGGCAGGTGCAGCTCGCGCTCGTGCAGGGTCGGCACGATGCTGCGGATGCGCGGCGCGGCCGCGCCGTGCCCGCGCTCGGCGCACAGCGCGAGCAGGTAGTCGGGGGTCGGCCGGTACTGCCATAGGCTCCAGCGCTGCGCGTCGTCGCCGAGTTCGGGCCGGATCGCCAGGCGCACCGCGTCCGCCTGCGGGTAGTGGAAACTGAACTGCTCCAGCGGCAGCGACAAACCCATGCCGCGCGCCTTGATGTAGGCCTCCTTGAAGGTCCAGTACTCGAAGAAGCGGTCCTGGCGCCGGCACGGTTCGATCCGCGCCAGGTCGGCCAGTTCCTCGCCGGCGAAGCAGCGCTCGGCGACGGCCTGCGAGACTTCGCGCAGCGACAGGTGCTCCACGTCGACGCCGAGCTCGCGGCCGCGCCCGACCGCCATCGCGATCAGCCCGCGCGTGTGCGAGACGTTGAAGCGCAGATCGGCCGCGTCCGCGGGCGCGCCGTCGATTTCGGGGCGGCCGTAGGCGTTGGCGGCGAAGCGCCACCGCTCCGGCGCCATCGCCGCGTAGCGCGACAGCACGCTGCGCACCAGCGCGCGGGTCACCAGGTAGCGCTTGCGGTCGTCGCTGAAATGGAAGCGCGTTTCGCGCTGGCGCTCGTCGGCGCTGAGCAGGCCGCGCAGGCGCGGCAGCAGGGTCGCGTAGACCGGGTCGTGATAGAACGCCAGCCACAGCTCGACCTCGTCGCCGGCGCGCGCCGGCACGGCGCGTGTGATGGCGCCGCGCCCGGCTTCGATCCGCTCCGGCTCCGCCAGCGCCGGCCCGGCTGCCGCCTGCGCCGCATGCACGTAATTCATCTCACACCTCCCCGATGCACAGCAGCCGCTTGGCCGCGATCGCGTCTTCGTTCGGATAGCCGAAGGCGTTGTTGACGTAGTCGACGCCGTCGATGCGCACGCTGCGGTTGATGTGGCTGTGCCCGTACACGTGCAGGCTGGAACCGAGCCGGCGCAGCTGGGCGTCGAGCCCGGCGCTGCCGAGCACCGGATCGAGCATGCGGTGGCGCGCCGGCACGTACGGCGGCACCAGATCGATCCGCGGCAGGAAGTGCGAGAAGCTGATGACCCGTTCGACCCCGCGCGGAACCTCGAGCGCGTTCATCGACAGGAAATGCGCGCACACCTGCGCCGGGCCGTAGCCCGGCGGCCAGCGGCAGGCGACGAAATCGCTCCAGCTGCGCCGCAGCTCCTCGCCCGGCTCGCCGAAGGAATAGTCGTACCAGCCCAGCAGCGGCGCGAACAGGGTGCGTCCGGCGAGATGCGGCTTCATCGACACCCCGCACTCGAACGCAGTCGAAGCGACTTCGGCGAACTTGTCCAGCGAGGTCTTCGGCGCCGCCTCGCCGGCCACCCAGACATCGTGGTTGCCCGGGACGAACAGCACGGTGGCGAAGCGCCGCACGAATTCGCCGAGGCACCACGCCAGCAGCGGCCGGCGATGGGTCAGATCGCCGGCCAGGATCAGCAGATCCTCGCGATAGTCCTGCGCGGACAGCGCGCGCAGCCAGCGCGCGTTGTCCGGATAGTCGACGTGCAGGTCGGACAGGGCGAAAACGCGCATGCGCTCAGGCCGCTTCCAGCTCTTCCAGATCGAAGTAGCCGTTGTAGCCCTTCATGTAGACCGCGGCGCGATGGCCGAACAGCACCACCGCTTCGGTGCGGGTCTCCAGGTCCGGGTAGTCGCTGACGGTCGACTTGACCTTGGTGCCGACCGGATGGCGGCGGTTCCAGGCCGCGACCTTGTCCGCGGCGCTGCCGCTGGCGGGCGCGGCGCTTTGCGCGGCCGGCGCGGGCGCAGATGCGGCAACGGGCTGCGCCGGCGCGGCCGCCGGCGCCTCGGCGGCGGGCTGGGTCTGCAGCTTGATGGTGTGCACCAGGCGGGTCAGCACGTCGCCGTGGCCGAGCTCGACGAACTCCATCTCCTGGCCGCGCTCGGCCGCCAGCGCCAGCAGGTACTGCACGCTGTCGGACCAGCGCACGGTGCTGGCGATCTGGTTGGCAAGAGTCTCGGCGATCTTCTTGCCTTCGTACTCGCGCGCGGTGACGTTGGCGATCACCGGTACCTTCGGTTCGTCGAACTTGAAGCCCTTGAGGAACTTAGCGAACTTGTCCTTCGAGCCGCGCATGAAGCGCGAATGGAAGGCGCCGCTGGTGGCCAGCGGATAGAATCGCACCCGGCCCTGACGCAGCAGCGGTTCGGCCTTGGCGATCTCGTCGGCGTCGCCGGAGATCACGATCTGCGACGGAGTGTTGTAGTTGGCCAGATCGATATTGCCCAGACCATTGTCGGCGAGGATGCGCTCGATCTCCTCGCGGCTGGCGTTCATCACCGCCGCCATCGCGCCGCCGGAAACCTGGCTCATCAGCTCGCCGCGCTTCTTGACCAGCTTCAGGCCGGTCTGGAAATCGAAGCAGCCCGCCGCCAGCAGCGCGTCGAACTCGCCGAGGCTGTGGCCGGCGACGAAGTCCGGGGTTTCGCCGCTGTCTTCGACCCGGGCGTAGTAACTCAGCGCGTTGACCACGTACAGCGCCGGCTGGGTGAAGCGGGTATTGCCGAGTTCGCCGCGCGGGTCGTCCACGCACAGCTCGCGGATCGAATAGCCGAGCACCTCGTCGGCCTGCGCGGTGCGCTCTTTGAAGCGTTCGAACAGGGCCTCGCCCATGCCCTTGGATTGCGAGCCTTGCCCGGGGAACATGTAGGTCTTCATGGTCGTGCCTCCACTGATTCGTTCGTTGATTAGCACTTGCTCAAGCAGATCGCGGTGTTGATGCCGCCGAAGCCCATGCTGAGGTTGATCGCGTTGGCGATGGCGTGCGGCACCGCGCGTTCGCGCACCCAGTTGAAGCCGGGTTCGATCGGGTCGTCGAGGTTGCGGGTCGGATGCAGGCGGCCGGCGCGCATCTGCAACAGGATCGCCGCCAGCTCGGTCGCGCCGGCGGCGCTGAGGCCGTGGCCGACCACCGACTTGGTCGCGTTGATCCAGGCATGGTCGAGCCCGCAGTCGCGCAGCGCCTGCAGTTCGGTGACGTCGCCGATCGCCGAGCCGGTGCCGTGCGGATTCACGTAGTCGATCTCGCGCGCCGACCAGCCGGCGCGGTCGAGCGCGCCGCGGATCGCGGCGGTCTCGCCCTGCAAGGAAGGATTCGGATTACGGTTGCCGTCCATCGCCATCGCCCAGCCGGCGATGCGCGCGTACGGCGCGACGCCGGCGCGGCCGCAGGCGTCGGCGCGCTCGATCACGATCGCCGCGCAGGACTCGCCGTAGATGAAACCGTCGCGGTCGCGGTCGAACGGGCGGCAGGCGCGCGCGGGATCGTCGCCGTAGCGGTCCGAGCCCATCGCGCCGAGCGAGCGGAACCCCTGGCATTCCCAGTACGACAGGTCCATCAGCGCGCCGATCGCGATGCACACGTCGACCCGGCCGGACGCCACCGATTCGATCGCCTGGATCGTCGCCGCCTGCCCGCTCGCCGACGCGCCGCCCAAGGTCTGGGCGAAGCCGCGGATCGGAAAGGCTTCGGTGCACAGCCCGCACAGATCGCTGTCCATGAACGACATCGCATAGGTCGGGCGCAGGAACGCGACCCGCTCGCGGTACGCGTCGTGGACCTGGGTCAGCTCGCGCTGCTGCACGTTGGAGCCGCCGATGACCAGGCCGATGCGTTCGGGCGCGACCTCGTCCAGGCGCGCGTCGTGCCAGGCTTCGTGCAACGCGGTCAGCGCGGCCTGCCCCGACAGCGACGCGGTGCGCAACAACGCGCGCGGAATCGCCTCGGGCACGTTCAGCTGTTCGATCTCGGCGCCGAGGAACGCCGGCGCGCCGTCGTCCTGCGGCCGCTGCCGTCCGGGCCGGCGCATCGCGTCGAAGCGGTGCCTGCCTTCGAGCAGGGCGTCGGCGAACGCCGCGCGCCCCTGGCCGATGGCCGACACCACGCCGACGCCGGTGGCCAGAACGGCCGGCGGCTCAGATCTTGGCATGGATGATGCCCGCCAGCTGGCCGATGTTCTCCGCCTTGGCCATCTCGGTCAGCGACACGTTCAACGACAGCGACTCCAGGGTCATGATGATGATGTCGGCGCGGTCGATCGAGTTGGCGCCGAGCGCGCGCAGCGAGTCGTCCTGCTGGAACGGGTGCTTCTCCAGGTTCGGCAGCACTTCCTTGGTGTGGCCGACGATGATTTCGAACACTTGGTCCTGGTTCATGGCTTCTCTCTCCGGTTTGTTTGAGTGCGGCCCTTTGCGGCCGCGGGTGGTTCACTGTCCGAAAAACGCTTCGATGCGGTCCTTGACTTCCGGTTGGTGGAAGGTCAGTTCGTGCATCGCCACTTCCTGGTCGATGAACCGCGGCAGCGCTTCGCGCAGCGGGCCGACCAGGTGATCCTTGAGCGTGACCAGCGAAGCGCGCGGCTTGTCGGCCAGCTCGGCGGCGACCTGCAGCGCGTGCGCCAGCACCTGCTCGCGCGGCAGCACCGCGAACGGCGCGCCGCGCCGCTGCAGTTCCTCGCCGCGGTAGGTCGCGGCGGTCAGCATCATTTCCTCGGCCAGGGCCAGGCCGAGCTTCTTGGGCAGGATGAAGGTCGAGCCCATGCCCGGGGTGAATCCGTACTTCATGAAATTCGCCGTGTAGACCGCTTCGCGCGCCAGCACCACGATGTCGGCGAACAGGCCCATGACGAAGCCGCCGCCGATGCCGTGGCCCTGCATCGCCGCGATCACCGGCACCGGGCAGTTCAACGACAGGCTGTACAGATCGCGGTCGGTGAACTTGAACTTGCCGTCGAACAGGTCGCGCAAACCGTCCTGGGTGCCGCCGCTGGAGAAATAGCTGTCGTAGCCGGTCAGCACCACGACCCGGCAGTCGCGGTTGGCGGCGACGGCGGCGAACGCGGCCGACAGCGCGGCGATCAGTTCGTTGGTGAAGGTGTTCTTGTGCGCGCGGTCCTGCATGCGCACCAGGGCGACGCCGGGCGCGGGATGCTCGACCGCGACGATGGGCTCGCTCATCACGCCGCCTCCCACGGAAATCGGCCGGTGCTGACGTAGCGCGCGATCTTCTCGACGTTCTGCGGATCGGCGAACACCTCGCGATTGGCCGCCAGCGCCAGCGGCCGCGCCGCGCTGAGGCTGTCGTCGAGCGACAGCGCGTAGCGCTTGTAGCGCACCAGCGCCTGCTTGTTGAGCCGGCGCAGGCGCAGCAGGTGCTTGCGCAGCAGGTTCTCGCTGTTGTCCTCGACCGCGTCGACCAGCCCCCATTCCAGCGCCTGCCGCGCCGCAATCGGCTGGGTCAGCAAGGTCAGGTAGTTGGCCTTGGCGTAGCCCATGCGCCGGATCAGGAACGGCATCACGCAGGCCGGCATCAGCCCGAACAGCAGTTCCGACAGGCTGTAGGTCGCCTTCTCGTCGCTGAGCACCATATCGCAGGCGGCGACGAAGCCGATGCCGCCGGCATTCGCGCGCCCGCGTACATGGGCGATCGTCAGGTACGGACCGGCGGCGAGCTGGTGCCACAGATCGTAGAGCGGACCGGGGTCCTGCTCCTGCGCCGCGCCGCTGGCGTGGCGCGCCTGGATCTGCTGGAAATCGGCGCCGGAGCAGAACACCTCCGGCAGCCCTTCCAGCACCACGATCTTGGCCGCGTCCTCGCAGCGCGCCAACACCTGGGTCAGCTCGGCGATCAGCGTATCGTCGATCGCGTTGTTGGCCTGCGGACGATGGATCTGCGCGAAGCAGAGGTCCTCGTCGAAGCGGACCTGCACGGTCCGGTAAGGCTCGCTCAGGATACCCATTCGTATTCCCGGTGGAATTCCTTGATCTGCTTCAGGAACAGGGTCGGCGCGCCGAGCGCGGCGCGCGCCTGCGGGATGAACTCGGCGTCGGCCTGCAGGTTGCGGGTGCCGAACTTCATCTCGCGGCTGCGTTCGAGCAGGCGGTCGTACTGCTCCATGCTCAGCTCGTAGCGCTTGTCCAGGCGCTCGCCGATCTTCATCTCGCGCAACCGCTGCTGGCCTTCCTGGCGGGCCATGCCGCTGAAGAATTCCGAGCAGCAACCCGAGCCGTACGAGAACACGCCGATGCGCTGCGGCACGACGAAGTCGCCGTGGTCGATGGTGCTGGCCAGCGACAGCGCGGCGGTCGCGCCCATGATGTTGCCGACCCGCTGGCAGTGGATCAGGCCCGGCGTGACCCGGCGCTGGAAGTCGTTCTCGATGTCGGCCGGCTTGGCCTTGACCAGCTTGCGCATCATGTTGCGGTGCGCGCCCTTGACCATGCCGCCGAACGGGGTGTGGTACGACAGATAGTCGAAGGTCGCGCCGAAGTCGGCGCCGGTCACTCGCTTCTGGTATTCCAGATACGCGTTCTCGCAGCAGTTCAGATACGACAGCAGCGACAGGTCGGTGTCGCCGGCGTCGGTGTCCGGCGACGGCCGGCAGGTGTCCATCACTTCGTAGCCGTAGTAGCCGTTGGCGCCGACGTCGATCTGGAATACGTGCGGGCGGTCGCTGATCAGCATCGCCACCGCGCCCGAGCCGCCGCTGGGTTCGGCGAACGACCAGTCCGCCGACAGCGCTTCGCCGCCCTCCTCGACCATGAAGCGCGACACGTCGGTCGCCAGCACCAGCACCTTGCCGCCCGGCGAGGTCTGCGAGAGCACGAAGTTGACCGCCATCTGCAGACCCGCCACGCCCGAGTAGCAGGCGTTCTTGAGCTCGAACAGACGGCAGTTGCGGTTCAGCCCGAGCAGGTCGTGGCAGTAGGTGCTCATCGACTTGCCGAAGTCGAACGCCGACTCGGTGCAGGTGATGACCATCTCGATGCGGTCCTTCTCCTCCGGCGTCAGCGCATCGATCAGCGGCTTGGCCGCGTTGACGGCGAAGGTCACCGGGTCTTCGTACGGCATGGCCACGGTCTTCTGCTTCATCAGCAGGTTCTCGAACCGGCTCATGTCCAGGCCGCGGTGCTGGGCCAGTTTGGTCACGTCCAGGCAGGCGGTGCCGGCGAAGACGTTCATCGCTTCGATTCCCACAATGCTCACGTTCTACCTCTCACGTTCAAGGAGCGGCGGCGACGGCGCGGGCCGGCGCGGCCGGATGGGTCATTTGAAATCCAACAGCTTGCGTTCGCTCTGGCCCTTGCGCAGGCGGTAAGCGGCGAAGCTGTCGCGATCGCGGAACTGCAGGTACAGGTTGCAGCCGAGCACTTCGGCGAAACTGCGGCCCGGCGGCCGCACATAGGTGTGGCCGGGATAGATGCGGGTGTGCGCGGACAGGCGCCGCTTGAGCAGGCACAGGCTGTCGTACATCGCGTGCGCGGCGTCGACGTCCTTGCAGATGCCGCAGCCTTCGGCGAACAGAACGTCGCCGCAGAACAGGTGATCGCCGATCAGGTAGCACACGCAGCCCGGGGTATGGCCCGGCGTGGAGATCGGCTCGATCGTCAGCCGCCCCAGCGACCACGGCGTCTCGTCGATGCCGATCAAACGTTCGGCCTGGAAGCCCGACGCGGCGATCTCGCGCCACGACATCCACACCGGGCAGGCGTACTTCTGCGACAGCGGCCGGGCCAGATCGATGTGGTCGAAATGCGCGTGGGTCAGCAGGATGCCGCGCAGTTGCGCGCGGTGTTCGGCCAGCGCGGCTTCGACGACCTCGATTTCCCAGGCCGGGTCGACCAGCACCGCCTGGCGCGTCGCCGGGTCGATCACCAGGTAGTTGTTGTTCTTCATGAAGCCGCGGGCGACGTGCAGCACGACGACTTCCGGCTGGGCGACGGCGGATGCGGCCGACGCGAACGGCGGCGGCGGAATCTTTCCGGCGGCCTGTCCCGCGGTCATTCGGCCACCGCCACGCGCCCGGCACTGCCGTCGGCATCGGCCGCGGCGCCGCGCAAGGCGCGCACGTAGAACTTGTTCAACGCCGCCAGCACTTCGCCCGACTCGCTGAGCAACTGGATGTCGAACTGCTTGACGTCCGCCGGACCGCCGGCGGCCGTCGCCGACGGCCGCGCCAGCGCGTAGCACGACGGCGTCAGCGGACGCAGGCGGCGCAGGCTGCCGAGCGCGAACGGCAGGTGCGGCGCCGCGGCCTCGCCGTCGCCGACCACGCCGAGCACGGTCTGCAAGGCGCCGTCGATCAGGCTGGGATGCAGCAGGTACTGATCGAATTCGCCGAGCAGCGCGTCGTCGAGCTTCAGCGCCGACAGCGCATAGCCGTCGCCGATGTGCAGCTGGCGGATGGTGCGGAAGCTCGGGCCGTACTGGAAACCGGCGCGTTCGAGTTCGCGGTAGCAGTCGGCGCCTTGCAGCGTGCGGCGCGCGCCCGCGACCAGCGGCGCGAGCGCGACCGGCGCCGGCGCCGAACGCCCGTGCGCGCGCGGATGGCCGTAGCCGATCCGGCCTTCGCTGTGCACGACCCGCTCGTTGTCTTCGTCCAGCGACACGATCAGGTAATCGGCGCCGTCCTGGCCGGCCTTGAGCAAGGTCTTGACCAGGCGCCGACCCGGCGCGAGCCGCAGCGGCTGGTTCCAGACCACGTCCTCCAGCGCGATTACGCTGTGCTCGCCGGCGAGGCTGCCGGCGACGCAGGCGATTTCGAGCATGCCCGCGCCCGGGAAGAACATCGCGCCGTCGACGCGGTGGTCGCGGGCGTAGTAGGCCTCGCCCGACAGCCACGAGGCGAAGCAGACTTCCTTGAGCGTGGACGCGTTGGTCGCGACCAAGGGATGCAGCGCGGCCGGCTGCGCCTGGGCGGCTTGCGCGACGACCGGCGAAGCGGGCGCATCGTCGGCGACCCAATGGCGTTCGCGCG
Source organism: Lysobacter enzymogenes (assembly GCF_017355525.1). Classification (NCBI taxonomy): domain Bacteria; kingdom Pseudomonadati; phylum Pseudomonadota; class Gammaproteobacteria; order Lysobacterales; family Lysobacteraceae; genus Lysobacter; species Lysobacter enzymogenes. Next base: position 605,622 of record NZ_CP067395.1, on the reverse strand, counting down.
CGAACGGATACGCGGGCAACGACAGCGGACGCGGCGGCTGCGGGTCCTGCAGTTCGTCCCAGTCCAGCGCCTGCCCTTCGATCCAGGCCTGCGCCAGCGCCGCCCAGTCGTCTTGCGCTCGCGCGGCCAACAGGCGCTCGCGCTGCTCCGGCTTCAGCGAGCGCTGGCGCTGGTGCGCTTCGACGCGGCCGCGCAGGGCCGCGGCCGAGGCTTCGCCGCGGGCGTACAGTTCGAGTTCGCGCAACAAGCCATCCGCGTCGGCGGCGACGATGGCCAGACGCGACTCCATCGCTTCCCGACCGGTCTGCAAGGTGTAGGCCAGCGCAGCCGGATCGATCGCGCTGTCGCCGGCGATGCGCTTATGCAGCCGCGCCGCGCTCTCGCGCAGGCGCGAATCGTCCCTGGCCGACAGCAGGAACAGCCGCGGCCGCGCATCGGCGACCGCCGCCAGCGGCGCCTGATACTCCTCCAGCACCAGACAGGCGTTGACGCCGCCCGCGCCGAACGAATTGATCAGGGCCCGGCGCGGCTGTCCGTCGGCCGCGCTCCAGTCGCCGAGTTCGTGCTGCACGCGGAACGGCGTCGCGGCGAAATCGATGTTCGGATTGGCCTCGCGCGCATGCAGGCTCGGCGCGATCCGGCGGTGGCGGAACTGCAACAGCACCTTGGCCACGCCGGTGATGCCGGCGGCCGATTCGGAATGGCCGAGGTTGGACTTGACCGAGCCGAGCGCGCACGACTGGACGCCCACGCCGTCGGCCTGGAACGCCTGGCTCAGCGCCGCGACTTCGAGGCTGTCGCCGAGCTGGGTGCCGGTGCCGTGGCCTTCGACATAGCCGATAGCATCCGCGCGCAGGCCCGCCTTGCGCAGGGTCTGCGCGATCAGCGCCGCCTGCGAGTTCGGGTTCGGCGCCGCGTAACCGTTGGCGCGGCCGCCGTGTTCGCAGGCGCTGGCGGCGATCACGCCGAGGATGCGGTCGTCGTCGGCGATCGCGCGGCTCAGCGGCTTGAGCACCGCGCTGCCGACCGCTTCGCTGGGGATGAAGCCGTCGTCGCCGGCGCCGTAGCTGCGGCAGGCTTCGCCGGTGGCGAGCATGCGCCGGCGGCACAGCGACTGGTATTTGGACGGGTGCAGGTAGAGGTTGACGCCGCCGGCGATGGCCAACTGGCATTCGCCGCGGCGCAGGCTTTCGCAGGCCTGGTGCAGCGCCACCAGCGACGACGAGCAGGCGGTGTCGACCGGCAGGCTCGGGCCTTGCAGGTCGAAGAAGTACGAGACCCGGTTGGCGATCGACCACGGCATCGCCGCCGGCGCCACGCTGTTGCCGCGCAGCGCCTGCTCCGGTGCGAGCAGGTGGTAGGAGTTGGTGGTCACGCCGGCGAACACGCCCACGTCTGCGCTGCGCGCCTTCGGGAACCGGCGCTTGATCCGCTCGCGGGTGTAGCCGGCGTCTTCCAGCGCCGACCATGCCGATTGCAGGAACAGGCGCTCCTGCGGATCGATGCTGCGCGCGTCTTCGGCGGCGATGCCGAAGAACGCGGCGTCGAACTTGTCGAAGTCGTCGAGGAAGCCGCCGCGTTTGCAATAGATCTTGCCGTCGCGGGCCTTGTCCGGATCGGCGTCGAACCAGGCCTGCGCGTCCCAGCGTTCGGCCGGGACCTCGCCGAGCAGGTCGCGGCCTTGGCTGAGCCGATCCCAGAACGCGTCGAGGTCCGGCGATCCGGGGAACTGGCCGTGCAGGCCGATGATCGCGATGCGTTCGTCCGCGGCGGCGTTCGCGAATGCCGGTGCGGGCATCGTTATCGCAGGCGCCGGCGCCGCGGCGGGCGCTGCGGATTGCGCGGGCGCCGCGGCGGCGGCCGGCATCAGCAACCGGCCCAGCGCGGCCGCGGCGTCCTGGCGCAGGTACGCGGCCAGCTCCTCGATGCTCGCGTACTGGTAGAACAGCGTCTTCGGCAGCTCGCCGAGATCGCGCTCCAGCGCCAGATTGAGGCGGCCGATCATCATCGAATCCACGCCGTAGGCTTCGAACCGCTCCTGCGCGTCGATGCGCTCCACCGGCAGGCGGATCTCCTCGCTGAGCAAGCCCTTGAGGTACTGCTCGGAGGCTTCACGCAGATCCGCGCCGTCGATGGCGGGCGCAGGCGACGCAGCGGCCGGCCGGGCCGCGGCCGACGGCATCAAGTGCGCGTCGATCAGCGGTGCCGCGCCGTACATCGCGACGGCATGGCTCAGGTCGGTGGCCAGGAACTCGTCCCAATAGCGCAGCCCGGCCTCGGTCGGCAGCGGCTGGATGCCGGCGCGCGCGCGCAACAGCGCCAGATCGGCCTCGGCCATGCGCATGCCGCCGTCCTGCCAGAACGGCCAGGCGATCGACACGCTGCGGCCGCTGCGTTCGCCCGCCGCCGCCAGCGCCTGGCGCTGTTCGGCGAAACCGTCGAGGAAGCGGTTGGCGTAGGCGTAATCGCACTGCCCGGCGTTGCCGGCGATGCCGGCCACCGACGAGAACAGCACGAACGCATCGAGCGCGTCGGCGCGGGTCGCGCGGTCGAGGTTCTCGCTGCCGTGGATCTTGGCCGCGAACACCTCGCGCATCGCCGCGCGGTCCTTGTTCAGCGCGAACGCGTCGCGGTGCACGCCGGCGCTGTGGATCACCCCGTCGATGCGGCCGAACCGCGACCGCGCGGCGGCGGCGAGCGCTTCGGCCTGGGCCGGGTCGGCGACGTCGGCCTGCACGTAGATCGCTTCGCCGCCGTGCGCGCGCAGTCGCTGCAGGCGCTGTTCCAGCGCCGCGTCGAGCGGCGAGCGGCCGCTCAGCGCCAGGCGCGCGCGGCAGCTGCGGGCCAGGTGCTCGGCGAACAGATAGCCGAGGCCGCCGAGGCCGCCGGTAATCAGATAGACGCCGTCCTGCTTGCTCATCGAAGCCGTCGCCGCCTGCGCGGCGTGGCGCTCGATCCGGCGGATTTCGCGTCCGGCCGCGGTGTAGCGCACGTCGGCGCCGCGCCATTCCGGCTCGGTCAGTTCGGCGCCAACGCGCGCGGCGATTTCGGCGTCGCCGGCATCGGCGCCGAGCGCGAGCGTCTTGCCGGAGAACTTGGCGTGTTCCAGCGCGAGGCTGCCGAGGTACGCGCCCAGCGCCAGATGCGCCGGCGCCGCTTCGGCGCCGGCGCGCAGCGCGACGATGCGCAGGGCGTGACCGGGCTTGCGCCGCATCAGCGCGCGGCACAGCGCATGCAGGGCGAACACGCCGCGCTCGAGCTGCGCCTCGGTGGCGCCGTCGCCGGCGACGCGATGCACCAGCGCACGCGGCAAGGCGCCGGCGGCTTCCAGCGCCTCGGCCAAGCGGTCGAAGTCGGCATCGCAGGACGGATCGACTGTGAAGCGGTTGCGGCTGGATTCGGCGAACCCGGCGCCGAACTCGACCGCGATCGTTTCGCCGTCGCAGCGCCCGCCCAACTCGGCGGACAGCGCCTCGCCCGCGTCGAGCAGCAACAGCGGACCGGCGATGGGCGCGTCGGCTTGCGCCGACGGCATCGGTGCGGCGCGCCATGCGCTGCGGTAATGCAGCCGTTGCGCCGGCGCGGCCGGCTGCGATGCGGCCGGCTGCGGCGCCGCCGCGGCGGGCTGCGTCGCGACCGCGTCGATCGGCGCCGCCGCGCGGATCCAGTAGCGTTCGCGCGAGAACGGATACGTCGGCAGCCGCACGCGCCGTACCTGCGCGCCGCGATGCAACTGCGCCCAGTCGATCTCGACCCCGGCGATCCACAGCTTGGCCAGGCGCTCCAGATCGCGCCGTTCCAGCACCAGTTGCAGGAACGCCGCACCGGCCTCGCCTTCGATCAACGCCGCCGCGCCCGCCGCCGCGTCGCGGGTGCTGCCCTGCTGGATATCGGCGCCGGCGGCGGCGCCGTCGGCATCGAGCCAGTCGCGCAGGCGCTGGCGCAGGCCGGCGAGATCGCCGGCGACGACCGCCAGCCGCTCGCTCATCGGCGTGCGGCCGACCTGCGAAGTGAAGGCGATATCGGCCCAGGCCGCGTCGCTGCGCTCCAGTTCCGCAACCGTCTTCGCCGCATAGGTGCGCAAGGCCTCGCGGCTCTTGGCCGAGAGCAGGAACAGCTCCGGCCGCGGCGCGGCCTCGATGCGGCGCTCGCGGAATTCTTCCAGCACCAGATGCGCGTTGGAGCCGCCGGCGCCGAACGAGCTCACGCAGGCGCGGTGCGCGGCGTCGCCGCGGCGCGCCCAGGCCTGCAGCTCGGTCTGCACCCGGAACGGGGTGGCGTCGAAGTCGATATGCGGGTTGCGCGGTTGCGCATGCAGCGACGGCGCCAGCTCGCCGTGGCGGAACTGCAGCAGCACCTTGCTGACCGCGGCGATGCCGGCGGCCGCTTCAAGGTGGCCGATATTGGACTTGACCGAACCGATCGGACACGAGCCCGGCGCGCCGCCGTCGCCGGCGAACGCGCGGCTCAAACCGGCGATCTCGATCGGATCGCCGAGCGAGGTGCCGGTGCCGTGGGTTTCGATGTAGCCGATGCTGGCCGCGTCGATGCCGCCGCGCTGCAGGGTTTCGCGGATCAACTGCCCCTGCGCGACCGGATTGGGCACGGTGTAGCCGTTGGTCTTGCCGCCGTGATTGATCGCGCTGGCCTTGATCGTCGCATGGATGCGGTCGCCGTCGGCGAGCGCGCGGCGCAGCGGCTTGAGCAGCACCGCGCCGACGCCCTCGCCCGGCACGTAGCCGTCGCCGTCGGCGCCGAAGCTGCGGCAGCGGCCGTCGCTGGAGGCGAAGTTGCCCTGGCTCAGGCTCAGGTACTTGCTCGGATGCAGGGACAGATTGACGCCGCCGGCGATGGCGGCCTCGACCGTGCCCTTGCGCAAGTCCTCGCAGGCCAGGTGGATCGCGGTCAGCGAGGACGAGCACATCGTATCCAGGGCCAGGCTGGGGCCGTGGAAATCGAAGAAATACGACACCCGGTTGGCGATCGAGGCGAACGAGGAGCTCGGCACGCCGGCGTGTTCGGCGCCGACGCCGTACAGCTCGTACTGGCCCCACATCGCGCCGACGTAGACGCCGACGCGGCGCTGCGCCAGTCCGTCCTTGGCGTAACCCGCGTCTTCCAGGGTCTCCCACACGGTCTCGATGAACAGCCGCTCCTGCGGATCCATCAGTTCCGCTTCGCGCGGCGAGATGCTGAAGAACAAGGGATCGAAGCGGTCGACGCCGTCGAGGAAGCCGCCCCACTTGCTGTAGGTCTTGCCGGCGCGGTTGCGCTGCGGGTCGAACAGGCGCGCGTGGTCCCAGCGCTCGGCCGGCACCTCGGTGACGCTGTCGCGGCCGCTGCGCAGGTTGTCCCAGAACTGCTCCAGGTCGGCGGCCTGCGGATAGCGGCCGGCGACGCCGACGATGGCGATGTCGTCCTCGCCGGCTTCGCGCGCGAACGCGCCGGCGCGCTGCATGCGTGCGGCGACGCGGCTGCGCGCGGGCGCGGCGGCCACCGGCGCCATCGCCGCAGCGGGCGCCGGGGCGGCGGCGCCGAGGCCGGTCTTTTCGCGCATCGCCGCGGCGAAGGCGCCGGCCAGGTAGGCGGCCAGGCTCGCGACGGTCTGGTATTCGAACAGCAGCGTCTTCGACAGCGGGCCGAAGCTGCGCTCCAGCTGCTGGGTCAGCTTCATCGTCAGCACCGAGTCGATGCCGTACTTCTCCAGCGGCGCCTTGGGGTCGACTTCGTGCGCCGGCAGCTTGAGCAGGCTGGCGAATTCGCCGGCGACCCAGCGCTGCGCAGCCGCCAGCAGCCGTTCGCCGTCGGCGCCGGCCGGCGCTGGCGCGGGCGCTTCGAGCGGCGCCGCAGGCGCGGCCGCGCGGCGCTGCAGCGAACGGCGAAGACGCGCGGTCTCGCCTTCCAGCACCAGCGCATGATCGGCGCGCAGCGACAGCAGCTGCGCCAACGCGCGCAGGCCGGTGTCGGTGCCCATCGCGGTCATGCCCGAGGCGCGGGTCAGCGCGGCCAGCGCCTGTTCGTCCATGTGCATGCCGCCGTCACGCCACAGCGGCCAGCCGACCGACAGGCTATGGCCGCGGCGCAGTCCCGCGCGCGCCCACGCGTTGCGCTGCGCGGCGTAGCGGTCCATGAACGCGTTGGCCGCCGCATAGTCGGCCTGGCCGGCATTGCCGAGCGCACCGGCCAGCGAGGAACACAGGACGAAGAAATCGAGCTCGTGCCCAGCGGTGGCCAGATCGAGATGGACGCTGCCGGCGACCTTGGGTTCGAGCACGCGCGCGAAGCGCTCGGCGCTCTTGCTGCGGATCAGGCCGTCGTCGAGCATGCCGGCGCTGTGGATCACGCCGTTCAAGCCGCCGAATTCGACGGCGATGGCCGCGACCGCGGCGGTCGCGGCGGCGCGGTCCGCCAGATCCAGCCGGCGGTACGCGAGGCGCTGCGGCGCGATCGCCCAGGCTTCGCTCAAGCCCTGCAATTCGGAGTGTTGCGCGGCGCCGGCTTCGGCGCGGCCGGTCAGCACGACGGTCGCGGCGGCGGTCGCGGCGAGGATTTCGCGCGCGAACAGTTTGCCGAGCCCGCCGAGGCCGCCGCTGATCAGGTACACGCCCTCGTCCTTGAACGGCGACTCCGGCGACGCGGCCTGCGTCAGCGCCGCGCTGTTCCAGGCGCGCGCCAGCAGACGGCCGGCTTCGACCTTGAGCAGCGTATCGCCGAGGCCGCGCGCAGCGCGCAGTTGCGCGGCCAGCGTTTCGGCGTCGAGCCCGGGCTCGGTCAGCAGCAGCTGCGCGCGCACCTGCGGCTGTTCCTGCCGCAGCGTGTCGAGCAGGCCCGCGAGGCCCGCGAGGATCGCATCGTCGCCATCGTGCGCGACCACCCACTGGCAGTCGACGGGCTCGCCGCCCGCCCGCGCAGAAAGTTCCTGCGCCTGCGCGAAGCAGGCCAGCGCGGCCGCGCGATAGCGGTCGGCCAGCGCGGCCGGTTCGCCGTTGCCGGTCGGCAAGTTCCAGGCCGCGATCCGCGCCGCCGGCATCGCCGCAGCCAGTTGCGCCGGCGCGATCGAGTCGGGATTGCACAAGGTCACCCAGGTCTCGCCCGGCGCCGCATCCGCCGCGGCATCGGCCGCCGCGGCTTCCCAGACCGGCTGCGCGATCAACGCGCCGTTGCGCTCGTCGCCGCGCAGCTCGCGCAGCATCAGGCCGCGCAGGCGCAGGCAGACCGCGCCGGCGCCGTCGCACAGATCGATGTCGATCCCCTCGCCTTCGCCGCGGCGCACCCAGGCGAACATGCGCGCCGCGCAGGCGCCGTGGATCTCCGCGGCGTCCAGCGCGAACGGCACCGCCGGCGCAGCGAGCGCGGCGGGATCGCCGAGCAGGCCGACGCAGGCTTGCAGCGCGCAGTCCAGCAGCGCCGGATGCAGCGCATAGCCGCCTTGTCCGGCCGCGGGAACGTGCAGTTCGGCCAACAATTCCGCTTCGCCGCGCGCGATCGCGGCGATGCCGCGGAAGCTGCCGCCGTAGTGGATGCCCATGCCTTCGAACGCGGCGTAGATATGCGCCGGCTCGAGCCGGCCGCCGCCCATGCGCGCCCGCAGCTCGGCGAGGTGCAGCGCCTCGACCGCCTGCGCCGGCGCCCACTGCGCGCGGGCGCGGCAATGCACGACGGGCTCGTCCTCAGCGCCGTCCGCAGCGTCGCTGGCGATTTCCATCTCGATGGCGCCGTCGTCGCCGACCTGCAGCGACGTCGACACTGCGTTCGCGCCGTCCACGATCAGCGGCCGTTCCCAGATCAGATCGTGCACGCTCAGCTTGCGCGGCGCGGCCTCGGCGGGCACCGCCAGTTCGGCCGCGGCGCGCAGCATTTCCAGGTACGCGGCGGCCGGCAGCAGCTTGCGGCGGACGCCGTCGCCGCTGTCGATGCGGTGATCGGCGAGGAAGAACTCGCTGCCGTCGAAGCGGCTGGCGTAACGCTGCTGGTAGATATCCGAGGTGTTGGCGTGCAGCAGCGGATGCAGCCGCGTCGCAGCCTGGCCGCGGCTGCGGTCCGGCTGGGCGATCCAGTAGCGGTCGCGAGCGAACGGATACGCCGGCAGCGACATCAGCCGCGGCGCGCGCCCGCCGTGCAGCTTGCTCCAGTCCACCGCCAGCCCGCGCGCCCACAGCTCGGCGACCCGCGCGAGCGCGCCGCGCGCGATCCAGCGCTCGACCGTGGCCTGCATTTCCTCGTCGTCGGCCAGCGCGCCGAGACTGTCGAGCCCGGCTTCGGCCGGGCCGCTGTAGCAATCTTCGATGCCCGTCTCGTCGCGCAGATAAGCGCCGAGCTTCGCCGCCAGCGCCGCCGGCGAATCGGCCAGGAACGCGACCCGCGCGTCCATCGGCTCGCGGCCGAGCTGGCAGGTGTAGGCGAGCGCGGCCAGATCCAGCGGCGCCGCGTCCGCGTCGATCGCGCGTTCGACGACCGCCGCCAGGTCGGCGACCTTCTGCCGCAGCTGCCGCACTGTGCGCGCCGACAGCGGCACCACGCAGGTTGCGTGCGGCGCGGGCTCGGTCTGCGCCGGCGCGAGGTATTCCTCGACGATCAGGTGCGCATTGGAGCCGCCCGCGCCGAACGAGGAAATGCCGGCGATGCGCGGCAGCCGCCGCCCGTCGAGCGTCGGCGCGTCCCACGGCCGCAGGCGCTGGTTGACCTCGAACGGCGACGAGGCGAAATCGATATGCGGGTTCAACGCCGCCGAATGCAGCGACGGCGCGATCTGCGCGTGCTTCATCTGCAGCAGCACCTTGGTCAGCCCGGCGATGCCGGCCGCCGATTCGCAGTGGCCGATGTTCGACTTGGCCGAACCGATCGCGCAGTACTGCCGGTCCTGGGTGTACTGGCGGAACACGTCGGTCAGCGCCGCGATCTCGATCGGGTCGCCGAGCTTGGTGCCGGTGCCGTGCGCTTCCACATAGCTGACGTGGCGCGCATCGGTGCCGCATTCGCGCAGGGCGCGGCGGATCACGCTGGCCTGGGCCTTGGGGTTGGGCACCGAATAGCCGTGGGTGCGGCCGCCGTGGTTCAGCGCGCTGCCGCGCAGCAGACCGTAGATCGGATTGCCGTCGCGCTGCGCTTCGGACAGGCGCTTGAGCACCACCGCACCGACGCCCTCGCCCGGAATATAGCCGTCGCCGCCTTCGCCGAAGCTCTGGCAATGGCCGTCGCCGGAAATGTACTGGCCGGCGCTGAGGATCAGGTACTTGTTCGGGTGGATGCTGACGTTGACGCCGCCGGCGATGGCCAGCGCGGTGCGGCCGGAGCGCAGATCCTGGCAGGCCAGATGGATCGCGGTCAGCGAGGACGAGCACATGCTGTCCAGGGTCATGCTCGGGCCGTGCAGGTTCAGCAGGTACGAGACCCGGTTGGCGATGCTGGCGTAGCTGACCGGCACGCCGACGCGCGGCCCTTGCAGGCTGGCTTCGGCGCCGAACAGCTGGTACTCGCCGTACATCACGCCGACGTAGACGCCGACTTCGCCGGGCAGGCCGGTGTCGGACGGAATCTGCAGCGCGGCGCGGGTGTAGCCGGCGTCCTCGACCGCCATCCACGCGTGTTGCAGGAACAGGCGTTCCTGCGGGTCGATGAACTCGGCGTCGACCGGCGGGATGTTGAAGAACAGCGGATCGAACTCGTCCACGCCTTCGATGAAGCCGCCCCACTTGCTGTAGTGCGCGCCGTCGACGCTGCGGTCGGCGCTGTAGTACTCGCGCCAGTCCCAGCGCTCGGGCGGGACCTCGGTGACGCAGTCCACGCCGCCGCTGAGGTTGCGCCAGAACGCGTCGAGGTCGGGCGACTGCGGGTAGCGGCCGCTGAGGCCGACGATGGCGATGGGTTCGGCGGTCGGCGCCTGCGCGCCGCCGGTTTGGGCGCGTGCGCGCGCCGGCAGCGAAGGCGAAGGCGAACGCGGGCCGCGCGAGCGCGCGGCGGGAACGGCGGTACGCGCTTGGACCGCGACGGCGACGGGCGGCGCGGGCGACGGTGCGGACTCTGCGAACAGCTTGGCGACGGTTGCCGCATGCGCGACGAGCAGGTGCTCGGTCAGTTCCTGCAGGGTCTGATGTTCGAAGAACAGCGTCTTCGACAAGGCGCCGAAGCTCTTTTCCAGCTGCCGGGTCAGGTCCATCGCCAGGATCGAGTCCATGCCGTACTTGTCGAACGGCGCGCGCGGGTCGATCTTGCGGTACGGCAGCTTGAAGTGCTCGGCGAACTGCTTGCGCAGGAAATCGGCGAGGCGCGCGGCGCGGTCGGCGGGCGCGTCCGCAGCGGCGGGCGCGACGACCGCAACGGCGGCGGACGGCTCGTCCGCAACCTCGGCGTCGTCCTGCGCATCGGCGCCGAACACGGCGGCGCGGATCCTGGCCGGCTCGCCTTCGATCACCAGCGTCTGCGCCGCGCCGCCGGCGAGGCTGCGCTGGAACGCGGCCATGCCGTTGGCGGTCGCCATCGGCCGCATGCCGGTGCCGGCCTGCATCGCCGCCTGCGCGGCCGCCGGCATGCGCATGCCGCCGTCGCGCCACAGCGGCCAGTCGATCGCCAGGCTGCGGCCGCGGCGCTGCCCGACCGCGACCAAGGCCTGCCGGTGCGCGGCGTAGCGGTCGAGGAAACCGTTGGCGGCGGCGTAGTCGCCTTGCCCGACGTTGCCGATCGCCGCCGCGCCGGACGAGAACAGGGCGAAGAAATCCAGGTCCAGCGCGCGGCTGGCGCGGTCCAGATGCACGCTGCCGGCGACCTTCGGCGCCAGCACCTCGGCGAGATCTTCGCTGCGCTTGTGCGCGATCAGGCCGTCGCGGACCAGGCCGGCGCTGTGCACGATGCCGTCGAGGCGGCCGTGCGCGGCGAGGATCGCAGCGATGCCGGCCTCGACGTGCGCGGCGTCGGCGAGATCCAGGCGCAGGTACGACAGCCGCGCGCGCGCCGCGGCATCGTCCGCCAGCGCATCCAGCCGGCCGTCGATCTCGGACGAGGCTTCGGCGCGGCCCGACAGCACCACCCGCGCCTGCGCGGTCTGGGCGAGGATCTCGCGCGCGAACAGGCCGCCGAGGCCGCCGAGGCCGCCGCTGATGAGGTAGACGCCGTTGTCGCGGAACGCCTGCGGCGCGGCCGCGCTGGCGGCCAATTCTTCCCAGGCCAAGGCTTCGCGCACGCCGTCGCGGTAACGCACGTTCGGCTCGGGGTTGGCGCGGACTTCCGCGCTCAGTTGCGCCGACAACGCTTGCGCGGACGCTTCGTGCGCAAGCCACAGCACCTGCGCATGCAGTCCCGGGTGCTCCAGCGCGGCGGACTTGAGCAGGCCAGACAGGCCGGCCTGCATGCGCGCGGCCTCGGAGTCGGCCAGCACCAGATGGACGAACGCCTGCTTGCCGGCCAGACCGGCGAGCATCGACTTGAGCCGTTCCAGAACGGCCTGTGCGCATGCCGCGTAGTCCGTCGCCGCGTCGTCCGCGTCCATCGGCAAGGCCCGGCACACCGCCGTCGGCAACTGCGCTTGCAGCGCCTGCACGGCCGCCTCGTCGAGCCCGCACGACCACACCTGATGTTCGCCCGCGAACGCGGCCGCCTGCGCCGGCAGCGCGCTGGCCCGCCACACCGGCGTCGCCACCACCATTTCGCCCGCGGGTGCGCTCGCGCCCACCGCGCCGTGGAAGGTGCGCGAGGCGAAGCCGCGCAACTGCGCGCACAACCGCCCGTCTTCGTCGCACAGGTCGATGTCCAGGCGGCTGACTTTATCGCCCGCGGCGCTGCCCTGCGAAGGACGGATCCAGGCCTGCATGCGCGCCGCGCACGGCGCCCACACCGTCAGCGAATCCAGCGCGAACGGCAGCGACGGACGCTGCGGCAACTCGTCCAGATCGCCGAGCAGACCGATCGCCGCCTGCAAGGCGCCGTCGAGCAGACTCGGGTGCAGGCGATAGTCGGACAGGCTCGCGCGCACGCTCTCGGGCAGGACCAGGGTCGCGAGCAGTTCGCGCTCGCCTTGCAGCACCTGCGCGACCGCTTGGTGAGCCGGCCCGAAGGCCATGCCCATGCGGCGGTACGCCGGATAGATCGCTGCGGCATCGAGCCGGCCGCCGGCCATGCGCGCGCGCAGCGCCGCCAGATCGAGCGCCTGCGGCGCGTCGTCGGCCAGGCAGGCCTCGCCGCGGCAATGCACGGTTTCCTGCGCCGCGCCGTCGTCGCCGTCGCCGTCGGCGACGCTGATGATCTCGAAGCCGGCCAGCGCGCCCTGTTCGCCCTCGCCTTCGCCCGCCCACAGCACCACGAACACGTCGCGGCGCTGCGCCACTTCGATCGGCTTGAGCCAGACCACATCGCGCAGACGCACGCGCTGCGCGCCTTCCAGCTCCGGCAGCGCATCGGCGACCGCGGCGCGCGCCATCTCCAGGTAGGCCACGCCGGGCAGCACCTTGGCGGCGACGCCGTCGGCGACGACCTGATGATCGGCCAGGAACGGCTCGCTGCCGTCGAACGAGCTGCCGTAGCACTGCCGGTGCAGATCCGAAGCATTGCGGTGCAGCAGCGGATGCAGCCGCGGCGACGCGCCGGCCGGACGCGTGGAGAACTGCCGGATCAGGTCCAGCACGTCCTCGCGCGAGAGCCGCCCGAGCTTGAGTTGGTCGACGACGAATTCGATGAAATCCATGGGGTCCGGCTCGTTCGTTGCGGCGCCGTCGCTGGGCGGCGGCGCCGGGTGTTCGTTGGGAGGAGTCGCGTGCGCTATACCAGGTGCGTCACACCAGGCGCTTGAGCAGTTCCACGCCTTCGCGCGCGTCGATCGCCGCGGTGTCGATCATTCCGATGACCTGCTCGATCCGGTCGATGTCGGCGACCTCGCCGCCCGCCGCCGGTTCGGCCGCGCGCACCGGCGCCGCCGCTTCGACGCTGTCGATCCAGTACTCGTCGCGCGCGAACGGATACGTCGGCAGCGCCACGCGCCGCGGCCGCTGCGCGCCGTACAGGCGGTTCCAGTCCAGTTCCAGGCCCTTGACCCACAGCTCGAGCAGGCGGTCGTACTTGCCGCGCGCGATCCACTTGTCGATCGCCTCGCGCAGCTCGTCGTCCTGGGCGAACAAGCCCAGGCCGGGACTGTTGCGCTGCGCCTGGCCGCGGTGCGCGCCTTCGCCGCTTTCGCCGTACACGCAGGCGCTGAGCCGGGCCGCCAGTTGTTCGGCCGAATCCACGACCCAGCCCAGGCGTTCTTCCATCGCCTCGCGCCCGGTCTGCAGGCTGTAGGCGATCGCCGCCAGATCGGCGTGCGCGCCCTGGCCTTGCAGGAAGTCGAGCAGATCGCTGGCCTTCTGCTGCAACTGCTCGGGCGTGCGCGCCGACAGCGGCACCAGGTACGGCCCGCTGTGCGCGTACGCGGCGGCCGCGGGCGCGACGAACTCCTGCACGATCACGTGGGCGTTGGCGCCGCCGGCGCCGAACGAGGAAATGCCGGCGATGCGCGGCCGCTCGCGTCCGTCGACCCGCGGCCGCTGCCACGGCACCAGGGTCTGGTTCACTTCGAACGCGGTCTTGGCGAAGGCGATGTGCGGGTTGGTCGTGGCCGCATGCAGGGTCGGCGCGATCTGCCCGTGGCGCAGCTGCAACAGCACCTTGGTCAGGCCGGCGATGCCGGCCGCCGCTTCCAGGTGGCCGATGTTGGACTTGGCCGAACCCAGCCGGCAGTAGCCGGTGTCTTGGCTGTCCTGGGCGAAGGCCTGTTGCAGGCCGGCGACTTCGATCGGATCGCCGAGCTCGGTGCCGGTGCCGTGGGCTTCGATGTAGCTGACCTCGCGCGCGTCCAGGCCGGCCTTGTCGAGCGCGCGCCGCACCAGTTCCGCCTGCGCGGTCGGGTTCGGCACGGTGAAGCCGTTGGTCTTGCCGCCGTGATTGACGTGGGTCGCCAGGATCACGCCGTGCACGCAGTCGCCGTCGGCGATGGCGCGGTCCAGGCGCTTGAGCAGGACCACGCCGACGCCCTCGCCCGGCACGAAGCCGTTGCCGCCGGCGCCGAAGCTCTTGCAGCGCCCGTCCGGCGACAGCATGTGCTGCGAGGACATGTCGACGTAGCTGGTCGGATGCAGGTACAGGTTGACGCCGCCGGCGAAGGCCAGTTCGCAATCGCCGTTGTGGATGTGCTCGCAGGCCTCGTGGATCGCGGTCAGCGAGGACGAGCACATGGTATCGACCGGCAGGCTCGGCCCGTTGATGTCGAGGAAGTACGACAGCCGGTTGGCGACCGAACCGAACGAGGTGCGCGGCCAGAACTTGTCCTGCTGGCGGCCGTGCGTGGTTCGATACAGGTTGTAGCCGGCGCGGGTGATGCCGGCGAACACGCCGACCTTGCGGCCGTAGCGTTCGCGCAGCGCGGCGCGGGTGTAGCCGGCGTCTTCCAGCGCGCCCCAGGCCGCCTGCAGGAACATGCGCTCCTGCGGGTCCATGTTCAGCGCCTCGCGCGGCGGGATGCCGAAGAACAGGCTGTCGAACTGGGCGAACTGGTCGACGAAACCGCCCCACTTGCAATAGCTCTTGCTGGCCTCGACCGCGCGCTGCTCGTCGGCTTCGTAGAAACCGTCCAGCGACCAGCGCCGGGCCGGGATCTCGCCGACGCTGTCGCGCCCGGACTTGAGGTTCTGCCAGAACTCGTCGAGGTTGCCGGCCTGCGGATAGGTGCCGCTGAGGCCGATCACCGCGATCGGCTGCGGCCGCGCGTCGCGCGGCGCGGCGTGCGCGGGCGCGGGCGAACGCAGGCCGATTCGCTGGGGCGCGCGCCGCGCGGGGGCGGCGGACGCAACGGCGCGGGCCGCCGGCGCGGCGACGCGGAACATGCGCTGCAACGCCCCGCGTTGATGGTCGAGCAGATGCTGGACCAGCGCCTCGACGCTGCGGCACTGGAACAGCACGGTGCTGCCGATGTCGCCGAAACGCTGCTGCAGCTGCTGGTTGACCGTGCCGACGATGATCGAGTCGATGCCGTAACGCTCCAGCGGCTCGGCCGGATCGATCTGGGCGGCGTCGAGCTTGAGCGCGTCGGCGAACAGGCGCGTGCACAGGCGCAGGGTCTGCTCGCGCAGCGCGTCCTCTTCCTGCGCCTGCGGCTGGATCGCCGCGGCCGGCACCAACGATGCGGCGGGCGCCTGCGCCGGCTCGGCCGCGAGCTGCGCGCCGAACATCTGCCGCAGCCGCGCTTCCTGGGTCCGCAACAGATGCCCGGCCAAGGCGTCGACCGTGCGGTGCTCGTACAGCAAGGTCGCGCCGATGTCGTCGAAGTGCTGTTGCAGCTTCTGGTTGACGAGACCGATCACGATCGAGTCGATGCCGTAGCTTTCCAGCGGCTCGGCCGGATCGATCTGCGCGGGCTCGATCTTCAGCGCCGCGCCGATCAGCTGCCGGCACAGTTGCGCGGTCTTGCCGCGCAGGTCGGGCGCCGCGTCGGCCTGCGGCGCGGCAACGACCGCCAGCGGCGCCGCGGTCGACGCGACGCGCGGCATGCTGGCCGCCGCCGGCGCGGCCACCGGCGCCACCGGCGACCGCTGCCGCACCGCGCCGTCGCTGACCGCCAGCACGATCTGCTGGCCGGCGGCGTGCGCGTCCGCGCACGGGAACGCGACCGGGCCGAACCCTTCTTCCTCCAGCACCCGCTGCCACGCCGCCGGATACAGACCCGGCGAACCGGGAATGCGCACCGCCTCGTCTTCGTTCAACCACCAGCCGTCGAGCAGGCCGAAGGTCAGGTGGCCGCACAGCGAGTGTTCGCTGATCTCGTTCATCAGCAACGCGCCGCCCGCGCGCAGCACCGCCTTGGCGTTGCGCAGGGTGTTGCGGATGTTGCCGGTGGCGTGGATGACGTTCGCGGCGATCACGAAGTCGTAAGCGCCGGCGTCGATGCCCTGCCCGGCCAGCGGCAGCTCGGCGTTGAACAGCTGCGTGCGCAGGTACGGCGCATCCGGCGCATAGACCTCCTGCGCGTGCAGCAGGAACGCGCGCGAGATGTCGGTGTAGCAATACTCGGCGATGTGCTCGCGATGCTCGTTCAAGGCCTGCAGCAGGCCGACCGTGGTCGCGCCGGTGCCGGCGCCGATCTCGAGCAGGCGCAGGCGCGCGCCGGGCTCGGCGGCCAGTCGCGCGCGCACCGCGGCGACCAGGCTGTCGCGCAGGGCGCCGTTGTACGCCAGCGAGGTGACGTCGGTCTTGTAGACGTTCTCGACCAGGGTCAGCGACGACTCGGGGAACAGCACGTCGGTGGCCTTGCGCTGCCCGCTGAGGATCTGCGGCAGCGCGCCGATGCAGCGGTCGACCAGGCGGCACAGTTCGCTGCGGCCCGCATCGCGCAGCCACAACTCCATCGCCGCGTCCCACTCGCGACGCAGTTCCGCCGGGTCTTCACCGCCTTCGAGGCCGAACGAAGCCGCCAGCTTGCGGCTCTCGGCCAGCCAGCGCGCGTACGCCGGCGCCGGCGCGGCGGTGGTGTCGACGATCGCGCGCAGCCAGCGCCGCAGCAGCGGCTCCATCTGCGCGCCGGCCTTGCCCGCGGCGGTCGCCGCGGCGGCCGCGGCCGGAACCCGCAACGCGGCCAGCGCTTCGGCTTGCGCCGCGGCGGCCGGCGGGTACTGCGCCGTCCATTCCTGCGCGCCCGGCCGGGTCGACTTGGCGATCGACACCTGGCGCAGGTCGCTGGCCAGGAACGCGTCGAGCGCGCGCATGCCCTCCTCCGGCGCCAGCGGCCGGTGGCCGGTCTGCTGGAAGTACGTCTTCATCGCGTCGGTCAGGGCCTCGCCGGCGCCGACGCTCCAATAGCCCCAGTTGACGACCTTGACCGCGCACGGCCACTGCCGGTCCAGGCGCTGCGCGTAGGCGTCCTTGAACGTGCAGCCGGCCGAGTAGCCGGCCATGCCCGCGCCGCGCACGAACGCGGCGTTGGACGAGAAGAACGCGGCGAAATCCAGCGCCTCGCCGGCGAACACCTGGGCGATGCGCACGCTGGCGTCGATCTTGACCGACAGGATCGCGCGGAAGTCGGCTTCGCCGACGCTCTTGAGGCTCTGGTCGAAGGCGCCGACGGCGGAGTGGATCACGCCATGGATGGCCGGGTGATCGCGCTTGATCCGCTCATACGCCGCTTGCAGTTGCTCGCGCGAGGACGCGTCGGCCTGGATGTACTCGGGCGCCTTGCCGAGCGCGCGCATCGCTTCGAGCTTGGCGCGGATGCTCGCGTCGAGCGGACGGCGGCCGATCCAGATCACATTGGCCTGGCACTGCTCGATGACGTGGCGGGTCCACAGCTCGCCGATGCCGCCGGCGCCGCCGACGACCACGTACACGCCTTGCGAGCGGTACGGCGACACCGCCGCGGCGTCGAGTCCGCGCACCCCGATCAAGGATTGCGCGAACCATTCGCCGTCGCGCCAGGCCAGGCAGCTGCCGCTGCGGCGCGCGGGCAAGGCGCGCAATGCGGCGAGCGCTGCGGCCGACAGCGCCGGCAGATCGAGCAGACGCAGGGTCCAGTGCGGATACGCCTCGGCCATGCTGCCGCACAGCCCCTGCAGGCCGGCGTGGACCGGCTCGGCGAGATCGCCGCGGCGCGGCGCCAGCGCATTGAGGCTGACCACGTCCCAGTGCAGCGGGCGCTGCTCCAGGCCGGCGGCGGCGAGGCCGCGGGCGATGCGCAGCATGCGCATCAGGCCGCGCTCCTGGTCGGCGACGATGGATTCCTCGTTCAGTTGCGGCGCGGCCTGCGCGTTGACGACCCACAGCAGGCGGTCGAACGCAGCATCGCGGAACGACCCAGCGAAAGTCTCGGACGCTTCAGCGCCGGAGTCGACGAAGCTCAGCGCCGCATCCGCATAATGCCTGCGCAAGGCTTCGGCCTGCGCCGGCTCGGCGCCGACGACCAGCACGCGTTCGTTGGCGGCGACGCGCGCCGGCGCGCCGCGATCGTCCACGCGGTCCCAGACCGGCGTGGCGATGCTCAGCGCCGCGCGCTGCTCGGCCTGCGCCAGCTCCAGCCCGCGCAGGCGCGCATGGACGCGGCCTTCGGCGTCGAACAGGTCGATGTCGAGCCGCGGCGTTTCCGCGCCGGCTTCGGCGTAACGCACCCAGGCCGAGAGTTCGGATTCGCCGCCGCCGTTCGACGCGATCGAATCCAGCGCCAGCGGCTGCATCGGCGCGCCGTCGGCGAACAGCGCGGCGGCGTGCAGCGCGGCTTCGAGCAGGCTCGGGTGCACGCCGTAGCCGTCCTGCCGTTCGCGCGCGCAGGCCGGCACGGCCAGTTGCGCCAGCGCTTCGGCGTCGCCGCGTTCGAACCGGCGCAGACCGCGCAGGGCCGCGCCCGGCCGCCAGCCCGCGTCCGCCAGACGCGCGTAAGCCTGTTCTTCGTTCAACGCACGCGGATCGGCGCAACGCGCGCGCAACGCGGCGACGTCGATGCGGTCGTCATCCTCGGGCGCGACCAACCAGGCTTCGCCTTCGGCATGCGCGGACGCGGCCGGATCGGCGCCGCAGATGCGCCAGTCGATCCCGCCTCGCTCGTTCGCCGCCAGTTCGACCGCCAGCTCGCCCGCGGTCGCCGCTGCGCCCAGGCTCAGCCCGCGCAGTTCCACCGCCGGCGCCGCCGGCTGGTCGGCGCTGGCCGCCGCGACCGCGCCGCGCGCCATTTCCAGCAAGGCGCCCGTGGCCACGACCGGACGGCCGTCCGCATCCGGCTGGAAGAAGAACTCGTCGCCGCGGAAATCGGAGCGATAGCGCTGCCCGCTCAGCAACGAGACGTTGCGATGCAGCAGCGGATGCGGCGCGTCCTGCGGCGCCGTGTCCGCCGCCGCTTCGGCCTCGATCCAGTAACGCTGGCGCGCGAACGGATAGCCCGGCAACGCGATGCGCCGCGGCTTGTCGGCGCCGTACATCAGGTTCCAGTCCAGCTCCAGCCCCTTGCTCCACAGCTCCAGCAACTTGCCGAGGCGGCGCTGGCCGAGCCACTTCTCCACGATCAGCGCGCGCACTTCCGGGTCTTGGCCGATCAGGCGCATGCCTTCGCGATGGCGCTTGACCTGGCCGACGTAGACGCCGTCCTGGGCGCTGTCGCCGGCCAGGAAGGCTTCGAGCCTGGCCGCCAGTTCTTCGGTGGAAGCGACCAGCAATCCGAGCCGTTCGCCCATCGCCTCGCGCCCGCTTTGCAGCGTGTAGGCGAGTTCGGTGAGGTCGGTGCGCGGATGACGCCGCAGGAAATCCAGCAGCTGCTGCGCCTGTTCGCGCAGCCGTTCTTCGTTGCGCGCCGACAGCGGCACCGCGATGCGGCCGTCCGGCGCGCGCATCGCGACCGCCTCGGCGCGCGGCGGGGCGAGGTATTCGCCGAGCACCAGATGCGCGTTTGTGCCGCTGAAACCGAAGGAACTGATCGCGCCGCGGCGCTCGCCGCCGGCCGGCGCCGGCCACTCGCCGAGCCGGTCGTTGACGTAGAACGGGCTGCCGTCGAGCTGGATGTGCTCGTTGCGCTTGCGGAAGTGGATCGTCGGCGGCCGCTGCCGGTGCCGCAGCGCCAGCGCCAGCTTGATCACGCCGGCGGCGCCGGCGCCGGTCAGGCAATGGCCGATGTTGCTCTTGACCGAACCCAGCGCGCAGAAACTCTCGGCTTGGGTGAACGGCGCGAACGCGGCCTTGAGCCCGGCGATCTCGATCGGATCGCCGAGCTTGGTGCCGGTGCCGTGCGCTTCGACCAGGCCGATGCCGGCCGGGTCGATGCCGAAGCGGCGGTACACCGAGCGCAGCAGCTCGCTCTGCGCGTCTTCGTTCGGCGCGGTGATGCCGTTGGTCTTGCCGTCCTGGTTGACGCCCCAGCCCTGGATCACCGCATCGATGCGGTCGCCGTCGCGTTCGGCGTCGCGCAGGCGCTTGAGCATCAGCACGCCGACCGCTTCGCCGGGGACGAAGCCGTTGGCGTCTTGATCGAAGGTGTGGCAGCGCCCGTCGGCCGAGAGCATGCCGGCCTGCGCGGTCATCACGTGCATGGACGGTCCGGCCATCACGTACACGCCGCCGGCCAGGGCCAGATCGCTGTGGCCGGCGTTGAGGCTGTCGCAGGCGTTGGCGATGGCGACCAGCGACGACGAACAGGCGGTGTCGATCGACACGCACGGGCCGCGCAGGTTGAGGAAATAGGCGATGCGCGCGGCCAGGATCGAGGTCGCCGCGCCGGTGAAGCCCTGCGCGCTGAGCCGGCGCTCGCCGGCCGCCTGCAGGTAATCGCTGGGGCCGCAGCCGACGAACACGCCGCATTGCTTGCCCGACAGCGCCTGCGGGTCGTAGCCGGCGTTTTCCAGGCAATGCCAGCTGGTCTGCAGGAACACGCGCTGCTGCGGGTCCATGCACTCGGCTTCGGTCGGCGAGATGTTGAAGAACAGCGGATCGAAACGGTCCGCGTCTTCCATCGCGCCGAGCCAGCGGCAGTTGGTGCGGCCCGGCGCGGGTGCGCCGGCCTGATAGTAGTCGCGCAGACGCCAGCGCGACTCGGGCACCTCGTCGATGCAGTCGCGGCCTTCGACCAGGTTCTGCCAGAAGGTTTCCAGATCCGGCGCCTTGGGGAAACGGCCGGCCATGCCGATCACGGCGATGGGTTCGAACGCTTGCGCGGATGCCGGCGCCGGCGCAGCGGTCGCCGACGCGGATGCGGACGTCGAAGCGCGCATCGGGGCCGCTGCGCGATGGCGCCACGACACCAGCTTCGCGCGTTCGCGCACGGGCACGGGTGCGGCGTCCGACGCAGCCGCTTGCTGCGCAGCCGCGACTGCCGACAGCGCGGGCGCCGGCGCAGTCGGCGCCGCCAGACTGCCCGCGCGCACGGCTTCCTCGCGCACCAGCCGCGCCATCGCCGTCAGGGTCGGATGGCTGTAGACCTTGGTCGCCTCGACGTCGAGCCGGTAGCGCTCGTTGATCTTGCGCACCCAAGTGACGCCGGTGATCGAATCCAGGCCGAGGTCGATGAACTGGGTGGCGTCGTCGATCTCCTGCGCTTGCAGATGCAGTTCGCGCGCGAGCAGGTCGCGCAGGACCGCGGCGACTTCGGCCAGGCCAGCGCCGTCGTCGGACGCGGAAGAAGTCGCGGCCGCAACCGCTACGGGCGCGGCCGCGGCTACGGCCGGCGCAGCCGCGGCCGGCGCGGCTTGCGCGCCCTGCCCGGCCACTTCGGCGATGTGCCGCCCCAACCGGGTCAGCGTCGGTAGGCTGTAGACCTTGGTCGCTTCGATCTCGATGCCGTAGCGCGCGTTGATCCGGCGGATCCAGGTCACGCCGGTGATCGAATCCAGGCCCAGGTCGATGAACTGGGCGTCGTCGTCGATTTCCTCCGCTTGCAGGAACAGCTCCTGCGCGAGCATCTGGCGGATTTGCTCCAACACCAGCGCGTCGCCGGCCGGCGCCGCTGCGGCCGGTGCCGGCGCGGCTTCCTGCGGCGCGGCGAACTGGCTCTGGATGCGTTGCAAGGTCTCGGCATCGCCGACGAAGGTGCGTTCGTGCATCGCCACTTCGCGGCGGTACATCGCCTCGCGCGCGGCCTGCGGCGCCTGCGTCCACACCCGCTTGAGCGCCTGCAGGCGGCCGCGCGGCTGGCGCGCGATCGCGCTGGCCTGGGCCAGGGCCGCGGCGACGAGCTCGCGGCGCGGCAACACCGGCCAGGCCAGCGCGCGTTCGCGCAGCGCGCGGCCGGACAGTTCCTGCGCGGTCAGCAGCGATTCGCGCGCAAGGTCGTGGCCGAGCTGGCGCGGGAACATCAGGGTCGAGCCCGCGCCCGGGGTGAAGCCGTAGCCCATGTACGGGCTCAGATAGCGGCTTTCCTCGGCGAACAGCGCGAGGTCGGCGAACATGCCGAACGACCAGCCGCCGCCGACGGCGTGGCCCTGCAAGGCCGCGATCACCGGCAGCGGGCAGTCCATCGGCGACTGGAACACGGTTTCGTCGGTGAAGCGCGCCTGGCCTTGCTGGATCGCCAGCAAGGTGTCGCGGGTACCGCCGGTGGCGAAGTAGTTGTCGTAGCCGCTCAGCACCACCGCCTTGCAGGACGGCGTCGCGGCGACGTAGTCGAAGGCTTGCTTGAGGCCGTCGACCAGCGCCGGCGAGAACATGTTCTTGGCATCGCGGTCGTGCAGCTCGATCAGCACCACGCCGTCGGGGTGTGCGGTCGCGGTGACGACGGCGGAGCGCAGCGCGATCGGCGTCGGCGCAGCCGGCGCTGCGGACGAGGCTTCGGTCTGTTCGGTGGACCAGCGCGGCGCGGCCTCGAGCGCAGCGCGCACGCGCGCGCGGCGCGCCTGCGCCCAATCGCTCAGCTGCGCCTGCGGCCAGCGGCTCCATGCGCCGGCCAGCGCCTGCGCCGCGGCCAGGGTCTCGCCGTGCGCTGCGGCGATCAGCGTCGCGCAACGCGCTTGCAGCTCGGCGCCGCTGCGCGCCTGCGCGCTCAGGCACAGGTCGCGCGCGAGCGCCGGGCCGAAGCGCAGTTCGGCCAGGACTGCGGCCTGACGGTCCAGTTCGGGATCCAGGGTCAGCCCGGCTACGCCGTAAGCCGCGTCGTCGCGGTAGACGGCCGCGTCGCAGCACAGCCCCAGCAACGCGTCCACGCCGTCGGCCGGGCCTTCGAAGGCGGCGATCAGCGGCACGCAGCTGGCCGACAGCGCCTGCGCGAGCGACTGCGCGGTCCCGGTCGCGACCGCCGACCAAGAGGCGCGCGCCGCAATCGATACGACCAGGGCGCTGTGCCCGGCGCCCGCGCGTTCGATCGCGTCGGCCAGCGTCTGCGCCAAAACGTCCGCGCCGCCGGCCGCGTCCGGATCGAGTTCGACCAGACCGGCCTCGCGCGGGAGCTGGGCGGCCGGCGGCGCGACTTCGGCCAGCGCTTCCGCCAGGCCGATCGTCCGCTCGGCCAGATGCGCCTTGAGCAGACGCAGCGCCAACTGCGGCTTGCGCGCCAGTTCCATCGCCAGCGCTTCGGCGTCGCTCGCGACTTGCGCCGCGTCGACGATGCGGCACGACCAGCCGCGGCGGCGCAACTCGGCGCCGCTGAATTCGCGGCCGGCGTAGAGGAAATCGTCGGCCAACCGTTCGCCGAGGCGCTCGCGCACCAGCGCGTCTTCGTGCGCGTCCGGCAGCAGGCCGCGTTCGGCGTCGGTGAAACCGTAACGGCCTTGCCCGGCCAGCAGCATGAAATCGCAGACCGCGCCGAGCAGCCAGCCGGCGCCGGTCGCTTGCGTCGGCAACGCCGCGACGACCGGATACGGGAATGCCGCGAGCGCCGCGAACAGGTTCTGCGCGACGGCCGCATTGCAGGCGGCGCGGTCGCCGCGCCAAGCCTGCGCCGAGGCGCCGGACAACACCAGCGCCTTGAGCGACGGCTCCTGAGCGGCGCGGCGCAACGCATGCGCGAGCGCGCCGGCTTGCGCGGCCAGATCGCGACCGGACCATTCCAAGCGCAGCACGCCCTCGCCCAGATCGAACAGACGCACGTCGCCGGCGGCGACGGGCGCGCCGGCATCGGCGACCGCGGCATGGCTCAACACGACTTTGCCCTTGGCCGCCGCGGGCGCGCGCGGCACCTCGACGCTGGCGGCCAGAACGATGCCGGTGGGCTTGCCGCGCGCGGGCGGCATCGCCGGCGCGGCGGATGCTTCGCGCGAAGGCGCGAGGCCAAGATCGATTTCCCGCGGCGCGACCGTTGCCGGCGCGGGCGCAGGCGCGGGCACGGGCACGGGCACGATTGCGGCCGCTGGCAACGACGCGACCGGCGCCGCCGCAGCCGCCAGCGTCCGATAGCGCAGTCCATGCAACTGCGCGCAGACCGCGCCTTGCGTATCGCACACCTCGATATCGACGCTATCGGCCGCGGCCCGCCGGATCTGGATCCAGGCTTCGCCGCCGCAAGCGCGCAGCACGCGCGCCCGCGCCAGCGTTTCGAACTGCACGGCCCCGAACGCGTCGCGCAACCACGCCGACAGCGCCGCCAGCAACCCGGGCGGCAAAGCGACCGCAGCCGCCGGCGGCGCCGACGGCGACCAGCGCAGCAGCCATTCGCCCTGCCCGGCGAACGCTTCGGCGATGCCGGCCGGCAAGGCGCCGTCGATGCGCTGCAGGTTGCTGCGCAACTGCGCCGCATCCAGCGACGCGAGGGCATCGTCGCCGACCCAGGCCGCGTGCGCCTGCGCATGCACCGCACCGCCGGAATCGTCGTCGGCGCGGATTTCGATATCGACCGCGTCTTCCGCGACTGGATACACCGCCACCCGCAGGCCGCGTCCCTCGCCGACGGACATCGGCTCGTCCCACGCCAGCCCGCTGATCTCCCACACGCCCGCAGACGCCGCACGCGCGTTGGCCGCGGCGAAACGGACCATTTCCAGCGCCAGCAACGGCGGCAGCTCGGCCGGCGCGCCGCCCAGGAAGGCTTCGTCGCCGCCGAACGCGGAAGCGTAGCCGAGCCCGTCCAGACCCGAGGTGTTGGCGTGCACCAACGGATGCAGCGTCGCGGCCGCGGTCGCAGCCGCGGGCTGCGACGCCAGCGGGGCGACCCAGTAGCGTTCGCGCGCGAACGGATACGTCGGCAGGCTCATCAGCCGCGGCATCGCGGCGGCCGGGTACAGCTGCCGCCATTGCGGCGCGGCGCCCTTCACCCAGGCCTGCGCCAGTTCTTCCAGCCGCGCCTGGCTCAACCAGGCGTCGATCGTCCCGCAATCCACGTCCAACAGATCGCGATGCGGCTTGACCTGGCCGCGATGCGCGCCGGCGGGCAACGAGCCCCCGCTCAGCACCGCACGCAGCTGATCGCACAGCCGTTCCGGCGTCTCGGCGACGAACGCCACGCGTTCTTCCATCGACTCGCGGCCGACCTGCAGGGTGAACGCCAGATCGGCCGGCTCGAAGCGCTCGCCGCGTTCGATCCAGGCCAGCAGATCGGCCACGCGCTGGGCCAGTTGTTCGGCGGTGCGCGCCGACAGCGGCACCAGCATCGCGGCGGCCGCTCGCGGCGGCCGCGCCGGCGCGGCGTATTCCTCGATCACCACATGCGCGTTGGAACCGCCGGCGCCGAACGACGACACCCCGGCGATGCGCGGCAGCGTGCGGCCGTCGCGCGACGGCGCCTGCCACGGGCTCAGGCGCTGGTTGACCACGAACGGCGTGGCGGCGAAATCGATGTGCGGATTGAGCCGGGCCGAGTGCAGCGACGGCGCGATCGCGCCGTGCTTCATCTGCAACAGCACCTTGCTGACCCCGGCGATGCCGGCGGCAGATTCGCAATGGCCGATGTTGGACTTGGCCGAACCGATCCGGCAGTAGCCGGTGGCGCGCTGCGGCGCCGGCAATCCGTCGTGGAAGGCCTTGGTCAGCGCGGCGATCTCGATCGGGTCGCCGAGCTTGGTGCCGGTGCCGTGCGCCTCGATGTAGCTGACGTCGCGCGGGTCGATGCCGGCCTCGCTGAGCGCCTGCCGGATCGCGTCGGCCTGCGCCTGCGGATTCGGCACGGTGTAGCCGTTGGTCTTGCCGCCGTGGTTGAGCGCGCTGCCGCGGATCACCGCGTAGATGTGGTTGCCGTCGCGCTGCGCGTCGGCCAGGCGCTTGAGCACGGCCACGCCGACGCCCTCGCCCGGGATGTAGCCGTCGCCGCCTTCGCCGAAGCTCTGGCAATGGCCGTCGCCGGAAATGAACTGTCCGCCGCTGAGCATGGCGTACTTGTTCGGATGGATGCTGACGTTGACGCCGCCGGCCAGGGCCAGGCTGGTGCGGCCCGAACGCAGGTCCTGGCAGGCCAGATGCAGCGCGGTCAGCGACGAGGAACACATCGTGTCCAGGGTCAGGCTGGGCCCGTGCAGGTTCAGCACGTACGACACGCGGTTGGCGATGCTGGCCAGACTTCCCGACAGGTTGTACTCGCCGTACATCACCCCGGCGTAGACGCCGACCTGCCCGTCCGGGCGCCCGTCGTGCGGAATCTGCAGGCTGGCGCGGGTGTAGCCGGCGTCTTCGATCGCCATCCACGCGTGCTGCAGGAACAGCCGCTCCTGCGGATCGATGCTGCGCGCCTCGCGCGGGGAGATGTTGAAGAAGCGCGGATCGAACTCGTCCACGCCTTCGATGAAGCCGCCCCACTTGCTGTAGTGGGCGCCTTCGCGGGTGCGGTCGTCGCTGTAGTGCTCGCGCCAGTTCCAGCGCGAGGCCGGCACTTCGACGATGCAGTCGCGGCCTTCGCGCAGGTTGGTCCAGTACGCGTGCAGATCGCGCGCTTCGGGATAGCGGCCGCTGAGGCCGACGATGGCGATGGGTTCGTTGGCGGCCGCTGCCGGCGCGGATGCGGTCGCGGGCGCGGCGAAACGCTGACGGCGACGCGACGATGCGGGCTGCGGAACGGCTTGTATCGGCGCGGCGCTCGGGACCTGCGCTGCGGCGGCCACGGGCGCGGCCGCGGATTCGGCGAACAGTCCCGCCAGCGCCGCCGCATGCGAACGCAGGAAGTACTGCGCGAGTTCCTCGATGCTGAGGTATTCGAAGAACAGGGTCTTGGGCAGCGCGCCGAAGCTGGCTTCGAGCCGGTCGGTCAGGCTCATCGCCAGGATCGAGTCGATGCCGTACTTCTCCAGCGGCGCGCGCGCTTCGATGCGCTCGGCCGGCAGCTTCAGCACCGCGGCGAACTCGCCGCGCAGGAACTCGCGCACGCGCGCGGGCAAGTCCTCGACGGGCGCGGCGGCGGCCGCGGCCGGCGCGGCATTCGCGACCGGCGCCGGCGCGGCCGCCGTGTCGCCGTCGAGCGCGCGCCGGATCGCCGCTGCATCGCCGTGCAGCGCCAGCACGTGCGCGCTGTCGCCGGCCAGGGCGAGGTACAGCGCCTGCATGCCCGCGGCGGTGTGCATCGAGCGCAGGCCGGTGCGGCGTTCCAGCGCGGCCATGCTGCCGGCGTCGACGTGCATGCCGCCGTCGCGCCAGTGCGGCCAGGCGATCGCCAGGGTGCGCCCGCGCCGCTCGCCGGCGGCGACCTGCGCGTTGCGGTGCTCGGCGAAGCGTTCCATGAAACCGTTGGCGGCGGCGTAATCGGCCTGCCCCAGATTGCCCGCCCACGACGCGATGGACGAGAACAGCAGCAGGAAATCCAGGTCCAGCGCGCGGCTGGCGCGGTCGAGGTTGACGCTGCCGGCGACCTTGGCCGCCAGCACTTCGGCGAACGCCTGCGCTTCCTTCTTGATGATGAAGTCGTCGCGCAGCACGCCGGCGCTGTGGACGATGCCGTCGAGGCGCCCGTGTTCGGCGACGATGTCCGCGACCGCGCGTTCGACCTGTTCCGCGTCGGCGACGTCGAAGGCGCGATAGGCCAGCCGGCCGTCGTCGCCTGCGTGCAGCGCGCGCAGTTGTCCGCGCGCGGCCTCGTCGGCTTCGCGGCGGCCGGCGAGGACCACCTTGGCGCGCGTGGTGCGGCCGAGGATGTCCTGGGCGAACAAACGGCCCAGCCCGCCGAGCCCGCCGGTGATCAGATAGACGCCGTCTTCCTTGAACGGCTCGCGCGCGGCCTGCGCGGCCGGTTCCAGCACGCTCCAGCCGCGCAGCCAGCGGCCGCGCGCGTCATGGCGCACCAGCAGGTCGCGCGGGCGCTTGCGCTCGCCGCGCAGCAGCGGCGTCAGCGATTCGACGCAGGCATCGGCCGGCACGAACACGACCTGGCCGCTGACCTGCGGATTTTCCAACTGCGCGGTTTCGAACAGGCCGGCCAGCCCGGCCGCCCACTCGTCGCCGTCCTGGCCGGCGACCGCCAGTTGTATCCGCACCGGCGTCTGCGGTTTCGAACGCAGCGCTTCGCGCACCGCGGCGAACACCTCCAGCGCCAACTGCGCGTAGGCCTCGCCCGGCGCGGCCTGCGCCGGCCGCGCGAGCGCGCGCACCTCGGCCGGCGCCAGCGCCGGCGCCAAGGCCTGCGCGGTCGCCGCTTCGATGCCGTACAGCAACACCAGCCATTGCGTATCCGCCGCTGAAGCCGGCGCCGGCGTCAGCTCTGCGAGCCGCCACTGCGGCGCGGCCAGCAGCGTGGCGTCGTCGGGCTCCTGGCCGGCGCGCTGCAAGGCGCGGATCCGGCTCAGCGCTTCGGGTTGCGACAGCCGGCCGGCGGCCAGTTCGCGGTAAACGAATTCCAGTCCCTGCTTCATAGCTCAACCCAGCTCCACGGCTTCGTCGATGGACAGCTCGCGGTCGAGCACGCGCTGGATGATCGACAGGTAGCGGTTTTCGTTTTCGTCGGGCACGGCCGCGACCGGCGCCGCGGCGGCGCGGCCGCCGGCGTCGATCGGGCGCGAGGAGAATCCGCGCATCTGCACGCAGACCCGGCCGTCGTCGCCGCACAGGTCGATATCGACCTTGACCAATTGCGGCGACACTCCGCCGGGCGCGTAGCGCACCCAGGCCTGCATGCGCGGCGCGCACGGCGCCAGCACGCGCAGCGATTCCAGCGCGAACGGCAGCGCCGGCGCATCGTGGCCGACCGCATCGGCGATCAGGCCGATGGAGCCCTGCAAGGCGCTGTCCATCGCGCTGGGATGCAGCACGTAGGCGCCGTGATCGCCGGCGGCGTCGGGCAAGCGCAGTTCCAGCAGCGCTTCGCCGTCGCCGTGTTCGACCGCGAGGATGCCTTGCAGCGCCGGCCCGTAGCCCAGGCCCATCGCGGCGAAGCGCGGATACAGCGCGGCCGCGTCGAGCCGGCCGCGGGTCATGCGCCGGCGCAGCTCGGCCAGATCCAGCGCGGCCGGCGGCGCCGCCGGCTCCCATGCGGCATGGCCGAGGCAATGCAGGCGCTCGCCTTCGCCGTCGGCGCTGAGGACTTCGAACTGGATCTTTCCGCTGTCGTCGGCGGACAGCGCCAGTTCGACCTCGCGTTCGCCCGCGACCGCGATCGGCTGCTGCCAGGCGATATGGCGCAGATGCAGCTGGCTCGGATCGGCCGCGCCGGGCACCGCATCGAGGATCGCGGCGCGCGCCATTTCCAGATAGGCCACCGCCGGCAACACCGGCACGCCCTGCACCCGATGATCGGCGAGGAAGAACTCGCTGCCGTCGAAGCGGCTCAGATAGCGCTGCTGTTCAAGATCGGAGGCGTTGCGGTGCAGCAGCGGGTGCAGCGAAGCCGCGGCCGCCGCCGTGCGCGCCGGCGCGACGGCATCGGGCCAGCAGCGTTCGCGCGCGAACGGATAGGTCGGCAACGCCATCGGCTTCGGCCGCGAACCCGGGTACAGCGCGCTCCAGTCCAGGTCCAGCCCGCGCACCCACAAGTCCATCAGCTTGCCGAGGTTGCCGCGCGCGAACCATTGCGCGATCACCGCGCCCATGTCGTCGTCGCCGGCGAACATCGCCAGCGCGTCCTCGTCGCGCACCGCGGGGCCGCGGTACACGCCGTCGCTGCGGCGCTCGCCGTCGAGGTAATCCTGCAGCTTGGCGGCGAGATCCTCGGCCGAGACGGCGACGAAGCCGGCGCGGTGCTCCATCGCATCGCGGCCTAGCTGCAAGGTGCCGGCCAGCCGGGCCAGGTCCAGCTCCGGCCCAGCCGCGCGCACGAACGCGAGCAGATCGACCGCGCGCTGGCGCAGCTGCGGCGCGGCGCGCGCCGACAGTGGCACCGCGATCCGCGGCGGCGGCGCCGACGGCGCGGCCGCGGCGGCCGCGGGATACTCGGCGACCACCACATGCGCGTTGGTGCCGCTGAAACCGAACGAACTCACCGTCGCCACGCGCGGCTGCGCGCTGTCCCAGTCGCGCCGTTCGGTGCCGACGTAGAACGGCGACGCGACGAAATCGATATGCGGATTCGGCGTGGCGTAATGGATCGACGGCACCAGGGTGCGCTGGCGCAGGCACAGCAGCGCCTTGATCATGCCGGCGACGCCGGCGGCGAAGCCGGTGTGGCCGATGTTGCTCTTGACCGAGCCGAGCACGCAGGCGCGGTTTTGCGCGCCGGCGGCGCCGAACACCGCGCTCAGCGCGTTGACTTCGATCGGGTCGCCGAGCGCGGTCGCGGTGCCGTGGGCTTCGACGTAGCCAATCCGGCGCGGATCGATGCCGAAGCGGTCGTAGACCTGGCGCAGCAGCCGCTCCTGCGCGTTCGAACTCGGCGCGGTGATGCCGTTGGTCTTGCCGTCCTGGTTGATGCCCGAGCCTTCGATCACGCCGAGGATGTCGTCGCCGTCGCGCTGCGCCTGCGCCAGCGACTTCAGCAGCAGCACGCCGCAGCCTTCGGAGAACACGATGCCGTTGGCGGAGGCGTCGAACGCGGCGCAGCGGCCGTCGCGCGACGGCATGCCGACCTGCGAGGTCAGGATGTGGCCGATCGGCGTGGTCAGCAGATTGATGCCGCCGACCAGGGCCATGCGGTTCTCGCCGTTGCGGATGCTGTCGCAGGCCAGATGCACCGCCACCAGCGAAGACGAACAGGCGGTGTCGATCGCCAGCGCCGGGCCCTTGAGGTTGAGGTAGTACGCGATGCGCGCGGCGAGGATCGCGCTGGAGGTGCCCATGAACGCCGCGCCGGCGGTGTCCTGGCCCGCGCCGTTCAACACCCGGGCGTAGTCGCCGGCGGCGCAGCCGACGTAGACGCCGCAGGCCTCGCCGGACAGCGCGCCGGGCGCGTAGCCGGCGTGTTCGATCGCCTTCCAGCATTCCTCGAGGAAGATCCGCTGCTGCGGATCGATCAGCTCGGCCTCGGCCGGCGAGATGCCGAAGAACAGCGGGTCGAAGGCGTCGATGCGGTCGAGCAGGCCGGCCCACTTCGAGTACGAGGTGTGCGGGTGGCGCGGATCGCTGTGGAACCAGTCGGCGTCGCCGAACCAGCGGCCCGGCGGCACTTCGCCGACGCAGTCGCGGCCGTGCAGCAGGTTGTCCCAGAACGCGTCGAGGTTCTCGCTCATCGGATAGCGGCAGGACATGCCGATGATCGCGACCTGGTCGCCCTCGCCGCCCGTTGCGCGCGGCTTGACGACCGATATTGCGCGCGGCGCGGCTTGCGCGTTCCGGCGCAGGCCGGCGGCGGCGACCCGGCGCAGCACGATGTCCTCGACCGTCAGCGCGGTATGGCCGTCGCCGTCGACGAGGCTGAAGCGGAACTCGAACGCGTCCGGCTGCATCGCGGTCAGCTCGGCCAGGCAGCGATAGTCGCGGCCGCCGAGTTCGCCGACGAGGTCGATCCGGCCGATCCGGTGCGGCAGGAACTGGTCGTCGCTGGCGCCGTAATGGCGCGCGGCCAGATGCGCGGCGTAGTTGATGACGGTGCACAGCCCGCCGTAGAGCGCGAACGGATCGGCGGCGAAGGCGAACTCGTGCGCGCGCGGCCGGACCGTGCCGACCGCCGCGGACGCGCCGAACTGCAAACGTTCCAGCGGCGCGTAATAGCGGCCGGCGTTGGTCGGGATCTGCGCGCGTTCCAGGCCGGCGTCGGCGTCGACCGTATCGAAGCGCGGCGCGGCGGGCGCGGCGGCGGCGGTCAGGAAGCCCTGCATGTGCAAGGTTTCGTCGTCGCCGTCGGCGCCGCTGCGCGACTTGACGAAGAACTGCAGTTCCTCGCCGCTGCGGCGGAACACCACCCGCACCGGGCGCTGCTCGCCGGGCCGGCCGAGCAAGGGGTTGGCGATGGCGATCTGGCGCAGGCTCGGCGACGGCGCGTCGAAATAGCTGCGGCAGGCGCTGAGCACCAGGTCGATGTAGGCGTCGGTCGGCAGCAGGTGTTCGCCGAACACGACGTGCTCGCGCAGGCAGACGTTGTCGTCGGGGCTCAGGCGGTAGACCACGGCGAACTCGCCGTCGGCGTCGAAATCGCCTTCGGCGTGCGGGCTGTAGAAGTACAGCTGGCGGGAGCGCGCGTCGTACTTGGGCGCGAAGGCGAAGCCGCCGCGCGGAGCGAAGCGGTGGCTGCTCGTGGCGCGGGCGGCCGCCGCGCGCGGCGCGGGCATCGGGGCGGGTTGCGCCGGTACAAGAACCGGAGCCGCGACGACGGCAGGAGCGACCGCCTCGGCGTCGGCGTGCACCTGCGGATGCAGGTACGCCGCCAGCGCGCGCACGCTCGGGTAGTCGTAGACCCGCGTCGCCGCCAATTCGGTGCCGTAGCGACGGTTGATCTGCTTGACCCATTCGACCCCGAGGATCGAATCCAGGCCGAGTTCGGTGAAGGACTTGTCGAGATTGACGTCCGACACCTGCATCAGCAGCGCTTCGGCGAGGCTGGCGCGCAGTTCGGCCTGGATGGCCTCGCGCGATACCGACACGCGCGCAGCCGCAGTCGGCGCGGCCGGTGCGGCCGCAACGGCCGCCGCCTGCGGCGCCGCGACCTCCGCCTCGTCCCCGCGCACCTGCGGATGCAGATACGCCGCCAGCGCGCGCACGCTCGGGTAGTCGTAGACCCGCGTCGCCGCCAGCTCGGTGCCAAAGCTGCGGTTGATCTGCTTGACCCACTCGACACCGAGGATCGAATCCAGGCCGAGTTCGGTGAACGACTTGTCGATATTGACGTCGGACACCTGCATCAGCAGCGCTTCGGCGAGGCTGGCGCGCAGTTCGGCCTGTACGGCTTCGCGCGAGACCGAACCGCTCGGCGCCGGCGCTTGCGCCGCCGCGAAGGGCGCCGCCGCGACCGGCGCGGCCGCAACCGTGGTCTCGTCGCCGCGCACCTGCGTGTGCAGGTACGCCGCCAGCGCGCGCACGCTCGGGTAGTCGTAGACCCGCGTCGCCGCCAGCTCAGTGCCGTAGCTGCGGTTGATCTGCTTGACCCATTCGACCCCGAGGATCGAGTCCAGGCCGAGTTCGGTGAAGGACTTGTCGAGGTTGACGTCGGACGCCTGCATCAACAGCGCTTCGGCCAGGCTCTCGCGCAGTTCGCGTTGCAGGCGTTCCAGCGGCAGGGCCGAAGACGCGGGCGCAGCGGTGGCAGCCGGCGGTTGCGCCGCGCCGATGGGTTCCGGCGTCGCCGGATCGGCTATCGGCATCGCCATCTCGGCGCCGGCGTCGGCTACGCCGCGGCAATGCACGCGTCCGTCGTCGCCGTCCTCGGCGATCTCGAAGGCAACCGCGCCGCCGCGCAGCGGCGCCACGGTGGTGACCAGATCGGCGAAACCATCCGGCAGCGACCATTCGATCGCGCTCAGGCGCAGCGCAGCGCCGCCGTCGCCGCGCAGTTCCGGCAGCGCGTCGGCGACCGCGGCGCGGGCCATGTCCAGATAGGTCTGCTCCGGCAGGCGCGTCGCCTGCGCGCCGGCCAGGCGGCGCTCGTTGCCGCGCACCACGGTGCGGTAGGCCTGACGGCGCAGGTCGGAAATATTGACGTGCAGCAGCGGATGCAGCTCGGCGCTCGCAACCGGCGCCGCCTCGGCCCCGTCGGCCTCGGCGTCGATCCAGAAACGTTCGCGCGCGAACGGATACACCGGCAAGCCGATGCGCCGCGGCGCGCCGCCGGCCGGGTACAGACGCCGCCAATCCAGCGCCAGCCCCTTGGCCCACAGGTCGGCCAGACGCGGCAAGGCCTGCTGGGCGAACCATTTGTCGATCATCGCCTGGAAGTCGGCCTCGGCCGCCAGCGCGGTCAGCGTGCTCTTGTCGGCCAGCGCATCGCCGCGCCAGACGCCGGCGATCGCCGCGCCCGAGTCGCTGCGGTCCAGCCAGGCGTGCAGGCGTTCGCGCAACTCGGCGACCGAACCCGCGACCACCGCCAGCCGCTCGCTCATCGCTTCGCGGCCGGTCTGCAGGGTGTGGGCGACGCGGCGCAGGTCGACCGCCGGATCGGCTGCGACGAACGCGAGCAGGTCGCGCACGCGCTGCTGCAACTGCGCCGCAGTGCGCGCCGACAACGGCAGCAACACCTCGCCGGCGGCTGCCGCGGCTGCCGCGGCTTCTACATACTCGGCCACCACCGCATGCGCGTTGGTGCCGCTGAATCCGAACGAGTTGATCGCCGCGCGGCGCGGCGCCCCGCCCTCGCTCGGCCAATCGCGCAAGCGCTGGTTGACGTAGAACGGCGAACCCTGCAGCGCGATGTGCGGATTGAGCCGCTCGAACTGCGCCGCCGGCGGCAGCTGCGCGTGGCGCAGCGCCAGCAGCGCCTTGATGAAGCCGGACACGCCGGCCGCGGCCAGGCAGTGACCGATGTTGCTCTTGACCGAACCCAGCGCGCAGTAATCGCGGCGCTGGGTGAAATCGGCGAACGAGGCCTTGAGCCCGGCGACCTCGATCGGGTCGCCCAGCGCGGTGCCGGTGCCGTGCGCTTCGATTAGGCCGATGCCGGCCGGATCGATGCCGAAGCGCCGGTAGACCTCGCGCTGCAAGCGCGCCTGCGAATCGGCGTTGGGCGCGGTGATGCCGTTGGTCTTGCCGTCCTGGTTCGCGCCCCAGCCTTCGACCACGCCATAGATGCAGTCGCCGTCGCGCTCGGCATCGGCCAGGCGCTTGAGCACGACCACGCCGACACCCTCGCCCGGGGCGATGCCGTCGGCGCGTTCGTCGAAAGCGAAGCAGCGGCCGCGCGGCGACAGCATGCCGACCTGCGCGGTCATGATGTGCATCGACGGGCCGGCCATGACGTTGACGCCGCCGGCCAGGGCCAGATCGCAGGCACCTGAGCTCAGACTGTCGCAGGCGTTGGCGATGGCGACCAGCGAGGACGAACAGGCGGTGTCGATCGACAGGCTGGGCCCGTGCAGGTCGAGGAAATAGGAGATGCGCGCGGCCAGGATCGACGGCGCCGCGCCGGTGAAGCCCTGCCCGCTGAGCCGCTCGCGCTGCGACAGTTGGTGGTAGTCGTTGGCCGCGCAGCCGGCGAACACGCCGCAGCGGCTGCCGGCCAGCGCGCGCGGGTCGTAACCGGCGTGCTCGATGCCGTGCCAGCACGCCTGCAGGAACAGGCGCTGCTGCGGATCCATGCTGCGCGCCTCGCGCGGCGAAATGTTGAAGAACGCCGCGTCGAAACGGTCGTAGCCGTCGAGCGCGCCCATCCACTTGCTGTAGCTCTTGCCCGGCGCGATGTCGCCGGCCTGGAAATAGGCGTCCACGTCCCAGCGGTCGGCCGGGATTTCGCCGACGCTGTCGCGACCTTCGGCGAGGTTGCGCCAGAACGCCTGCAGATCGTCGGCGCCGGCGAAACGGCCGGTCATGCCGATCACGGCGATGCGCGGATCGGCGGACTGCCCGCGGCCCGCGGATGGCGTCGAGGCGCGGCTGCGCCAGGAGCGCAGCACGACGACGCTGTCGTCCGCGGCCGCCGTGGCGATAGCGGGTACGGCGAGTTCAGCTGCCGGCGCTGCGGGCGCGGACGCAGCGACCTGAGCCGCTTCCTCCGCGACGTAGCGCGCGAGCTGGCCCAGAGTCGGATAGCTGTAGACCTTGATCGCCTCGATCGCGGTGCCGTAGGCCTCGTTGATCCGCCGCACCCAGGTCACGCCGGTGATCGAATCCAGGCCCAGGTCGACGAACAGCTCGTCCGCGCCGATCTCGTTCTCGCCCAGGCGCAGCTCGTGCGCGAGCGTGGCGCGCAGGCGCGCGACGACGCCGTCGAGCGCGGGCGCTGCGGTTGCGGCTGCGGCCGGCGCGGCCGCTGCGGCCGCAGTCGCGGCGAAGGCCGCATCGGCCACCGGCGCGTGTGCGCCGGCTTCGTCGAGCACATGCTGCGCGAGCTTGGCCAGGGTCGGGTAGCTGTAGACCTTGATCGCCTCGATCGCGGTGCCGTAGGCCTCGTTGATCCGCCGCACCCAGGTCACGCCGGTGATCGAATCCAGGCCGAGATCGACGAACAGTTCGTCCGCGCCGATTTCGTGCTCGGCCAGACGCAACTCATGCGACAGCATCTGGCGCAGGCGCGCGCTGACCGCGGGCAAGTCGATCCGCGCCGCGACGGCGACGGCGGCGCTGGCTGACGCTGCGCCGGCCGATTCCGCGCCGAACCGGCCTTCGATCCGCGCCAGGGTTTCGGCCTGGCCGACGAAGGTGATCTCGTGCATCGCCAGCTCGCGTGCCAGCGTCTCCTCGAGCCGCGGCTGCAACGCGCGCATGCGCCGCCGCTTCAGCGCGAGCAGGCGCTCGCGCGGGTTGCGCGCGATCGCCTGCGCCGTCGTCAGCGCCGCGGCGAACACGCGTTCGCGCGGCAGCACCTGCTGGCGCAAGCCGCGCGCGGCGAGATCGGCGCCGGTGTACTCGCGTGCGCTCAGCAGGGTTTCGCGGGCCAGATCGTGGCCGACCGCGTGCGGGAACGCCAGCGTGGCGCCCGCGCCCGGAGTGAAGCCGTAGCCCATGTACGGGCTGGCGTAATGGCTTTCTTCGGCCAGGATCGCCACATCGGCGAACATGCCGAGCGCCCAGCCGGCGCCGATGGCGTGGCCCTGGATCGCCGCGACCACCGGCACCGCGCAGTCCAGCGGCAGGCGGAACAGCAGGTTGTCGGTGAATTTCGCCCGTCCCTGGTGGATCGCCAGCAGCGTGTCGCGGGTGCCGCCGGTGGAGAAGTAGTTGTCGTAGCCGGTCACGACCACGGCCTTGTACGCGCCGCTGGCCTCGACGTGGGCGAACGCCGCGCGCAGCCCGTGCGAGAACGCGTCGGAGAACAGGTTGCGCGCGTCGCGGTCGGCGAGCCGCAGTTCGAGCACGCCGTCGGCGTGCGCGGTCGCGGAAACCACGGCCGAATCCAGCGCCACCGGACCGGGCACCAGCGCCGTCGCCGCCGCGGGGAACTCATCGGCTTCGGAAGGCGCATCCGCGCTGGCGGCCGCGACGCGCTTCCACTCGACCAGCGTCTCGGCGGGCAACGCCGCCAGCGCCTCGGCCGCGCGCAATGCCGAGTCCAGCTCCCGACCGGCCTCGGCCACGCGCAACGCGCCGAAACGGCTGCGCAGTTCGTCGCCGCCGCAGTCGATGCCGAGCAGAACCTGCGCGGCCTCATCGGCGTCGAGATGACGCGACAGCGCATTCGCGGCCGCCTCGGCCAACGCGCCTGCGCCGGACAGACCCAGCGCCGAATAACGCGCATCGGCCCGATGCACGCAGACCTCGCCGCACCACGCGGCGAACCAGCCGAGGGCGGAGGCGTCGCCGTCGAGCACGGTCGTCACCGCGCACGGCAGCGCGCTCACGGCCTGGCGCCAGGCCAGCGCGAGGTCGCCCTGGTCCGCGGCCAAAGGCAGGAAACCGGGATGTTCGCTGGTCAACACCAGGCTGCGGCACTGCGCCGAAGCGGCGAGTTCCGCGGCCAGGTCGTGCAGCGCGGCGAGCGTGGCGTCTGGGTCGAATCCGTTGTCGCCGGCGCGCAAGGTCGCGATGGCGACACCCGGGGCAGCCGCGCGCAGCGCCAGATGCGGCGAAGCCAGCGCGAACTGCGGCATCGCCGGCGCCGCGACCGCAACCGCCGGCGGCGATCCGGCGATGCCGGCAGCCGCGTCGATCAACTCGCGCGCGAGGTGGCGCTTGAGCAGCCGCAACGACTCCTGCGGCTTGGCCGCCAGCTCGGCGGCCAGCGCGAACGCGCGCGCTTCGATTTCATCGCACGGCGCCACCGGGCAGCGCCAGCCCTTGGCGCGCAAGTCGGCGCCGCTGGCGACGCGGTCGAGATACAGCAGATCGTCGGCGCGGGCGGTACCGAAGCGCTGGCGCAGGAACGATTCGGCCGCGGCCGGCAGCAGGCCGCCGTCCGCGTCGGTGAACCCGCACTGCGCGGTTTCGCCGACCAGCATGAAGTCGCACAGCGCCGCGGCGAGGAAGCCGGCGCCGCGCGCCGCGCCGCGCACCGCGGCGATCACCGGATAGGCGAACCCGGCGATGGCGCCGTACAAGCCCTGCGCGGTCGCCGCGTTGTGCGCGTCGCGGCCGCCGGCCAGGAACCGCTCGGAGGTGCCGCACAACACCAGCGCGCGCGCGGCCGGCAGCGCTTCGACCGCGCGCAGCGCCGCGAGCAGCCGCTCGATGCGCTGCGGCGTCAACGTCTCGGTGCCCTCGTTCGATTCGATCCGGATCGCGAACACGCCATTCCCGTGATCGAACACTTGCACGTCGTCGGCCGATTCGGCTCCCGGCGCGACGGCGGTCGGCACGTCCGCATCGGTGCGCGGCGCCAGCGCCACGGTCGGCTTGGCCTGCGCGGCGGATCGCGCCGGGAGTTCCGCGGCTTGCGCAACCAGCGCGACCGAATCGGGCTTCTTCAGCGCCGCCGGCGCGAACGCAGCCGGCCCGCCCGCTGCGCTGCGCGCCATTGCGTAGGCCACGCGCCGCGGTCCGGCAGCGATCGCCGGCGGCAACGCGGCCTGCGTCGCCGCGGCGGCCGGATCCGAATGCGTCGCCGGCGCGCTGCGCACCGGCGCAGCGGCCAGCGCAAAACGTACGCCGTGCAACTGCGCGCTCACCGCGCCGCTTTCGTCGCACAGATCGATATCGAAACCGCCGCCAACCGCAGGCCGCACCCACGCCCAGACCGGCTGGCCGACGCCGGACGCGATCCGCGCCACGGCCACGGCGACCGGCGCCAGCCCTGCGCCGGCGGCAGACAAGGCCGCCTGCGCCAGCGCCGGATGCAGGCCGTAAGCGCCGCGTTCGTCGCCCTGCTCCGCCGCCAGCTGCAAGCGGATCAGCGTCGCAGGCGCATCGCGGCGGATCGTCTGGACATCCACGCGCGGCGCGATCGCCGCACGCACGCGTTCCACCAAGCCTTGGCAATGCACCGCCGCGTCCGCTCCGGCCGCGTGAATCTCGAAGCGCAATGCATCGCCGCGGCGGTCGAACAGCGAAATCGCCAGGGTCTGGCCCGCGGCGGCGACGCCGGGCCGCGCCCAGGCGATCTCGCGCAGTTCCAGCACGCCCGGCTCGCCCTGCTCCGGCAGCGCCGCGGCGAACGCGGCGCGCGCCATTTCCAGGCACGCCGCCGCGGACAGGCTGCGCGCGCCGGGCTCGCCGTCGAGGAACCACTCGTCGCCGGCGAAGTCGGCGGTATAGCTGTGTTGCAGCAGATCGCTGCCGTTGCGGTGCAGCAGCGGATGCAAGGCCGCGGCGCGCTTGGCCGCGCCGCGCGCGCCGGCGCGCACGTCGATCCAATGCCGCTGGCGCGCGAACGGATACGCCGGCAGGCTCAGGCGCGGCTGCGCTTGCGGATACAAACGCGCCCAGTCCAGCGCCTGCCCGTCGACCCACGCGGCCAGCAGCGAAGCCAGATCGCGCGCGGCGGTCCAGGCTTCCATGTCCGCGGCAGACGGTGCCGGCGACGCGCTGCGCGCTTGTCCGCGGCGGACATCGGCCTGCTCGCGGCCTTCGACGAAAGCCTGCAAGGCTGCGCTCAACGCCTCGGTCGACGCCGCCAGCACGCCCAAGCGCTCGTTCATCGCCTCGCGCCCGACCTGCAAGGTCTGCGCGATCGAAGCCAGCGACGCCGCGCCCGCGTCCGCGCGCAACCAGGCGAGCAGATCGCGCGCCTTCTCGTGCAGTTGCTCGGCGGTGCGCGCCGACAGCGGCACGATCCAGGCTTCGTCCGCCGGTTCGACCGCCGCCGCCGGCACGTACTCCTCGATCAGCAGATGCGCGTTGGACCCGCCCGCGCCGAACGAGGAAATGCCGGCGATGCGCGGCAGCTCGCGGCCGTCCACGCGCGGCGCGTCCCAGGCGCGCAGGCGCTGGTTGACCACGAACGGCGTGGCGTCGAAGTCGATATGCGGATTGAGCCGGGCCGAATGCAGCGACGGCACGATCGCGCGGTGCTTGAGCTGCAACAGCACCTTGGTCAGGCCGGCGATGCCGGCCGCGGCTTCGCAATGGCCGATGTTGGACTTGGCCGAGCCGATCAGGCAGTAGCCGCTGGCGTCGGTGTGCTCGCGGAACACCTTGGTCAGCGCGGCGATCTCGATCGGATCGCCGAGCTTGGTGCCGGTGCCGTGCGCTTCCAGGTAGCTGACCTGGCGCGCGTCGACGCCCGCATCGATCAATGCCTGGCGGATCGCGCCAGCCTGCGCCTGCGGGTTCGGCACGGTGTAGCCGTTGGTCTTGCCGCCATGACTCAGCGCGCTGCCGCGGATCACGCCGTAGATGCGGTCGCCGTCGCGTTGCGCGTCGGACAGGCGCTTGAGCACCACCGCGCCGACGCCCTCGCCCGGAATGTAGCCGTCGCCGCCTTCGCCGAAGCTCTGGCAATGGCCGTCGCCGGAGATGAACTGCCCGGCGCTGAGCATCAGGTACTTGTTGGGGTGAATGGTGACGTTGACGCCGCCGGCGATGGCCAGCGAGGTGCGCCCGAGCTTGAGGTCCTGGCAGGCGACGTGGATCGCGGTCAGCGACGACGAGCACATGGTATCGACCACCATGCTCGGGCCGTGCAGGTTCAGCGCGTACGACACGCGGTTGGCGATGCTGGCCGGATTGCTGGCGAAGCCCATCGGCTGGCCGAGCAGACTCGCTTCGGCGCCGAGCAACTGATACTCGCCGTACATCACGCCGGCGTAAACGCCGACCGGCGCCGGCAGGCCGCCGGGGCCCGGCGTCTGCAGGGATTGGCGGGTGTAGCCGGCGTCTTCGATCGCCATCCACGCCTGCTGCAGGAACAGCCGCTCCTGCGGGTCGATGGTGTCGGCCTCGCGCGGCGAGATGTTGAAGAAGCGCGCGTCGAACTCGTCCACGCCTTCGATGAAGCCGCCCCACTTGCTGTAGTGGCGGCCGGGCTGGCTGCGGTCTTCGCTGTAGTACTCGCGCCAGTCCCAGCGCTCCGGCGGGATTTCGACGATGCAGTCGCGGCCTTCGCGCAGCACCTCCCAGTAGGCGTCGATGTCGCGCGCCTGCGGATAGCGGCCGCTGAGGCCGACGATGGCGATGGGTTCGCCGGCGAAACTGCGCGCGGGTTCGGCGCGGCGCGCGGCGGCGGCGCGCAGGCGACGGCGGCCGGTGCCGCCGTCGTCGATGGCCGCGGCCGCCTGCGATGGCGCGGGCGCGGCGACGGCGGCGCCGGTATCGGCGAACAGCTCGTGCAAGCGCGGCGCGTGGGCGGCGACGAAATAGCCGGCCAGTTCGCGCAGGCTCAGGTATTCGAAGAACAGGGTCTTGGCCAGCGGACCGAAGCTGCGTTCGAGCGCCTTGGTCAGGTCCAGCGCCAGGATCGAATCGATCCCGTAGTCCTCCAGCGGCGCGGCCGGATCGACTTTTCCCGCCGGCAGCTTGAGCAGGGCCGACAATTGCCGGCGCAGGTAGTCCTCGGTGCGTTCGCGCAGATCGCCCGTGGCGACGGGGTTCGCCGCGGTCGCCGCGGCCGGCGCCGGCGCGGCGGCCGCGCGCTCCAGCCCCAGGGCGATGCGCATGCGCGCCGGATCGCCTTCCATGACCACGGTCTGATCGTGCTGCCCCGCTAGGCTGCGATAGAACATCGCCAGCCCGGTGCGCGTGCGCATCGGCCGGATGCCGGTGGCCTCGTGCAGACGTTCGAGATCGTCGCCGCTCAGCTGCATGCCGCCTTCGCGCCACAGCGGCCAGCGGATCGCCACGCTGCGGCCGCGCCGCTGCCCGGCTGCGGCCAATGCGTTGCGCTGCGCGGCGAACTCGTCGAGGAAGCCGTTGGCGGCCGCGTAATCGGCCTGACCGAGGTTGCCCAGGGCCGAACCGAGCGAGGAGAACAAGGCGATGAAATCCAGGTCCAGCTCGCGCGTGGCCGCGTCCAGATGCGCGCTGCCGGCGACCTTGGGCGCCAGCACCGCAGCGAAGGTCTCGGGCGATTTCTTGAGGATGAACTCGTCGGCGACCATGCCGGCGCTGTGCAGGATGCCGTTGAGGCGGCCGTGTTCGCGCACGATGGCGTCGATCGCCTCTTGCACCTTCGCGGCATCGCTCAAGTCGATCTGGCGGTATTCGACGCGGCCGCCGGCCGCGCGCAGCGACGCCAGCAGCGCCTGCTTTTCCGGCGCCGTCGCTATCTCGTCCGCGCTGGCGCGGCCGCTCAGCAGCACCGTCGCGCGGGTGGTCGCGGACAGGATCTCGCGCGCGAACAATGCGCCGAGGCCGCCGAGGCCGCCGGTGATCAGGTAGACCCCGTCGTCCTTGAACGCGCCGCCGGTATCGGCGGCATCGGCGCTGTCGTCGTCCAGCAAACGCCAGCGTGCGGCGCTGCGCTCGCCGCCGCTGTGGCGCACCAGCACGTCGCCGGGCGCGTCGCCTTCGGCGTCCAACAGCCGCGACAGGCCGGCCGCGTCGATGTCCGGCGCGACGAACAACAACTGGGCGCGCAGCAGCGGGTTTTCCAGACTCGCGGTCTTGAGCAGGCCGGAGCAGCCCGCGAACACGTCGTTTTCGGCGTGCGCGGGCAACACGAACTGCACCAGCACCGGTGCGCTGGGGCGTTCGCGCAGCACCTCGCGCAAGGTTTCGAAGCAGGTCGCGGCCAGTTGCGCGTAGCGCCCGGCCGCGTCGCCCTGCGGCAGCGGCTGCGCGGACGCGCGGCCCGGCAGCGCCTGCGGATCGATGCCCGGGAACCCGAACAGCACCGCGCGGCGGTCGCCGGCCGGCGCCGCGCCGGTCGCGACCGGCGCGGTTTCCCACACCTGAGTCGCGAGCAACGCGGCCGTGGAGTCCTTGCCCATCGCGCGCGCGACGAAGCCGCGCAGTTGCGCGCAGACGCGTCCCTGCGCATCGCACAGATCGATATCGAACTTGGCCAGCCGCTGCGCGCCCGGCGCGCGCCGCACCCAGGCGACCATGTCGGTTTCGCATGCCGCCCACACCCGCAGCTCGTCGAGCGCGAACGGCACCAGCGGCTGCGCCGGCGGCTCGCGCAGATCGGCGATCAATGCGGTCGCGGCCTGCAGTGCGCCGTCGAGCAGGCTCGGATGCAGCACGTAAGCGTCGGCGCCGGCCTGCGCCGCGGAAGGCAGGCGCATCGTCGCCAACAGGCGGTCGCGGTCTTGCCGGGTCGACACGATCGGACGATGCGCCGGGCCGTAGTCCAAGCCCATCGCGGCGAACGCCGGATACAGCGCGTCGGCCTGCCAGCCCTCGCTCAGTCCCGCGCCGATGGCGGCGAGATCGAGCGGCGCCGGAAGCGGCTGCGCCTCCCAGCGGCCGCGGCCCTGGCAATGGACCGTGTCCTCGTCGCTGAACACTTCGAACGCGAGGGTGTCGCCGTCGTCCTCGTCGGCGAGCAAGGCGATGTCGATCGCGCGCGGCGCATCGACCACCACCGGCTGCACCCAGACCAGGTCGCGCAAGCGCCAGCCGCCGCCCTCGGCCGGCGCCGGCAGCGCGCGCTGCATCGCGGCGCGCGCCATTTCCAGATAAGCCACGCCCGGCAGCACCTTGCGCGCGTCGGTCGCGCCCGGAGCGGTGCGCAGCCGGTGGTCGCGCAGGAAGAATTCGTCGCCGCGCAGCGCGGTGCTGTAGCGGTGTTCGCGCAAGTCGGAAGTGTTGGTGTGCAGCAAGGGATGCAGCTGCGCCGCGGCCGGCGTCGCGGCGGGCGCGGGATCGATCCAGCAACGCTCGCGGGCGAAGACGTACGTCGGCAGGTGCACGCGGCGCGGCGCAGGACCGGTGCGATGCGCGCTCCAGTCCAGTTCCTCGCGCGCGCACCACGAAGCTGCAGCGCCCTGCGCCTGCGGCGGTTCCGCGCCGGCGCCGAACGCGCGCAACGCTGCGCTGAGTTCGGTCAACGACGAAGCCGCGAACGCAGCGCGGCATTCCATCGCCTCGCGCCCTTCCTGCAGGGTGAAGGCGACGTCGCCCAACTCCAACCCGCTGCCCGCCCCGTCGAGGAAATCGGCCAGCTTGAGCGCATACGCGCGCAAGCTCTCGTCGGTACGCGCCGAAAGCGGAACGATCGCCGCCTGCGCCCGGCCCTTGCCGCGCGCGCGCCGCGCCGGCACGTGCTGTTCGAGAATCGCGAAAGCGTTGGTGCCGCCGACGCCGAGGCTGTTGACCGCGGCGCGGCGCGGGCCCTTGCCCTGACGCCATTCGCGCCCGGCCGGGTCGATGTAGAACGGGCTGTTGTCGAACTTGATGCGCGGATTCGGCGCGCGGTAATGCGCCATCGGCACGATCGCGCCGTGCTTGACCGCAAGCGCGGCCTTGATCAGGCCGACCACGCCGGCGGCGGCTTCCAGATGGCCGACGTTGGCCTTGACCGCGCCGAGCGCGCAATACCCCTTGGCGTCGGTGTGTTCCTTGAACGCCGCGGCCAGCGCCTTGACCTCCTCCGGGTCGCCCATCGCGGTGCCGGTGCCGTGGGTCTCGACCAGCCCGATGCTGGCCGCGTCGACGCCGGCATTCGCCAGCGCGGCGCGGATGCAGGCGATCTGCCCCTTCGCGCTGCTGGCGGCGTAGCTCATCTTGCCCTTGCCGTCGTTGCCGATCGCGCTGCCCTTGACCAGGGCGTGGATCGCATCGCCGTCGCGCAGCGCGTCCTCCAGGCGCTTGATCAGCACCAGGCCGAGGCCGCTGCCGAACACCACGCCGTCGGCGTCGGCGTCGAAGCTGCGCACGCGGCCGCCGCGCGAGAAGATGTAGCCGTCCTTGTACTGATAGCCGTGGCCGTGCGGCACGCGCACGCTGACGCCGCCGGCCAGGGCCATGTCGCATTCGCCGCTGAGCAGGCTCAGGCGCGCCTGGTGCAACGCGACCAGCGAGGTCGAGCACGCCGTCTGTACGGTCATGCTCGGGCCGGTCAGGTTGAGCTTGTACGACAGATAGGTCGACAGGAAATCCTTGTCGTTGCCCAGGTGGGTCGCGCCGGCGGTGAGCTTGTCGAAGCGCTCGTGCAGGTTGATGTACTGGGCGAAGTAGCTGGTCGCCACGCCGCCGGCGCCGGCGAACACGCCGATGTTCTGCGGGCCCTTGCCGGCGCGGCCGGC
Organism: Lysobacter enzymogenes; assembly: GCF_017355525.1. Taxonomy (NCBI): domain Bacteria; kingdom Pseudomonadati; phylum Pseudomonadota; class Gammaproteobacteria; order Lysobacterales; family Lysobacteraceae; genus Lysobacter; species Lysobacter enzymogenes. Next base: position 560,794 of record NZ_CP067395.1, on the reverse strand, counting down.
GTCTTCCAGGGTTTCCCAGGCGCATTGCAGCAGCAGCCGGATCTGCGGGTCGATCAGCTCGGCTTCGCGCGGCGAGATGCGGAAGAACGCCGGGTCGAAGCGGTCCACGCCGTTCAACGTCGCCGCCGCCTTGACGTAGTCCGGATCGGCCAGCTCGGCCTCGCTCACGCCGGCCGCGCGCAGTTCCTGGTCGGACAGCGTGCGGATGCTGTCGCGCCCGGCGCGCAGGTTGTCCCAGAAGCCGGACACGTCGTCGGCGCCCGGAAACCTGCCGGACATGCCGATGATCGCGATATCGCCCTTGATGTTCATGCGTCTTGGATCTCTAGAAAGACTTCGACCGGCGCTGCGTGCTCGTCCACCACCAGCGGCCGCCTGTCGGCGACCGCGAAACCCGCTCAGCTCACACGCTGCGTTCCAGGCAGCCGGCGTAGACCCGGCGCAGGTCGCCGACCGTGCGCACGTCGGTGATCATCACGTCCTCCTCCTGGAACGGATCGACGCCGAGTTCTTCCTCCAGGCTGGCGATCAAAGCCGCCACCGCCAGCGAGGTGAAGCCGAGCTCGTCGACGATCTCGCTGTCGTCGCGCAAGGCCGGCAGGTTCAGGCCGCGCTGCTCGGCCACGGCGCGGATCGCGCGTTCGATGATGTTCTTGACTTCCTGGCTCATGTCGTTTCCCTGTCAGGCGGTGAGGCCGCCGTCGACCACGAAGGTCTGGCCGGTGATGAATCTGGATTCGTCCGAAAGCAGGAACTTCACCACCGAGGATACGTCCTCGACCGTGCCGAGCCGGCCCATCGGGGTTTGCCGCACGATGCGGTTCTTCTGCTGCTCGGTGAGCTCGGAGGTCATCTCGGTTTCCATGAAACCGGGCGCGACCGAATTGACCCGGATGCCCATCGAGCCCAGTTCCTTGGACAGGCTGCGGGTGAGCCCGTCGAGCGCGGCCTTGGTCGCGCTGTAGGCGCCGACGCCCTTGTAGCCGCGCACGCCGACGATCGAGGACACGTTGACGATGACGCCGGCGCCGCCGACCATCATCTGCTTGACGCAGGCCTGCGACAGGCTGATCGCGCCGCCGAGGTTGACCTCGATCATGCGCGCGATGTCGCGCCCCTTCATCATCGTCAGCAGGCCTTCGTTGGCCATGCCGGCGCTGTTGACCAGATAGCCGACGCGGCCGAACAGCGTGCGCACGTTGCGCAGGAACCCGGCCAGCTGTTCGTCGTCGGCGATGTCGACCGATTCCCAGTACAGGCGGCCGTCGCTGTGGGCGATCGCGCGCTCCAGCTCCGGCGTGCTCTTGCGGCTGAAGGTCGCCACGCGGTAGCCGGCGGCCAGCAGAGAAACGCAGATGGCCAGGCCCAGGCCCTTGCTGCCGCCGCTGACGACGACGACGCGGCCGGGCGCCTGCCCGGACTCGACTCGATCCATTCCAATCGCACTGCTCATACGCTCGTCTCTTCCGGTTGAGTGTCGCCGCGCGGCGCCGATGCGCTCGGGTCCGCGCCCGGCGCCTTGCGGATCTTCTTGAAGCGCGTGCCGACCAGGCTGTCGTCGCGCGCGATGGTGATGTGGCCGGGCACCTTGTACGGGCTCAGCCGGCCCTGGCACTCGGCGACGATGCGGCGCTTGAACGCGGCCGGGTCTTCCTCGCGCTCGAGCACGAACTCGGCCCAGACCATCTGCCCGACCACCGGGCTGCGCTTTTCGCGCACCAGCACGTCGCGCACGTTGTCCAGGGTCAGCAGGAAGCTCTCGACCTCGATCGGGAACACCTTCTCGCCGGCGACGTTGATGATTTCCGACTCGCGGCCGAGGATCTGGAAGTACTCGCCGTCGGTCTCGACGCGGTCGCCGGTGTTGTACCAACCCTCGCTGTCGAACGGACTCGGCGCGTTGAGGTAGCCGAGCATCGCCTGCCGGCTGCGGATCCACAGCACGCCCTCGCGCACGTCGAGTTCGAAGCCGTGGCCGCCGATCTTCATCCACTTGGACGAGGAGTCCTTGGACTGGGTCGCGAGGATGCCGAGCTCGGACAGGCCGTAGGTCTGCTTGAGCTGGATCTGCGGGAACGTGCGGTGCATGCCGGTCAAGGTCGAGTTCGGCATGACTTCGGTGCCGTAGGTGACGATCTTCAGCGAGGACAGATCGAAATCGCCGTGCACGCGCGACATCAGCAGCATGGTCAGGAACGACGGCGTGGTCGGCAGCAGCTCGACCTTGTAGCGCTCGATGCAGGCGCAGATGTCGCGCGCCGCGCGCGAGCGGCAGGTGACGATGGTGCCGCCGTTGAAGATCACCGCGAACAGGGTGTTGAGCCCGCCGATGTGGTCGAGCTTGAGGAACAGCAGGGTGCGGAAGGAGTCGCGCACGCGCTCGCGGTACTTGCTCACCATGCGCTCGTGGTCGAGCAGCACCGCCTTGCCCTTGCCGGTGCTGCCGGAGGTGAAGATCACGAAGCCCGGCCTGCCCTGCTCCACCATCGGCGCCATGAGTTCATGCGGCGGCGGCGCGCTGGCCGAGAGATCGCGGCAGACCGTGGTCTGCGGCGTCACCGGGCCTTCCGACGCCACTTCGATCAGGCGGGTCGCGCTGGTCGTGGCCAGGCGCTCGCCGAACAGCGCGCGGTCGTCCTCGGACAGCGGCACCACGATGCAGCCGCGCTCGAGCAAGGCCTGCAGCAAAGCCACCGCATCGATGTGGTACTCCGACACCAGGCCGACGCGTTCGCCGGGCGCGATGCCCCAGCCGTCCAGGGCTTGCGTCCACTGTTGCAGGTTGGCGGCGAACTGAGCGTAGGTGACCGTGCCGGTTTCGTTGATCGCGATCGGGCGCTCGCCGAATCGCTCGAAGCGTTCCTTGATCCAGCTCATCACGGGGTCCTCAGGGAAAATAGCGCCGTCGCCGCGCGCAGGACGCGCGGTTTTCAGGGTGTTCCGGGGTGTATCGCGCCGGCGCGGCCGGCGCCGGTTTACGGTTGCGGCGCGGCGGCGCCCGGCGCCGGCGCGGTCTCGTCCAGGAAGTCCAGGCGCGCGTTGCGGTACTGCGGCTTGCGCAGCAACGCCGGGTTCTGCTCGGTCAGCATCTTGTGCACCGCCGCCGGCGCGCCGAGGTTCAGCAGCAGCTGCGGGAAGCCGCCGCCCATGCTCAGGTCGTACAGCAGCTCGATCTTGATGTTGCCGTCGGCCATCGGCGTGTAATGCCAGACGTTGTGCAGCTGCTGCACGCGCACGCAGCAAGGATCCGGCGGCAGCTTGTTCGGAACGGCGACGTTCTCGAGCGTCACGACCTTGGTGACCGGGTCTTGAGTCAGCTGGCCTTGCAGCAGCATCTGCCGCGGCGAGAACGGCGGCGGCAGCTTGACCGTCCACATAGTCACGTTGCTTTGGGTACGCGGGTTCCAGGGCTGGACGATCTTGTAGCTCAGGCAGCCTTCGACCCACTTGCCGCAATCGTTCTGGATGCTCTCGTCGAGCAGTGGGGCGATGTGGTTGCTGAGGCTGAACTCCTTGGTCTGGGTCACGCCGCGGATCTTCAGGCCGTACGCGCCCGGCGTCTTCATCGTGTAGACCTGGGTGCCGTCCTTGTCGATCTTGAGCTCCCAGGTGTTGGAGCCGGACATCAGCCAGGCCTGGTTGGCGCCGGCGACGATCAAAGCCAACAGCGGAATCGCGTACAGCAAAGCGACCAGCAGCCGGCGCAGGCGCGAACGGCGCGGCTTGGGCTTGGCGGCGGCGCCGGCCGCGGCGAGCGAGGAATCGTAGGTCTGGGTGTTCATGGCGGGCCTCAGGGATTGCCTTGCGTGGCTTCGAGCACGCCGTCGACCTGGACGTTGCGGAACTTGTCCTTGGCCATCAGCTCGGGAAGCATCTTCATGAAAAGGTCGGTGGATTCGATCAGGCCGAGATTGGCCATCGGGTACGGCAGGCCGCCGAGGTCGGTGTCCTGGGTCAGGCTGACGTCGAGCGCGCCGTCGGGGTGCGGAACGAAGGTCCAGAAGTTGTTGAGGTGGGTCACGCGCACGCAGCACGGATCGCGCGGCACCCGGTTCGGCGCGGCGGTCAGGCTCAGGGTCATTTCCTTGCTGACCGGATCCTGCGCATGCTGCACGAACAGCACGTACTGGCGCGGCGCCAGGCCCGGCATCTTGAACTTGTAGGTGACGTACGACGCGAAGTGGTTCGGCACGCTCGGCACGCGATCGATCACCGCCGCATCGTAGCAATAGGCATCGCTGCAATTGCTGACGTTCTCCAGCAGATCCACCATCGGCGCGAGCCGCGACTTCAAGCGCGTTTCGCCGCGCACCTGCAGCAGCGCCGCGCCGGGCGCCTTACGCGTATACACCTTGATCCCGTCGTGCTCGCGCGCCAGCTTCCACTGGTTGTCGCCGGAGCCGACCCAGACGAAGTGCGAGATCAGCGCCAATCCCGCCAACGCGAGCGCCACATAGCCCAGGCGCTTGAGCCAGCGGCGCCGGGGCTTGGCGCGCGGCGTGCCGGCCGCGGCCGCGACGGCCTCGGGCGGATCCATGACGATCGAATTCATGAGGTCTCTCCGTAATTGAGATGGCGCGCAGTCGCGCGCGGCTTACAGGCGGGTCAACAACTGCCGCGACAGATAACGCGCCATGCACAGCAGGGTCAGCGTCGGCGTGCCGCGCATTTCGTCGGGAATCACCGAGCCGTCGCAGACGTGCAGGTTGCGCAGCGAGCTCTCCAGCTGCGCGTCGACATGCTCGCCGATGCGCACCAGCCCGCCGACGCGGCCGGCGGCGGTGAGGCCGAAATCGACGATGCGCTGCGCGCCGGCTTTCTCCAGCAGGCGCACCGCGGCCTTGCGTCCGGTGTCGAGCCGGCGCTGGTCCTGCGCGCTGAAGGTCTTGTGGAAGCGGCCGTCGTCGCTCATGCGCCCGCCGAGTTCGTCCTTGACCTTGACGCCGACGCCGAGGCTCTGCGGGAACGAGAACATGTGACGCAGGCGCAGGCCGCTGAGCATCAGCGGCCGGTGCATCGCGCGGCCGACATTCGCGTCGCCGAGCTCGATGCCCTCCTCCAGGGTGCAGCCGGCATTGCCGACGAAGCCCTCGGTGCCGCCGAGCCCCGGCACCAGGCCGTACAGCGCATAGCCCGGATTGCAGTAAAAACCTTGCGCGCCGATACCGCCGATGCCGTTGTCGCGCAGGATCTTCGGCGTCGCGGTCTCGCCGGCGGCCAGCACGATGCGGCTGGCGAACGCCTGCTGCGTGCGCGCGCCGAACTTGCCGGGCTTGTGCGAGTACTCCACGCCGATGGCGCGGTCGCCCTCGCGCAGGATCTTGCCGGCGGTGGCGCGGGTCACCAGGGTCGCGCCGTGGCCGACCGCGTCCTCGACGTAGCGGCGCGCCTTCCATTTGGCTTCGTAGGCATAGCCGGAACCGCAGCGCGCGGCGTCGACCAGCATCTCGTTGGCCTTCCAGTCGTAACCCAGCGCCTGCGCGCTGTCGCGCAGGCGCTGCGCCTGCGGGCCGAGCAGCGGCGCCGGCAGCGGCGCGATCGGCAGTTCCGCGCGCACCGCGGCCAGATCGGCGTCGAGTTCGATGCCGAGGCCGCGGAAGGTGTGCAGCGGCGGCTCGTTGACCACGCCGAAGTACATCGCGGTCGAGCCGCCGACGGTCAACGCGCGCGCCGTCGCCAGCTTGCCTTCGCCGAGCTTGACCTGATCGGCGATCGCGATCAGGCCGCCCAGGGTCTCCTTCAGCGGCGCGTCGCCGCCGCGTTCCAGCAACAGCACCTTCTTGTTGCGGCGGCTGAGCTCGCGGGCGACGGTCGCTCCGCAAGTTCCCGAGCCGATCACGATGGCGTCGTATTCGCGCGCCTGGGCGGTTGTGCTCATGTTCGTTCCGGAAAGGGCTGGATCAGAATTGGTACTGCGCGCGCACGATGATCTGGTTCTGGTTGTTGAACGGGTACAGCGGCGTGCGCCGGTCCGAGGCATCCATCACGTGCAGGTCCAGGCCGAAGCTGAGCCGGTCGTTCCACTTGTACGAGGTGCGCAGCGACGACTGATAGCTGGTGTAAGGCTTGTTGTAGATGGTCAGCCAGTTGACCGACAGATCGTTGTTGAGGAAGAAGAAGTTCGCGTTGAGCACGACCGCCGAAGCGTTGCGCGGCGCCGCGCCGATGCGCGAATCCCAGTCGAGGATGGTGCTGTTGACCAGTTCGACCGCGACCGTGTTCGACTCGCCGAGCGAATAGGTCAGGCCCAGCGAGGCGTCGATGGAATCGCGTTCGAGCACATTGAACTGCGGATCGTTGTAGGCCTTGCCCTTCTTGTAGGCGATCTCGCCGGTCCACTGGCGCACGCCCTTCACGTAGTTGAAGGCGGTGCCGATCATGGCGAAGCGGTTGGGCCCGCGGTACAGGAGCTTTCTTCCGCCTTCGAACAGCCCGCTGTCGGTGAAGGAGTAGTCGTTGTTGATGAGGCTGGCGGCCATGATGCTGATGTCGGACCGCCCGAAGGCGCGTTTCCAGCGCCCGCCGAACTCGCGCTCGTTGAGGTCGCCCGGCCGCTTGACCGCGCGGGTGAACGGGCCGAAGCGGTCCAGGTAGTACGCGGTGCCCGGGTCCGGCAGCACGTTGTACTTGGCGTCGGGCACGTAGAAGAAGCTGTAGTCGCCGCCGTCGGTGAAGCGGTCCATGGTCAGCATGAACTGGCCGACGCGCGATTCCTCCAGCGGAATGAAGAACAGCTCGGAGAAGTTGCGCGGGCTGACTTCGTCGGTGATCGCGCCGCCCTGCGACTCGCCCCAAATCACCCGCTGCACGCCGAGGCCGAAACTCATCGACTTGCCCGGCACCGAGTACTGCACAAAGGCTTCGGGGGTGTTGGTGTGGGTCAGCAGCGACCGGTCGCGCGCGCGGGCGCGGTTGTCGCTGCCCCAATACGCGTTGAGCCGGGTGTCGATGCGGACGAAGAAGTTCTCCATGAAGAACCGCGAGTATTCGAAGCGGAAGCGGCTGCGGTTGTAGACCATGCTGCTGGGAGCGTTGTCGCGCGCCGCCAGTTCGTGGCTGAAGGTGAAGCGAGTGGTCTGGGCCGAGCCTTGCGAGTGCTGTTTTTCCGACAGGTCGATGTTGTCGAAGGCGTCGGCCGGCCCCTGCCCCGCGCCGGCCGGCGCGGGTTCGGGCGCCGGCGCGTCGGCCGCGCCGATGTCGGAAATGTCGGTCGCATCGGCGGCCGCACCGGCATCGCCTGTCGCAGCCGGCGGCTCGACCGGCGCCTGCGCGGCCGCAGAGGCGGCCGCCAGGCAACACAACAACCCCGCCAGTCCTTGGCCGCGTTTCATCAATTGACCGCCGCCTGACCGAGGTAGGAGCGGAACACGGCCAGGTTGCGTTCGCGGTACGGGAAATCGGTCAGCGCGCGCTGGGTCACGAAGTCCTCGGGCACCGCGCGGTTGTGCGCGATCGCCGGCATGTCCATCTGGCTGACCCGCGAGGTGGTGCGGTTGTTGACCACGGTCTTGGTCACCACCGTCACCCCGTCGATCTTCTTGATGTCGCTCTGGGTGCGGGTCTTGTGGATCTTGTTGCCGCGATACAGGTCTTCCTTGACCGCCAGGTAGTACTCCTTGTCGATCCAGGCCACGACCTTCTTGTAGCTGGTCTTGCGCGCCTTCTCGGCGGTCGGGGTGAGTTCGATCACCCACACCGGGCGGTTCTGGTAGGTGCTGCTCTCGAGGATCTTGTAGGTCCAGTCCTCGAGCTTGCGCGCTTCCGGGTTCTCCGAGGTTTCCACCGAGAACTCCGAGCCGAACACGCTGCCGCCTTCGTCGTTGTTGGCGATGACCCGGTTGACCTTGCCGAGCGCCGGCAGATACAGCCAGTTGTCGTTGTCGCGGCCGCGCTCGGGGTATTCGTACACCAGCAGGCCGGTGCCGCGGTCGCTGGCCGGCTCGCGCACCAGCAGCAGCGACTTCACGTGGTACTGGTTGTTGTCGTAGTTGTTCTTCTTGACGTTCTCGGCCTGGACGATGCGCGGCTTCTCCGAGCAACGCACCGCGCCGTCCTTCAGCGTGTACTTGCAGGTGGTGATCTTCACCGTCGCCACCTGGGTGTCGTAGGCGCGGCGCGTGGCGCGGTCGACCTTGACCATGATCTGGTCGGCCGTCTCGGCGCCAGCGGCGGCCGGCGCTGCGGGCGCAGCGGCCGGTTTGGACTGCGCGAACAGCGCGGCGGCCGGAATCAGCGCGGCGGCCAGCGCCAGTACCTGCAACTTCGGCTTGATCGACTGCATGTTGATCGACTGCATGGTCATCGGTCTCGTAAAGGTGGGATCGGAACGGAGAGGGACTGCGGCGCTCAGGCGAACGCGGGCTGCGCCGCGACCTTGCGGGCGAAGCGCAGCTTGAAGGTCAGGATCAGCGCGGGCAGCAGGAACAGGTCGTTGAGCAGGCCGATCGCGATGGCGAGGAAGCCGAAGATGCCCAGGTTGGCGGTGCCGGCGTTCGAAGACAGGCCCATGATTCCGAAGCCCAGGCCCAGGATCAGGGTCGCGAACACCACCGGCTGGCCGGCGCCGCTGATGGTGTCGCGCAGCGCGCGCTCGATGTCGCCGTCGCGCTCGACCTCGAAGCGGTAGCGGGTGATGAAGTGCACGGTGTCGTCGACCGCGATGCCGATGATGACCGGCGCGATCATCATCGTGGTGATGTCCATCGGGATGCCCATCAGCCCGAGCCCGCCGAAACCGAGCATGGCCGGGATCAGGTTCGGCACCAGCGCGATCAAGCCGGCCTTCACCGTGCCGAAGATCAGCAGGAAGATCACGCTGACCAGCACCAGCGCCAGGGCGAAGCTCTGCAGTTCCGAGCGGCTCAGGTAGTCGGCGCCCTGCATCATCAGCGCCAGCGAGCCGGTGATCGAGACCTTGGCGTCGGGATAGGTGCGGCGCAGCGTCTGCACGGTGCGGTCGATGTCGGCCTGCATCTCGTTCCAGGCCTGGATGTACTCGTACGAGCCGTGGTTGTACAGGCGCACGCTGATGTGCGACTTGTCGTAGTTGTCCGACACCAGCTTGCGGCGGTCGTCCGGGTTGGACTGGTTGAACAGGAACAGGGTCTGCGACACCGCGTCCCGGTTCGCCGGGATCACGTAGCGGTCTTCGCGGTCGGCGTTGAGGGTCTTGTAGGACTTCTTGACCGTCTCCACCAGCGAGGTGGTGCGCACCACCAGTTCCGGATGATCGCGCTCGATCTTGTCCTGCAGCTTCTCGATCTCGTGCAGCACCGCCGGGTCGAGGAAGGCGTTTTCCTGGCCCAGGTCGATGAAGATCTCCATACTTTGCGCGCCCATCATGTTTCCGTCGACGACGCGCACGCTTTCGCGGATCGAAGAATCCTTCGGGAACGAGCCGACCGGATCGGTATCGACCCGGGTCTGGGTCGCGCCGTAGACGCAGGCGGCGAACATCAGGCCGAACACGCAGATGATCGCGACCGGGTTCTTCTGCACCAGCGGCAGAACCGCATCGAGCTTGCGCGCCAGCCAGCGGTTGACGTTCGGGATCCAGCGCGCGACCCGCGCGCTGAAGCCGCGCTGGGCGGCGTTGGCCGTGCCCTGCGGGGCCCACAGGTCGAGCATCACCGGTAACAGGTAGATGGTGAACAGCAGCGGCAGCGCCACGCCGAGCGAGCACATCACCGCGAACACCTGGATCGGCACGATCGGGGTGATGCTCAGCGCCAGCACCGCGACCACGTTGGTGACCGTGGTCAGCAGGCAGGCCGCGGCCACATGGCGGAACACATGGCGCATCGCCGAGGCATGGTCGCTGCCCTCGCTGCGCGTGCTCATGTAATCGCTCATCACGTGGACCGCGTCGGCGACGCCGATGGCCAGGGTCAGCATGGTGCTGATCATCACGAACGAGGTGATCGGCAAGCCGACCCAGGACACGATGCCGACCGTCCAGATCACGCTCAGCAGCACGATCGCCACCGACCACACCACCGCGCTGAGCGAGCGGAACAGGAACCACAGCATCACCACGATCACCAGCAGCGCGGCCAGGTTCAGCAGGCCCATCTCGGTGATCATCGCCAGGTTGTGCTCGGCCAGCGCGGTCGCGCCGACCGGGTAGTACTGGAACTGCCCGGCGTACTCAGGCTTGTTCATGACCGCCTTGATTTCGTTCATCAGGGCGACGTAGTCGGCCAGGTCGGTCGGCTTGAAGCGCGGGCGGTCGCCGGCGTAGCCCTGGGTCACCGGTTCGTCCAGGCGCACGTCGCCGAAGTCGATTTCGGCGTCGGGCTTCGTCGCCGCGGCGCCCGCCGCCGCGGCCGGAGCGTCGAGCGGAATCGCGCCGAAGTCGGTCTCGATCAGCATCCCGCCGTAGCGGTAGTCCTTGGAGAAGTACAGCAGCGGGAAGGCTTTCTGCGACTGGGCGATGCGGCGCAGTTCCTCGCGCGAGCCCGCATCGGACGGCACCGTGTCGCCGACCAGCTTGCGCGAGTACAGCACGTCGCCCTCGGCGCGCAGCACCGGCGCGTTGATCAGCGAAGTGATCTTGACCACGTGCTTGAGCGGCGAGGTCTCCGGCGCGCGCCCGGCGCGATCGAGGATGTCGCGCTGCAGCGCCTGCAAGGTCTTCAGCGAGGCCTGCGAGAAGACGTCGCCGTCCTTGGGCTTGTAGACGATGTACAGGTGGTCGTCGCTGCCGAACTCGTGATGGAACCAGTCGAAGGCGACGATGGTCGGATCGTCGCGGTCGAACCAGCCTTCGATCGAAGTGTCGAATTTGGCCCGGCCGAAGCCGGCGATCATGAACGCGGTCGCGACGACGAAGAACAGCCAGACCAGCGCCTTGCGCTTGCGCAGCGCGTCGGGGACGCCTTCGAAGTAATCGGCCATCAAGTTCAACAGACGCATCGTTGTCTCCAGGGAACGATTGCCGGCGCCGGCGCTGCCGGCCCGGGCGGTGCCGGTCAGAGGCTCGCTGCTTCCAGGTCCGCCGCCGCGGACTTGCGCGGTGCCTTGCCCGGCCGCGATTGCAGCTTCCTGGCGATCGCGGCCGCCGGGCCGCGCTCCAGGATCGAGAAATGGTCGGCGGTGATCGGGCTCACCCGCAGCCCGCCGGACAGCAACGGCGCCCAGCCGTAGTCGTCGGGCATGCCGGCGAAACCGGCGCCGGCGCGCAGCAGCAGCGCGTCGACCGGTTGCGGCAACGGCCGCGGCCGGTACGCGCGGCAGGCGCGTTCGCTGGCGGTGGCGACGTCGAAGGTGGCGATGAACTGGGCGCGCGGCACCGCCGCGCCGAGTTGGGCGAGATAGTCGTACAGATGCGCGCTGCGCTCGCCTTCCGGAATCTGGCGCAGCTGGCGCGCGTCGAGCTCGGCGCTGGCGCCGAGCGACTTGGCGAAGTTGCGGAACACCGCCGCGGTCATCTCGGCCATGTCGTCTTCGCGCAGGTTCGGGCACAGGCTGTCGATCAGCACCAGCGAGGCCACGGCCTCGCCGCGTTCGAGCAGTTGGCGGGCCATTTCGAACGCGACCACGCCGCCGTTGGAATAGCCGATCAGGCGGTAAGGGCCCTTGCGCTGGATCGAAGCCATCGCCGCCAGATGCTCCTGCGCCATCGCCTCGACCCGTTCGTGCGGCGCGCTGCGGCCGTCGAGGCCGGCCGGTTCCAGGCAATAGAACGGTTGCGACGGGCCCAAGGCATGGCTGAGCTGTTGCAGCGACAGCGCGCTGCCGCCGGCGCCCGGCACGGCGAACAGCGCGGGCTTGTCGCCGCGGGTCTGCATCGGCACTACCGTGCCGGCCGAGGCCACGACGCGCGGCTTGGCCGCTGCGACGGCATCGCCGGCGCGCTCGCTCGCGGGCGCCGCGGCGAACGGATCGAGCTGGGCCGAGTCGTCTTCGGCGGCCGGCAGCGCCAGCAATTCTTCCAGCGCTTCGGCGTGGTCGCGGGCCAGGTACGCGGCGAGTTCGCCGATGCTGGGATGTTCGAACACCGCGTGCGGCGACAGGCGGCAACCCAGCGACCGGTCCAGCAGCAGGATCAACCGGGCGACGCCGACCGATTCCATGCCCAAGGCGATCAGGGTGGCGTCGCGGTCGATCTGTTCCTGCGGCCGGCGCAACTGCCGCGCGACTTCCTGCGCCAGCAACAGCTCGGCCTTGCGCTGCGGCGCCATCGCCATCGCGTCGGCGCTGCGCGCGCCGGCTTCGGAGGCGGGCACGAAGCGCCACGCCATCGCCGGCTCCGGCGCGGCGGCGGCGGGCTCGGCCTGCGCAGCGACCGGTTCGGCGCCGGCGCGCGGCGCGTCTTCGGCGAAATCGAGCCAATGCCGCTCGCGCGCGAACGGATAACCCGGCAATGCAGCCGGCTGCGGTGCGCGCGCCGGCCACAGGCGCCGCCACGGCAGGCTCACGCCGTTGACCCACAGCAACGCCGCCTGCCGCCACTGGCCGCTGCGTTGCGCCTGTTCCAGTTGCAATTGCGCCATGTCCGCGCCGATCGCGCCGGCCAGCGGATTGCTGCGCGCCGCCGCGGCGTGGCCGACGTGGATGCCCTGCCCGTCCAGGCGATTCCAGCCGGCGATGCCGGCTTCGGCGACGAGGCGCAGCTTGCGCGCGAGGTCTTCGCGGTCGGCGGCGACGATGGCCAGACGCGCGTCCAGCGCCGCGCGTGCGGTCTGCGCGGTGTAGATCAGCCGTTCGAAGGAATCCGCCGGCGCTTCGCCGTCGAGGAACTCCAGGTAGGCGCGCACGTAAGCCAGCAGGCGCGCTTCGTCGCGCGCCGACAGCACGAACAGGCGCTCGCCGGCGGCGTCGGGCTTCGGCGCGCGACTGCCGCGATACTCCTCCAGCAGGATATGCACGTTGGTGCCGCTGTCGGCGCAGGAGTTGATGCCGGCGCGGATCGGCGCGTCGCCCTCGCGCAGCTCGTCGAAACCGATCGCGCGGTCGGCGATGTACAGCGGATGGCCAGCGTGCTCGATGTCGATGAAGCTGTTGATGCGGCGCTTGGAAATGGTCGCCGGGAAGCGCCCGTGATGCAGCGACAGCGCCAGCTTGATCAGGTTGGTGACGCCGCTGGCCGCCTCGACGTTGCCGATGTTGCCCTTGACGCTGCCCAGGGCGCAGCGCTTGCCGGCGCTGCCGTCGCCGAGCGCGTTCTTGATCGCTTCGAACTCGAACGAATCGGCCCACTTGGTGGCGAAGCCGTCGACTTCGATGTAGCGCACCGTGTCGGCGGCGACCGCGGCCTTGCCGTAGCACTGGGTCAGCGCGTCGGCGATCGGCTCGTGGCGGATCTCCGACAGGCTGCGCGCGGCGCCGCGGTAGTTCTGGTGGCAGGACTTGATCACCGCATAGATGCGGTCGCCGTCGCGCTCGGCATCCTCCAGGCGCTTGAGCACCACCGCCGCCACGCCTTCGCCGCGGGTGAAGCCGGCCGCGTCCTCGTCGAACACGCCGCTGCTGCCGTCGGCCGAGAGCAGGCCGTACTGCGAGGAGGCGATGTAGTCGCCGGCGAACAGGTTCAGCGACACGCCCGCGGCGATCGCCAGCGCGCTTTCGCCGTTGACCAGCGAGTAGTAGGCGCGGTTGATCGCCACCGCCGAGGACGCGCAATTGACGTTGATCGATTCGCTCGGGCCGCGCAGGTCGAAGGCGAAGGAGATGCGGTTGGACAGGTAATAGGTCGGGCTCGACGAGCTGAACACCGGGCCGTCGCTGAGGCTGCGGTGGCCGAGCGCGCGCAGGCGCTGCTCGTACTCGGAATACTGGTAGCCGACGAACACGCCGGTGCGGCTGCCGGCCAGCGCGGCGACGTCCAGGCCGGCGTCTTCCAGCGCGTGGTAGGTCTGTTGCAGCAGCAGGCGCTGCTGCGGGTCCATCGCCTGCGCCTCGTCGGCGCCGATGCCGAAGAAGCCCGCGTCGAAACAGTCGACGCCGTCGATCAGCGCGCCCCAGCGCGACACCGTCTTGCCGGGCGCGCGCGCGGGCGCATGGTGGTCCTGCCAGCGCCAGCGCGTGTCCGGGATTTCGCGCACGCTGTTGCGGCCGTCGAGCAGGTTGCGCCAGAACGCGCGCGCGTCCGGCGCGTCGGGCAGCGCGCAGCTCAGGCCGACGATGGCGATATCGCCCGATGCGGCCGGCGCCGGCGCCGGCGCGGCCAGGCCGTAATGGCGCAGCAGGCGTTCGCCGTGCTCGGCGACCAGGGCGTCGGCGAGCGCGTCGGCCGAGGCGAAATCGCGGCCGGACAGGTCGATGGCGTATTCGCGGCTGACGTAGTCGAGCAGGTCGGACGCGGCCTGCGGCATCGCAGCGGCCGGCGCCGGCTCGGCGACGGTCTCGGCGCTGCGCGGCAGCACCGCCTGCAACAGCCCGGCCAGCTCGTCCAGCGTGCTCACGGTGGTGAACTGCGCCGGCGTCAGCGCGGCCCCGAACTCGCGTTCGATCGCCGCGATCAGCTCCATCATGATGATCGAGTCGATGCCCAGGCTCTCGAACGGCGCATCGGTTTCGATCCGCTGCGCGGGCAGCTTGAGCGTCGCCGCGATCACCGCGGTCAAGCGTTCGAGCACGGTGGCTGGGTTCGCGTTGCTCATCTCAGTTCCCCTTGGCTTGGAAGCCGCGCAGGTCGGCGAGGATCAGCTGTTTCAGGCGCTCGGCGTGGGCCGCGGCGGGTTTGGATGCGGCCGTCGCGCCGCCCTGGCCCGGGCCCGGCACCAGGAAGCGGCGCAAGCGCTCGACCTGCCCTTCCATCACCAGCACCTGCCCGGCGTGCAGATCCAGCGCGCGATGCAGCGCCTGCACGCCGCTGGCGGTGCGCATCGGCAACATGCCGCTGGTCTTGAGCAGCCACGCGCGCGCGTTGGCGTCGAGCTGCATGCCGCCTTCTTCCCACAGCGGCCAGTTCAGCGACACGGTGCGGCCGCGGCGCGCGCCCGCGTCGACCTGGGCGTTGCGGTAGTGCGCGAAGCGGTCCATGAACGCGTTCGCCGTGGCGTAGTCGGCCTGCCCGGCGTTGCCGAGCGCGCCGCTGACCGAGGAGAACAGCACGAAGAAGTCGAGGTCGACGGCGGCGGTGGCGCGGTCCAGATGCGCGGTGCCGAGCACCTTGGGTTCCAGCACGCTGGCGAAATCGGCGGCGGTCTTGTTGACGATCAGGCTGTCGCGGGTCATGCCGGCGCTGTGCAGCACGCCGTTCAAGCCGCCGTGGCGTTCGATCAGTTCGGCGACCAGCGTTTCGACGGCGGCGGCATCGGCCAGATCGAGCTTGCGATAGATCAGTTGCCCGCTGCCGACCGACAGGTCCGCCGCCAGCTGTTCCAGACCGGCGCGCTGGCGCTCGTCCAGTTCGCCGCGCCCGCTCAGCACGACCCGCGCGGTCGGCGACTGGCGCAGGATGTCGCGCGCGAACACCTGGCCCAGCCCGCCGAGCCCGCCGGTCACCAGGTAGACGCCGCGATCGCGGAACGCGACCGGGGCCGCCTCGGCCGCGGGCGCCTCGCGCCAGCGCTGCACCTGCGCGCGGCCCTGCGCGTAGACGACGTGCGCCTCGCTGCGCAGCGCGCCGCAGGCGATCAGGCGCTGGGCGGTCAGCGACTCGTCGCCGTCCGCATCGAGCTGGACCAACTGGCCGAGCACGCGCGGATTCTCCAGCCGCGCGCTGCGCAGCAGGCCGCTGAGTCCGGCCATCAGCGCATCGCCGCCCTCGCCGTCCGCGACGATCTGCAACAGCACCGGCGCCTGCGGCTTGCGCTGCATCCATGCCTGCAGCCGTTCGAAGCAGGCCAGCGCCGCGGCGCGATAACGTTGCGCCGGATCGTCGCCGTGCGGCAGTTCCATGCGCGCGGCCTGCGCGCCGGCCGGCAAGGACGAGCGCAAACGCTCGAGGTCGAACCGCTCAAGGCCGCACAGGATCACTTCGCGCTGCTGTACGGCTTCGCCCGTATCGGCCGTCTGCACGGCCGCTTGCCACACCGGCTGCGCCAGCACGCTGCCGACTTCCGGCGCGTGCAGCTCGGTCACCGAAGCGCTGGCGCGGGTTTCTTCGCGCGCCGGCGCGATCTCGATCCAGTAGCGTTCCTGCGCGAACGGATAGCTCGGCAGGCTCAGGCGCCGGCGCCCGGCGCCGGCGTGCAGGCGCGCCCAGTCGATCTCATGGCCGAGGATCCAGGCTTGCGCCAGTTGCGCCGGCGTCGCGGTATCCGCATCCACCGCCGCGGCGAGCAAGTCCTCGCGGCGGCGTGCGATACGGCCGCGATGCAGGCCGGCGACCTCGGTCGAGCCGTCGACGAAGGCCTGCAACTGCGCCAGCACCTGTTCGAACGAATCCGCGACCAGCGCCAGCCGCTCGTCCATCGCGTCGCGGCCGACCTGCGAGGTGTACGCCAGATCGGCCAGGTCGCAAGGATGCTGGCGCAGATGTTCGAGCCAATCGGCAGCGTAGGCCTGCAAGCGCTCGCCGCGCTTGGCCGACAACAGCACCAGCTGCGGGCCGTGCGGCGCGGCCGCGGGCCGCGACGCGAGCGGGTATTCCTCGACCACCACATGCGCGTTGGCGCCGCCCCAACCGAACGAACTGACCCCGGCGCGGCGCGGCAGCGCGCTGCCGTCGGCGGCGCGCGGCGCGTCCCACGGCGCGGTCTTGTCGACGATGTAGAACGGGCTGGAAGACAGGTCGATGTACGGATTGAGCTGGTCGAAATGCAGCAGCGCCGGAATCTGCTTGTGCTTCATCGCCAGCAGCACCTTGAGCAGGCTGGCGATGCCGGCCGCCGGTTCGAGGTGGCCGATGTTGGTCTTGACCGCGCTGAGCCCGCAGTGCGGCTGTGCCGGTGCGGCGTGGCCGTGCTGGCGGTACAGGTCGGCGAAGGACTTCTTCAGCGCCTGGATCTCGATCGGATCGCCGAGGCTGGTGCCGGTGCCGTGGCATTCGATGTAGCCGACCGTGGCCGGATCCACGTCCGCCTTCTGGTAGGCCTCGACCAGCAACTCGGCCTGGGCCTTGGGATTGGGCGCGGTGAGGTTGGTGACGCGGCCGCCGTGGTTCTCGGCGGTGGAGCGGATCACCGCATAGATCGGATTGCCGTCCGCCTGCGCCTGCGACAGGCGCTTGATCAGGATCGCGCCGGCGCCTTCGCCGCGCACATAACCGTTGGCGTCCTTGTCGAAGGTCTTGCACTTGCCGTCCGGGCTGAGCATGCCGGCCGAACTCAGCGAGATGTGCGCCACCGGCGTCAGCATCACCTGCACGCCGCCGACGATGGCCATGTCGCTGCTGCCGGTGTGGATCGACTCGATCGCCCGGTGCAGGGCGATCAGCGAACTTGAACACGCGGTGTCGAGCGGCGCGCTCGGGCCGCGCAGGTTGAACAGGAACGAGACCCGGTTGGCCAGGATCGAATGCGAATTGCCCGAGGCCGAGTAGCCGTCGAGCGCGGAAGCATTCTCCGCCAGCACGTCGATGTAGTCCTTGGCCGACACGCCGACGAACAGGCCGGTACGGGTGCCGGACAGGTCGGAGACCTTGTGCCCGGCGTCTTCGATCGCCGCCCATACGGTCTGGATGAAGATGCGCTGCTGCGGATCCATCATCTCCGCCTCGCGCGGGGTGATGCCGAAGAACAGCGGGTCGAAGCAGTCGACGTCGCGGATGAAGCCGCCCCACTTCGAGTACGACTTGTTCTTGTCCTTGGTCGGATCGCCGTGCACGTCCTCCCAGCGCCAGCGGTCGCGCGGGACTTCGCTGACCAGATCGCGCTGGTCGCGCAGGTTCTGCCAGAACTCGCTCAGGTCGCGCGATTGCGGCATGACGCCGGCGATGCCGACGATGGCGATGGGTTCGTCGATGAAGCGGCGTTCGCGCGAGAACGCGATGCTCGCGGACACCGTGGACGGCGCGGCCGCAGCGCGACGCTCGCCGCCGCTCTTGTCGATGCCGGCGACGGGTTCTGCGGCGACGGCCGCCGGCGCGGCTTTCGACGCTTGCGGCGCCGCCGCGGCGGCGGCGTTGCCGACGGCGTGGACCTTGCCTACCGCCTGCGCATGCTCGGCGACCAGCGCGCCGGCGATGGCGTTGATCGAGGGGTACTCGAAGAACAGCACCGGGTTGATGTCGAGCCCGTAGGCCTCGTTGATGACGTTGGCGAAGGTCGCCAGCCCGATCGAATCGAAGCCCAGGTCCAGCAGCACGCTGTCCAGCGCCAGGTCTTCGGCCGGCAGCTTGAGCAGGTCGGTGACGATGTCGGTCAGACGGCCGACCACGGCTGCTTGCACGCCGTTCGCGCTCACGGGCGCGGCCACCGGCGCGGCTTCGACCGCGGCGGCCGGCGCCTTCTTGGTCAGGCCCCAGGCCAGCTCGATCTTGGCGCGCACGCCGTCGAGCACCGCGACCTGCGCGTGATCGCTGCGCAAAGCATGAGCGAACGCTTGCAGGCCCAGTTCGGTCGCGAGCGGACGGATGCCGAGAGTCTTGCGGAAGAACGCCTCGGTCGGCTCGTCGAGCTTCATGCCGCCTTCGGCCCACAGCGACCAGTTGAGGCTCAGCGTGCGCCCGCGCCGCTGGCCGCCGGCGCGCAGCTGCTCGCGGCGCGCAGCGAACGCGTCCATGTAGCGGTTGGCGAAGGCGTAATCGCATTGGCCGGCGTTGCCGCCGACCGCGGCCAACGAGGAGAACAGGACGAAGAAGTCGAGGTCCTGGTCGCGGGTCAGCGCGTCCAGGTGCAGGCTGCCGAACAGCTTCGGCGCGAACACCGCCTGCATTTCCGCGCGGGTCTTCTTGCGCAGCAGCGAGTCGCGCAGCACGCCGGCGGCGTGGACGATGCCGTCGATGCGGCCGAATTCGGCGCGGGCTTGCGCGATGGTGCGCTGCGCATCCTCGGCGTTCGACACGTCCGCGGCCACGTACAGCACCTGCGCGCCGATTGCGCGCAGCTCCTCGAAGCGCGCATCCATCTGCGGCGTCGGCGCCGAGCGGCCGGTCAGCACCAGCCGCGCCTGGCAGCGGCGCGCCAGATGCTCGGCGAACATCAGCCCCAGGCCGCCGGCGCCGCCGGTGATCAAATAGACGCCGTGGTGCTTCAACACCAGTTCGCTGTCGGACTGCGAGGCATCGGCCGAAACGCTCGCCAGCCCGCGCACCTGCCGCTCGCCGTCGCGGTAGCGCACCGCCGCGGCCGGCTCGGCGTCGGCGAATTCAGCGAACAACAGGTCCAGCAGCGCCTCGGGCTCGCGCGCCTGCCCGCCCAGCGCCAGCGTCTTGCAGGCGAAGCGCGGGTTTTCCAGCTGCAGGGTCCGCGCGAACGCATCGACCGCCTCGTTGTGCGGCTGCTGACCGTCGGCCGCGCCGGAATACAGGTACACCAGTTGCGCCGCCGCGGGCTTGCGCTCGATCAGCGCCTGACACACGCCGAGCAAGCCGTACACGCCGCGCTCCAGCGCCTGGGCGAGCGCAGCGCTGCCGTGATCCGGCGCGTCGGCTTCGACCTCGCCATCGCCCCAGCCGTAGCAGATCCGCTCCAGCGCCAGGCCGGACTCGGCCAAGGCCGCAAACAACCGCGGGTAGTCGTCCGGATTGCCCGGATCGATCGAATACACGCCTTCGCCGCGGTCCTGGAACCCCTCGCCCGGCAGCACCAGCGCGGTGCGCACGCCGCGGCGCAGGCAGGCGTCGCGCAGGCGCGCGTCGCGGTCGAACAACACCCAGTCGGCCATCGGCGCGGCTGCCGGCGCGAGCGGCGCCGCGTTCCAGGCCGGTACGTAGTGCAGCATCTCGAAGCCGTCCTGCGCCGGCGCGGCCGCCGCGGGCTTCTCGTGCACGCTGGCGATCGGCACGCCGACCGTCTCGCGGATACGCGCCAGCACCTTGCCGCTTTCGTCGACGATGGCGACATCGTCGCGCGACACGCCGCCGGCGCGCGCGCCGGGCTGGCGGGTCACGTAGCTGTAGCAGACCCGGGTCAAGGGATGCAGCAGTTCCACCTCACCGAGCGAGTACGGCACCTTCATCTCGCCCGGGCCGCCGCCGAGCTGGGCGGCGATGCCGGCCTGCATGGCGGCGTCGAGCATACACGGGTGCAGCTGGAATTGATCGAAGTCGCCGCCGCGCACCGGCGGCAGCTCGAGCAGGCCCAGCACTTCTTCGTCGTTCTTGGCGACTTCGCGCAACACCTGGAAGCTCGGTCCGTACTGCATGCCGACCGAGGCGAACAGCGGATAAGCCTGATCGGCCCGCGCCACCGGCGCGCAGCGCGCGCGGATCGCGGCGAGGTCGATGTATTCGTCGGCCGCGGTTTCGTCGCCGTCGGCGTAGACCAGACGGCCTTGCGCGTACAGGCGCTTGCCGCCGTTGCCGTCTTCGCCGAACACCTCGAACAGCGCGCTGTCGCCGCTGGGCTTGAGTTCGATCCAGGCCTCGGTCGCGCCCGCGCCGTCGACCGTCAGCGGGCTGGCCCAGGTGACGTTGCGGATGCAGCGCACGCGCCGGCCGGCGGCGATTTCGCCGGCCTTGCGCGCCGGGTCCAGATAGGCCGTGCCGGGCAAGGTCGCGATGCCGGACACCACATGATCGCGCAACACGAATTCGTCGGCGCGGAAGGTTTTCTTGAACAGCTGGCGCTGGAAGGTGGACTCGTTGCTGTCGAGCAAGGGATGCAGGCGCGCGCCGGCGCGCAGCGGCGCGGCGGCGTCGCCGCCGGCCAACCAGTGGCGCTTGTCGGCGAAGGGATAGGTCGGCAGCGACACCCGGTGGCCGCCGTGGCCGAAGCCGCGGCAATCCGACAGCAGCCCGTCCAGCCACAGCTGCGCCAGCTTGTGCGGGTCGCGGCTGCCGCGCAGCAGTTCGACGAACTGTTCCTTCTCTTTCTGGCTCAGCAGCTTGGTGATGCCTTCGGCGTTCTTGGCGTTGCCGGTCAGCACGTCGGCGTCGGCGGTCGCGGCCAGGAACGCGGCCAGGCCGCTGCGCAGGCGTTCGGCGCTCGCGGCCAGCACCACCAGGCGGTGCTCGAACGACTTGCGCCCGTTCTGCAGGGTGAAGGCGATGTCGCCCAGGCGCGGCGCGGCCGCGTCGCGCTGCAGGTGCGCGTGCAGGCGCGCGGCCATCTCGCGCAGTTGTTCGGGGTTGCGCGCCGACAGCGGGAACAGCAGCAAGCCGGCATCGCCCGCCGGCGCCGGCTCCTCGGATTCGGCCAGATACTGTTCCAGCACCACATGCGCGTTGGCGCCGCCGGCGCCGAACGAGCTGACGCCCGCGCGCAGCGGCAGCGTGCGCTCGCCGACGCGCTGCGGCTGCCAGGCTTGCAGCTCCTGCTGCACGTAGAACGCGGAGCCGGCGAAGTCGATGTACGGATTGAGCTCAGCCGAATGCAGCGACGGCACCAGCTCGCGGTGCTTCATCTGCAACAGCACCTTGCTGACGCCGACCAGGCCGGCCGCCGCTTCAAGATGACCGATATTGGTCTTGACCGAACCGATCGGACACGACTGGCGCGCGACCGCGTCGGCGCCGAAGGCGTAGTCGAGGCCGGCGATCTCGACCGGATCGCCGAGTTCGGTGCCGGTGCCGTGCGCTTCGATGTAGCCGATGCTGGCCGGCTCGACGCCGGCGCGCGCCAGCGCCGCGGCGACCAGTTCGCCCTGCGCCTTCGGATTCGGCACGGTGTAGCCGCTGGTGCGGCCGCCGTGGTTGACGCTGACGCCCTTGATCACGCCGTAGACCTGGTCGCGGTCGCGCAGCGCATCGCGCAAGGGCTTGATGAAGATCGCGCCGATGCCCTCGCCCGCCACGTAACCGTTGGCGCCGGCGCCGAAGGTGCGGCACAGGCCGTCGGGCGACAAGGCGCCGCCGGCCCAGTTGATGTCGAACTTGTGCTGGTGCAGGTCGAGGTTGACGCCGCCGACGATCGCGCTGCGGCAGTCGCCGTTGCGGATCGCCTCGCAGGCCAGATGCAGCGCGGTCAGGCTCGACGAGCAGGCCGTATCGACGGTCAGGCTCGGGCCGCGCAGGTTCATCCAGTACGAAACGCGGTTGGCGATGCTCCACAGGAACGAGTTGGGATTGACGCCGTGGCCGGCGAGCTTCTCCTCCACGCCGAGGATCTGGTACATCGCCCAGACCGCGCCGACGAACACGCCGACGTCGCGGCGGCCGTCGTCGCCGCCGAGGATCTCCGGGTAATAGCCGGCGTCTTCGATCGCCTCCCAGGCCACTTCCAGGAACAGCCGTTCCTGCGGATCGAGCATTTCCGCTTCGCGTGGCGAGATGTTGAAGAACAGCGAATCGAACCTGTCGACCGCGTCGATGAAGCCGCCGCGGTATTCGCGCAGCCCTGCGCCGCGCGCGCGCCGGGCCAGGCGTTCGGCCGGCAGGTCGCCGATGCAGTCGCGGCCCTGGCGCAGGTTGTCCCAGAACTGGGCCAGCGAATCGGCCTTGGGGTAGCGGCCGGCCATGCCGACGATGGCCAAATCGCCGCAGTCCGCGCGCATCGGTTCGAGCGCGGCGTTCGCGGCGGACGGTACGGGCACGGCCGACGTCGCGACCGCGGCGGGGCGCGTTTCCGCCGCGACCAGACCGGCCGAGGGAAGGTGATAGCGCAGCAGCGCGTAACGGCCGTGCAGATCGCCGGGGCGCTCGTCGAGCGGCGCGATCTCGGGAATATTGCTGGGTTGCGCGAACGCGCTGCGCAGGCGCGAACACAGCTCGCCGACCTGGGCCTGGCTCAAACCGTGCGGAATCGCCAGCCGGACCAGATCGTTGATCGCCGTGCCCTTCTGCATGCCGACGCTGTGCGCGCCGGCGCGAACGCCGGTCTGCAGGTACAGCCAAGCCAGGAACGAGGCGACCGGATGGGCGAAGCCGGCGAACTGCGGCAGGCGCTTGACCTCGATCAGCACGCAATGCGCGCCGGCCGGCGCGACCACGGGGACGCCCTGCTCGCGCAGCGCGCTCCAGACCTGGCGCGCGGCCTGCATGCGCCGGCGCACCCGCGCCTGGGTCTGCGCGCGCTGCGACAACGCCAGCGCGACCGTACGCTTTTCCAGCGCGTCCAGGCCGCCGCCGTCCTGCGCGCACAGCTCGCGCAGGCGCGCGGACACAGCCGCGTCGCGCACCGCGACCACGCCGCCGGTGTCGATGCCGAAGTCCTTGGCCAAGGCCGCGGTGACCGCGTCGGCGCAGTCCAGGATCTGGCGCGCCACGCTCCACACGTCCTGCCCGGCGTGTTCGGCTTCGTGTTCGATCAGGTACTGCGCGTTCTCGAGCATGCGCGTCGCATCGACGACCAGGGCGATGCCGCGCTCGCGCAGCAAGGCTTTGACCTCGCGCAGATGCGCCAGCGAGACCGGATGGCCGCCGCTGGCGTTGTCGCAGACTTCGATGCAGACGAAAGCGATATCGCCGGCGTTCGCGTCCAGCTGCGCGCGCAGGGCCGGCAGGTCCAGGTTGGCCTTGTACGGCTCGTCGGACTGCGGCTGCAAGGCCTGCGGATGCGGGATCTCGCGCGGGACGAAGCCCTGGTCGATCTGATGGAAGATGCCCGAGGGGAACAGCAGGTTCTGCAGGACCACGCCGCGGCGCGGCCAGGCCTTGCACAGCAGCGCTTCGGCGGCGCGGCCGGATTCGGTCAGCAGGCAGTGCTCGAAACCGAAGATATCGGCCAGTTGCGCGATCGGATCGGCGGTCTGCGGCCATTGCGCGCGCAACTGGCTCATCTGCCGCTGCACGTAGTCGGTGTCCAGTTGCGCCCAGGAGTCGGTCTTGAGATCGAACTCGACTTCGCCGGCGATCAGGTTGAGCGGATTGAAGCCGCTGCGCGCGAGCGCGGCGGAGCGCGGCAGGCCGTCGATGCACACGGCCGCGGCGTCGTCGGCGACGACTGCGGCGGCGACCGGCGCGGCGACCGCAGCCGGCGCAGCGGCGGCAGCGGCCGTCGCGGCCACCGTACCGTCGCCCAGATGAGTGTGATTGCCCTCCTCCGAGGTCGCGCGCGCCGGATCGGCGATCATCATGATCAGATCGAGCACGTTGTCGTTGGCGCCGCCGTCGGCCGGTCGGCACAGGAAGATCGTGCGGTTTTCCGGGCGGAACTTGTTCTTGAACTGCAGATTGCCTTCGTCGTTGAAGATGCCCTGGCGATGCAGGTCGTCGAGGATGCGGTCGACCTCCGGGTCGGCGTTGTCCGAAGTCTCCAGGCGGCAGCCGTAGGTGCCGCCGAGGCTCAACAGATCGCAGCCTTCCTCGCGCAGCGCGCGCATGATGTTGACGATGGCGTATTCCAGCCCGCCCAGCGGCATCTCGCGCGGGTAGAACTCCAGGTCCATCAGATAGCCGTTGAGCGCGTCGCACATGCGCGAGATCAGGATCGCGTTCTGCAACACGCCGTCCAGGTAGGTCAGGAACAGGCGGTGCTGCGGATGCAGCTTGCCGGCGAGGATTTCCTCGCGGACCAGGTGGATCAGCGGATTGACCATGGTCTTGCCGTCGCACCAGCGGTCGATGACCGCGGCGATCTCGCGGTCGGTCGCAGCGTCGCTGCCGCAGGCGTACTCGACGGTGCGGCACTCGCCGCTCTTTTCGAACTTCGACAGCTGGTAGCGCAGCCGCTTCATCGCGCTGCCTTCCAGGCTGAACTGCTGCAGCCCGTGCACGCGCTGCAGCGCGCCGAACGGGGTGGCGGTGAATGCCGCGCCGGCGACGCGATCCAGCGGCCGGTCGATGAACAGGTTGAGGTGGAAGCCGCGTCCGGCGCAGTAGGCGCTCATTTCTCCGGCGATTTCGTCGAAATACGCTTCCGGGCCGGTATATGCATATACCAGTACGGTATTTCCGCTGCGCGCGTAGTTGAAATAGCCTGCCTGCGCGCTGCCGACGAACAGATTCGGCGCGATGTTGCGGGTGCCGCGCGAGACGCAGCCTTCGTTCTTGTGCGCGGCGAACAACTCGCCGACTCGCGCTTCGAGCTGCGGATGCTGCGGCAGATGCGCTTCGAGCAGGCGCGCCGGCTCGGGCCCGCGCGGCGGCGCGGCGGCGGCGACAACGGCGACAGGCGCAGGCGCGCGCGGCGCGGCGGCGGCCGGCGCCGGCGCCGGCGCCGCATCCGCGCCGGCGAGTCGGGTCGCGACGGTGGGCGCATGCTTGTCGGCGAAATAGCGCGCCAGCGATTCGATGTTGAAGTGCTCGAACAGCAAGGTCTTCGGCAGCGTGCCGAAGTCCGCTTCCAGCGCCTTGATGATCTTGAGCACGCGGAACGAGTCGATGCCCAGCTCGCCGAACGGCGCAGCGACGTCCACATCGCGGTTGCCGTCGGCGGCTTCGGCGATCAGGGACTTGAGGTAGGACTCGGTGCGTTCGATCAGCTGTTCGTGAGTGAGCATGTCGGACGGGCAGTGGCGGCGGCGACCGCGAGGGCCGGCGCGAAGCGGAACATCGGAGGCGTTGCGGGCCGCGGCCGCGCGTTGCGGCGGGCGGATCGTGCCGGGCGGATACCCTTCGAACCGCGCGAAAACCGGCGGCGAAAATCCCACTAAATCGGGGATTAAAAGACGCAGGCACGGCGAAGCCATTGCTATCGATAACTGGCATCGATAACAAAAAATGGTCTGAATACTGCGGAATACTGCGCGCCGCGACGCCTGATAGGATCGGGCGCCGCGCCGGGTTTGCGGGTGGGATTTGTTGCGGAACTGCAACGCCGCCGCGAATGCGACGGCTTCGGCGTTGATCCCGGGCAGGCTCCGCCCCGTGATGCGCGAATCGCATCACACTATTGTCGGATTCCGGGATTTCCCCCTGGGCGTCCACCGCCACCGGATCGTCTGCTGCCGGTCGCGCGGTGTCGCGGATCGCAGCTTACGTCGGCTAAGTGACAGTAACGCGCGTCGATGCGAACGCCATGCGGGCGCGATCGTCATCTGACGGTTCCGGCGCATATAGAACGCTTGTGCCGGAACTGGCGCAGACGATAAACCAATAAATCTCGCGCGTGCCTGAACAAATGTGATCTAACTGCATTTTCGCGCGCGGGGAGCTCATTTGTTTGACGCAGTTACCGAACGCGATTGCGGCAGCTCACGTCTCTGCGGTGACTGGCGCCCATCCGCGCCGGCGTCGCTGCATATCGCCGAGACCTGCGATACGCGGCGCGAGTGAATATCCGCAGAGTCCGCGGCGGGCGAATCGGCTGCCTCTCGAATGCCATCGTTGCAGTGCGGACGATAAACCCGCCGTTGCGTGGGCCCGCGACGCGAGTAAATCGCGAACCGGGCCGAGGCTGTTCGTCGCCGCCGTCGAGCGGCTCGCGTCAGCGCCCGCGCGGCGTGGCGACGACGCGCTTACCACCCCGCATGGATCGTCAACAGGCCATAGCCGGCGTCGGCGGAGCGGCCGACCCGATCCGCGAACAGGGCGAGCGACAGGTCTCCCTCGTTGTCCGCCGACTGCCAACCCTGCAGCTCGAGGTCGAGCTCGGCGACCTCGGCCGGAGCCAGATAGCCTGCGTACGACAAATAGTCGTGCGCGGGCCAACTCGGCGATTGCAGGGCGATGTGGTCGCCGGGCAAGGTCCGTCGGTAAAGCAACAAGTCCTCCAGCAACTCGAACAAGCGCTCGCGGCCTGCACCCGGCCGACGCACGCACTCATAGAGCGTTTTCTCCCGCTGCCAGTCCAGCTCGTACGCGCTCCTGACGAAGGGGAACAGATTCTTGACGCCGGCCACTTGCTTGCGGCCGCCGTGGTAGGTCGACACGGCATGGATATCGCTGGCGTACCGGTCCTCGCCCGGCAGATCGACCGCCGCGCTCTGGCGGATCGCATCCAGCAACAGAAACTCGCTTACCTCGGCCGGCAGCTGCCAGCGCATGGGCTCCCGGCCCCACGACGCCCGCAGTTCTTCGCTCACGTACGGCGGCGACAGCGGGCGCTGCGCGAACAGCGCCAGATACCGTGCGGGCACGCCATAGCTTTCCTGCGGATCGATCGGTTCCGGGTACTCGCTGCCGTGCGGAAGATACCGCGCACGGAAGGCCATCGACCCGATCCGCCCGGCCAGCAACTCCAGCCACGCGGGAACGAGTTCGCCCCACAGCCGTCGCCAATCGACCGGCATGACGCAGTTGTAAGACGACATCCGGCGATCTCCTGGGCGCCCCGTCTCCGCGGCGGAGCGGGTACGGCGCCAGCATAGCCGCGGCATCGCTTCGGCGAACCGCGCCACCGGCCGGCGGCGACGGGCGGGCGACGCGCAAAACAAAAGGGTTCCGGCACGCGCCGGAACCCTTGCGGTGAGCGATTCGCCTGCGCCTCAGGCGCCGCGACGCGCGCGGCCTACTCCACCGTCACCGCCTTGGCCAGATTGCGCGGCTTGTCGACATCCGTCCCGCGCGCCAACGCCGCGTGATACGCCAGCAGCTGCACCGGAATCGCATGCACCACCGGCGACAGCACGCCGACGTGGCGCGGCGTGCGGATCACGTGCACCTGCTCGGATTCGCCGAAGTGGCTGTCCAGGTCGGCGAACACGAACATCTCGCCGCCGCGCGCGCGCACTTCCTGGATGTTCGACTTCACCTTCTCCAGCAGCTTGTCGTTCGGCGCGATCACCACCACCGGCATCGCCGCGTCCACCAGCGCCAGCGGGCCGTGCTTGAGCTCGCCGGCCGGATACGCTTCGGCGTGGATGTACGAGATTTCCTTGAGCTTGAGCGCGCCTTCCAGCGCGATCGGGTAATGCACGCCGCGGCCCAGGAACAGCGCGTGGTGCTTCGGCGCGAAGCGCTCGGCCCAGCCGGCCACCTGCGGCTCCAGGTTCAGCGCGTGCTGCACGCTGCCCGGCAGGTGGCGCAGCGCGTCGACGTACTCGGCTTCTTGTTCCGCGCTCAGCGCGCCGCGCAGCTTGGCCAGGGTCGCGGTCAGGGTGAACAGCGCGACCAGCTGGGTCGTGAACGCCTTGGTCGAGGCCACGCCGATCTCGGCGCCGGCGCGGGTGTAGTACACCAGCTTGCTCGCGCGCGGGATCGCGCTCTCGGGCACGTTGCAGATCGACAGGGTCTTGTCGTGGCCGAGCGATTTGGCGTACTTCAGCGCTTCCATCGTGTCGAGGGTTTCGCCCGACTGCGAAATCGTCACGATCAGCTGCTTCGGGTTCGCCACCGCCGCGCGGTAGCGGTATTCGCTGGCGATCTCGACCTGGCACGGCAGCCCGGCGATGGCTTCGATCCAGTAGCGCGCGGTCAGGCCGGCGTAATAGCTGGTGCCGCAGGCCAGGATCTGCACGCCTTCGACGTCGGCCAGCACCGCTGCCGCATCGGCGCCGAACAATTCGGCGCTGAAGCCGTTGTTGTCCATCACCGCCTCGATCGTGTCGGCGATCGCGCGCGGCTGCTCGTGGATTTCCTTCTGCATGAAGTGCCGGTACGGGCCCAGCTCCAGCGACGCCAGCGACACGTCCGAAAGATGCACCTCGCGCTCGATCGCCGCGCCGTGCGCGTCGAACACCCGCACCGCGGCGCGGGTGACTTCGGCGGTGTCGCCTTCTTCCAGGAAGATCACCCGGCGCGTGGCCTGCACGATCGCCGACACGTCGCTGGCGACGAAGTTCTCGCCCTCGCCGAGGCCGACCAGCAGCGGGCAGCCCATGCGCGCGGCGATCAAGCGGCCGGGCTCCTTCAGGCTCACCACCGCGATCGCGTACGCGCCGACCAGCTCGCGCACCGCCGCCTGCACCGCCGCCAGCAGGTCGTGACCTTGTTGGAGATGCGAATGGATCAGGTGAGCGATGACTTCGGTGTCGGTCTGCGATTCGAACGCATACCCAGCCGCGCGCAGACGCTCGCGCTGCTCGTCGTGGTTCTCGATGATGCCGTTGTGCACCACCGCCAGTTCGCCGAAGCTGATGTGCGGATGCGCATTGGCCTCGGTCACGCCGCCATGCGTGGCCCAACGGGTGTGGCCGATGCCGACCTGCGCGCTGAAGCGTTCCGACTGCGCCGCCGATTCCATCTCCGCCACGCGCCCGGTGCGCCGCACCCGGCGCAGCGACTGTCCGTCGAACACGGCGATGCCGGCCGAGTCGTAACCGCGGTACTCCAATCGCTTCAAGCCTTCGATCAGAACCGGCACCACATCGCGATCGGCGATCGCGCCTACGATTCCACACATGCTGAAAAACTCCGGGGGAAGAGTGCCGGCCAGTCTAGCCGGGGGCCTCCCCGTTCGTCGCGAACTGCGTCGCGACGGCGCTACCGCCGGCACATATCGTTAGCGAACGGTTCAACAAGCCGCGGCGTAGGAGCGCGGCTCAAAAGCCGAAAAAACCGCGCCGGGATTCGAATCTCGGCGCGCAGCGCCGCAGGGGCGGCCTGTGTTTCGCGCGTATGACAACGCGGGCGGCCAGCGATTCAGGCAGGCGCGAATGCGGGCATCACTCCCGCTCTTGCGGCAGCAGCGCCGCCAGCTCGCCCAGCAGCGCTTGCACGGCCGCAAACGCGCCGTTGTCCCGGCTCGGGTAGCGCCGCACGAACTCGGCGCCGTGCCGCTCGACGAACCAGCGCAGGGCGCGCTCGTCGCAGTCGCTCAGCAGGATCGCCGGAATCCCGTGGCACAGCTCGGCCCACTCCTCCAGCGCGGCCTGCAGGCGCCGGCCGCGCCGCGGCGCCGATGCGCGCAGGCGGATTTCGATCAAACCGTGGCGCAACAGATGGGTCAGCGCATCGCGCGCTAGCTGTCGGTCGAACGATTCGGCCATGCCGCCTCCCTGCGCGTCGTCTACAGCGCTTCCCGATGCACCACGACCAACTGCACCGCATCGCCGCCGCGGTAATCGTCGGGCTCCAGGCGATAAGCGATGCGCACCCACGACGGCGGCTGATTGCCGTCCCAGCCGCCGAACTCGATGGCGTTCAGACGCCGCCCTTCGCAGCCCAGTTCGAGCTTGAGATGGCGCTCGCCGACCACCCGCCACGCCAGCACTTCGAACTCGCCGTCGAACTGCGGCTCGGCGAAGCCCTGCCCCCACGGCCCGCCGTCGCGCAGCGATTCGGCGTGGCGGCGGTCGAACTCGGCCGGCAGCAAGGCGCCGTCGCTGAGCACGTCGGCCTGCAGCAGCTCCGGCGTCAGCGCCGCGCGCGCGACCGCGTCGAACGCGTCGCGGAACGGTTCGAACGCGTCGCGGTGCAGCGACAGGCCGGCGGCCATCGCGTGGCCGCCGAAGCGTTCGATCAAGCCGGGATGGCGCGCGGCCACATCGGCCAGCGCGTCGCGGATGTGGAAGCCGGGAATCGAACGCGCCGAACCGCGCAATTGCGCGCTGCCGGGCTCGCCCGGGGCGAACGCGACGACCGGACGGTGCAGGCGTTCCTTCATCTTCGACGCGACCAGGCCGACCACGCCGGGATGCCAGTCCGGATCGAACAGGCACGGCGCCAGCGGCGCGGCGGCCGGGTCGAAGGCCACGCGCGCGAACGCGCGCTCGGCTTCGTCGGTCATCTGCTGCTGCACCGCGCGGCGCTCGGCGTTGATGTCGTTGAGCGTGGCGGCGATGTCGCGCGCCTGCGCCGGGTTTTCGGTCAGCAGGCACTCGATGCCGAGCGCCATGTCTTCCAGGCGCCCGGCCGCGTTGAGCCGCGGCGCCAGCGCGTAGCCGATGTCGGCGGCGGTGAGCCGGCGGTGGTCGCGGTTGGAGACTTCGATCAGCGCGCGCAGGCCGGCGCCGCCCTGCCCGGCGCGCAAGCGGCGCAGGCCGGCGGCGACCAGGGCGCGGTTGTTGGCGTCGAGCGGCACCAGGTCGGCGACGGTGCCGACCGCGACCAGGTCGAGCAGTTGGCTCAGGTCCGGACCGTTGCCGCCTGCGCCGAACGCGCCGGCTTCGCGTAGCCGCCGGCGCAAGGCCAGCAGCACGTAGAACATCACCCCGACGCCGGCCAGCATCTTGCTCGGGAAGGCGTCGCCGGGTTGGTTGGGATCGACGATGGCGTCGGCCGGCGGCAAGGCGTCGCCGGGCAGATGGTGATCGGTGACCAGCACCTGCCAGCCGAGCTCGCGCGCAGCGCGGATGCCGGCGTGGCAGGCGATGCCGTGGTCGACGGTGACCAACAGATACGGTTGCAGCTTCGCCAGTTCTTCCACCAACGCCGGTGACAACCCATACCCATGCACGATCCGGTTCGGCACCGCATGCGACACCCGCTTCGCCCCGAGCATGCGCAGGCCGCGCACGCCGACCGCGCAGGCGGTGGCGCCGTCGCAATCGAAATCGCCGACCACCAGGATGTGGCGGTCCTCGGCGATCGCCGCGGCCAACAACTCGGTCGCGCGCTCCAGGCCGAGCATGCCGTCGGGCGGCAGCAACTGGGCGAGCTTGGGCTGGGCCTGTTCCAGGCTGGCGGCGCCGCGCGCGGCGTAGATGCGGCGCAGCAGCGGCGGCACCGAGTCGGGCCAGTGCCCGTCGGCGGCCGCTTCGCGCCGGCGCAGGCGTGCGGCGGGCTTCAACGCGGCCGCTCCGGATCGGCAGCCGAAAGTGCCGGATGCATGGCCGCGTTCAATCCAGCAACGAACGCAGCGGCTTGCGCCAGAACCGCCAACGCTGCGAACGCGCGAGTTCGAAACGTTCGCCGTCGGCGCAGATCGCCGCGACCCGCGCGAGCGCGCCGCGGTCGAGCGCGGCGGCCAGCGGTTGCAGCCAGTCGCGCTGGATCAGCGCCAAGTCGCGTTGCGCGCGCAGGTCGTACAAGTACGCGCCCTCGCCGGCCGGCGCGGCCCACTGCGGCGGCAAGCCGCCCGCGGCGATGCCGGCCTGGGCGCCGAACGCGGTCAGCGCTTCGTCGTCGCTGTGCACGCCGGCGTAGTCGCAGCGCACATGGTCCGGCAGCGCGCCGGCGCCCCAGAACCACAGCGAATTGATCGGCGCCAGCCCGGCGGCGGCGCGCGCGGCGTTGTGCGGATGGTTGTGCAGCACCACCTGCGCTTCGCTGAGCAAGGCACGCCAGCGGCGGCCTTCGGCGCCGTCGCCGGTCGGCAGGTGCTGGAACAGGTCTTCGCCGAGCGCCTGCTCGGGCGAGACGAAGCGCGGCAGTTTGGTTTCGCGCGGCAGCGCGATGTACCAGCGCTCCGGCGCCGGCGCGTCGATCGGAAAGCCGGCGTCGCCGAACAGCGGCTTCAGCGCCGGCAGCAGCGCGGCGCTGTCGCGTTCGCTCAGGCTCAGCGCGCGGCCGTAGGCGAGCAGGCGCGCGCCGTTGATGTCGGGCCGCACGTACACCGGATCGGCGCGCAGCCAGGCGCCGTGGGCGGCGTCGCCGGCGTCGCGCTGGCGGGTCGCCGCGGCCACCGGCCAGCCGCGCGGCAGCAGGTCGAACACGCGCGCGGCGTAGTCGGCGGCCTCGACCGTGCGCTCGGCGCGGCCGAAGCGGCGGGCCAGATCCTCGCCCAGGCGCTGGCCGCCGAAGCGTTCGCGCGCGGGCAGCAGCAGGTCGACGCGGTTCATGCCGGGCGGTCCGGTCGGCTGCGACGGCTCAGCCGTCGTAGCTGACGCCGACGATTTCGTACTCGCGGGTGCCGCCCGGCGCTTCGATGACGACGGTGTCGCCTTCGTTCTTGCCGATCAGCGCGCGCGCGACCGGCGAGGAGATCGCGATCAGGCCGAGTTTGATGTCCGCTTCCAGGTCGCCGACGATCTGGTAGCGCTTCTCCTCGTCGGTTTCGGTGTCGGCCAGCTCGACGTTGGCGCCGAACACGACCTTGGAACCGGCGTTGAGGGTGCTGGTGTCGATGATCTGCGCGTGCGACAGCTCGGCTTCGAGCTGCTTGATGCGGCCTTCGATGAAGCCCTGCTGCTCGCGCGCGGCGTGGTACTCCGCGTTTTCCTTGAGATCGCCGTGGGCGCGCGCTTCGGCGATCGCGTTGATCACGGCCGGGCGCTTGACCGACTTGAGTTCTTCCAGTTCGGCGCGCAGGCGCAGCGCGCCCTTGGCGGTAATGGGTGCTCTCATTCCTTGGTTCCTCTGCGGTGCGACGCCGGGCGGGTCCGTGGGGCCCGGCGCGAATGTTTCGAAGATGTGTCCAGGGGGCATTGTGCCGGGGAAGCCCGGCGGAAGACACCCCTTGAAAACCTTGCGGGAGAGCCTTCGGGCCCGCTGCTTCGGTCACAGATCGGCGCGATCCGAGCGCAGAGCGTCGGGCCTGACGGCCCTGCCGCAGCGGCGCGCCCGGGCCGCGCCGGGCGGGACCGATCGGCGCGGGCCGATCGATCCGCTCGGCTCAGGTCAACGCGCGCCGATCTGCGCGTGCAGTTCCTGCAGCGACCACACCGGGCCCTGGCCGCGGTAGTCGAGCGAGTTGACCAGCGCGCGCGCGCCCGACACGGTGGTCGAATAGGTCACCCGCTGCTGCAAGGCCTCGCGCCGGATCGAGAACGAGTCCGAGATCGCCTGGCGGCCTTCGGTGGTGTTGATGATGTAGACGATCTCGCCGTTCTTGATCAGGTCGACGATGTGCGGACGGCCGTCGGTGACCTTGTTGATGACTTCGCAGGCGACGCCGTGGCCGGCGAAGAAGGCCTGGGTGCCGCGGGTGGCGACCAGGCTGTAGCCGCGGCGCAGCAGTTCCTGCGCGACCGGCAGCACGCGCTGCTTGTCCGGATCGCGCACCGAGATGAACACCTTGCCGACCGGCGGCGCCTTGATGCCGCCGGCTTCCTGCGCGCGCGCCATCGCCGCGCCGAAGTTCTGGCCCACGCCCATCACCTCGCCGGTGGAGCGCATCTCCGGCCCGAGGATCGGGTCGACGCCCTGGAACTTGGCGAACGGGAAGATCGCTTCCTTGACCGAGTAGTAGTCCGGCACGATCTCGTCGACCGCGTCCTGCGAGGTCAGGGTCTGGCCGACCATGCAGCGCGCGGCGATCTTGGCCAGCGCCATGCCGGTGGCCTTGGACACGAACGGCACGGTGCGCGAGGCGCGCGGGTTCACTTCGATCAGGTAGATCGTTTCGTTGCCGTCGGCGTCGGTCTGGATCGCGAACTGGGTGTTCATCAGGCCGACGACCTTGAGCGCCTTGGCCAGCGCGGTGACCTGTTCGCGCAGCTTTTCCTGCGTCGCCGGCGACAGCGAGTACGGCGGCAGCGAGCACGAGGAGTCGCCCGAGTGCACGCCGGCTTCTTCGATATGCTCCATGACGCCGCCGATCAGCACCCGGCCTTCGCGGTCGGCGATCACGTCGACGTCGACCTCCACCGCGTTGTCGAGGAAGCGGTCGAGCAGCACCGGCGAATCGTTGGAGACCTTGACCGCGTCGCGGATGTAGCGGGTCAGGTCGGCGTCGGAGTAGACGATCTCCATCGCCCGGCCGCCGAGCACGTAGCTCGGGCGCACCACCATCGGGTAGCCGATCTGGTTGGCCAGGGCCAGCGCCTCGTCGGGGTTGCGCGCGGTGCGGTTGATCGGCTGGGCCAGCCCGAGCTCCTGCACCAGCTTCTGGAAGCGCTCGCGGTCTTCGGCCAGGTCGATGCTGTCCGGGGTGGTGCCGATGATCGGCACGCCGTTGGCTTCCAGCGCGCGCGCCAGCTTCAGCGGGGTCTGGCCGCCGTACTGCACGATCACGCCCTTGGGCTTTTCCAGGTCGGCGATCTCGAGCACGTCCTCGAGCGTCAGCGGCTCGAAGTACAGGCGGTCGGAGGTGTCGTAGTCGGTCGACACGGTCTCCGGATTGCAGTTGACCATGATGGTTTCATAGCCGTCCTCGCGCAGGGCCAGCGCGGCGTGCACGCAGCAGTAGTCGAACTCGATGCCCTGGCCGATGCGGTTGGGGCCGCCGCCGAGCACGACGATCTTGTCGCGGTTGCTCGGGTTGGCTTCGCACTCGTCCTCGTAGGTCGAGTACATGTAGGCGGTGGTGGTGGCGAACTCGGCCGCGCACGAGTCGACGCGCTTGTACACCGGGCGCACGCCGAACGCGCGACGCAGGGTGCGCACGGCGGTTTCGTCGGTGCCGGTCAGCTGGGCCAGGCGCGCGTCGGAGAAACCCATGCGCTTGAGTTCGCGCATGCGCTCCTTGTCGAGCGCGGCCAGGCCGGCGTCGGCGACTTCGCGCTCGGCCGCGATCAGTTCCTCGATCTGGTCGAGGAACCACGGGTCGACGAACGACATCGCGTGCACGTCCTCGACGCTGAGGCCGGCGCGGAACGCGTCGCCGATGTAGAACATGCGCTCCGGGCCCGGTTCCTTGAGCTCGCGCTTGAGCACGGCCAGATCGCTGTCGCTGGACAGGTCCAGGCCGGTCGGGTCGAGGCCGACCTTGCCGGTCTCCAGCCCGCGCAGCGCCTTGTGCAGCGATTCCTGGAAGGTGCGGCCCATCGCCATGACTTCGCCGACCGACTTCATCTGCGTGGTCAGGCGCGCGTCGGCCTGCGGGAACTTCTCGAACGCGAAGCGCGGGATCTTGGTGACCACGTAATCGATCGACGGCTCGAACGAGGCCGGGGTGGCGCCGCCGGTGATCTCGTTGCGCAGTTCGTCCAGGGTGTAGCCGACCGCGAGCTTGGCCGCGATCTTGGCGATCGGGAAGCCGGTGGCCTTCGACGCCAGCGCCGAGGAGCGCGACACGCGCGGGTTCATCTCGATCACCACCACGCGGCCGTTCTGCGCGTTGATGCCGAACTGCACGTTGGAGCCGCCGGTGTCGACGCCGATCTTGCGCAGCACCGCGATCGAGGCGTCGCGCAGGCGCTGGTATTCCTTGTCGGTCAGGGTCTGCGCCGGAGCGACGGTGATCGAGTCGCCGGTGTGCACGCCCATCGCGTCGAAGTTCTCGATCGAGCAGACGATGATGCAGTTGTCCGCGGTGTCGCGGACCACTTCCATCTCGAATTCCTTCCAGCCCAGCACCGATTCCTCGACCAGCACTTCGGTGGTCGGCGACAGTTCCAGGCCGCGGGTGACGATCTCGATCAGCTCCTCGCGGTTGTAGGCGATGCCGCCGCCGC
This sequence comes from Lysobacter enzymogenes, assembly GCF_017355525.1. NCBI lineage: Bacteria > Pseudomonadati > Pseudomonadota > Gammaproteobacteria > Lysobacterales > Lysobacteraceae > Lysobacter > Lysobacter enzymogenes. The sequence continues at coordinate 524,827 of NZ_CP067395.1, read as the reverse complement.
TGCCGCCGAGGGTGAAGCTGGGGCGAATGATGGTCGGGTAGCCGACCGTGGCCTGGATCTCGATCGCCTCCTCCAGCGTGCGCGCGACCGCGGCGCGCGGGCACTCCAGGCCGATCTCGCTCATCGCCACGCGGAACAGCTCGCGGTCTTCGGCCATGCGGATCGCATCGCGCTTGGCGCCGATCAGCTCGACGTTGTACTTCTCCAGCACGCCGTTGTCGGCCAGGTCGAGCGCGCAGTTCAGCGCGGTCTGGCCGCCCATCGTCGGCAGCAGCGCGTCGGGCTTTTCCTTGGCGATGATCTTCTCGACCGTCTGCCAGTTGATCGGCTCGATGTACACGGCGTCGGCCATGTTCGGGTCGGTCATGATCGTGGCCGGGTTCGAATTGACCAGGACCACGCGGTAGCCCTCGTCGCGCAGCGCCTTGCACGCCTGCGCGCCGGAGTAGTCGAACTCGCAGGCCTGGCCGATCACGATCGGGCCGGCGCCGATGATCAGGACGGTTTTGATGTCGGTACGCTTGGGCATGAGGTCCTCAGTAAAGTCGGTCCTGCCACGCCGCGGGGGCGAGCCAGGTGATTTGCTCGGGCGATCGGGCGTCGATCGCGCCGTGGTCGACCGCGGCGCGAACCTCGCGCTGCATCGCGGTCCAGGTGGCGGCGGCGGCGCCGATGCGCGCGCCGATCCGGTTGTTGTGGGCGTCCATCGCCCGGCTCGGGTTGCCTGCGCCGTCGCGCTCCATCACCGCGGTCACCCAGTCGACGCAGCGCGGCGACGAGGTGTAGGCGACGACCGCGCTGGCGAGGCTGTGGCGGTACGCATCGGCCGGGCCGTTGCGTCCGCCCGGCAGGCCCGCGGCGAACCATTGCGAGTACACCGCGATCAGCACGAACGCGGGGTACGCGCCGAGCAACACCAGCGCCGCCAATACGCGCCGACGCCAGCGGCGTCGGCGCGACGGCGGGGCCGGCGCGGCGCTCATCAGGCCTTGGCCTGCTCGAGCATGCTCACGAAGCGGTCGAACAGCGGCGATACGTCATGCGGGCCCGGGCTGGCTTCCGGGTGGCCCTGGAAGCTGAAGGCCGGCGCGTCGGTCAGCGCGATGCCCTGGTTGCTGCCGTCGAACAGCGAGCGGTGGGTGACCCGCACGTTCGCCGGCAGGCTCGCTTCGTCGACCGCGAAGCCGTGGTTCTGCGAGGTGATCATGACCCGGCCGCCGTCGAGGTCCTGGACCGGATGGTTGGCGCCGTGGTGGCCGAACTTCATCTTCAGGGTCTTGGCGCCGGCGGCGAGGCCGAGCAGCTGGTGGCCCAGGCAGATGCCGAAGGTCGGGATCTTGCGGGCGACGAATTCCTTGATCGCGGCGATCGCGTAATCGCAGGGTTCCGGGTCGCCGGGGCCGTTGGACAGGAACACGCCGTCGGGTTGCAGCGCCAGCACCTCGGCGGCCGAAGTCTGCGCCGGCACCACGGTGATGCGGCAGCCGCGCTCGGCGAGCATGCGCAGGATGTTGAGCTTGACCCCGAAGTCGTAGGCGACGACATGGAAGCGCGGCTCGACGCTGACGAAGGCGTTGCGGTCCAGGTCGAGCTGGCCTTCGGTCCACTGGTAGCGCTCGCGTGTGCAGACTTCCTTGGCCAGGTCCATGCCCTTGAGGCCGGGGAACTTGCGCGCGGCTTCGATCGCCTGGTCGGCGTCGATCTCGCCGGCCATCAGCGCGCCGTTCTGCGCGCCGGTGTCGCGCAGCAGGCGGGTCAGCTTGCGCGTGTCGATGCCGGCGATGGCGACCACGCCGCGGTCGGCGAGCCACTGCGGCAGCGCGATCTGGCTGCGCCAGTTGCTGGGGCGGCGCGGCACGTCGCGCACGATCAGGCCGCTGGCCCAGACCTGGCGCGCCTCGTCGTCCTGATCGGTCACGCCGGTGTTGCCGACGTGCGGATAGGTCAGCGTCACCAGCTGGCGCGCATACGAGGGGTCGGTGAGGATTTCCTGGTAGCCGGTGATGGCGGTGTTGAATACGACTTCGCCGACGCTCAGGCCGGGCGCGCCTACGGAAACGCCCTCGAACACGGTGCCGTCTTCGAGAGCGAGGATTGCGGGTTGGGTCACGGGGGTCGCCTTGGCTGCCGAAGGATCTGATCCCGTGCGCGACATCGGCAAAACCGACTTGCAGCAAAACACGGACGCGGTGCGGGACCGGTCCGGCGTGCGGGATTCAGGCGAGCCGGAATTCTAGCGGCGAAGGGCCGTCGGCGCCAGTCTCAATCTGGCCTCGGTGCGGCGGCGGCGTGCGGCCGGCCGGGCGCATGCAACTTGCTGAACAAGGCATCGAGGCGGGCGCCGAAGCGCAGGCCGCGGCCGTCCGCGAGGCGCCCGCAGCGATTTCCCGCCGTTTGCGCCGTGGTTGCCGAGCCGCGCCGCCGCCCTGCCCGCGCGAGCGCCGGCCGGCCGCAGCCGGCCGTGGGCTGAACGCCGCGCCGGATCGACCCGCCGCCGGAGCGCGTCGAGCCGCAGTCGCCGGCGCCGCCGGATTCAGTCCGACCCGGCGGCCACGGCGCTTGCGGCGCGCCGGCGAAGGCCGTCAGCCGAGCAGATCGCGCAACTGATACATCCCCGGCGCGCGTTCGGCCAGACGCACGGCCGCGTGCAGCGCGCCGCGGGCGAAAATGTCGCGGTTGGTGGCGCGGTGGATCAGTTCGATGCGTTCGCCGGCGGTGGCGAACTGCACGGTGTGTTCGCCGACGATGTCGCCGGCGCGCAGGCTGGCGTAATGCGGCTCGCGGCCGCGGCCGATCGCCGCGGCCGCGCCCAGGTGCAGCGCGGTGCCCGACGGCGCGTCGAGCTTGCGGGTGTGGTGCGCCTCGATCACATCGCAGTCCCACTCCGGCAACGCCGCGGCGGCCTGGCGCACCAGTTCGGTCAGCACCGCCACGCCGAGGCTGTAGTTGGCCGCCCACACCACCGCGATCGCGGCCGCGGCTTCGTTGATCTGCGCGTTCTGCGCCGAGCTCAGCCCGGTGGTGCCCGACACCAGGCCCTTGCCGCGCTGCGCGCACAGCGCCAGCACCGGATCGAAGCCTTCCGGCAGGCTGAAGTCGATCGCCACGTCGAACTCCGGCGCGCCGGCCAGTTCGGCCGAGGCGAAGTGCGGGACGTTGTCGATGACCCGCTGCGAGGGCTGCGAACGCGAGTACGCCGCGACCACCCGAACGTCGTCGCGTTCGCCGGCCAGTCGCAACAGGGCCTGGCCCATGCGCCCGCTGGCGCCGTGGATCAGGAGACGGATCGGGGTCTTGGGGGATTCGCTCATGCGCGCAGGCTAGCCGCTGCGGCCCGGCGAAAACAAGCGGACCGGCGCTGGGCCGGTCCGCTGCGGGTCCGCGCGCGGCGCGCTTACTGGTAAACCACCTGCGCCTTCAGATTCGGCACCACCTTGCGGGCGAAATCGGAATAGGCCTTGTTGTACGCGATGCTGCACACAGGTCCCGTGGTCGCGTCCTCGATCACCCGGTGCGCGTACAGCACATTGCCTTCCAGCCGATAGGTCGCCTCGTAGCGCGAGCCGTTGGATTCCAGTTTCAGGTCCTGCGGCTTGGCCAACACCTTCACGGTCTTGGGGAATTCGATCCGGTAGCTCTCCTCCGAACGGCCGCCGAGGCACAGGCCCTCGCCTTCGTCGGCGATGTCTTCCGGCGCGTTGGCGCTGCCGACCAGGGCGAACACCGGCTGCGGCGTGACGAAGAACGCGCCGAGCGCGAACGCGCCGGGCATCGGCACGGCCTGCTTGGCGTCGATCTCGACGTAATACGCGTGCTGGCTGCGCAGCGGCTTGGGATCGTCCTGGCGGAAGCTGCCGCTGGCGCGCACACCCATGCGCTCGAACACTTTCTTGACCATTTCGCCGGCGTCCTTCTCGGTCAGATCGCGCGAGCCGGAGCGGAACTCCATCGCCGGGCGGCCGGCGAGCTCGACCTTCATCGTGCCCTTGAGGCTGCCGTCCTCGGCGATCACGACCTGGGTCTCCATGCGCTGACGATTGGCCAGTTTGGCCGGCGTCGGGGTGCGCGCCGGCAGGTCCGGGCGATCCACCCGCAACACCGGCTTGCCGGCGATCGAGTACGGCAGTTCGCCGAAGGCGATGCCCTTGGCGGTGGCGTCCAGGTACAGATCCAGGCCCGGCAGATAGTTCAGCACGTGATTGACCGCAGACGCGACCGGCACCGGCGCCAGCGTATACGCGGTGCCGGAGTTGATCAGCGCCTGGGTCGCTTCGATGCCCTTGGCCGCGAGCAGCGCCTGCAGCAAGGTGGCGTGGTCCTTGCAGTCGCCGATGCGGTTGTCGAGGACGAAGTCCTGATCGCGCGGCACCACCGCGCCCAGGCCGATGCAGTTGCCGGCGTAGTTGATGTTCAGCGACACCCATTCGTACAGCGCCTGGGCGATCTCGCGCTGGCCGGTCTTGCCGGCGGCGATTTCGTCGGCGAGCTTGCGCACGCGCGCGCCCGGCACCGCCTTGGGCAGCGCGCGCTCGCCGTAGACGCGGGCGATGTCGCCGTAGCTGGCGAAGGTCGAGACCGAGGCGCCGTTGCTGCGGGTCAGGTCGAACGGCGCGGTATAGCTCGGCACCGCCTGCTTCGGCTCGCGATTGCTGAAACGCCATTCGACGATGCGGCGGTCGCCGACGACTTCGTCGCGCACGGTCTTGAACTTGCCGTAGGACTCCTTGCGGATCTTCATCGACACCGGCAGGTCGTACTTGAGCGTCATCTCGCCGAGATAGGCGTAATCGCTGTAGCTGCCGGTGTCGGAGAACTGGCCTTCGAACATCGGCTGCTTGCCGAGCAGACGGTAATTCAGCACCACGGTGTCGCCGACCGCGACGTCGGGGAACACCAATTGGGTGGTGGCGATATCGGAAAACGCCGGCGCGCCGTCGCCGCGGCCGTCGTTGGTCTGGACCTGGTAGTTGGACTTGGGCACGACGACGCGGCGGCCGTCGGCCTTGAGCGTGTAGGCCTCGATCACTTCCAGCGTCTGCAGGCTGGCGCTGTAGTCGATGGATTCATACTTAGCGCGCTCCACCGCCTCTTCACGCAGGATCTTCAACGCCGACTCGCGTTGTTCGACGTACGCGCCGTTGGGCTGCACGGTATAGGTGAAATCGACCCGTTCCAGCCGCGCGGACGGTTGCTCGGCGCTCGCGGCCGATGGCGCGGCGGCCGCCGCGGCGCTGCGCGCCGGCGCGTCTTGAGCGGATTTGTCCTGAGCGGCAGCGGCGTTGGCGGCGAGGGCCGCCACCAGCGCCAGACACAGTGCGGCCGGGCGCCGCGGCATGGCGATGCGCATCCTTTCTTCTCCCGAATCCTTGATTGGCGATGACGATACGAAGGACGCCGCCGATGCGGCGTCCGCGCGCGATTTTTAGCACATAGCCGCGGCAACCGTGCGCGCGCGCAAACAAAAAAGGAGCCGAAGCTCCTTTTTGTTTGCAACTCGCGCGCAGGCCGCGCGATGCGGCTCAGGACGTCATCCGGTCCCAAAACCCCTTGACCCCGTCGATGAACGTCGAAGACCGCGGCGAATGCTTGCGCGCGCCCTCGCCGACGAAGGTCGCCTCGAACTTTTCCAGCAGCTCGCGCTGCTCGGGGGTCAGGTTGACCGGGGTTTCCACCGCGACCCGGCAATACAGGTCGCCGGGCTTGCGGCTGCGCACCGACTTGACGCCCTTGTCGCGCAGGCGGAACAGCTTGCCGCTCTGGGTCTCGGCCGGAATGCGCAGCTCGACTTCGCCGCCGAGCGTGGGCACCCGCACGATGTCGCCGAGCGCGGCCTGGGAAATGCGGATCGGCACTTCGCAGTGCAGGTCGTCGCCGTCGCGCTGGAAGATCTCGTGCTCGCGCACGCGCACTTCCACGTACAGGTCGCCCGGCGGCGAACCGGCCGGGCCGGCTTCGCCTTCGCCGGTCAGGCGGATGCGGTCGCCGTTGTCGACGCCGGCGGGAATCTTGACCTGCAAGGTCTTGGTCCGCTCGATCCGGCCCTGGCCGTGGCAGTCGCCGCACGGGTTGGCGATGGTCTGGCCGCGGCCGTTGCAATGCGGGCAGGCCTGCTGCATCGAGAAGATGCCGCGCTGGAACCGGACCTGGCCGCGGCCGTTGCAGGTGGTGCAGGTTTCGATCTTGCCGTCGGCCGAGCCCGAGCCCTTGCAGGTCTCGCACTCGTCCAGGGTCGGGATTTCGATCTGCTTTTCGATCCCGCCGACCGCTTCTTCCAGCGACAGCTCCATGACATAGCCGATGTCGGCGCCGCGGCGCGGACCGCGCGCGCCGCCGGCTCCGCCGCCGCCGAAGATGTTGCCGAAAATGTCGCCGAAGATGTCGCCCATGTCGGCGAAACCGGGGCCGGGGCCGCCGCCACCGCCGCCCATGCCGTGCTCGAACGCGGCGTGGCCGTGCTGGTCGTACAGGCGGCGCTTGCTCGCATCGGACAGGACCTCGTAGGCCTCCTTGCATTCCTTGAACGAGGCTTCGGCGGCCTGGTCGCCGGGATTGCGGTCCGGATGGAACTTCATCGCGCAGCGGCGATAGGCCTTCTTCAGGTCTTCGTCGCCGGCGTTGCGTTGAACGCCCAGCACTTCGTAGTAATCGCGTTTGCTCATTGACCGGGATTCGGGATTCGGGATTGGGGATTCGTAACAGCGCAGTCGTCAGATCGGAGAGGGACTCGGGCGGAAAGCGGCGCTTTCCAATCCCGAATCCCTGATCCCGAATCCCGTCTTACTTCTTGTCGTCCTTCACTTCGGTGAACTCGGCGTCGACCACATCGTCGGACTTGGCCGAGGCGCCGGCGTCGCCGGCCGGGGCGTCGCCGCCCGCGTGACCGGCGCCGGCCGCGGCCAGCACCGACTGCGCGGCTTCTTCCAGCGCGCGCGACTTGGCCTCGATCTGGCCCTTGTCGTCGCCCTTCATCGCGGTCTCGAGCTCGGCGATCGCCGCCTCGGCGCGGCCGATGGCCTCGCCCGGGATCTTCTCGCCGTGCTCCTTGATCGCGCTGCGGGTGCTGTGGATCAGCGCGTCGGCGTGGTTGCGCGCCTGCACCAGCTCATGGAACTTCTGGTCTTCCTCGCGGTTGGCTTCCGCGTCGGCGACCATCTTGGCGATCTCCTCCTCGGACAGGCCCGAACCGGCCTTGATCTCGACCTTCTGTTCCTTGTTGGTCTTCTTGTCCTTGGCGCTGACGTGCAGGATGCCGTTGGCGTCGATGTCGAACGACACTTCCACCTGCGGCATACCGCGCGGCGACGGCTCGATGCCGGACAGGTCGAAGCGCGCCAGCGACTTGTTGAAGCGGGCCTGCTCGCGCTCGCCCTGCAGCACGTGCACGGTCACGGCCGACTGGTTGTCCTCGGCGGTGGAGAAGGTCTGCGAGGCCTTGGTCGGAACGGTGGTGTTCTTCTCGATGATCTTGGTGAACACGCCGCCGAGGGTTTCGATGCCCAGGCTCAGCGGGGTCACGTCGAGCAGCAGCACGTCCTTGACCTCGCCGGCCAGCACGCCGCCCTGGATCGCCGCGCCGACGGCGACGGCTTCGTCCGGGTTGACGTCCTTGCGCGGTTCCTTGCCGAAGAACTCGGCCACGGCCTGGCTGACCTTGGGCATGCGGGTCTGGCCGCCGACCAAGATCACTTCGGCCACGTCGCTGGCGCGCAGGCCGGCGTCGTTGAGCGCGATGCGGCACGGCTCGATGGTCTTCTTGATCAGGTCCTCGACCAGCGACTCGAGCTTGGCCCGGGTCAGCTTGATGTTGAGGTGCTTCGGGCCCGAGGCGTCGGCGGTCACGTACGGCAGGTTGACTTCGGTCTGCTGCGAGGACGACAGCTCGATCTTGGCGCGCTCGGCCGCGTCCTTCAGGCGCTGCAGGGCCAGCGGGTCCTTGCGCAGGTCGATGCCCTGGTCCTTGTTGAACTCGTCGACCAAGTAGTCGATGACGCGCTTGTCGAAGTCTTCGCCGCCGAGGAAGGTGTCGCCGTTGGTCGACAGCACTTCGACCTGCATTTCGCCGTCGACCGAGGCGATCTCGATGATCGACACGTCGAAGGTGCCGCCGCCGAGGTCGTACACGGCCACCTTGCGGTCGCCGCCCTTCTTGTCCATGCCGTAGGCCAGCGCGGCCGCGGTCGGCTCGTTGATGATGCGCTTGACCTCAAGGCCCGCGATCTTGCCGGCGTCCTTGGTCGCCTGGCGCTGGCTGTCGTTGAAGTAGGCCGGCACGGTGATGACCGCTTCGGTGACCGGCTCGCCGAGGTAGGCTTCGGCGGTCTTCTTCATCTTGCCGAGCACTTCGGCCGAGATCTGCTGCGGCGCCATCTTCTTGCCGTCGGCGGTCGCGACCCAGGCGTCGCCGTTCTCGTGCGGGACGATCGCGTACGGCACCAGGCCCAGGTCCTTCTGCACTTCGGCGTCGGTCATCTTGCGGCCGATCAGGCGCTTGACCGCGTAGAAGGTGTTCTTCGGGTTGGTCACCGCCTGGCGCTTGGCCGAGGCGCCGACCAGGACTTCGCTGTCCTTGGTGAAGGCGACGATGGACGGCGTGGTGCGGTCGCCTTCCGAATTCTCGATGACCTTGGCCTTGCCGCCTTCCATGATGGCGACGCAGGAATTGGTCGTGCCCAGGTCGATGCCGATGATCTTGCCCATGTTGTTGCTCCCTCTCTCAATGCTGGAATGTATGGGGCGGCGCGGAACGCTGCAGGCCGCCGATGTTCGTTATTTGGGGCCCGGTGCCGGGCAGTTCAAGCGCCCGTGCCCTGCCCCCGACAAGCCGTAAAACCGCCGTTGCGGACGCCTTGCGCGCGGCCCCCGCCGCGGCGCCCGCGCGGCGCGGTTCAGGCGTCCTGGGCGACCACGACCAGGGCCGGGCGCAGCAGGCGCTCGTTGAGCAGCCAGCCCTTCTGGTAGACCTGGACCACATGGTTCGGCGCCACGCCGGGCGCCGGCACCATGCTCATGGCCTGGTGGTGTTCGGGATTGAACGGCTGGCCGGTCGGGTCGACCGCGACCAGGCCGTTGTCGGCGGCGACCTTGAGCAACTGGCGCAGGGTCAGCTCCATGCCCTCGCGCAGCGCGCCGGCATCGCCGCCGGCAGCGGACAGGCCGGCTTCGAGGCTGTCGATCACCGGCAGCAGGTCGCCGAGCAGGCGTTCGTTGGCGAACTTGCGCGCCATTTCGATATCGCGGACCACGCGCTTGCGCTGGTTGTCGAGTTCGGCGCGCTCGCGCAGCGAATCCTCGCGCAGCTTGTTCAATTCGGCGCGCAGGGCATCGGCCTCGGACAGGCCGGCGCCGGCGGCGGCCGGGTCCTGGGTCTCGAGGTTCGGATCGGGGTTCGGGTCGTGTTGATTCATGCTGGTTCCTTGCGGTGGTCCGCGACACGGCCAGCTATGGGGCCGGGGGGGCGGCATTCAAGTGGCGTGCGGCGCAAAACGGCGCGCATCTGCGCCGATCGTGCGGGATCGGCGGGGAGCGTCGGGGTTCGGGGGCGGTTTTGGGACAATCGGGGCCGGCTTGCGAGGCCTGGTCGGCCTGGGCGGGAGGGTCTAGGGGCTTGCCGCAACGGCCGGGGGCTGACGGCCTTGTGCAAAAGCCGAAGCTGCAAAAGCGGGGCTTGGGGGGCCGGGCTTCGGAGGGGACGGCGGGGCTTAGTCCACTTCGGTTGGACCAAACGCCTCGCCGAGCGCATCGGCGGCGGCCTGCACCACCGGAATGACCCGGTCGTACGCCATCCGGGTCGGCCCGATCACCCCGAGCACGCCGAGCACCCGCCCGCCGGCGGTGTACGGCGCGGTCACCAGCGACACGCCCTCCAGCGGCGCCAGCCCGGTTTCCTCGCCGATGAAGATGCGCACGCCGGGCGCGCGCACCGTGCGTTCGAGCAGCTGCAGGATCTCGCGCTTGCGGGCGAAGGCGTCGAACAGCTCGCGCAGCCGGTCCAGGTCGGCCAGTTCCTGCACGCCCATCAGCCGGGTCTGCCCGGCCAGGACCATGTCGTCGTTGTCGGGGGCCAGCGCCTGCTCGGCCAGTTCCACCGACTGCGCCAGCAGCGCCTGCATCTCCGACTGGGCGTTGCGCAGTTCCAGCAGCAAGGTGGCGCGGATCTCGGCGACCGGGCGGCCGGCGAAGTGGGCATTGAGGTAGTTGCCCACGCGCTCCAGCTCGCCGGTCTCGAACGGGCGGCGGGTCTGGATGATGCGGTTCTGCACCTCCTGATCGGCGAACACCAGGATCGCCAGCACCCGCTGCGCGTCCAGCGGCACGAACTCGATCTTGCGGAACGCGAACTGCTCGCGCTTGGGCACGCTGACCACGCCGACGAAGTGGGTCATCGCCGACAGCAGCTCCGAAGCGCTGCCGAGCAGGGCCTGGGTGCCCGAGCCGGACGGCAGTTCGCTGCGCAGCCGCGCCACCTCGCCTTCCGGCAGCGGGCGCACCTGCAGCAGCGAATCGACGAACAGGCGGTAGCCCTGGGCGGTCGGGATGCGCCCGGCCGAGGTGTGCGGCGCGCTGAGCAGGCCGGCCTCCTCCAGGTCGGACAGGATGTTGCGGATCGTCGCCGCGCTGACGTCGAGCCCGGCGTGGCGGGCCAGGGTCTGCGAGCCGACCGGCTCGCCGCTGTGGATGTAGCGGCCGATCAGCGCGCGCAGCAGCTGGCGCGCGCGCGGGTCGAGGGCGGGGTCGTTGGCTCGGCGGTTCATGCCGCCGATATATGCGCGGCGGGGGCTGGGCGCAAGCGCGGGATCGGGAAAGGGGAATGAGGCGCGGTCGGGAACCGAGGCCGGCAATACAAAAAGGCCGCCGGCGTGCGCCCTCTACGGGCGGGCCGGCGACCGGCAACGCACCTGTCGCCGCGCCAGCCTGTTGCCGTCATCCCCGCGAAGGCGGGGATCCAGAGACTTCAGCGCATTGTCCCGGCGAAGCCCTGGATCCCCGCGTTCGCGGGGATGACGGCGGGAAAATGCGCGGGCTCCTCGATGCCTCAGCTTCGGCCGAAGCCCTGGATCCAAGCCCTGCCGCCCTGCGCAAGCGCGACCGGGGCAACCTCCGCCCGCGCCCGTCATCCAACGCCACCATACTGATGCCCCATCGACGCCGCCGCGCGTCTCAGCCCCTGATCCGCCCTCCCCTTACGCTCGCCCACGCCGCGCGCCCATTCCCAGGCGCCGCCCCGCCCAGGCACAATCGCCGCCGCATGCTCGCCCATCTATCGCTCAAGCAATTCGCCGTCGTCACCGCCGCCGAACTCAGCTTCGGTCCCGGCCTCACCGTCATCTCCGGCGAAACCGGCGCCGGCAAGTCGCTGCTGGTCGATGCGCTCGGCCTGCTCGGCGGCCTGCGCGCCGACAGCGGCGTGGTCCGCCACGGCGCCGACCGCGCCGAGCTGGTCGCCGACTTCACCCTCGACGACGCCCCGCTCGCTGCGGCCTGGCTCGGCGACAACGAACTCGACGAAACCGGCGACGGCGACGCCCCGGTCTGCCAGATCCGCCGGGTGATCCGCGCCGACGGCGGCTCGCGGGCCTGGGTCAACGGCCGCCCGGTCACCCTCGGCCAGCTCGGCGAACTGGCTTCGCGCCTCGTCGAAATCCACGGCCAGCACGAACACCAGGCGCTGCTGACCCGCGCCAGCCAGCTCGACCTGCTCGACGCGTACGGCCGTCACGAAAGCGCGCGCGAACCGGTCGTCCAGGCCGCGCGCGCGTGGAGCGCGCTGCTGCGCGAACGCGACGGACTGGTCGCCCAGGGCGACGTCTCCGACCGGATCGGCTGGCTCGAACACCAGCACGCCGAACTCGAACGCGAGGCGCTGGAGTCCGAGGCGATCGCCAAGCTCAACGCCGACCACCGCCGCCACGCCCACGCCGCCGGCCTGATCGCCGCCTGCGAAAGCGCGTTCGCGCGCATCGGCGGCGACGAAGGCCCGTCGCTGACCCGCAACCTGCAGCAGGTGCGCGGCGACCTGCAACGCGTCGCCGAGCACGAACCGCGCCTGAGCGAAGTCGACGCCATGCTCGACAACGCCGCGATCCAGATCGACGAAGCGCTGTCGCTGCTCGAACGCGTGCGCGACGACCTCGACCTGGACCCGTCCGAGTTCGAGCGCATCGAGGCCAAGCTCGGCCGCCTGCACGAACTGGCGCGCAAGCACCGGGTCGCGCCGGAACAGCTCGCCGCCACCCGCGACGGCGTCGGCGCCGAACTGGAACAACTGCGCGGCGCCGGCGAGCGCCTGGACACGCTCGACGGCGAAATCGCCGACGCGCGCAAGCGCTGGCGCGCGGCCGCCGACGCGCTCGGCCGCGCCCGCCGCAACGCCGCCGCCTCGCTGTCGGCGCGCACCACCGAACTGATCGGCGAACTCGGCATGGGCGGCGGACGCTTCGCCGTCGAGATCGAGCCGCTGGACGAAGACCGGCCCGACCCGAACGGCGCCGAGCGGGTCGAATTCATGGTCGCCGCCAACCCCGGGCAACCGCCGCGGCCGCTGCGCAAGGTCGCCTCCGGCGGCGAACTCTCGCGCATCTCGCTGGCGATCGAAGTCGCCGCGTTCGGCCTCGACGCGGTGCCGACGATGGTGTTCGACGAAGTCGACACCGGCATCGGCGGCGCGGTCGCGGAGATCGTCGGGCAAAAGCTGCGCGCGCTCGGCGGCAGCCGCCAGGTGCTGTGCGTGACCCACCTGGCCCAGGTCGCGGCGCAGGGCCACGCCCACTACCGCGTCGCCAAGGCCGCCAGCGAAGGCGTCACCCAGAGCGCGGTGCAGGTGCTGGCGGCCAAGCAGCGCGAGGAGGAACTCGCGCGCATGCTCGGCGGCGTCGAGCTGACCAAGGAAGTGCGGGCGGCGGCGCGACGGCTGCTGGCCGATGTGATCTGAGCGCGGCGCCACCCGCGTCGCCGGCTGTGTCCACAGGGGGACATCGAATGAGCGCAACCTCGCCGAAACCGTACAAGCCCGCGCCGCGCGACGGGCTGTCCTGCACCGCCGGCCTGCTCGCCATCGGCGCCGGCGCGCTCGGCGCGTGGCTGGCGTACGAGGCGCTGGAATCGGCCGCGCGCCACGCCGATGCGATGTTCTACAACGGCAAGTTCACCATCCTCGCGCCGGCGTTCGCGTTCGCCGGCTTCAACATCCTGATCCGCGGCCCGGAGGGCATCAACCTGCTCGACGCCCCGGGCACCGGCAAGCTCAGCAAGTTGAACGCGGTCCTGCTCGGCCTGAGCCTCGTCGCGGGCCTGGCGGCGGCGTTCTACGTCGACTGGCAACTGCGCGCGCTCGGCTACGAACGCGGCTCGATCTTCTCCTGAGCCGCACCGCCGCGCCGGCCGCCCACAAAAAAGCCCGCATTCGCGGGCTTTTTCGCATCGAAACGTCGAACCGCAAATAGAGGACGAGCCTTCAGTTCCCCATCCCCCAACCCCGCTTCACCGCTTCTTGCGCACGTACAGCACCAGCGAATGCTCCTCGATCAGGTAGCCGTGCTCGGCCGCGATCTTGCGCTGCAGCTCCTCGATCTCGCTGCTTTCGAACTCGATGATCTTGCCGCTGTCGATGTCGACCATGTGGTCGTGGTGATGGCCGCGATCGAGCTCGTAGACCGACTGGCCGGCCTCGAAGTTGTGCTTGAGCACCAGGCCGGCCGACTCGAACTGGGTCAACACCCGGTAGACCGTGGCCAGGCCGATGTCCTCGCCCTTTTCCAGCAGCATCCGGTAGATGTCTTCCGCGGTCATGTGGCGCGGCTTGGCGCCTTCCAGCAACTCGAGGATCCGCATGCGCGGATGGGTGACCTTGAGTCCGGCGTTGCGCAGGTCCTGAGATTCCATAGGGCGTTCCCTTCGATGACGATGGGCCGGAACCAACCGGCCCGGGTGGAGACCGGCTGGCCGTCGCCGCGAAGGGCGTACTGGGCGGGCGGGCCGGAATGGCGGATGAACGCGAGGGGCCGCCCCGCGCTGCGATCCGCCCTTGGTGGGGTCGCCCTTCAGTGTATCATCGGGCCCGTTGCCTTCGACTGCCGCCGACACTCCTATCCGATGCGTAAAGTCCTGCTCGTTCTCTCGCTCGCCCTGGTCACTTCCGGCTGCGGCATCATCTACAAGCAGCCCATCTATCAGGGCAATCTGCTGGAGAAGACCGCGGTCGACCAGCTCCAGGCCGGCATGAGCAAGCAGCAGGTGCAGACCCTGATCGGCACGCCGTCGATCGAGGACCCGTTCCACCAGAACCGCTGGGACTACACCTCGACCCAGCGCGTCGACCGCCTCGGCCACACCTCGCGCAAGAACCTGACCCTGTGGTTCGAGAACGACGCCCTGACCAAGTGGGAAGGCGACTACTTCCCCGAGCAGGACAAGGAAATCGCCGCTGCGTCGGTCAAGCAGTTCGGCCGCAACCTGGCCAAGGACAAGGACGCGAAGAAGAAGCGCCGCTGAGGCGCGCTCCGGGTCCAGCGAAAACAGCCGCCGAAAGGCGGCTGTTTCGTTTGCGCGAGACCCACAAGCCCGAAGCTTTTGCGTTCGTGGAGGCCTGCAGGCGCGAGGCTCTGCGCCTTTGTGGGAGGGCCTTCGGGTTCAATGCCCTTGCCTCGGGTCGCGGTGATCGGGAACGACAGCCTCGGACCTGAAGGCCTTCCCTGAGCGCCAAAGACGACCCGCCCCAGCCGGGACGATCACTTCTTCTTGAGCGGCCGCTCCTCGGCCCGCCGCCGCCGCGCTTCCTTCGGATCGATCTGCAAGCCGCGCAGCAACTCGACCCGGTCGCCGTCGCGCAGCACCGTGCCGGCGTCCGCGCGCACGCCGAACACGGCGTAGCCGACGATGCCGGCGTCGCCGTCGAACCCGGCCGCGGCCAGCGCCTGGGCCAGCGTGGCGCCCTCGTCGAGCTCCAGCGCGACCGCCTCGAACCGGCGCGGCCAGGCGCGGACCACCTCGATCTTCACGCAGGCGTCCCGCCGCCGCCCTGGCCCGCGCCCGCTGGCGCCACCGGCACCGCCGGTTCGGCGCCGCGGTCGGCGACGCGGACGAAATCGTCGACCATGCGGTCGGCGAGGCTCTGGAAGCCCAGCGCCATCGCCGGCCCGAGCAGCTTCACCGCCGGCTCGAACTCCAGGGTCAGGGTGACCTTGCACGCCGACTCGTCGAGGGCGTGGAACTCCCAGCGCCCTCCGAGCTTGCGGAACGGCCCGTCGACCAGCTTCAGCTCGATGTGGTGCGGCGGCGACAGCGTGTTGTGGGTGGTGAACCAGGTCCGCAACGCGCCCAGGCCCAGGTCCAGCCGCGCGACCATGTGCGCGTCGTCGGCCTCCAGCACCTGCGCCGCCTCGCACCAATCGAAGCGGCGCGGATAGGCGGCGACGTCGTTGACCAGCGCGAACATGCGCGCGGCGGAGTGTTCGACCAAGGCGGAGCGGCGGATGGTAGGCATCGTGTTCGCTAATTGGGATCGCAGCGCGGGTTTCAACCGGTTCGGGACGGACCGCCCGCTCGGGCAAGGCGCAAGCGGGCCGCAACAGGTTAAAGCAGCCGCAACCGGCCGCGAAAACGCGCCCCGCGCCGCTGCCGCCCGCCGACCGGCTACTCAAACCGCCTCCGGATCGGAGACAATCGCCGCATGGCTAAGACAAACAACAAGACCGCCAAGGATAAAGGAAAGGGCGGCGCTGGCGGCACGATCGCGCAGAACAAGCGCGCCCGCCACGAATACCACCTGGAGGAGAACTTCGAGGCCGGCCTGTCGCTGCAGGGCTGGGAGCTCAAATCCATCCGCGCCGGGCGCGCCAACATCACCGACGCCTACGCGGTGGTGCTGCACGGCGAGATCTATCTGATCGGCGCCCAGATCGTCCCGCTGATCTCCGCCTCGACCCACGTCGTCGCCGACGAACGCCGCAGCCGCAAGCTGCTGCTGCACCGCAAGGAGATCGACAACCTGATCGGCCGGGTCCAGCGCGACGGCTACACCGTGATTCCGACCGCGCTGTACTGGAAGGGCAACAAGGTCAAGGCCGGGCTGTCGCTGGCCAAGGGCAAGCAGAGCCACGACAAGCGCGAAGCCAGCAAGGAGCGCGACTGGGAGCGCGAGAAGCAGCGGGTCATGCGGCGGCACAACCGCGACGCGTGAGGCTCGTTGCGGCGGCGGCGCGGTAGCCGGGCCAATCGGATCGAACATGCGGCGGCTGGCGCGGGGACGCGCCGGCCGCGTTCGCGTGCGCCTGTGGCGACAGGTTCGCGGTTGGCGAATTGGCGCGGTCGCGGCTCGCGCCGCTCCTACATGGGCTACCTGTAGGAGCGGCGCGAGCCGCGACCGCGAAACCTCAACCCCCGTGCCCGCCACCCGGCAAGGTGAAATAGAACGCCGCGCCCTCGCCTTCGCTGCCCTCGGCGCGGATCGTCCCGCCGTGCCGCTCGACGATGCGCTTCACCGACGCCAGCCCGATCCCGTGCCCGGCGAAATCCTCGACGCTGTGCAGCCGCTGGAACGGCCGGAACAGCTTGTCGACATAGGCCTGCGGGAAACCGGTGCCGTTGTCGCGCACGTAGAACTCGCGCCCGCCGCCGGGCAGCTCGGCGGCGCCGAACTCGATCCGGGCCGGATCGCGGTCGCGGGTGAACTTCCAGGCGTTGCCGAGCAGATTGCCGAGCAGGTTGCGCAGCAACGGCGCATCGCCGACCACCTGCAGGCCCGGCGCGATCCGCACCTCGACCGCGCGCTGCGGCTCGCCCATGCGCAGCTCCTCGACCAGTTCGCCGGCGAAACGGCTCAGGTCGACGTTCTCGTGCTTGAGCTCGCTGCGGGTCAGGCGCGACATCTTCAGCAAGGCGTCGATCAGGTCGCCCATGCGCGCGGCGGCCTTGCGCACCCGCGCCAGATAGCCGCGGCCGGATTCGTCGAAGCGGTCGCCGTATTTCTCGCCGATGATCCGGCTGAACCCGTCGATCGCCCGCAACGGCGCGCGCAGGTCGTGCGAGACGCTGTAGGCGAACGCTTCCAGCTCCTGGTTGGCCTGGCTCAGCTCGCGCGTGCGCAGCGCCACCCGCGCTTCCAGCGTGCGGTTGAGCGCGTGCACGCGCGCCTCCGCGCGCAGCCGTTCGGTCACGTCCTCGACCTGGACCAGGCCGGTGATGTCCTGGCCGACCTTGCCCGGCACCGGCGAATAGGTCAGCTGCACCTGCCGGGCCACGCCGTGCTGGCGCAGCAGCCGGCGGGTCGCGCGGTGCACGCCGTCCTCGTCGCTGCGCTCGGCGTTCGTCGCCGGGGTCTCGGCTTCCTCGTCTTCCAGCAGGCTGTCGAAACGCTGGTCCAGCAACTGCGCGCGCGGCAGGCCGACGATGTTGGCCAGGGCCGGATTGGCGTCGACGATGCGCCCTTCGCTGTCCAGCAGCGCCTTGCCGATCGCCGAATACTGCATGGCGCTGCGGAAGCGCGCCTCGGAGCGGCGGAAGTCCTCGGTCATGCGCATCGCGATCTGGCGCGCGCGCGATTCGGTGTGCGCCAGCACCAGGGCGATGCCGTACAGCAGCAGCGCGGTGAAGATGCCCAGCGCGAACATGTTGCGCAGGCCTTCCATGCGCGGCACCGCCTGCTCGATCGGCGGCGATTCGTATTCGATCCGCCAGGTGCGGCCGTAGACCTCGAACGTGGTCTTGTGCAGGAACGCCGCCGGCTGCGCCGGCTTCGGCCCGGCGGTCTCGAACAGCAAGGCGTTGCCGCCGCCGCTCTCGTCGTAGATGCGGAAACGCAGGCCCTTGTGGCCCTCGGCCAGCGAAGTGTCGACGAACTTCTGCAGGCGGAACGGCACGTACACCCAGCCCTGCATTTCGGCCCGGCGCAGGCTCGGGCTCTGCGGCCGGCCGCCGCCGAGGTACACCGGCAGCACCAGCAGCAGCCCGGTGCTTTCGATCCCGTCGTGGCGGTCCTGCAGCAGCGCGATCTTGCCCGACAGCCGCGCCTGCCCCGACTCCAGCGCCGCCTCCATCGCCGCGTGGCGCACCGGCTCGGCGAACATGTCGTAGCCGATCACCTCGACATTGGCCGCGGTCTTCGGCTCCAGGTACAGGATCGGCCCGTACACCTCGCGCTGGCCGAACGGGCGCACCGTCAGCAGGCCGTAGCCGGCGTCGCGCCACTCGTTCTGCAACTGCACCAGCAGCCGCTGCGGCACGTAGCCGGTGAAGCCCAGCCCCAGGGTCGAGGGAAACCGGCGCTGCAGGTTCATGCCTTCGACATAGGCCTTCCACTGCGCCGCGGTCGGCCGCTGCACCGAGGCGAACAGCGACACGCCGCCGCGCGCGACCAGTTCGTAGTTGACCAGCCGCTGCTGCAGCAGTTCGGTGACCTGGGTGGTGCGGCCGATGAACTCGACCTGGGCCGAGCGCTGCTCGCGGTCGCGCGCGACCCGCCAGGCGGTGAACACCAGCACCAGGGCGACGATGAACACAATGAATGCGAGCACATAGCCGCGCCGCGGCATCAGCCCGGAGACATCGGCAAAATCCGGCGTGGAGTCCGGTTCGTTCGGCGGAGCGGCGCGGGCGGCCGGATCGTTCGTCGTCATCGGCCCAAGCATACAAGCCGCGCTCGGACAGGCCCATCGCGGCGGCGGGCCGCGTCGACCGCAGGCCGGCGCGGCGATGCGCGCGGCCGGATCGCGGATGGGCATCGGACACGCCAGGCGAGACAGGCCCGATCCGGCGCGGTTCGTCGAAGCGGGCCGCGCCGAGGCGTCCGTAGCGGCGCGCCCGCAGAAGCACGTCCATCGAGGCAGGTCCATCGAAGCCTGCCCGTCGAAGCAAGCCCCTCGAAGCAGGCCCGCCCCAAGCTCAACGCAGCAGCACGCGCGTCGACGCTAATCGCGGATCGGCCGCTCGAGCATCAACTCGTTGATGCACTCCAGATGCGCCAGCGCCGCCCGTCGACACATGCGCGGCCAGTGCTGCTGCACCAGCACCGGCGTGCCGGCGGCGCGTTGCTGCCACAGGTACAGCTCGATCTCATCGGCCAGCTCCAGCAGCGCCCGGCCGTTGCGGTCGGCGCGCTCGACCAGACGCGCGCGCGAGGCGCAGCGCGCACCCCACAACCAACCGCCGAGCACCGCCGCCGCGAACGCCACCGCGGCCAACGCCGCCAGCCACAGCCACGCGCCGGGCGGCAACGCCTGCGCGGCCTGCGCCACCCCGGGGTTCATGGCGCCCCCAGGTGCAAGGCCAGCAGCTCCGCCGCCTGCAGCCGGAACCCGCAAGCCCGCGCCATCCTCAGCGCCCGCTGCCGGGTCGACACATAGCCGCGCGCGCGCATCCGCCGCAGCATCGCCGTCGACACCCCGGCCGCATCCGCGGCCGCGCGTACGGTGACGAAACACGCGATATAGCGTTCGATCGGATTCGGCCGCGCACTCGGCGGCGCCCGCCGTCGGTCGCGCCCGTTATCACCGCGCGAGCCGTTTTCCACCACACATTCGACCTGCGATTCGAGCGGGTTCGTGACGCCGCTTCCGTTTTGCGGATCCTGTCGCGAAGCCATGCCGGTTTGGCATGCGCGATCGTCGCACCCGTCCGCCCAGGTATTGCCGTTGCTGCGATTCAGCCGTTCCATGGCCCTGTCCTTGCCTGCATCCGTGCCGGGAAAAATTACCATTTGAAATTGCTCTTTTCAACAAGCAAAAAGAGTGATGTTTTTACGCGAGAATACGCAACAATGAGTTGCGCTCCGCGTTCCGCGCCCCGCCCCATGCGGCCGGGCCGCCAACCGGCGCCCCACGTTCTAGCCCTGCAGGATGCTCCGGCGAGACCTATGACCAACGCGCCTCACCAAGAATTCGCCAACCGGCTGCACCAGGCCCTGGATTTCTCCGGCTTCGCCAAGGGCCGCGCCCGCACCGGCGCCCTCTCCGCCTACTACGACGTCAGCCGCGAAACCGCGCGCAAATGGCTGGTCGGCCTGGCCCTGCCCGAACTGGAGCGGATGCTGCAGATCGCCGTGCAGCAGCACGTCAGCTTCGAATGGCTGGCGACCGGCCGCGGCACCATCGAAGGCAAGTCGCTGTCGGTGCGCGAAAACGCCGCCAAGTACAGCGATCCCGACGAGCTGCGGCTGATGGGCCTGATGCGCAAGCTGTCGCGCAAGAAGCGCCGCGCGCTGATCGAGTTGCTCGACGGCAACTGAGCCCGCGGTACGGCGGATCGGTAAAAGCGTCTGTGGAAGGGCCTTCAGGCCCGATGCCGCCGCGCCCGCCGACTTTGGCCGGCGCCGACCGCCTCGGGCCGCAAGGCCTTGCTGCGATGCTTGCGCCTGAGCGCCGCCCCACCGCCGTCCACGCCGGACTTGAGAACCGCCCCGCAGCCCCTATACTGAACGGGTCAACGCAGTAACGCAGTTTCCCCGGGGGTGCACTGGCTTCGACGGGGGTCGCGAAATCGCTTGGCGCATGCCGAGGGGGTAGCTTTCCTCGTAAATCCAGCTGCAAAACTCTAGTTGCCAACGACGACAACTACGCTCTCGCCGCTTAAGGCGTAAGCCCCGAAACTGCTTGTGTCCGTGCTCGCAGCGTAGGGTCACTATCACGGAATCGCCGGGAGCCGCCGCCTGCCAGCTCCCGGTCAACCTATAGCAGGCTGGTCCTTGGATGCGCTTTGCGCGCCGTGCTGTCCCGGGACGAGATCCAACGGAGCGCTAAGCATGTAGTGCCGGGGATGGAGTGCCTTCGGACGGCGGTTCGATTCCGCCCACCTCCACCATCAAACGGATCCGCGAGGATCCGACAAGACAGGCCGGAATACCTTCTAGGGTTTCCGGCCTATTTTGTGCCTGCGGCGATCGGGCGGCGCCGTCGGCGCTCGCGGCTGTTACGCGGCCGCCTGCACCCGCCGCGGCGGCCGATACACTGCGCCCAGTCTCGTAGCATCTACACTTGACGTCCGTCCGGCCGCCCGCTGCCCAAAGCTTTCGCGATGAAGATCTCCACGACGATAGCGATCGCGGTCTGCATCAGCGCGGCGATGATCGTGCTGGTCCAGTTGTCCTGGCTGGAACAAGACGCGCCGCAGGGTCCGGTCTCGTTCGTCGAAGGCCGCATCGTCGATTGCCGAAAGCCGGTCGGCCGCTACGCGACCAACGCGGTCGCCAGTTGCGTCGTGCGCCTGGACGACGGCTCGGAACTGTCGCTGTGGTCCCCCGAGCTGTTCGAATCCGGACGCCGGGTGAAGGTCGGTGTCCAGCACAGGCGCCACACCGGACGCCCCGTTTTCCGCCTGGACGAACAATAGCCCGGCGCGCGTTCGCGCAATGCGGCCGCGCGCGGACGCGGATCGGCAGACGGGCGCTTCAGCCGCGCGGCCCGCCCATCACCGGCAACACCACGCCGTTGACGTAGGACGACATCACCGGCGAGGCGAGGAACACGTACGCCGGCGAGATTTCCTCCGGCTGCGCCGGCCGCCCCATGTCGCTGTCCTTGCCGAAATCCGCGACCTCCTCGGCCGGCCGGTCCGCCGGATTCAGCGGCGTCCACACCGGCCCGGGCGCGACGGCGTTGACGCGGATGCCGCGCGGCAGCAACTGGCTGGCCAGCGACAGGGTGAACGCATGGATCGCGCCTTTGGTCGCCGAGTAATCGAGCAGGCGCTTGTTGCCGAACAAGCCGGTTTCCGAGCCGGTGTTGATGATCGCCGAACCTTGCTTCAGATGCGGCAACGCGGCGCGCGCCATGTGGAAGTAGCCGGCGATGTTGGTCTCCAGCGTCTCGCGCAGGTGTTCGTCGCTGAGGTCCTCCAGCGCATCGCTGTGCTGCTGGAACGCGGCGTTGTTGACCAGGATGTCGAGGCCGCCGAACGCGGCCAGCACTTCGGCCACGGCGCTGTCGCAGAATTTCGAATCGCGCACGTCGCCGCAGATCGCCAGGCTGCGCCGGCCTTCGTCTTCGATCAGGCCGCGCGTATCGTGCGCGTCCTGGTGCTCGCTCAGGTAAGCGATGGCCACGTCGGCGCCTTCGCGCGCGAACAGCACCGCGACCGCGCGGCCGATTCCGGAATCTCCGCCGGTCACCAGCGCGACTTTTCCCGCCAGCTTGCCGCTGCCCAGGTAGTCGGGCGCCCTGAAGCGCGGCGCGGGGCTCAGCTGGCTTTCCTGTCCGGGCTTTTGCTGATGCTGCTTCGGCAGCGGATTGCTGGGCTGAGGCCGCGCTCCTGCTTGGACGGCAGGCTTGACGTCTTGCTTTTTCTTGGCCTTGCGCGCGTCGACGGCGTCGACCTTGGACTGGATCTTCTTCTGCCGCGTCGCGGTCTGCGTTGCCGCGACGAGGAAATCCGTCGATGCGGACTTGCCGCTGCCGCCGTCGACGGATGCACGCTTGGACTTGCTGGCCATAGTTGCCTCGCGAAATCTGACGTGGCCCCAAGCTAACGCGCCGACGCTTCGGACGAAGTGAACATGCCGCGGCCACGCGCCGGCGCCGCGAATTTCCCGACACAACGCACTCGCACGAACTGAACAGTTCAGATGAAACGACGCATACGCGGATTCCACTTATCGACTGCGCGAAATTCACGCATCGGCGACACGCGCTTACCTAGGTTCAGCCCCTTCAGGGGACACCCGCAAGACTTCAAAAGGAAATCGCCAATGGGAATGCACGCTTTCGAAACCGATGCACGCGATGTCGGATTGGTCGTCGATTCCGACGCGGAACTCAGCCACTGGAGAGCGAACTTCCGCGAGCTTCCCCACTGCAAGCACGTGCGCTGGGACGATGTGAAGCCCGCGCTGAAACTCGGCATCGACGCCTGCCTCAAGGCCAATGGCCGCGACATCACCGAAATGCTCGACGAGTTGATGGTGCGCTATCGCCGCACGGCGAGCGAGTCGCGGCTGGAGTGGAACCAGGCCCGCGAAGTGGTCGCGGCGGTGTGGGTGCGGGTGTGGGAGCAGAACCGGAAATGCCGGGCGGATGCGCCGGCCGAATTCATCCATCTCGGCCGCATCTCGCTCGGTCTGCGCGCGCGTTGAACGAGCCGCCCGCATTTTTCTTCTGAACGATTCAGCGCCGAACCGAGAACGCGCCCGGCCTTCGCTTCGCTTGTTAGGCGCATGTTCCCGCAAGGTGAGGCAATCGGCCTGCATCGGCGATCCGTCGTTAACCCTGCAACGCGCAGCTTCGATGCATCCGAATCGACTCCGGCTCGGATCCATCAGCGAGGTGCAGACATGGGCAACCAACAGCAAGGCCAACCCGGACAGCAGGGCCAACAAGGCCAGCAGGATCAACACGACCAGAAGGATCGCGAGCGCCGCGAGCAGAATCCGGGCGAGAAAAAGCAGGGCGATCAGGATCGCGACGGACAGCAGGGCGGCGGACAGAATCCGCAGCGTTGAACCATCCGCCTGATCGACACAACAAAGAGGGCCCCGTCGGGCCCTCTTTTTGGCCGACGCGTCCGCGTCGACGACTTCCGGAGATCCGACATGCTTCACTACGCCGTAATTTTCCTAGTCATCGCCCTCATCGCCGGCGTCCTGGGCTTCACCGGCATCGCCGGCGCCGCCAGCCAGATCGCCTGGATCCTGTTCGTGGTGTTCTTGATTCTGGCGGTGATTTCGTTCTTCAGGGGCCGCGGGCCCGCGGCGTAAACTCCGCTTCGGCCAGACCGCCGCAAAGGTCCGGCCGCAGCGCGACAACGAAAGGCCCCGCATCGCGGGGCCTTGTTTCATCCTCTGCGCAATCGCAGCGGCGCCTACTGCGCCGGGGTTTCGACGTGGATCGCGGTGCTGCGCGCCGCCAGCGCAATGATCTCGTCCGCGGTCAGGCCCGCGACCTTGTCCTTGATGCGGCCGATCGACGGCGCATCGAGTTCCGGGTTCTGCATCGCGTCCCGGGCACTGCCTACGTCTTCCAGGTTCAGCACCAATATCGCCAAGGACAGCTTTCGCCGCTCGTCTTCGGAGCGGCCGTCCATCATGACCTTGTACGACGCTTCGGCCGTCTGCTTGCTCGTCGCGTCGACGCGAACGGCCTGCGGCTGAGCGGCCGCGGCGGTGCCGAGGGCCAAGCTTGCGAGAAACAACGCGGCTGCAAGATGCTTGAACATAAGGCGACTCTCCCTGGTGAAACCCCGTCGTGATGATCGGCCCGAACCGTCGCGCCGATCGGCGTCGCCGCACTCTACTGCCGCGCCGGGCGCGCATCGTGAACGAGCTTTATACGCAGCAGCGATCGCCGATTTCGCGCCGCCGGCATGAGCCGGTTTCGCCGCGTTTTCCGAGTCAGCCATCGGACCGCCGCATCCGATCCCGGCTGCGGCCGAGGTCCGCGCAAGCGCGCGCCCGATCGCGATCCGGCGCGCCGCAAAGGAAGACATCATGAAAATCGGATCGGCGCTGTTGGCGCTGGCGGCGGCGCTGGCGTGTTGCCCGGCGGCGCATGCGGGAAACCAATACTTCGGCGGCGATGTGTCGCTCAACCTGCCGGGGCGCGGGGCCTCGGGCGGGCTCAACGCGGCGCGGCGCAGCGCCGATCCGCGCGCGGAAATCGGCTGCGCGGTCAAATACGGCATTCCCGACTCGTCCTATCCCTACCCCGGCCTCACCCAGGTGTACGTGAGCTGCCGCGCGCTGAACTAGCAAGGGAGCCTGTATTGCATCTCGGTGGATCCGGCCGTCGTCGACATCGCCCGGACCATTTCGCCGTCCTCGTTCGTAGCGTTCTCCGCGGACGCCAACGGCGTTTGCTCGCGGTTGATGGTGGACAACAGCTCCAGCCATCTGCCCTGAGCGGCGGCGTGCGGCCTCGACGCAAAAAACGCGAAGGCCGGCTTGCGCCGGCCTTCGCGGTTCGAAGACGGTGCGACAGAAGCGGACTTATTCGTCTTCTTCCTCGTCCTCGTCGCCTTCTTCTTCGTCCTCGTCTTCCTCGTCTTCGTCCTCGTAGGGCAGGCCCATCGAGTAGCGCAGCCACGGCTCGCCGCCGCTCTTGGTGCCGGTGGCCACGGCCAGGACGACCCAGCCGTCCTGCAGGCGCTGGTTCACTTCCTGCACGTCGTCGATTTGCACCACTTCACCGATCGTTTCCAGATCCACGTGTCTTTCGCTCCTGGGTGGGAGCGCGAAGCATACGGCAGGCGGCGGCGCGGGGTAAGGCGTCGGGCGCCACGCGGCAGCGCGACGAGATCGGCGACGCCGCGCGGCTACGACTTCGCGCAGCTCTCGCCCTGCTTGTCCGCGTACCAGATCGCCCGCCGCGCGCGGTCGTAGGCCATGTCGGCCGAACGCGGCAGCAACTGCCGGGCGCTGATCGGGTCGGCGCCGTGGCCGTAGGCGTATTCGATGCGCTGCAACTCGTCCAGGCCCGCCAGCGCCGGCGCCAGCCACTGCCGCAAGCGGTCCAGGCCGCATTCGCGGCGGCGCGTTTCCAGTTCGCCGATGGCTGCGCGGATGCGCGCGCTGGCCTCGCCCTTCAGGCCCGGCGCGCGTTCGAACGCGATCGGCGCGGCCTTGTAAGCGTCGCCGGTGGCCTCGCTGCCGAGATCGGACGGGCGCTCGTGCAAGGCCGGGTTGAAGCGCACCGGCGGCGGCGGCCGTGCGGTCACTTCTTGAATCTGTTTGCGGCCCGGCAGCTTCTCGGCGATTTTCTTCAGGCGATTGTCGAGCTTTTCCATCAAGGCCTCGCCCAAGGTGCCGTCGGTGCCCATGGCGAAACCGGCGGGTTCCGGCGGCAACGGATTGGGGCGTTGGAAGGCGTTGCGGACCTTGTTCGCCGCCGGGTCCTCGTCGCTGCCCGGGATGTAGGTCTTGCGCTTCATCGGATCGAATTCGGGATTCGCGGCGAGCGCGACGCGGCCTTCGACGGTGTACAGCTGCGTGGACGGCGCGGCCTTGGCCGGTGCGGCGGGCGCGAGCTTGGGCGCGCTCGCGGACGGCGCGGTGGGCGGCGTTGGCGCGGCCGATGCGGAGCGCGCCGCGCGCGGCGACGCTGCGGCCGCCGCCTGGCTGCGTTGCGGCGGCGGTTCGGGCGAGACTGCGGGCGCGTCGGCCGGCGCGACGCGTTCGATCCAGACCACGTCCAGCTGCGTCGCCCGCGGCAACGGCGTCGGCACCGTCATCAGCAGCCAGACCATGAACGCCGTCGACGCCAGGGCGATGGCGATCGCGCTGAGCCGTAGCGGCAGTTCCTGCGATGGCTCGTGATGCATGGCGCCTCGGTTGCGAAGATCGGTGTTTGCGCGATGCGTCTGCGGCGTTCGCCCGGCGTCGCGGCGCGAACGCGGAACCGGCGCTGCCGATGCGCGCTGCCACGGCTCGCGGCCGCGGCCGGCGGGACCGCAGCGGCGATACGGGCAGCGCGAGGCGCGCAGATCGGAACGGGGCGACGATAGCGAGGAGCGTGGTCGCGGGAGAATTAAATTTCCGTTGTTCGCGCCGTTGCGGCGAGATCGGTGTAGCTCGCGTTCACGAACCGGCGACGGTGCATCGCTGCGAGCTCAGCGCCTGCGTCGGCCGCTGCGGATCGCGCAAACGAAAAAGGCCGCAACGGCCTCGCGCCGTTGCGGCCCCGCGGCGCCCCGGGAGGCGCCGGTGACTCGGTCGTTCAGAACCGCAGCGAGTAGCGCGCGTTGACGCCGTGGTCGTCGGCTTCGTCGCCGAACTGCCCGCTGTAGTTCAGCTCGAGCAAACCGTTCGCGCTCAGGCGCGCGGCCACGCCGGCTTCGAGCACGGTGGCGTCGTCGGCCAGCGGCGCGCCGGCCGTGTCGAACGCGGCGCCGCCGCGCCAGGCGACCTGGGCGACCGGCGTCAGGTCGCCGCTGGCATGGCGACGGCCGAGACCGCCGCGCAGGCTCAGCCAGCTCTGGTCCTGCTGCGAACCTTTCAGGTCGAGATTGAAGCGCACGCCCAGGGTCGAGACATCGACCTTGCTCTGCGCCGAGCGACCGCTCAACGCAGCGGCGCCGCCGGTTTCCTGGAACGCATCGGTCTTGACCCGCACCTGCGCGAACTGCAGGTACGGCTCCACGCCCCAGGCCGCGCCGCCGAAGCGGTAAGCGCCTTCGACGAAACCCTGGCGGGTCTTGCCGTCGTAGGCCGCGCGGGTGCGGTCGGCGAAGCCGTCGAAGCCGATGCGGCGTTCCAGGGTCAGGTCTTGGCTGGCTTGCGTATAGCCGGCGCTGAGGCCGAAACGGCCCCAGTTCTGGCCTGCGTACACGCCGATCTGGATGCTCTTGATCCGGCCCTTGTCGAGGCGGTCGTTATTGTTGTCGATGCGGCCGCCGCCGCCGAGCGCGCCGATCCGCCAACCGTTGGCGAAGCGGTAATCGTAGCCGACCAGCGTCGCCGAGCCGTTGTACTCGTTGCGCGCGGCGTTGCCGTCGCCGTCGAGCGTGCCGCCGGATTTCAGCGCCTGCACCCAGGCGCCCTGCGAAGCGCCGTCGCCGTCCGCGGCGAACCCGCCGCGGCCGCTGCGCGCGCGCGCCAGCGCGGCGTCGCGCACATGGCGGCTGTCGTCGACGGCGATCGAACGCAGGCTGGCGTGGCCTTCGCCGCTGAGCGCATCGAGCGCGGCCGGCGCCTGCGCGGGGAACAATTGGGTCAACACTTGCGGCAGCCCCTGCCCGACCGCCAGCGCATCGGCCGCGGCGGCCGCGGCGCGCTGGTTCGGCGTGGTCGCGGCCGAGGCCAGCGACGCGCCGCGCACCACGTCCAGCGCGACCGCGTTCGCCGCATAGCTCAGGCCGAACTGCAGGAACGGCGACAGCGCGCCCTGGTCGACGCCGGCGAAGCGGCCGCTGACGCCGCCGGCGGCGTTGAGCAGATTGAAGTTCTGGCCGAGCACGTAGCGCCCCGGCGCGTACAGCACCTGCACCGTGCCGCCTTGCAGCAGCGCCTTGCCGGCGACGTCGATGCGGTCGGCGCGGCCGTCGGCCGCGACTTCGGCGACATAGGTCGAGCCCGCGGCCTGGGTGTAGTCGCCCTGCACGCTCAACGTTCCGATGGAATTGCCGGGCGACAGCGTGCCTTCCATGCGCACATCGCCGACGATGCGGCCGCTGCCGGCGAGCACGCCGCCGGCATGCACCGGCAGCTGCGCGCTGTCGAGCGTGCCGTTGACGACCAGCGCGCCGCCGTCGACCTGCGCGGCGTAGGCGTTGCGGCCGGTCAGTTCCATCACGCCGCCGGCGACGCGCAAGCCGCCGAACGCGTTGTTGCCGCTGAGCCGCAACCAACCCGCGCCGGACTTGGTCAGCACGCCCGGGCCGCCGATGTCGTTGCGCCAATCGTCCCAGGCCGGCCCGTCCCACACTTTCGCGCCGCCGGCCGCGCGGTCCATGACCACGTCGGTGTCGACGCGGATCTGGCCGGGGCCGTCGATGGCTTTGCGCAGGTCGATCAGGCCCCAGCCGTAGATTTCGTCGACGCCGGGCGCGCCGAGGTCGGTGGCGGTGGTCAGCAGCACGTCGCGCACCTGCGGGCCGTTCAAATACGGATAGCGTTCGAACAACAGGCTCAGCGCGCCGATCGCGTGCGGCGCGGCCATCGAGGTGCCGGTGAGGTTCTCGTAGCTCCACTGCGGCTTGGAGCGGTCGAGCAGGATGGCCAGGGGATCGTCGCCGT
The DNA here is from genome assembly GCF_017355525.1 of Lysobacter enzymogenes. NCBI lineage: Bacteria > Pseudomonadati > Pseudomonadota > Gammaproteobacteria > Lysobacterales > Lysobacteraceae > Lysobacter > Lysobacter enzymogenes. The sequence continues at coordinate 496,182 of NZ_CP067395.1, read as the reverse complement.
CGAGCGTGCCCTGCATCGTCGTTTTGACCCGGCCGCCGATCTTGGCCGAATAGATGTCGGTGCCCGGCGCGGACACGCACCAGTCCTTGCTGTAGGCGCAGATGCTCGAACTCGGCGCGATCGCGTAGCTGCCGTCGTCGTTGCGCGCGACGTTGGCCACGCTGAGCCAATACGGCTGCGCTTCCGGCCGGAACGTCGGCATGCCCGGATAGATGTTGGCGATGTTGCCCGAGTCGTTGCCGAGCGCGACCACGTTGACGATGCCGTGGGCGATGGCGCCGTTCATGTAGGCGTCGTAATAGTCCTGGCCGCTGCGGTACTCGCGCTCGATCGCCGCGCGGGTGTTGGCCTCGCCGGCCTTCACCGGCAGCCAGATTTCGATGTTGACCGCGCGCACGCCGTTGGCGCCCATCTGCGCGTAAAGATCGTCGATGATCGGCTTTTCGCTGCCGTAAGCGCTGCCGGCGATGTAGTTGTGCTGCCATTTGCCGCTGGAGTCCTGATCCCAGCGATACACCGTGTCGCCGAAGAAGCGCGCGGTGACCAGGCGCGAGCCGAAGGCGACGCCGTGCATGCCCTGCCCGTCGCGCTGCGCGACCATGGTGCCGGCGACGTGGGTGCCGTGGTTGCCGTACTCGGTGTAGTTGTAGTTCGCGCCGTTGAACGGATAGACGTACTCGGTGCCGATGATCGGGACGTCGCCGCGGGTGGCGAAGCAACGGCCCGGCCCGCGCATCACCGCCAGCGACGGATCGACGGAGCAGCCGGGTTCGGCCAGGGTCAGCGCGACATGGCCGCGGCCGGCGAACTCGGGATGGTCCAGGCCGACGCCGGTGTCGTACTGGCCGATCGCGACCCCTGCGCCGGTGAGGCCGCGTGCATACGCGTAGTGCGCGTTGATCGCGCCCAGGCCCCAATCGCGTTCGAATTCCTCGCTGCGCCAGCTGTCGGCGTCGCCGGGAAGGCCGCTCGTCGTTTGCGCGGCGCTGAGTCCGGGCACGGCGAGCAGGGCCGAGAGGATGGCGACGGACAGCGGGGCGAGCGAGCGGCGACGCGGGCGAGCGGACGAGGGACGCTTACGGTTCGGAACGCGGGGCATGGGGGATTCCTGGCTGCGGCGGGCAAAGCTGCGGACGGCGGAACCACGAGGCCGCCGACGCGCATCCCTGACCTAAACGCATGCAACGCGCGTGCTCCCTACCACGCCTCGTGTGTTTTTTCGCATCGTGAGCACTGTGTACAAGATCGCTCGCAATGCCGCATCGCGGCGCGCGCGAACGCAATGTCGTTCGAGTCGCAACGAGCGGGCGATGCTGCGAATCAGCGCAGCAAGGGCTCGGCGCTTGCGATCGGCGCCTGAGGAATGCAGCTGCAAATAAAAACGCGCACGCTGTTGTGTCAGCGTGCGCGCACGTATTGTTGTTCGGGTCGCGAACGACGCGCGCGGATGCGCCTCGTCGCCTCCGCGGCTCAGCGCTTGCGGAACGCCGGCACCAGCGCGCCTTCGGCGAGCTTGCCGTTGGCCTTCCACACCACCGTCGCCGACGGGAACTCGTCGCTGCGCGCGTACGCCGCCGCTTGCGCGGCGAGCACCTTGGTCGCCGCGCCGTTGGCCGGGTTCCAGGCGAACACGCCCTGCTTGCCGTACCAGACCACCGGGGTGGTGGTGTCCAGGCGCGTGTCCGGGCACAACGCGTAACCGTGCGACTCCAACACCTTCAGCGCGGCCGCCGGCACCGCGGCGACGCCCGGACGGGTGCGGGCGTCGGAATGCTCCGGGCAGGTCTCGGCCGAACGCGCCATCGCGGCGGCGTGGGCCGCGTTGTCTTTCGCCGGCGCCGCCGCGCGGCGCTTCTGCGCATCGGCATGCGGGGCGAGGATGAGCAACAAGCCCAGGCTGGATCCGAGCAGGCCCGGTCCGAGCAGGCGAGATCCGAGGATGCGCGACTTGCAATTCATGACGACTCCGGAAACGAAACGTAGGGACGCGGAACGGCCGGCGCGGGCGTCGGCCGCCGGGCCGCAGGCCGTTCAGCCGTGCAGCATAGCAACCAGAAGTGTGAGATTTCGTGTCGACTGCCAGCTCTGACGGGTCGCCGCCCAGGCAGTGTCCCGCACCGCGGTCGCACGGCCCGCGACCCTGCCCGGCCAAGCTGAACCCGGGCGAGCCGGCCTGCCATTTTCGTACAATATTGAGCTATGATCCGTCCAGATCCAGACGAGCCGACCGCCGTGAGCAAAGCCAGCAAGCCCCCCGCCGCGGCCAAGAGCGCCGCCAAGACCGCCGCCGCCAAGCCGCCCGCGCGCAGCCGCGCCAACGCCCGCGAAGGGCAGCGCGCCGTCCGCGACGGCGCCTACCCCGCGCCCGCCGCCAAACGCGGCCTGAGCGTGCGCGAGCATTCCGCCGCACCCGCCTATTCCGCCGCGCCGGCCACCCTCAACAGCTACGTCGCGTATCTGCGCGAAGCCACTCCGCTGCAACGGGTCGAGGCCGAGCGCGAAGGCGTGCCGGCGCGCATGGTCAAACACATGGCCAGCGACATGGACCTGCCGGCGGTGCGCATGTTCGACATCCTCGGCATCGCCAAGGCCACCGCCGAGGCCAAGGCCGCGCAGCAGGCGCACATCACCGGCGCCAGCGGCCAGGCCGCGCTGGGATTGATCCAGTTGCTCGGCATCGCCCGCGACATCGTCGACGACAGCACCGATCCGGCCGCGGCCGAGTTCGACGCGGCGCGCTGGCTGGGGCAATGGATCGAGCAGCCGCAGGCGGCGCTCGGCGGGCAGAAGCCGGCCGACCTGCTGGATACGCCGACCGGCTTGAGCGTGGTCGCGCGCCTGCTCGGCGCGCTGGCCAGCGGCGCCTACCAATGACCCGCCGCCACGGCGCCAGGACGAGGCCGCCGCGATGACGAAACTGTGGCGTATCGCCGGCGAGACCCGCGCCTACCGCGCCGAAGACATGAGCGGCGCGGGCGCGGCCAAATTCCCCGGGCGCTGGAACGACGAAGGCCAGCGCGTGCTGTACACCGCCACCTCGCTGGCGCTGGCGGCGCTGGAGACTGCGGCCTATGTCGATGCCCACGGCCTGCCGCTGAACCGGCATGTGGTGTCGATCGAAGTGCCGGCGTCGGTGTGGAAGGCGCGCATCCAGCTCGCCGTCGCCGACCTGCCCGGCGGCTGGGACGCGGTGCCGGCCGGCCTGGCCAGCGTGCGCATCGGCGCGCAGTGGCTGCGCGGCGGCGACTCGGCGATCTTGCTGGTGCCTTCGGTGATCGTGCCGGAGGAGTACAACGCGCTGATCAATCCCGAGCATCGCGACGCGAAGAAGCTGCGCGCTACGGCGGGGCGGAAGTTTCAGTACAACGTGGTGTTTCGCGCGCCTTGAGGCGGCTGGAATGCGGTCGCGTCGCGTTTGCGGCGCGATCTTGCGGCTCCGCGGTCGCGACTTGCGCCGCTCCTACAGGGAGCGGGCGCAGATTCGCAGTCGATGCGGTTCCGAGCTGCGCGGGCTTTTTGTAGGGGCGGCGCGAGCCGCGAACGCGATGCATCGGGCTCGCGGCGCAACCTTGCGACTGCGCGGTCGCGGCTTGCGCCGCTCCTACAGGTAGAGCGGCCGCGGAGTGCGCGGCCGCTCGCGGCTCAACCGCGCATGCGCTGGAAGCGGCCTTCCTGGTGGAACAACGGGCCGAACCAGGGGTGGACGACGTCGATGCTGACTTCGAACTGCTCGGCGTCGAGGTCGCGGTGCACCAGCACGAACCGGCCCGGCCACAGCGGCCTGGGCAGCGGCAGGCGCAAGCCGCGCCAGTGCAGGAAGAAGCCGTCGTCGACGAACACCAGCCGGTTCGGCAGCACTTCCAGGCGCACGCGCATGCCCAGGCCGCCGCCGAAGTGTTCCAGCAGTCCGCCGTCGGCGCCCAGGGTCATGCGCGAGCGGAAGCTGAAGATTTCCTCGGCGAAGTGGTAGGTGCGGGTCTTGATCCAACCCAGCCCGCGTTGCAGCGGTTCGATATCGAAGCGGAACGGCACGTCGTCGGCGTTGTGGTGCGGCAGCACCCGCGCGTAGCGGATCAGCCGCGCGAACAGCGCGCCCAGGCGGGTGCAGCGCACCTGGTCCATGTCGCCGACGTACTCGGCCCGGGCCTGGCCCTGGGCGAGCGCGAAGCGCGCCTGGATATGCGGATGCAGCAGCGCCCAACGCGGGCCCAGCGCGGCCTTGAGCAGTTCGGCCAGGTCGTGCGCGGCCGGCCGTGCGCCGTTCGCGTGGGTGGCGGGCGGCTCGGCCGCCGCGGGAGCGACGGCGCGGGCGCCGGCAGCGGCGGCGTGCGTCGGCAGGTCAATGCGTTGCAACAGGTCCATGTTCCTCACCCGGGTGTCCTTCACCCACATAGTCGAAACGAAGTTCGGCGGCCACCGCGGCGGGCGCGGCGCCCAGGGCGCTGGCGAGCACGGGATGGACGAAGACGAAACGCTGGTCGGTCAGGCGCTGCGGTTCGACGACGGGGCCGTCGAGCAGCATCGTCGCCATCTCGCCGAGCGCGAGCCGCAGCGGCGCGGCCGGCATCGCCAGCCAGGCGGGACGATGCAGCGCACGCGCCAGCTCGCGGGTGAACCCGGCCTGGGTGCAGCCGCCCGGCGCGACCAGGTTGTAGGGGCCGCGCACGCCGGCGTGCGCGACCGCGTGTTCGACGAAGCGCAGCACGTCGTCGAGGTGGATCCAGGCGAACCACTGCTTGCCGTCGCCCAGGCGCGCGCCGGCGCCGAGCGCGGCCGCCAGCGACAGCATCGGCAGCAGGCCGCCGCTGCGGTGCAGGACCAGGCCCAACCGCAGCGTGGTCAGGCGCACGCCGCGCTCGGCCACCGGCGCGGCCGCGCGTTCCCAGGCCGCGCACAGTTCGCTGGGGAAATCGCCGCGCACCGGCGCGACGTCGCGCAGTTCCGGGCCGCTGCGCGCGTGCGCGCCGTACAGGCCGACCGCGCTGGCCTGCAGCCACAGCGCCGGCTTGCGGGTGGCGCGGTCGCACCAGGCGCGCAGCGCATCGGTGGTGCCGATGCGGCTGGCGAGCAGCGCGCGCTTGCGCTGCGGCGTCCAGCGCGGGCCGACCACCGGCGCGCCGGCGAGGTTGACGACCACATCGATGGTTTCGTCGTCGCGCAGTTCGGCGGTGTCGACGATGCAGCGCGCGCGGCCGCCGAAACGCAGCGCGGCGCGGCGCGGATCGCGGCTCAGCACGGTGATGCGGTGGCCGCCGGCGAGCAGGCCTTCGACCAGCGCGGTGCCGATGAAGCCGGTGCCGCCGCTGACCAGGAAATGCTGCTGCGGATGCTGCGCCAGCAGCGGCCGCGGCGCCGGTTCGGCGGCGTTGGCGCGCGCGGCCAGTCCGTCGCGCACCGCGCTGACGCCGATGCCGAGCGCGGCGGCGCTGAGCGCCCACGACATCCACCCGTGCGCCGCCGGCGCCAGCGCGCTCGGCAGCGCCCAGTCGGCGCGCGTGGCCAGCGCGTACACCGCGAACATCGCGCCGCCGTTGACCGCGAGAATCGTGTGCAGCACGCGCTCGGTGTTCGGCAGCAAGCGGGTCGCGTCCTCGACCACGAAGTCCCACAGGGTGATCGCGACTTCCACCAGCACCAGCGCCCACACCGCCGCCAGCCACAGGCCTTGCGGGCGGATCCAGGCGAACACCAGGAACAGGAAGCCGTAGACGAAGCCCCGCGCCGCATGCAGCTTCAGTTCCAGCGCCGCGCTGCGGCGGTTGGCGAGCTTCTCCATCACTTCGTGGTGGGCGATCGTGTCCAGCGCGCCCATCGCGATCTGCAACAGCAACAACGTCAGAAACAAGGTGTGCAGGTCCATGACCGCATCCTCAGTAGTGAGTGGGGCAATGGCCGTCGTCGCAGCGCGGCGCGGGTTCTTCGCCGGCTTCGCGATAGCCGAGCCAGCGCGAGACGCGGTGGCGGTTCGGCGCGATCCAGCGGTAGGCGCGCGCGGCGGCGCGGCCGGCGCCGGGCACGCGCAGCGGCCAGGTCAGCCAGCCCAGGCCGACCGCGCGATAGGCCTCGGCGATGCCGGGCACGCCGATCCGCCATTGGCCGTCCGCGCCGCGCACGTGCAACGCGTTGCGCAGCGCTTCGAGTTCGAAGCCCCACTGCGCGGGATCGAAATCCGGTGCGGCGATGTCGACCAGACGCAGGCGGTCGTAGCGGTCGCCGGCCTTGAGCCGGTGCATCTCGGTGCGGCACAGCGGGCAGGCGCGGTCGTACAGCGCGACGACCTGTTCGGTGGGCGGGCGTGGTGCGGGATCGTTCTTCATGATCGACTCCTACGGTTATTTCGGTAATTACAGAAATTTGCAGGCAAAAAAGGGGCGCGGGCTCAGGACGAGCGCACGCCCGGCGGCGCGGCGGCCGCGTCGTCGCGTGCCTCGCCTTCGCCGGCTGGGTCTTTGTGCGCACCGCCCTCGCCCGCCGCGTCTTCGTCGGCGAACAGCACGCCGGCGGCCTGCGCCTGCGGTTCGGGCAGCGGCTTGACCGGCCCGCGCACGAACTGCTGGATGCGCGCGCCCATCTTCAGCAGCTTGATCAGGGTCTTGGGGTCGAGCCGGTTCATCTCGTCGATCCAACTGGTGCCGGTCTCCATGAACTCCAGCACTTCGCGCATGCGCGCCAGGGTCAGGCGGTCGCGCGGGTCGGCCGGATCGGGCGCGACCGCGGCGTTGTCGCCGTCGAGCACGGCGGTGCGCAGCATGCTCAGGGTCGGTTCGATCTCGCGCCGGCGCCGCTCCTGGACCACGGCGCGGAAGATGTCCCACACATCCTTGTAGGTCTCGAAATGGTCGCGGCGGTCGCCGAGGACGTGGGTGACCCGGGCCAGGTTCCAGGACTGCAACTCGCGCAGGCTGGTGCTGACGTTGGAGCGCGCCAGGTTGAGGGTTTCGCAGATCTCGTCGGCGGTGATCGCGCGCTCGGACAGGAACAGTAGCGCGTGGATCTGGGCGACGGTGCGGTTGACGCCCCAGCGGCTGCCCATCTCGCCCCAATGGAGGACAAAGCGTTCTTGCAGGGGGCTGAGGGGCATGGGAATTCTCTAATTTCTGTTTAGACAGAAATTAATGAAGCAACAGGACGGCGTCAATACGCCGCAGCGACCGTTGGTCGGTTTCCTGTCTGCTCCCTCGCGCGAGCGCTGCCCCGTTTCCTTCCTGTAGGAGCGGCGCGAGCCGCGACTGCGGGGTAACGGATTCGCGGCGAAAGCTGCGTTTCAGGCTTCCTGCTGGCGCGGCGAGCGTGCGGGTCCGCGGTCGCGGCTCGCGCCGCTCCTACAGGGAGGTCCCGTCGCAACGGCTGCGACCGGGCGGATCCACTCTGCGCCGATCCGTCGCCTCCCATCCGTCGGCCATGCCCGCCCTGCACTATCCGCGTGCCCCGGTTATTACTAAAATTAGTACATGAGCCTTACCGACCTCCGCCGCGCCCTGCTCGCCTTCCTGCACGAACGCCTCGCCGCCGACGGCCTACCGCCGTCGCAGCAGGAAATCTGCGCGCGGTTCGGCTTCCGCCAGAACCGCTCGGCCGGCTATCACCTGCAGGCCTTGCACGAGGACGGCCTGATCGAGCTGCTGCCGGGCCGCGCGCGCGGCATCCGCCTGCGCGCGGCCGGCGTGCGCGAGGCCGTGGCCTGGCGTGCGGAGCGCGAAGGGCTGGACGCGCCGGCCGACGCGCTGGCGTGGCCGGCATCCGCCGGCAACGACGACGCGCGCGCGCCCTTGCCGATCCTCGGCCGGGTCGCCGCCGGCGCGCCGATCGGCGCCGATGCCGACGTCGAGGCGCAGGTGCTGATCGACCGCACGCTGTTCACGCCGCGGCCGGACTACCTGTTGCGGGTCAAAGGCGATTCGATGCGCGAAGACGGCATCTTCGACGGCGATCTGGTCGCGGTGCACCGCACTCGCGACGCGCGCAGCGGCCAGGTGGTGGTGGCGCGGCTCGGCGACGAAGTCACGATCAAGCGCCTGCGCATCGACGCCGACGGCATCGCCCTGCTGCCGCGCAATCCCGATTACGCGCCGATTCGGGTGCCGGCCGATGCCGACTTCGCGATCGAAGGCCTGTACTGCGGCCTGGTGCGCAGCGCCTGAGCGGCCGGCCATGAGCACGCCTGCATGAGCACCACGCCCGTATCGCTGGAAGGCCTGATCGGTTCGCGCCGGCTGTGGCGCGGGCAGAACGCGCAGATCGCGCCGTCGGCGCAGCCCACCGGCCACGCCGCGCTCGACGCGGCGCTGCCGACCGGCGGCTGGCCCGAGGCGGCGCTGACCGAACTGCTGCTGGCGCAGGCCGGCGTCGGCGAATTGCAGCTGCTGTGGCCGGCGCTGGCGCGGCTGTCGCGCGCGGCGGCGGGGCACGAGGCCGGCATGATCGTGCTGGTCGATCCGCCGTTGCTGCCGTATGCGCCGGCCTGGCGCGACGCCGGCGTGGTCCTGTCGCGCTTGCAGGTGGTGCGCGCGAGCGGGCGCGACGCGCTGTGGGCGGCCGAGCAATGCCTGCGTTCGGGCGCGTGCGCGGCGGTGCTGTGCTGGCCGCAGCGCGCCGACGACCGCGCCCTGCGGCGCCTGCAGGTGGCGGCCGAAAGCGGCCAATGCCTCGGCTTCGCGCTGCGCGAGATGCGCGCGGCGTTGAACCCCTCGCCGGCCGCGCTGCGCATCGCCATCGACGCCGCGCCGCGGCAGTTGCGCGTGCTCAAGTGCCGCGGCGGCAATGCGCCGACGCGGCCGATCGCGTTCGGCCACGACGATGCGCGCCTGTCCGCTTCGCGCGGCGAGAGCTTGAAGAACAGCGAACTGCGGGCGCCGCGCAGCGTCGAGGCCGCAACGGCCGTCGCGCAGGAAACGCGCAGCGCGGAGGTGATCCGCTTGCGGCCGCAGTCGCTCGGGTCTCTCGCCGCCATCGGCACCAGGAGCGGCGCGACGGAAGTCACTCCCGCACAGGCAGCCGCCGGGACCGAAATCCTTCCCGCACCGGCTTTTGCGGGAGGAACGTCCGTCCCGACGCCTTTGTCCCAGCCGCTGCCAACCCCGCAACGCTGACGCCGCGCCATGCGCTGGGCCTGCCTGCTGCTGCCGCAACTGGCGATGGACGTCGTCCTTCGCCAACATCCCGAACCCGACCGTCCGCTGGCGCTGGTCGAAGGCCCGCACGCGCGCCGCCGCCTGCATTCGGTCAACGCCGCCGCGCGCGCGCTCGGTTTGCGGCCCGGGCTGTCGCTGGTCGCCGCGCAGGCCATCGTCGACGGCTTCCAGACCGCCGAATACGACCCGCAGGCGGCCGAACGCGCGCGCCAGCTGCTGGCGGCGTGGGCTTATCGCTACAGCTCGCAGGTCAGCACCGATTTCGCCCACGCCGTGGTGCTGGAAATCGCCGGCAGCCGCCGCCTGTTCGGCGCCTGGCCGCAGTTGCGCCGGCGCCTGGCCGCGGAACTGGCCGAACTGGGCTTCCGCCACCGCATGGCCGCCGCGCCGAATCCGTTCGCCGCGCGCGCGCTGACCAACATCGGCGACGGCTTGTTCTTCGACGACGAGATCCTGCTGCCGGCCTTGGCCAAGCTGCCGATCGAACGCAGCGGCCTGGATGCGTCCACCGTGCAGGCGTTGCAACGCATGGGCCTGCGCCGGCTCGGCGCGGTGTTCGCGCTGCCGCGCGCGCCGCTGGCGCGCCGCTTCGGCCCCGACCTGCTGCTGCGCCTGGACGCGCTGCGCGGTCAGGCCGAACCGCCGCTGGGCTTCTACCAACCGCCCGATATGTTCGACGCGCGCATCGAGCTCGGCCACGAAGCCGAATCCAGCCAGGCGTTGCTGTTCCCGCTGCGCCGCCTCACCGCCGACCTGGCCGCGTACCTGTCGGGCCGCGACGGCGGCGTGGCGCGGTTCAAGCTGCTGCTCGAACACGAGCGCCACAGCCATCGCCTGCAACACCCGCCGAGCGAGGTCGCGGTCGGCCTGCTCGCGCCCGAGCGCGAGGCGGCGATGCTGTTCGAACTCGCGCGCGGCCGCCTGCAGCACGCGCAACTGCCGGCGCCGGTGGTGGCGCTGCGCTTATTGGCCGAGGAACTGCCGCCGTTCGTGCCGGCCGCGCGCGACCTGTTCGACCCGCGCCCGCAGCAAGCGCTGCCGTGGGCGCAACTGCGCGAACGCCTGCGCGCGCGGCTCGGCGACGAACGCGTGCACGGACTCGCCGCGCACCCCGACCATCGGCCCGAACGCGCGTGGAAGGCGCTGCCCGGCGATGCGCCCAGAGCGCGCGCTGAGCAAGACCCGGCGCCCGCGCCCGCCGCGACCCGGCCCGGCTGGCTGCTGAGCGAGCCCGAACCGCTGCGCGAGCCGGTCGCGCGCATCCTCGCCGGGCCCGAGCGGATCGAATCGGGCTGGTGGGACCAGGACGACGTGCGCCGCGACTATTACCTGGTCGAAACCGCGCGCGGCCAGCGCGCCTGGGCCTACCGCGACGCCGGCGGCGACGGCGCGCTGATCGTGCACGGCTGGTTCGCATGAGCGCCCTGCCCGCCCGCATCGGCGCGCAGGATCCGCTGCCGGAGTATGCCGAGCTGCATTGCCTGTCGGCTTTCAGTTTTCAGCGTGGGGCGTCCACCGCCATGGAACTGTTCAAGCGGGCCAAACTGCTTGGATACAGCGCTCTTGCGATCACAGACGAATGCACGCTGGCTGGCATCGTCCGTGCGCTCCAAGCCGCTCGCGAAACCGGCATGAATCTGATCGTGGGTAGCGAAATCCAAATAGCCGACGGCCCCAAAATAGTATTGTTGGTGAAGGATCGGACCGGTTATGCGTCGCTTTGCGGCCTCATCACCGAAGCGAGAATGCGCGCCGAGAAAGGCGAATACCTGTCTTTACGCGATGATTTCGACGATCGCTGCGGCGGCTTGCTCGCCTTATGGATACCTCGACGCGACGAACTCGACGATCTGCATGCTTCTTGGCTGAAAGGAAAATTCGGCGACCGGCTATGGATCGCAGTCGAACTGCACCGCGGCTCCGACGACGACATGCAATTGGCTGATCTGAAGGCACTGGCCGCCCGCCACAACCTCCCTTGCGTTGCCGCGGGTGATGCGCACATGCACGAACGAGGCCGGCGTGAGCTTCAAGACACGCTGACGGCCGTTCGACATCGGACTACCGTAAATGCGGCCGGAGAGCGACTCTTCCCCAACGGCGAAAGGCATCTACGGATCCGTAAAGCACTGGCGGCGATCTATCCGCGGGACATGCTGACCGAAACGTTACGGATCGCCGCACAGTGCAATTTCGATCTGAAACGGGATCTGAAATACGAATATCCCCGCGAGTTGGTCCCCCGGGAGGAAACTCCGACCTCTTGGCTTCGCAAGCTGGTTGAAAAAGGCGCCGCAAGGCGATGGACCGAGGGTGTTTCCCTACGCGCGCTCGATCAAATCGACAGCGAACTTTCCATCATCGCCTATCACGGGTACGAGGCTTACTTCCTCACCGTCCATGACATCGTGAATTTCGCCCGATCCAAAGACATCCTTTGTCAGGGACGAGGGTCGGCAGCCAACTCGGTAGTCTGCTATGCCCTCGGCATAACCGAGATCGATCCGATCAAACAGAAACTTCTGTTTGAGCGGTTCATGTCGCGTGAGCGGAAAGAACCACCCGACATCGACGTCGATTTCGAACATGAGCGGCGGGAAGAGGTACTTCAATATGTCTTCGAACACTACGGCCGGGATCGCGCCGCCTTGACGGCGGTGGCCATCAGTTATCGCGGTCGCAGCGCTGTACGCGATGTAGCCACTGCACTGGGTATGCCACAAGATCAAATTAGCGAGCTATCCAAAACCTTGGATCGCTGGAGCGACGGCACCCTGTTGATCCAAGAACTGAGCGAACGAGGCTTCGACCCCGAATCGCCGGTACTCACAAAAGTGGTCGAACTGAGCAATCTTCTGGTCGAAAACAACTTCCCAAGACATCTATCCCAGCATCCCGGCGGCTTCGTCATTTCCGAACACGCGCTTCACACATTGGTCCCTGTCGAGAACGCGGCGATGGAAAAGCGAACGATAGTGCAATGGGACAAGGACGATCTGGACGAGCTCGGAATACTCAAGGTCGACTGCCTCGCGCTCGGCATGCTGACCGCAGTCCACAAGATATTCAAACTGCTCAAGTCCCAAGGGCACGGCGACATGGCTATGTCGGGAATCCTAGAGCTTGGCGACGACAAGAAGGTCTACGAGATGATCTGCAGAGCCGACACCATCGGTGCGTTTCAGATCGAATCGCGGGCGCAGATGTCGATGCTGCCCCGCCTCAAGCCGACGAAGTTCTATGACTTGGTCGTCCAGATCGCGATCGTCCGTCCCGGCCCGATCCAGGGAGACATGGTCAACCCCTATCTCCTTGCCCGAAAGAAAGAACCCCACGAGATCGAATATCCGAAAGAAGAACTAAAAGCCGCGCTCGGGCGCACGCTCGGAGTTCCGCTTTTCCAAGAACAGGTGATGCAGATCGCCATGATCGCAGGCAAATTCAGCGCCGATGAAGCCGATGCGCTTCGCAGGTCTATGGCCGCATGGAAACGTCACGGCGGGCTGGAGCCTCATCGCAAGAAACTGACGGAGCGAATGCTTGCGAACGGATACGAAATCGAATTCATCAACCGAATTTTCGAACAGATAAAAGGGTTCGGCAGTTACGGATTCCCTGAGTCACACGCCGCCAGCTTCGCTCTCATCGCCTACGTCAGCTGCTGGCTCAAGCACTACCACCCCGCCGCCTTCGCCTGCGGCATCATCAACTCGATGCCGATGGGCTTCTACACCCACGGCCAGATCCTGCACGACGTGCGCCGCCACGGCGTGACGATCCTGCCGGTGGACGTACGCTACAGCGATTGGGACTGCACCCTGGAAGCCCTGCCCGGGCGCGGCGAGCGCAAGCATCCGCACGCGATCCGGATGGGGCTGCGCCTGATTGCCGGCTTCGACGAAGCCGCCGCCGACCGCATCAGCGACGCGCGCGCGCAGGCGCCGTGGCGCGATATCGACGATCTGTGCGAGCGCGCCGCGCTGGACCCGCGCCTGCGCGCCGTGCTCGCCGACGCGGGCGCGCTGCGCGCGCTGGTCGGGCACCGCCATCGCGCGCGCTGGGCGGTCGCCGGCGTGGACACCCAGTTGCCGTTGTTCGCCGGCGTCGCCCGCGCCGAAGCGCAGGTGGCGCTGCCGTTGCCGAGCGCGGGCGAGGACGTGCGCGCCGATTACGACATGCTCGGCACCACCTTGGGCCCGCATCCGCTGGCGCTGCTGCGCAGCGCGCTGCATGCGCGGCGCTGCCGGCGTTCTTCGCAGCTCAAGCACGTCGAGCATGGCCAGCGCGTGCGCTTCGCCGGCCTGGTGACGGTGCGCCAGCATCCGGAAACCGCGAGCGGGGTGACCTTTCTGAGCCTGGAGGACGAGGACGGCATGGTCAATGCGGTGGTCTGGCGCGATCTGGCCCAGCGTCAGCGGCGGGTGCTGGTGGAAGCGCGGCTGATGGCGATCGACGGCAAGCTCGAGCGGGTCGACGGCGTGCAGCATATCGTCGCTGCGCGGATGGAGGATCTGACTTCGTTGTTGGGGTCGTTGGCGACGAGTTCGCGCGATTTTCATTGAGGAGCGCCCTCACCCCAACCCTCTCCCGCAAGCGGGAGAGGGAGCCAAGCGCAGTGGGTCGCCCTCGCCCGGCCCGAACGCACGGCATTCCGACGAACTCGCGTGACCGTGCGCGTCTACCGCGCTTCGAACGTTGCGCACTAACCCGGATTTAACCCGCACGCATTTCGCCGCCGCTAGGATGCCCGAACGCAACGAACACAAGGACCCCGTTCATGAACAAGCTCCCCTGCCTCGCGCTTGTCGCGTTCCTCGCCGCCAGCGCCCCCGCGCTCGCGGAAGTCGGCAACCTCAGCAACAACGGCACCGGGCCGAGCAAGGCCGATGCCGAAGCCAAGGCCAAGAAGAATCTGGAAGAAGCCTGCACCTCGCGCAGCGGCAAGATCGTCGAAGGCTCGTTCAAGGTCACCTTCGACAAGCCGCTGAGCAACGGCCAGCACTACGTCGACGCGACCTTGCAGTGCGACATTCCGTAAGCGTCCATCGGCGCAGCAAAAGGCTTTAGCGCAGGCGGAACCTGCCGAAGCATCGCGAACACCGAAGACCCCGCAACCCATCGCGGGGTCTTTTCGTTGGCGGCCGATCCGCCGGCTTCAGCCGGATTCCGACGAGATCCCGAACGCCCTACTCCGGTCGCTCCTTGACCGGCCGCTTGGCCAGCTTGCGCTGCAAGGTGCGCCGGTCGACGCCGAGCACGCGCGCGGCCTGCGAGACGTTGCCGCCGCACTCGGCCAGCACCCGCTGCATATGCTCCCAACCCTGCCGGCGCAGCGACACCGGCGCCGCCGGCGGCGGCGCGGCGTCCTCGCCCTGCGCTTCGAACGCCTGCGCCAGCGCGTCGATGTCGAACGGCTTGGGCAGATAGTTCCAGGCGCCGCGGCGCATCGCGTCGACCGCGGTGGCGATGCTGGCGTAGCCGGTGGCCAGGACGATGCGCGCCTGCGGGCAGCGCCGGCGCAGTTCGCCGATCATCAGCAGGCCGTTGTCGGCGCCGAGCTTGAGGTCGAGCACGATGCCGTCCGGAGCGAACTCGTCCAGCAGCGCCAGCGCGCTGGCCGCGTCGTGGCGCGCCTGCGCCTGCACCCCGCGCCGCGCCAGCATCCGCGCCAGCACCTGGCAGAACGCCAGGTCGTCGTCGATCAGCAGGATCCGCGCCGGCAGGCTCATGCCGCGCCCTCCGCCGCCAGCGGCAGCTCGACTTCGGTGACGCAGCCGCCGCCTTCGCGCTCGCTCAGTTTGACCGTGCCGCGGCTGCGTTCGATGCTGGATTTGGAAATCATCAGGCCAATGCCCAGGCCGGTGCCTTCGCCGTCGCGGCGCGGGCGGGCGATGCGCGCGGGCCCGGCGCCGCGGTCGCGGATGGCGATGTTCAAACGGCCTTCGCGCAGCGCGGTTTCGACCTCGACCGGTTCGTCGACGCCGGCCGCGGCGTTGGCGTCGGCGGCGTTGTTGATGAGGTTGATCAGCGCCTGCTGCAAGCCGGCGTCGACCCGGATCCGGCGCGGCGCAGCGGCGCCGAAGAAGCGCGCGGTGGCGTTGGGCCGCAGCAGCCGCCAGCGGTCGACGCAGGCGTGGACGAAAGCGTCGGCCGCTTCCACGCTGGTTTCGCCGGCCGCGCCGCGGCGGGCCATGTCGGCCAGCGCGCGCACGTGATCGCGGCAGTGCGCCAGTTGCGAACGCAGCAGTTCGATGTCCTCGCGCGCCGGCGGCTGCTCGCCGCCGAGCCAGTCGTCGACCAGCAGCCCCATCGTCGCCAACGGCGTGTTGAGCTCGTGCGCGGTGCCGGCGGCGAGCGAGCCCAGCGCCGACAGCGACTCGTCGCGGATCGCGCGTTCGCGCGCTTCCGACAGACGCCGGCGCTGTTCGCGCACGATGGTCATGAACCGGCTCAGCACCACCACCATGATCCCGGCCGAGAGCAGGAAGTTGACCCACATGCCGGTGACGTGCAGTTGGAAATCGCTGCCGTGCAGGTGCGGCAGTTCGATGTGGTGGCCCATCAGCCAGGTGTACAGCGCCGCGGTCAGCACGGTCAGGCCCAGCATCGGCGCGATGTCCAGGCCGATCGCCGCCAGCGCCACCGGCACCAGGTACAGCGAGACGAAGGGATTGGCCGGGCCGCCGGAGAAATACAGCAGCGCGGTCAGCGCCAGCAGGTCGACCAGCAACTGCAGCGCCAGCGCGCGCGGGCCGGCGTCGCGGTGGGCCAGCCACCACCAGTGGCTGAGCACGTTGAACAACAGCAGCGCGCACGAGATCGACAGCAGCGCCTGCGCCGGGATCGGCAGGTTCAGGCGCTGGGCGACGAACACCACGGTCAGCATCTGGCCGGCCACCGACATGTAGCGCAGGTAGATCAGCAGTTGCAGCACGGGCGGGTCTCGACGGCGGAACGCTCGATTATCGCATCGCCTGCGCGAAGGCGGCTGCGGCAACCCGCCGCGGTGGCGCGGCTGCGCCGGCGCCGGCCCGGGCGCCGCGAAGCCGCGCGCGGCCATGCTGCGGCGCGGCGCGGAACCGCACCGATGCCGCATTCGCGCGCGCTGGCGCGGCCCGGATCGGCCCGCGCGCCTGTCAGTAACGACAGTCGGCCGCACGCGCGCCGGCGGCGTCCTAAGCTCGCTCAGCCAGGAATGGACTGGCGATACACAGGAATGGACCTCATGAAAACGATTGGATGGACGCTGGCCAACGCGGCCCTGGTCGGCGCGCTGGCGCTGGCTTCGGTCGGCTCGGCCGTGGTGCCGGCCACCGCGCAGGCGCAGATCGGCAGCAACCCGCTGCTGTGGTGCTTCGTCGGCCCCAACGACCAGCCCGGCAACGGCCCGCTCGGCCGCTGCACCTCGTTCTATCCGGCCAGCAGCTACCGCGCCGATTTCGAAGTGCGCAACCTGCCGGCCGGCAACTACAGCTATGTGTGGACCAACGAAGTCGGCATGGTCCTGCCGTGCACGAGCAACCGTTGCAACGTCACCTACCGCAACGGCAGCGGCATCGTCGACCTGGTCTCGGTGACCTACACCAACCTGGCCACCGGCGAAGCCAAGACGCTGGGCCGCACGGTCGCGATCGGCGGGCCGATCTGAACCGCGAATGCGCGCGGCCGACCTGACCGGGCCGCTCGATCCGCAACTGTCGCGCAAACAAAAGCGGGCCGCATGGGCCCGCTTTTCCGTGCGCGTTCGCGCGGTGCCGCAGCCGGTTCGAGCGAGCCGGCTCAATCGAACTTGACGTCGTACTCCAGCCAGAACTGGCGACCGTACGGATCGTAGTTGCCGACCGGATAGAACGGCCAGCCGCCGTTGTTGCGGTCCTGCGGCGGATTCGAATCGCGCAGGTTGTTGACGATCAGCGACAGCGAGGAGCGGTCGCCGAACTGGTACGACACGCTGCCGTTGTACTTGGTGTACGGGCCGTAGCGGCCGCTGCCGTCGCTCTTGGGCAGGCTGCCGTAGCGCAGCGCGGTGAGGCTGGTGGTCCACGGGCCGATGCTCCAGGTCAGGCCGGCGTTGACCTTGCTGCGCCAGTCGCCGGCCAGCTGCGGATCGAGCGTGTTGCGCAGGTCGATGCGCGGGTCGTCGGAGAACTGCTGGTACTCGCGCTTGATCACCAGGGTGTAGGCCACGCGCGCGGCGAAGTCGCCGAAACGGCCCGCGCTCCAGCGCACGTTGCTCTTGAGGTCGACGCCGTCGCTGCGTTCGGACGCGGCGTTGATCGCGTTGACCAACACGCGCCGCACCTGGTCGGGCTGCACCGGCGCGTCGGACGGGTTGCGGATCACCCGGCTCAGCACTTCGCGGCAGTTCGGCGAGTTGATGTCGCGCGGCTCGCCGCCGATGGTGCGGCCCAGGCGGCAGTCGGCCTCCTCGCGCAGGATGCGGCTGCTGTCGAGGTTGGTGAGCTCGTCTTCCAGGCGGATCGAGTAGTAGTCCACCGACAGGTCGAAGTGCTCCGACGGCGACCACACCACGCCGAGACCGTACGACTTGCCGTTCTCGGGCTTGAGGTTGGTGTTGCCGGTGCTGGTGTAGTCGATCGCCAGGCCGGAGTAATCGCAGTCGTCGTACGCCTGCCCGGCGGTGCGGCAGCGCCAGTAGTCGGTCATGCCCGGGTTATAGCCGCGGGTTTCGGCGGCGAAGATGTAGTTCATGTCCGGCGCGCGGAAGCTGGTCGCGGCGGTGGCGCGCACCAGCAGGGTGTCGGTCGGGCGGTATTCCAGGCCGGCGTTCCAGGTCGCCTTGCCCGACTTGCGCCCGGCGAAGCGGAACTCGTCGTAGCGCGCGGCGGCCGACGCGGTCAGGGTCTTGAAGATCGGCACGTTGAGCTCGGCGCCGATCGCGTAGCGGTCGCGGTCGCCGCTGGAACGCGAGCCGGCGCTGGTGTTCCAGAAGGTGCCGTCGCCCAGGCGCGGATCGGGGCGGTTGCTATAGCCTTGAGTGCCGGCTTCGATCACGCCGGCGAAACCGACCGTGCCGGCCGGCAGGTCGAACAGGTTGCCGTTGACGCTGAAGCTCAGGTTCTGGATCCAGGCGGCGTTGACGCCTTCGTAGAAGCCGGTCAGGCGCTGGTAGTCGGCCGGCGTCAGCGCGGTGTACAGGCGCGCCGGATCGGGGTTGTAGATGCCGATGCCGGACGCGGTCGTGCCCAGGCGCGGGCCGAGGTAGAACTCGTTGATGCCGGCCAGGAACTGGCGGCGCTTGGTCCGGTTCTCGTTGCGGCCGTGGTTGTAGGCCAGCTCGTAGTTCCAGTCGCTGTCGCCGAGCGCGCCGCGCGCGCCGACCGAGAACGCCCACGAACGCTCCAGGAAGCGGTTGTTGTTGGCGTGGGCCGAGCCGATTTCCTCCGGCGCGATGCGCCGGTACCAGATTTCGTTGAGGCCGCTGGCCTGGTTGAAGAAGTAGTTGTTGTCCGAGGTCCAGCTCGGCGCGCGGGTGTTGTTCTCGATGCTGGCGATGCCCAGCTGCACGTCGGCGAACAGCTCGGTGCGGTCGCTCAGGTGCCAGGTCAGCAGGCCGTAGGCGTCGGCGTTCTTCTTCTGCGTCTGCACGGTCCAGAACGCCGGCGGCGCTTCGTTGCTGCCGCAGTACCAGCCCTGGCGCGGGTTGTTCGAGCGCAAGGTCGAGCCGTGGTACAGCCCGGACAAACCGGCGCAGGCCGCGCCCGGATCGATGTAGTTGTTGCTCGTGGCGTCGCGGCGATAGCCGACCTGGGTCGGGTTGATGCGCGCGCCGGTGGGATTGTCGAGCAGCGAATCCATGAAGTCGCGCTGATCGCCCCAGATCGCCTGCCGGTGCGAAAGCTCGACGCCGTAGACCGCGTCGAGACGGTCCCAGGAATGCCCGCTGACCACTTGCAGGCGCTGGTTCTGCCCGCCGCCCTGCTCGGTGCCGCCGACGCGCACGTTGACCTGGGTGCCGTCGAACTTCTTCTTGAGGATGAAGTTGACCACGCCGGCGACCGCGTCGGAGCCGTACACCGCCGAAGCGCCGCCGCCGAGCACTTCGATGCGTTCGATCAGCGCGCTGGGGATGTTGGCGAGATTGACGACGTTGACCGAGCCTTCGTAGGCCAGCGGATAGTCGGCCTGGCGCCGGCCGTTGATCAGCACCAAGGTGTGGTTGGGGCCGAGGCCGCGCAGGTTGACCACGTTCGCCGCGGGCGTGAAGGTGTTGCCGAAGTCTTCGCCCTGCACCGAGCCGGTGTTCTGGCTCAGCGATGCGAGCGCGTCGAAGGCGTTGCGATAGCCCTGCTTGTCGATCTCCGCGGCGTCGATGACGGTGACCGGCGACGGGCCTTCCAGGCTCGCGCGCGGGATGCGCGAGCCGGTGACCACGACTTGATCGAGCAGCGTCGCCGGGCGCTCGCTCTGCGGCGTATCGGCATCGGCTGCGGCGGCGACGGTTTGCGCCGCGGCGGGCGCGGCCAGCGCCGACAGCGCGAGCGCGAGAAAAACGGACAGCGGCCGACGCTGCGGCCGGAACACGGCTTGCATGGGGGAAATCCTCTGCGAATGGAAGGCCCGGCGAGCGCGCTTGGTGGAATCCCCTTATGCGCGCCGCGGCGTTGGAGCATCTTTGTTGCTGCGCAACATATGCAGAAATGAAGCGGACGCATCTGCTTATGTCGCGCCGGCATTTGCTTCTTCGCCGGCAAGTCTGCCGGCTGCGCTGCACGCGGCCTGTGCCGCCGCGCACGGATCGCGAAGCCGCGCGAGCCGCGCCGCGACAGGCTCGAAACGACAAGTGCGGCAAAGCGCACGAGCGTCGCGACACGCGCTAAGCGCAACCCGCGTGGCCGCGATCACGCGCGAGCCGCCACCGATTGCGCGGCTGCGCGGCGAGCCGCCGAGAGTCGCGCGCAAACAGTGACGCCGCGCATCCGCGTTCACGGCGTTCTGTGACCCGCCCCGGACTTTGCCGCTTGCCCGCGCCCTAAGCTCGCGCCCCCGTTCGCCCGCCGTCGTCACGCCGCGTCGACGCCAGCCCAACCGGAGTGCGCCATGTCCAGTCTGTTGTCGAATTCCGAACGCGACGCGCTGCGCCGCCACTTGCTGCAGCGCTACGGCGCGCTCGGCCGCGCCACGCCGTCGCCGGCCGCGCGGGCCAAACTGGCCGGCGCCGCGTCGGCGGCGCCGGACCTGCGCGCCGCACCGGTGTTGGCGATTCCCAAAGACCTGCCGAAAGCGCCGTTCGCGGTGCGCGCGCTCAACAACCTCAGCTACGGCGCCACCGCGCAGAGCGTGGCCGAGTTCAACGCGCTCGGCACGACCGGCGCGCAGCGCCTGGCCAACTGGATCGACTGGCAGCTGGATTGGTCGAACATCGACGACAGCGCGCTCGACGCGCGCCTGGCCAGCGCCGGCTACACCACCCTGGGCAAGACCCTGACCCAGTTGTGGGAAGACCACGTCAAGCCCAACCCCGCCTACGAAATCCGCATGCGCCCGGCCTGGGAAATCCAGCGCGGCGCGCTGGTGCGCGCGGTCCACTCCAAGCGCCAGCTGCGCGAGGTGATGGTCAATTTCTGGCACGACCACTTCAACGTCACCGTCGGCGACTACGACGCCGGCCCGGTCTACGTGCACTACCAGCGCGACGTGCTGCGCCCGCACGCGTTCGGCAACTTCCGCGCCATGCTCGAGGAAGTGGCCAAGAGCACCTCGATGCTCTACTACCTCGACAACGCCGCCAACACCCGCGCCGGCCCGAACGAGAACTTCGCCCGCGAACTGCTCGAACTGCACACGCTCGGCGCCGAGCATTACCTGGGCTTCATGGATCCGTTCCAGGTGCCGCCGGACGCCGACGATCCCAACTACCCGTCCGGCTACACCGACATCGACGTGTACGAAACCGCTTCGGCCTTCACCGGCTGGTCGGTCAAGAACGGGCATTGGCAGTATCCCAACGACAACGACGGCAGCTTCGTCTATCGCCAGGCCTGGCACGACGCCGGGCCGAAGTTCCTGCTCGGGCGCATGCTCTATCCCGAGCAGCCGGCGCTGAAGGACGGACGCGACGTGCTCGACCGCCTCGCCAGCCATCCCGGCGTGGCCCGCTTCATCTGCAAGAAGCTGGTCCGCCGCTTCATGTCCGACACGCCCGACCCGGCGCTGGTGGCGAGCGCGGCGGCGGTGTTCCGGCAGAACTGGCAGGCGCCGGACCAGATCGCCAAGACCTTGCGCCACATCCTCAACAACGACGCCTTCATCAACGTGTGGGCGGCGAAAGCGCGGCGTCCGTTCGAAGCGATGGCGGCGGCGATGCGCACGCTCGGCAGCGACTGGACCATTGCGGTCGGCAACGCCAAGAGCGACGAATTCGCCTGGCGCATGGGCTTCACCGGCCACGCGCCGTACGACTGGCCGGCGCCGAACGGCTATCCGGACACGCGCGAAGCCTGGTCGGGTTCCAGCAGCTATGCGATGACCTGGAAGATCCTCAACTGGTTCACCGAAACCCAGGACAACGGCGCGCCGCTGGCGCCGATCCTGGCGACCACGCGCAGCAAGGTGCCGTCGTGGACCGCCAATGCGCTGGTCGACTTCTGGTGCCAGCGCATCCTCGGCTATCAGCCGACCGCGGCGCGCAAGCAGACGCTGGTGGCGTTCATGGCCCAGAACGGCGATCCGGCGACGTACGTCGTCGCCGACACCAACGCCTGGGCCGCGACCGACCTCAAGCGCCACTACAACCAGGAACGGCTGCGCAGCATGGTCTCGCTGATCCTGATGTCGCCCGAATTCCTTACCCGCTGAGCAGGTGCCGACATGACCACCCGACGCGAATTCCTCAAGGGCACCTGCGCCACCGCCGCCGCGACCGCGGTCGCCGGCCCGTCGCTGCTGTTCGCCAATCCCGCCCTCGCCGCGGCCAACGGCCACGACACCGTCGTGCACCTGTTCCTGCGCGGCGGCCTCGACGGCCTCAACCTGGTCGTGCCGATCGACGGCGCCGACCGCACGTTCTACGAACAGGCGCGGCCGAATCTAGCCATCGCCGCGACCGGCGCGTACGGCGCGCTGCCGCTGACGCTCGCCAGCGGCGCCGGCACCGGCTTCGGCCTGCATCCGTCCGCGAGCGGCCTGCGCGACCTGTGGAACGCGGGACACCTGGGCATCGTCCACGCCTGCGGCCTGCTGACCAGCGTCACCCGCAGCCACTTCGACGCGCAGCTCTACATCGACCTCGGCACGCCCGGCGCGCAAGGCATCGGCAGCGGCTGGATGGCGCGGGCGATGAACACCCAGCCGAACCTCAACGGCAGCGAGCGATTGCCCGCGCTCGGCGTCGGCGCGCGCCAGCCGGCCGGGCTGCTGTCGTCGGTGCAGGCGCTGACCATGGCCAGCCCGTCGGACTTCGCCCTCAACGCCGGCGCATGGTCGTGGCAGATGGCGCGCAGCGGCGCGCCGGCGGGTTTCCGCGGCGTCAACGAAACCCTGGCCAGCCTGTGGACCGGCGCGTCGCCGCTGGAACTCGGCGGCCAGCGCGCCGACCGCGCGCTGCAGGTGATCGCCACGCAGAGCTACAGCGCGGTGCCGGCCGGCTGGCCGACCACCGGCTTCGCCCAGCAGCTGTGGACCATCGCCCAGTCGATCCAGTTCGGCCTCGGCCTGCACTACGCCACCCTCGACGTCGGCGGCTGGGACACCCACGACGGCCAGGGCACCGCCGGCAGCGGCTATCACTACTACCAGAACAAGATCGCCGAACTCTCGCAGGGCTTGTCGGCGTTCTACGCCGCGCTCGAAGCCAGCGGCCACATCGGCCGCGTGACCGTGGTGGTGCAGTCCGAATTCGGCCGGCGCGTGCGCGCCAACGCCAACGGCGGCACCGACCACGGCTACGGCAACCCGGTGCTGGTGCTCGGCGGCGCGGTGAACGGGCGGCGCTTCTACGGTTCGTGGTCGGGGCTGGATCCGGAAATCCTGTCGCCGCATTTCGGCGACGTGCCGGTGACCACGGATCATCGGCGGGTGTTGTCGGAGCTGTTGGTCAAGCGTATGGGGAACAGCAACCTGGCCAATGTGTTTCCTGGGTACTCCGGGTATGCACCGCTTGGAGTGGTGCGCGACTTCGGCACGCTCGCACCGAAGCCCGCGCCCGGCGTGCGCCGCTTCGGCGCGGCGCCTGCGCCGGCTGCGCACGAGCCCGACCTGATGGAGCGGCTGATGCGCTACGTGCAGGAGCTGGTCGACTGAACCGCGCACGGCGCCGCCCGCCGCAGCGGACGGCGCCGACTGCGCTTCAGGCGTTCTGCGACGGCGTGAACACGCCGCGGAAACGCATCTTGCCGGACGCGAGCCGGTCGTAAGCCTCGTTGGCGCGATCCAGGCTGAAGGTCTCGACGATCGGCTTGACCTTGCCCTCCGCGGCCAGCTCCAGCACTTCGCTCAGATAGCGCTGGCCGCCGTGGGTCGAGCCGATCACGCGCTGGCGCATCATGTGGAACGGCACGCCTTCCGACGAAATCGAAAACGGTTTGCTGAAGTCGAGTCCGCACAGCACGATGCGCCCGTCCACGCGCACGCCGGCCACGGCTTCCTGCGCGGAATCGAAATCGTTGCTGGCGACCAGCAGCACGTCGGCGCCGCCGATCTCGCGCAGCTGTTTGCCGTCGGCGACGACGTGGTCGGCGCCGAGTTCCTTCGCCAGCGCGTGCTTGTCCGGCGAATGGGTCAACGCGACGGTCTCGTAGCCGCAGGCCTTGGACAGCTGCAGCGCGACATGCCCGAGGCCGCCGATGCCGAGCACGGCGATGCGCTCGTGCGGCTGCGGTTGCGCGTCGCGCAGGCCGCTCCAGGTGGTGTAGCCGGCGCACATCATCGGCGCGGCGTCGGTGTAGGCCAGACCGTCCGGCAACAACACCGTGCCTTCGGCGGCGATGGCGATGTACTCGGCGTGGCCGCCCTGGGCGGCGAAGCCGGTGGTGCGCGGCGCCGCGCAGTTGACCGCGGTCTGGCCGCTCAGCGGCCGGTTCTGCCGGCAATACGGGCAGCGCCCGCAGGCCGATTGCACCCAGGTCGTGCCGACCCGGTCGCCGACTTGCCGGCTGCGCACGCCGGCGCCGACCTCGACCACTTCGCCGACGACTTCGTGCCCCGGGGTTTGCGGATAAATGTCGCCGCCGTAGCCCTGGGTCGCCCACACGTCGGTGTAGCACATGCCCGAGGCGTGCACGCGCACCAGCACCTGCCCCGCTTCGAGCGCGGGCACCGGCACCTCGCGGACTTCCCAGGGACGGCCGGCGCCGGTCATCACGACTGCTTTCATCTTCATGGGTTCGCTCCTGGGCATAGGGGGAAGGACGGACCCGGTCAGCCTAGGCAGCGTTGACTGGCGAGACAATCTCGCCAATCCTGGATGCCAAGATGAAAACCACTCACCAATCCAAGAGCAGCGACCTCGCCGCCTACAGCGTGTTCCTGGCGGTCGCGAACCAGCGCAGCTTCCGCGCCGCGGCGGCCGAACTCGAACTCACGCCGTCGGCGATCAGCCATTCGGTCAAGGCGCTGGAGCAGCGCCTGGGCGTGCGCCTGTTCAACCGCACCACCCGCAGCATGGCGCTGACCGACGCCGGCGAACGCCTGCTGGCCCGGCTGCGTCCGGCGATGGCGGCGATCGAGGACGCG
The DNA here is from genome assembly GCF_017355525.1 of Lysobacter enzymogenes. Lineage (NCBI taxonomy): Bacteria > Pseudomonadati > Pseudomonadota > Gammaproteobacteria > Lysobacterales > Lysobacteraceae > Lysobacter > Lysobacter enzymogenes. The sequence continues at coordinate 471,358 of NZ_CP067395.1, read as the reverse complement.
GTGCTGGACATCGAGGACCACCGCGGCACCCCGCGCGGCACGGTCCGGATCAACGCCAGCGAAGGCGCGATCCGGCTGGTGCTCAAGCCGATGCTGGCGCGCTTCCTGCGCGAGCACCCGCAGTTGCATCTGGACATCGTCAGCGACGGCCGCCTCAGCGACATCGTCGGCGACGGCTTCGACGCCGGCATCCGCCTGGCCGAAGCGGTCGCCCAGGACATGGTCGCGGTCAGCGTGCTCGACCAGGTGCGCTTCGCCGCCCTCGCCTCGCCGGCCTACCTGGCCGCGCGCGGCCGGCCGCAGGTGCCGCAGGACCTGCATGGTCACGACTGCATCCGCTTCCGCTTCGAAAGCGGCGCGATCTATCGCTGGGAATTCGAACGCCACGGCGCGGTCGAGCGGATCAACGTCGCCGGCCCGCTGACCCTGACCGACCAGCCGCTGATGGTCGAGGCGGCGATCGACGGCATCGGCATCGCCTTCGTGTCCGACCACCTCGCCGCCGATGCGCTGCGCGACGGCCGGCTCGAACGGGTGCTGCAGGACTGGTGCCCGCCGTCGCCGGGGCTGTGCCTGTACTACCCGGGCCATCGCCATGTGTCGCCGGGGCTGCGCGCGCTGATCGATGCGCTGAGCGAACAGCGGCCGCGGCTGTCGGCCGCGGTCGGCGCGTCGGCCTGAGCCAGCAGCCCGGTTGCGGCCGCGTCGGCGCGAACCGACGCGCCACGCACGCGCAGTTCAGCCCGTAGCCGCGCCAGCCGCGCGCGCCGAATCCGTCGCGCCGAACTTGTCGGCGAACACGCCCGCGACCCAATCGACGAACGCGCGCACCCGCGGCGACAGTTGCCGGTGCTGCGGGTACATCGCCCACGCCGACACGCCGGGACTCGCGTAAGCGCCGAGTACTTCGATCAGCCGGCCGTCGTCCAGATGCGCCTGCACGCCATGACGCGGCAGCTGGATCAGCCCGCAGCCGCGCAACGCGGCGGCGACGTAGCAGCCTGCGTCGTTGACGTTGATCCAGCTGTCCAGTTGGTATTCGCGCAGCGCGCCGTCGACGGTCAGTTCGAACGGATAGCGCAGGTCGCGGTCGCTGGCGAAGAAGCCGACCGCGCGGTGTCCGCTCAGTTCGTCCGGGTGCTGCGGCGCGCCGTAGCGTTGCAGATACTCCGGGCTCGCGCACACCACCTCGGGCATGGTCGCGATCCGGCGCGCCACCAGGCTCGAATCGCGCGGCACGCCCGAACGCACCACGCAGTCGATGCCCTCGCGCACCAGATCGACGAGGCGGTCGCCACTGCTGACTTCCAGCGCGATGCGCGGATAGCGCGCATGGAACTCGTCGATGCGCGGCAACACGATGCCGGTGGCATGGATGCCGTGCAGGTCGATGCGCAAGGTGCCGCGCGGATCGCCGGCCGCCTGGGCCAGCGCGGCGTCGGCATCGTCGAGCTCGGCCAGCACGTGCACGCAGCGTTCGTAATACGCCTGCCCGTCGAGCGTGGGCCGCACTTGCCGGGTGGTGCGTTCGAGCAGGCGCACGCCGAGCCGCGCTTCGAGCTGCTTGATCGCATGGGTGGCGCTGGCGCGCGGCAGGTCGAGCACCGCGGCGGCGCGGCTGAAGCTGCCGAGTTCGACGATGCGGACGAACAGGCGCAGGGTGTCGAGGCGGTCCATCGGCGGGCTCCGGCGGCTCGATTGTTGGCGATTCTTGAATTGTATTGCCAATCCAAGCCGATTTATCCAGCCCAGACCAACGCGCACACTGCGTCCAACCCCGCCAGACCGGGGCTTCCTCCTCCCATCCGAACCGGAGTCCGCCATGTCCGCCCCCACCACCGCCCCCACCCCGGCCGCGCTCGTCACCGGCGCCTCGCGCGGCATCGGCCGCGCCATCGCCCTGCGCCTGGCCGCCGACGGTTACGCCGTCGCGGTGAACTACGCCGGCAACGTCGCCGCGGCCGACGCGGTCGTGGCGCAGATCGAAGCCGCCGGCGGCCGCGCCGTCGCGCTGCAAGGCGACGTCGCCGACGCCGACGGCATGCGCCGCGTGTTCGCCACCGCCAAGGCCGCGTTCGGCCGTCTCGACGCGGTGGTCAACAGCGCCGGGGTGATGCCGTACGTGCCGGTCCACGGCGGCGATCTGGCCGAATTCGACCGCGTCATCGCCACCAACCTGCGCGGCAGCTTCATCGTGTTGGGGCTGGCGTCGGAACACCTCGGCGACGGCGGCCGCATCGTCGCGCTGTCGACCAGCGTGATCGGCAAGGCCTTTCCCAACTACGGCCCGTACATCGCGTCCAAGGCCGGCGTCGAAGGACTGGTGCACGTGCTCGCCAACGAACTGCGCGGACGCAACATCACCGTCAACGCGGTCGCGCCGGGCCCGGTCGCCACCGAGTTGTTCCTCAACGGCAAGACCGCGGAGCAGATCGCCCATTTCCAGTCGCTGGCGCCGCTGGAGCGGCTCGGCACGCCGGAGGAAATCGCCGCCGCGGTCGCGTTCCTGGTCGGGCCCGACGGCCAGTGGGTGAACTCGCAAGTGCTGCGCGTCAACGGCGGCTACATCTTCTGATCGCCGCGGTATCGGCGGAGCCTTCGGCCTTTCAGTACCGGTTGCGCCTCAGCCCCGATGCTTCCGGCCCCTCCTGTAGGAGCGGCGTCCCACGGGATTTCCTTCGGTCACAAGCCGCGACCGCGCCACCCCGACTACGGCGAAACCCGCAACGCAGCCAAAACCATGCGCCACTGCGCAGATAAAACCGGCGACGGCCGTCCTGGCCGCCGCCGGCAGAGGGAGGTTCGTCGCGCAGCTTGGCCGCGTCCGCCGGCGCTGCCAATGGGACCTGTCAGAAAGCGCAGTCCCGCCGCGGCCGCGCGCGCCGCCGGCCGCGCGCGCCCCGCCCCGTACGCAGCGCCCCGCACGCAAGGCCGAATCTGCTTATGATTCGGAACCCCGGCCGCAGCCATAGCGCAACGATGACCGCAACGCTCAAGCATGGACGCTCGCTGATCTGGCTGGTCGCGCTCGCCGCGACCGGCGCCGGCATGTACTACTGGGGCCGCCGCAGCGGCGCCGATACGCCGCCGCCCGCGCAGGCCGCCGTCGCGCCCGCGGCCGAAGCGTCCAAGCCTGCAGCGGGCGCCGCGCCGCGCGCGGCCGCGACGATTCCGCGCTACGACGCCGGCACCGCGCGGCCGCTGCCGTCGACCGAAACGCCGCTGCGGCTGATCCTGCCGGAACTGCAACGCCGCGCCGCCAGCGAACCCGCCGCCGCCTGCCGCCTCGCCGCCGAAATGGAGTACTGCGAGGGCCTGCGCACGCGCCTGGCCGGCGCCGAGAACAATCTGGACATGTTCGAACGCCAGCTCGAGAGCATGCCGCAGGACACCCAGCAGCAGCGCGACCAGCGCCAGCGCATGGCCGAGAGCTATCAGGGCATGACCGAGCGTCTGCTGACCCAGTCCGAGCACTGCGCGCAGGTGCCGCCGATCAGCGCCGAACAACGCGCCGCGTATTGGCGCCGCGCCGCGCTGGCCGGGGTGCCGGCGGCGATGCGCCACTACGCCAGCGGCAATGCGTTCCGCTATCAGGACGTGCTCGACAATCTGCCCGGGCTGGCGACGTATCGCGGCGAAGCCGAATCCATCGCCCGCGCCGCCGCCCAGCGCGGCGACGCGCGCATGCTGGCGTCGCTGGCCTACGCCTATTCGCCGCAGCGCGAGGGCATGCGGCGCAATTTCCTCGGCCAGTCGGTGCAGACCGATCCGGTGGAATCGCTGGCGCTGTTCCTGCAATTGCGCGACTCGCTGCCGGCGCAGGACGCCGGCGGCGCCGCGCCGACCGGTCCGGGCCGCGGCCCGCGCGGCCGCGGCGAATTCAATTCGCGCGAAATGATCGATGCGCAGATCCGTTCGCTGTCGCGCGATCTTTCGCCCGAGCAGGCCAGCCAGGCGCGCGAGCGCGCAGCGCAGCGCGCGCAGGAGTGGACGCGGCCGTCGATGCCGACGCCCGCGGGCGCGAACGCCGGCGCGAACATGTCGTCGATGTTCGTGATGCAGGGCGGTTTCGTGCCCGATGCGCAGCGGCAGGAGTGCGAAGGGGCGAACTGAGCGCGAGGGTTTCGCAGCGTGGCGGTGCGGCCCGGTTCGTTCGCCCGCCGTTAGCGTATTCGCGGTCGTTCGAGTGCGGATAGCGCCGGCGTCCGGAGTGGCGCGTCGCGGCTTGTGACCGAAGCAAATCCCGTGGGACGCCGCTCCTGCAGAGTGCCCGCGCGGGTTCTGACGCTCGCGCTCAGTCGACCTCGGGAGCTTCGCGGTCGAAGCAGAATTCGCCCACGGGATGACGCCACTGCGGGTCGAGCGCGCTGTCGGAACGGCGCGCGGCGTCGCGTTGGCCGCTGTCGGTGTCGAAACGCGCGCACAGCCGGTAAGCGCGCTGCGGCGCGGACGGCTTGCGCTCCGATACGTCGCGATCGGGCTGACTGCGCAGCGGCAGATAGCGATACTGCGCGCCGGTCAGCGGATCGGCGACGGTCAGGTTCAGGCCCGGCTGCGCGGCCAGTTCGGTCAGGTCCGCCGGCAGGCGTTTGTGCTTGCGCTTGAACAGCGCGATCTCGTCCTCGATCCGGCTCAGGTCGCGAGTGCGGCGCAGGTCCACGCGCGCCGCGCGCTGATCGCCCGGCCCGCCGATGATGCTGACCGCCAGCGCCGAGCTGGCCAGGATCGCCGCGCCGGCGGCGAAGATCAGGATGCGTCCGAAGCCCGGGGTCATGCCTGCGTCTCCTCGCGCCGCAGATCGCGGATGTAGTAGCAGAACGCGCTGCCGGCGACGGTCGCCACCGCCAGCGCCTTGAGCGCGAAGCGCAGGCTCAGTTCGCCGCCGAGCCACTGGTACAGCAGCGCGGTGGCGTCGCAGATCAGCGCGGTCGCGGCCAGGAACAAGGTCAGATAGGTCAGCCAGCGCCGTACCGGCGACAGCCGTTTGCCGGGATTGCGGCGCACGTCGGCGTCGATGACGTGGCACAGCCAGGCGAACAGCGGAAACGCTACCGCCAGCGATGCCACCGACCAACGCAGCGACGCGTCCAGGCGCTGGCTCCAGTACGCGTTGTTTTCGATCGCGTCGGGCAGATAGAACCCGATCAGGTCGAACCACAGGTCGCACAGATGGAAGGCGACCACGTACAGCGCGCTGAAGGTCAGCAGATAGACGAAGGTCTCGCGCGCCGACACCGAGACCCGCGGCTTCGGCACCGGCACGGCGAAGCCGCTGTCGGCGTAGGCGCCGAGCGCGCCGCGCACCTGCGCCTCGCTCCAGCCCGCCTCGATCAGCGCGCGTTCGGTGGCCTGGCGCGAATGTCCGTTCGACAAGGCCTCGTGGACGAACCGTTCCAAGGCCGAAATGCCCGCCGCCATGCTCGCCGCTCCGTGGGAAGACCGGCCGACTCTAGCCGCGCGAGGAAGCCTGCGGCAACGACGCCGATGCGCCGCCGGGCGGGTCTAGCCGGGCGCTACCGCAAGGTGCGTTCGCGGCGACCTCGCCGCGGCGCCGGCGGGCGGCGGCGACGCGGACGGGCCGCAGCGACGGGCGCGCCGATCGCCGCCGCATTGGACCGGCCGGCGAACGACCGGGCCGGAGAATCGCGACGGGCACTTGCGGCCCAAATTATACCCGGGTAATAATTACTACCTCGCCCAACGACCGTCTGCCATGAGCGCTGTCCCCACCCCTGGTTACACCGCCTTCGTCGGCCAGCGCCTGCTCGCCCGCGGCGGCCTCGCCGAGGTCGCGGTGGCGGCGCACGCGGCCGCCGAACGCGGCGGCAACGCGCAGTTGCTGGTGTTCGACGACCGCAACGGCCAGCAGATCGACCTGCATCTGGGCGGCGACGCGGCGGCGGTGGCCGAGCGTTATCGCCCAGCGCCGGGCGATCCGGCGCGCGAGGACGCCGAAGCGCAACCGCCCGCGGAGGACGCCCCGCGCGGCCGCGGCCGGCCGCGCCTGGGCGTGACCGCGCGCGAGGTGACCTTGTTGCCGCGGCACTGGGACTGGCTCGCCGCGCAGCCCGGCGGCGCCTCGGTGACCTTGCGCAAGCTGATCGAGCAGGCGCGCAAGCACGGCGACGCCGGCCAGCGCCAACGGCTGTCGCGCGAGGCCGCCTACCGTTGCCTCAACGCCCTGGCCGGCGACGCGCCGGGCGCCGAGGACGCCACCCGCGCATTGTTCGCCGGCGACCGCGACGGCTTCGCCCGCCGCATCGGCGCCTGGCCGGCCGACGTGCGCGATTACCTGCACGCGCTGGCCGGCGACGCGTTCGAGGCCTGAACGCAGCGCGCGGGCTTCGGCGGCGGGCGGCGCGGCCCGCGCCGGCGCGCGGGTGCGTTGTCTTGCGTTGAATCGTTCGCCTGCGCCCGCGTGCTGGCTACGGTTCGGCTCGCCTGCAGGCCGCGCTGCATCGGGCTCGGCGTGGCCGGATGCCGCATTGCGCTAACAGGCGGCGTTCGGATCCGCGCGGACGCGTCGCGCTCCGCCGCGCCTGCCTGGATTGCGTCGTTGCACCGCGATCGCCGTACCCGCTCGGATTCCACGTCCTCCACCGGGCATCCGCGCGCTGCGTAGCGGCAGGTTCCATCGAGACAACGAAACCCGCCTCGTCCCGCGCGGCGCCCGCTGTCGGATCCATCGCCGCGGCATCGGACCGCCGCGGCGCCCCGCCCTCCCCCCTTCCCTACCCCAGGACCCGCCATGCGCGACCTCACCCAAGGATCGATTCCCAAACACCTGATCTCGCTGGCCGTCCCGATCGGCGTCGGCATGCTGTTCCAGATGCTGTACGTGCTGATCGATCTGTACTTCGTCTCGCGCCTGGGCGATGCGGCCATCGCCGGCGTCGGCGCGGCCGGCAATCTGCAATTCCTGGTCATGGCGATGAGCCAGGTGCTCGCGGTCGGCGGCATGGCCCTGATCGCCCAGGCCTGCGGCCGCAAGGACGCCGCCGACGCCAACCGGGTGTTCAACCAGAGCCTGCTGTTGGCGTTGCTGGCCGCGGTCGCCACCTTGATCGCCGGCTATGCCTTCAGCGGCGCCTACATGCGCCTCATCGCCGCCGACGCGGCCAGCGCCGCGGCCGGCGTCGCCTACCTGCATGCGTTCCTGCCCGGCCTCGCGTTGCAGTTCGCCTTGGCCACGCTCGGCGCGGCCTTGCGCGGCACCGGCATTTCCAAGCCGACCATGCTGGTGCAGATCGTCACCGTGCTGCTCAACGCGCTGCTGGCGCCGGTGCTGATCGCCGGCTGGCTGACCGGCCGCGCCTTCGGCGTCGCCGGCGCCGGCTGGGCCAGTTCGATTTCGATCGCGGCCGGCGTCGCGCTGATGCTGCTGTACTTCGCGCGCCTGGAACATTTCGTCGGCGTCGACGCGCGCGAACTGCGGCCGCAGCCGCCGGTGTGGCGGCGGATCCTGAGCATCGGCCTGCCGCCGGGCGGCGAGTTCGCGCTGATGTTCGTGTTCATGGGCGTCACCTACTGGTGCCTGCGCGGCCTCGGCACCGACGCCCAGGCCGGCTACGGCATCGGCATGCGGGTGATGCAGGCGATCTTCCTGCCGGTGATGGCGATCGCCTTCGCGGTCGCGCCGGTGGCCGGGCAGAACGTCGGCGCCGGTCGCGGCGAACGCGTGCTGGCGACGTTCCACAGCGCGGCGCTGATCGGCAGCGCGGCGATGTTCGCGCTGACCCTGCTGTGCCAATGGCAGCCGCAATGGTTCATGCGGCCGTTCGCCGACAACGCCCAGGCCGCCGAAGTCGCGGTCGGTTTCCTGCGCATCGTGTCGTGGAACTTCGTCGCCTCGGGCCTGATCTTCACCTGCTCGGGCATGTTCCAGGCGCTCGGCAACACCCGGCCGTCGCTGTACGCCAGCGCCTCGCGCCTGCTGACTTTCGCCGTGCCCGCGGTCTGGCTGTCGCAGCATCCGGGGTTCGAACTGCATCGGTTGTGGTTACTGTCGGTGGCCACCACGGTGCTGCAGGCATTGACGGTGTTGTGGCTGTTGCGGCGCGAATTGAAGCTGCGGCTGCCCGGTTTGGCCGCAGGCTGACGCACCGGGCGCGCGCAATCGCCGCACGCCGATCGGGCGGGCCCGCCTGCCGTGTCGCCACAGCGTTCGATCCCGCCGCACCGTCGCCGGGCGACGGCGTCTGACCGACGCCGCCGCCCGAGGCGTTTCTACGGATCCACGTTGCAGGTGACGGTGAACTTCGCTTGCGCGCCGGCCGCGAGCGCTCCCAGGGTCGCGCCGCCCGCCGAGAGCAGGTCGGACGGCTGCGCCGGACACGCCCCGCCGGGCGTGCACGCCGTGACCTGGCAAGCGCTCAGTCCCGCGACCGGCGTATCGCGCACCACGGCCCCGACGACCGCATTGCCGCCGTGGTTGGTCACGACGACCGAGTACGTCGTCGTGCCGCCGCCGATCACCGAAGCCGCATCGTTGGTCTTGGTCACCGACAGATCGGCCGAATTGAGCGTATTGGTGTAGGTACAGGTCGTCGCCGCCGCGCTCGCCGCCACCGTGATCGTCTGCGGCAACGTCGTCGTCGACGCCAGCGTGGTGCCGCCGGTGCACGCGACCGCGGCGCCGTAGTTCGCCGCCGTCGCGCCGCCGCCGAAGGTTTCGACCGGCAGCGTCACCACGTCGCCGGCGTACATCGTCACCGCCGTACCCGTCAGCCCAGTGGACGGCGCCGTCGAGTTGAACGTCGCGTTGTTGCTGCCACCGCTTGTCGTCGCACCAGCGGTATGGCCGCTGATCGCACCGGCGCCCCAGCTCTTGGCCAGATTCAGCTGCTGCGCGATGCGGCTGTTCGTGTAGGTACACGTCACCGCGGTGGCCGGCATCGTGATCGTCCGCGACAGGCCCGTGCCCGTCACCGTCACCGTGGCGCTGTTCGCGTCCACACAGGCCAGGGTCGTGGTGTAGTTGGCCGCCGCGCCGGTTGTGAACGACTCGACCAAGGTGATGGTCGCGCCGACGTTCGCCGTCGCGGTCGCGTCGGTCGAGGTGCCGCCGGCAATCGAGCTGCCGCCGACCGCACCGCTGCCGCCGGTGATGCTCAGGCTGACCGCATCGCTGGCCTTGCCATTGGTCCAGGTCTTCTTCAGCGTTACGCCGGTCGTCGCCACCGTGTTGGTGTACGTGCACGTCGTCGCCGTTGCGCTCGCTGTCACCGTCACCGTCTGCGGCAACGTCGCCGTCGAGGCCAACGTCGTACCGCCCGTACAGGCCACCGCTGCGCTGTAGTTCGCCGCAGTTGCGCCGCCGCCGAAGGTTTCCGCCGGCAGCGTCACCGAATCGCCCGCATACACCGTCACGGCCGTACCCGTGAGACCGGTCGACGGCGCAGTCGAGTTGAACGTTGCGTTGTTGGTGCCGCCGGTCGTCGTCGCTGTGGCGGTGTGACCGCTTGTCGCGCCCGACCCCCAACTCTTGGCCAGGTTCAGCTGCTGGGCGATACGGCTGTTCGTGTAGGTACACGTCACTGCCGTGGCCGGCATCGTGATCGTCCGCGACAGGCCCGTGCCCGTCACCGCCACCGTGGCGCTGTTCGCATCTACGCACGCCAGCGTCGTCGTGTAGTTCCCCGCCGCGCCGGTCGTGAACGCTTCGGTCAAAGTCACCGTCGCGCCCACGTTCGCCGTCGCGGTCGCGTCGGTCGACGTGCCGCCGGCGATCGAGTTGCCGCCGACCGCACCGCTGCCGCCGGTGATGCTCAAGCTCACCGCATCGTTGGCCTTGCCGTTGGTCCAGGACTTCTTCAGCGTCACGCCCGCTGTCGCCACCGTATTGGTGTACGTGCACGTCGTAGCTGTCGTGTTCGCGGCGATCGTGACCTGCCGACCGGCCGCACCGCTGGCCAAGAGGCTGCCGCCCGTACACGCCACCGCGACGCTGTAGTTCGACGCCGTCGCGCCGCCGCCGAAGGTTTCCGCCGGCAGCGTCACCACGTCGCCGGCGTACATCGTCACCGCCGTGCCCGTGAGGCCGGTGGACGGTGCCGTCGAGCTGAACGTTGCGTTGTTGGTGCCGCCGGTCGTCGTCGCCGCGGCGGTATGGCCGCTGGTCGCGCCAGCGCCCCAGCTCTTGGCCAGATTCAGCTGCTGCGCGATGCGGCTGTTCGTGTAGGTGCACGTCACCGCCGTCGACGGCATCGTGATCGTCCGCGACAGGCCCGTGCCCGTCACTGTCACGGTGGCGCTGTTCGCGTCCACGCAGGCCAAGGTCGACGTGTAGTTACCCGCCGCGCCGGTCGTGAACGCTTCGGTCAAAGTCACCGTCGCGCCCACGTTCGCCGTCGCGGTCGCGTCGGTCGACGTGCCGCCGGCGGTCGAGCTGCCACCGACCGCACCGCTGCCGCCGGTGATGCTCAAGCTCACCGCATCGTTGGCCTTGCCGTTGGTCCAGGACTTCTTCAGCGTCACGCCCGCTGTCGCCACCGTATTGGTGTACGTGCACGTCGTAGCTGTCGTGTTCGCGGCGATCGTGACCTGCCGACCGGCCGCACCGCTGGCCAAGGGGCTGCCGCCCGTACACGCCACCGCGACGCTGTAGTTCGACGCCGTCGCGCCGCCGCCGAAGGTTTCCGCCGGCAGCGTCACCACGTCGCCGGCGTACATCGTCACCGCCGTGCCCGTGAGGCCGGTGGACGGTGCCGTCGAGCTGAACGTTGCGTTGTTGGTGCCGCCGGTCGTCGTCGCCGCGGCGGTATGGCCGCTGGTCGCGCCAGCGCCCCAGCTCTTGGCCAGATTCAGCTGCTGCGCGATGCGGCTGTTCGCGTAGGTGCACGTCACCGCCGTGGCCGGCATCGTGATCGTCCGCGACAGGCCCGTGCCCGTCACCGCTACCGTGGCGCTGTTCGCATCCACGCACGCCAGCGTCGTCGTGTAATTCCCCGCCGCGCCGGTCGTGAACGCTTCGGTCAAAGTCACCGTCGCGCCCACGTTCGCCGTCGCGGTCGCGTCGGTCGAGGTGCCGCCGGCGATCGAGCTGCCGCCGACCGCACCGCTGCCGCCGGTGATGCTCAGGCTGACCGCATCGTTGGCCTTGCCATTGGTCCAAGACTTCTTAAGCGTCACGCCCGCCGTCGCCACCGTATTGGTGTACGTGCACGTCGTCGCCGTCGTGTTCGCCGCCACCGTGATCGTCTGCGGCAACGTCGTCGTCGACGCCAGCGTGGTACCGCCCGTACAGGCCACCGCGGCGCCGTAGTTCGCCGCCGTCGCGCCGCCGCCGAAGGTTTCCGCCGGCAGCGTCACCGAATCGCCGGCATACACCGTCACCGCTGTACCCGTCAGGCCGGTCGAAGGCGCCGTCGAGTTGAACGTCGCGTTGTTGGTGCCCCCGGTCGTCGTCGCCGTGGCGGTGTGGCCGCTGGTCGCGCCCGCGCTCCAGCTCTTGGCCAGATTCAGCTGCTGCGCGATGCGGCTGTTCGCGTAGGTGCACGTCACCGCCGTCGACGGCATCGTAATCGTCCGCGACAGGCCGGTGCCCGTCACCGCCACGGTGGCGCTGTTCGCATCCACGCACGCCAGCGTCGTCGTGTAGTTCCCCGCCGCGCCGGTCGTGAACGCTTCGGTCAAAGTCACCGTCGCGCCCACGTTCGCCGTCGCGGTCGCGTCGGTCGACGTGCCGCCGGCGATCGAGCTGCCACCGACCGCGCCGCTGCCGCCGGTGATGCTCAAGCTCACCGCATCGTTGGCCTTGCCATTGGTCCAAGACTTCTTAAGCGTCACGCCCGCCGACGCCTGATTGGTGAACGTACAGGCGATATTGCTGCCCACCGCCGTCGCCGCCGCATTCAGCGTTACGGTACGTGTCGGCAAGTCCGGCGTCGCCGTGCCGCCCGCTCCCAAGCCGGTGCATTGGATGTTGCTCAACGCATAGCCCGTCGGCGGCGTGCTTTCGGTGACCGTCGTCTGCGTCCCGGTAGCGGTCAGCGTCTGCTGCGCGCCGACCGTGCCGGTTCCGCCCGACGCGGTCGTGGTGATGCTGTGGTTCTGAATGCCGTTGCTGCCGGTGAAGTCGAACGTGCCGGTGCCGCCGTTGGAAATCTTGGTCACCGTCACCGTCGCCACAGGACGATTGGTGAACGTGCATGTCACATTGCTGCCGGTGCCCGCGCCCAGCGGCATCGCGCCGATCGTGATGGTTCGGGTCGCGGCCGTGTATGTGCTCGATACCCCCGCGGGCATGCCTGTGCAGGAAGGAGTGCCCGAAACGGCCCAACCGGACAAGGCCGACTCGGAAACGGTGGTCGGGCTCGTCGTGCTTGCGCCGGTCAGGATTTGAGTCGCGCCGGCAGTTCCCGGGACACCCGAAGCCGTCGTCGTGATGTTGTGGTTGTTGATGCCGTTGTTGCCGGTAAACGAAAAACTCGCCGTACCGTTGCTGGAGACCTTGACCACGGTCAGCGTGTTGCCGCTCCACGGCATCGCGACGCTCTGGACGGGAATGTTCAGCCCCGAAGAAGACGTGTAGCTGGCCTGATCGTTGGTGAACGTACCCGAGCGGTTGCTGACGACATCGACCGCGACGGTGCAAGTCGTGGCAGTCCCGCCCGGCGTGCCGGCAGGCAGATCGCCATCGGTCAGCGTGAAGGTGCCGGAGCCCGCTGCTGCGGTGACGGTGCCGCCGCAAGCATTGGCCACGTTGGGCGTCGCCGCGATCACCACCGAACCGGGCAAGGTGTCGGTGAAGTCCCATCCCTGCTTGCGCAGGTTGTCGCCGCTGGTATTGGTGATGGTGAAGGTGATCCGGCGCGTGGCGCCGACATTCAAAGTCGCGGTGCTGGCGGCCTTGGTGATGCTCGGGGTGACGTCCAGCAGCGCGAGATTGTCGTAAGACCAGTCGTTGCCGCCACCGGCGCCCTGTTGATTGACGATGCGGAACGTCAGGTTGGTCGTTTCCAGGTCGGCGCCCGGCGCATAGAACGTAGCCGCGCGCACTTGAACCGGACCGATCGTGAGGTTCTCCCGCGGCCTGGACGTATAGGTCCGCGCTGCGACGCCGCCGGTGCAGATGTTGATGTTGCCCGCGCCCAGCGCCGAACCGTTCAAAAGGAACTGGACCACCGGAGACAGCGCACCGGTGCCGTTCGGCATGCCCGGGCAGCTGGTCGCGCCGGCGACGAAGCGGAACGTGACGAACCGGCCGGATCCGCCGACGGGAATATTCGCTGTCGGCAGCGCGATCGGCACTGCATTTTGCAGGATCAGGGTGTTCGGGCCGGGCGTGCTGGTCGAGGTATAGGCGGTCAATCCCAGGTCCATGCTGCCTGAGCCGCCGGCGCCGAGCACGGTCCCGGTGGCGATGTTCGCGTTGTACGCGCCGACGCCATAGACCAACTGTTGCGCGTAGTTGTAGGACGACTGCGACCCGCACGATGCGACCGCGTTCGCGTCGGCGATCGGCGAGCTCCAGGAAATGACCAGATCGTTGCAGCCCGTAACCCAGCCGGCATCCGCCGTATAGGTCATGCTGCCGTTGGACGCGGGGCCGATGTACGTGGGCCGCCCGCCGCCCGGCGCCGCTTGCCGCACCGCGCCGGTGGACGTCGCGTTTCCGTTGTTGAAGTTCTCGGTGAAGATGTTGACTTGCGCTTGAGCGGCCGCGATCGGAAGCGAGGAGATGCAAAGAATCGCCAGGCACGCGGCAACGGCGCGAGACAGCGCCGGCGCCCGCTCGGGCTGGGCGGCTGCGGCGGATGCGGACGAAACGACCGAGTCGCCGCCGCGCCCGATCGCGCCGGCGCCGTTCAACCAGGACATCGCGCGCTGTCCGATCCGCGAGCCGGCCAGGAACACAGTTGCCTTGATCATGGGTCTGCACTCCCCTGGGCCGTCGCGGCGGTATCGCAGGCGAGGAGGTCGCCGAGCTCCGGTCCGGCCGGCTGCGCCAAGGCAATGCGCCGGCCGATCCGCCTTGCGGCCCCCGTGCCGGCTGCACTGCGGACGACCTGGACGGCTTCGGGCTGCCGCCGTCCATCGCCCGCAACGGATTCTGCTGCGCACCCAAGCTGAGGCTCGGCTATGGGCAAGAGGGCCACACTCATCGGATCGATTCCCCTGAACCGCCGGATTTGGCGGCTTCGACTATCCCCAATCGTTGGGGATGGCCGAATCAGGACACGCACAATCCACGTTCCGCCCTCCTGCCCCCGCGCGGTCCGGCAGACGGACACGGCAATGTCGCGGCCGCTCGCCCAGCGCCGGCCCGCCGCGGACCCGGCGCGGGGCGCGGCCGCTGTGAGGTCGCCGGGACCGCCGGCGAGCCAGGGCCCATCGAGGCGGCCTCCCAAGACCGCCGCCCGCGTCAGGCGGCGGCGGACAATCTGAATACGACGGCGCCGCCGCGCAAACGAAAAAAGCGGGCCGAAGCCCGCTTTCTCCGTAATTCGCGATGTCGCGCGGGGCTTACGCCGCCGGCACGCCCTCGCCTTCTTCCACGGCCTTGATCGACAGGCGGATGCGGCCCTGCTTGTCGACTTCCAGCACCTTGACCTTGACCACGTCGCCTTCCTTGAGCTTGTCGCTGACCTTCTCGACGCGCTCGCTGGAGATCTGCGACACGTGGACCAGACCGTCCTTGCCCGGCAGGATCGTCACGAACGCGCCGAAGTCCATGATCTTGGCGACCTTGCCTTCGTAGATGCGGCCCGGCTCGACGTCGGAGACGATCTGGTCGATGCGCGCCTTGGCGGCCTGCGCGGCGGCGGCGTTGACCGAGGCGATGACGATGGTGCCGTCGTCCTGGATGTCGATCTGGGTGCCGGTTTCCTTGGTGATCGCCTGGATGGTCGAGCCGCCCTTGCCGATCACTTCGCGGATCTTGTCCGGGTGGATCTTCATCGTCAGCAGGCGCGGCGCGTACTCGGACAGCTCGGTGCGCGACTGGGTGATGGCGTGGGCCATCTCGCCGAGGATGTGCAGGCGGCCGGCCTTGGCCTGCTGCAGCGCGACCTTCATGATCTCCTCGGTGATGCCCTGGATTTTGATGTCCATCTGCAGCGCCGAGATGCCTTCCGACGTGCCGGCGACCTTGAAGTCCATGTCGCCGAGGTGGTCTTCGTCGCCGAGGATGTCGGACAGGACGACGAAGTTGTCGCCTTCCTTGACCAGGCCCATCGCGATGCCGGCGACCGGCGCCTTGATCGGCACGCCGGCGTCCATCAGCGCCAGCGAGCTGCCGCAGACCGAAGCCATCGAGGACGAGCCGTTCGACTCGGTGATTTCCGAGACGACGCGGATGGTGTACGGGAATTCTTCCATCGTCGGCATCACCGCCAGCACGCCGCGCTTGGCGAGGCGGCCGTGGCCGATTTCGCGACGCTTCGGGCCCATCATGCGGCCGCATTCGCCGACCGAGAAGGGCGGGAAGTTGTAGTGGAACAGGAAGTGTTCCTTGTACTCGCCCGAGACGGCGTCGATGATCTGGCCGTCGCGCGCGGTGCCGAGGGTGGCGACCACGATCGCCTGGGTCTCGCCGCGGGTGAACAGCGAGGAGCCGTGGGTGCGCGGCAGCACGCCGACCTTGGAGGCGATCGGGCGCACGGTGTCGAGCGCGCGGCCGTCGATGCGGACCTTGGTGTCGAGCACCGAGCTGCGCATGGTCTGGTATTCGAGCTCGCCGAATTCCTTCGACAGTTCGCCCGCGGCCCAGCCTTCGGATTCGGCGCGGCCGGCCAGCGACAGCAGCACGTCCTTCTTGATCGCCGAGATGGCGTCGCGGCGCTGCAGCTTGTCGCGCACCTGGAAGGCGCCGGCGAGCTGGCTGCCGACGGCTTCCTTGAGCGCGCCGATCAGCGCGTCGTTCTTGGCCGGAGCTTCCCACGTCGACGGCTTGGTGCCGGCTTCGACGACGAGCTCGTTGATGATGTTGATGACCTTCTGCATTTCGCGATGGCCGAACATCACCGCGCCGAGCATGACGTCCTCGGACAGCATCTTGGCTTCGGATTCGACCATCAGCACCGCGTTCGAGGTGCCGGCGACGACGAGCTCGAGCTCGGAGTCGGCCAGTTCGGTCGCGGTCGGGTTCAGCAGGTACTGGCCGTTCTTGTAGCCGACCTTGGCCGCGCCGATCGGGCCCTGGAACGGGGTGCCGGCCAGCGCCATCGCCGCCGAAGCGCCGATCAGGGCCGGGATGTCGCCGTCGATTTCCGGATTCAACGACATGACGGTCGCGATGATCTGGACTTCGTTCTTGTAGTCTTCCGGGAACAGCGGACGGATCGGGCGGTCGATCAGGCGCGAGATCAGGGTTTCCTTCTCGGTCGCGCGGCCCTCACGCTTGAAGAAGCCGCCCGGGATGCGGCCACCGGCGTAGAACTTCTCCTGGTAGTCGACGGTGAGCGGGAAGAAATCCTGCCCCTCGCGCGCGCTCTTGGCGGCCACGGCCGTCACCAGCAGTACGGTGTCTTCAAACTTGACGATCACTGCGCCGCCGGCCTGACGGGCGATCTCGCCGGTCTCCAGGGTCACCTGATGGTTGCCGTACTGGAAGGTCTTGGTAATTTTTGCCACGGTGGGTTTCCTTCGGTATCTATGCGTTCCGGTCGGGGCCCGTGCCCCGCTCCGGTCGGCCGCCGGCGCCAGCGACCTGAGGATGGTTGTGTCGCGCGCGCGCTCCGCGCCGCGTCGCACGTGGCCCGAGGGCCGGTCCAGTTCGACGATCGCGCTCGCGTTTCGTCGCTGGCGGCGTTGCGTCCTGCAGCGCCATACGGGGTTTTCGTCCCCGCCAAAACAAACCGCGGCGCATCGCTGCGCCGCGGTTGGGTGTCCGATTAGCGGCGCAGACCGAGCTTCTCGATCAGGGCCTTGTAGCGCTCGTTGTCTTTGCGCTTGAGGTAGTCGAGCAGGCTGCGACGGCGGTTGACCATCATCAGCAGGCCGCGACGGCTGTGGTGATCCTGCTTGTGGGCCTTGAAGTGGCCGGTCAGCTGTTCGATGCGGGCGGTCAGCAGGGCGACCTGGACTTCCGGCGAGCCGGTGTCGTTGGCGCCGCGCTTGTTGTCTTCAATGACTTTCTGGGTGTCGATCGACATGATGTTTTCTCTTTCAGATGCGCGGCCCGCAGAAGCGAATCGGCGCGGCCGTTGCCGCTCCGACGCACCGCCTGGCCCGCCGCTTGCTATGGTTGGGGATCGCTGTTCAAGCCGGCTTCGGTTGGAAGTGCTTGAAAAGCGGCGAGATTGTAACAGCCCGCTGCGACGATTGCGACCTTTGGCCGATACGGATCGGAACCGTCGCGGCGATTCGCGGGCACCTCGGCGGCACTGCCCGCCGCCTGTTCAGTTTGTCGCGGCCGCGCCGGCGGCTCAGCCGCCCTGCGCGGCCCAGCGAAACAGGCGTTGCGGCTGCAGGCGCCCGCCGGCCTGGCGCACGCCGAGGCCGAGGCAGCGCCCGGTTTCGCCGTAGATCGCGACCAGTCCGGGCTCGCCGTCGGCGCAGGCGACCGCCTGGCCGTGGCCGAGGCGCTCGGCGGCGGCCAGATCCAGGGCGACCCGGTCGAAGCCGTTCAGGCCGGCCTCGATCGGCAGCAGCAGGGCGTCGAGGATGCGCTCGTCGCCGCGTTCGGCCAGCTCGCGCAACTGTTCGAGGGTGATCATCGCCGGCTGCATGAAGGGTTCGACCCACAACCGCCGCAGCGTCGCCACGTGCGCGCCGCAGCCCAGCGCTTCGCCGAGGTCGCGGACCAGGCTGCGCACGTAGGTGCCGGAGCCGCATTCGATGTGCAGTTCCAGGCGCGGGCCGTCGCGGCCGGTCAGGCTCAGCGAGTGCACGACGACTTCGCGTTCCGGCGCCTCGATGGCCTCGCCGCGGCGGGCCTTGGCGTACAGCGGCTCGCCGCCTTGCTTGAGCGCGGAAAAGATCGGCGCGCGTTGCAGGATCGCGCCGCGCAACGGCGCCAGCGCGGCTTCGATCTGCGCGTCGTCGAATTCGGGCACCGGCCGTTCGCGCAGCGGCGCGCCGTCGGCGTCGTCGCTGTCGGTGGTCAGGCCGAGCACGGCGGTGGCGGTATAGGCCTTGCGCGCGCCGAGCAGCAGCCCGGCGATCTTGGTCGCCTCGCCGAAGCACAGCGGCAACAGGCCGGTCGCGAGCGGATCCAGGCTGCCGGTGTGGCCGCCCTTCTCGGCGCGGAACAGGTGGCGCGCCTGTTGCAGGGCCTGGTTCGAACTCAGGCCTTGCGGCTTGTCGAGCAGCAGCAGGCCGTCGACGTTGCGCCAGGTGCGTTTACGCTGCGGATTCGAGCGCGTCGTATTCAAGCAGGACCTTCGCCCCAGGATGGCGGCCGGATGCCGGCGCGCGGGTCTACGTCTCGGGATGCTCGCATAGTGCGCCGGAACGGACGCGTGAAGCGCGCCGCGTACGCGGCCCGACGGCCGGAGCCGACCGGCGGCGGGAGCGGGTGGGTGATCGCAGCGGGCGATCCGGGCTCGCTGACGAGTCGTCGCGACGCGGGCTCCGACCGATGCCGGCGCGCCGGCGCACCGCGCCCGACTCAGGCGGGGTCCTTGCCCTGCCCTTCGTCTTCTTCGCGATCGTCTTCGCGCTCGGCGGCGTCGCTATCGGCCGCCTCGCGCAGCAGATGCTCGATGCGCTCGCCGCGGTCGACCGAATCGTCGTAGTGGAAATGCAGTTCCGGCACGTGCCGCAGCTTCATCGCCTTGCCGAGATGGAAACGCAGCTCGCGCGCGAGTTCCTTCAGCGCCTTGACCGCCTCGAGCGAACGCTCCGGCTGCAACGCGGTGACGAACACCTTGGCATGGGCCAGGTCGCGGGTGATTTCGACGTCGGACACGCTGACCGACGGCAGGCCGTGCTCGCGCACGGCCTCGCGCACCAGCGTGCCCAGCTCGCGGCGGAGCTGGGCGGAAACGCGGTCGGTGCGGTGGAACGATTTGCTGGGCATCAGGGATTCGTGATTCGTGATTCGGGATTGGTCGAAGCAGTAAGCGGGAGTCGGGAAGATTCGGGATCCGCTGGGCGAATCCCGAATCCCCGATCCCGAATCCCGGCCTTACAGCGTGCGCTGGACCTCGATGCGCTCGAAGCACTCGATCTGGTCGCCCGGCTTGACGTCGTTGTACGCCTTCACGCCGATGCCGCATTCGGTGCCGTTGCGCACTTCGTCGACGTTTTCCTTGAAGCGGCGCAGCGATTCGAGTTCGCCTTCGAAGATCACCGCGTTGTCGCGCAGCACGCGGATCGGCTTGGAGCGCTTGACCACGCCCTCGACCACCATGCAGCCGGCGACCGCGCCGAACTTGGAGCTGCGGAACACGTCGCGGACCTGGGCGATGCCGATGATCTCCTCGCGGATTTCCACGCCGAGGATGCCCGAGGCGACCTGCTTCACCTGATCGATCACGTCATAGATGATCGAGAAGTAGCGCAGGTCGACGCCGTTGGCCTCGATGATGCGGCGCGCGGAAGCGTCGGCGCGGACGTTGAAGCCGATCACCGTGGCCTTGGCGGTGGCCGCGGCGTTGGCGTCGGATTCGGTGATGCCGCCGACGCCGGAGCTGATCACGTTGATGCGGATCTGCTCGTTCGACAGCGCGATCAAGGCCTGGCGCAGCGCCTCGACCGAACCCTGCACGTCGGCCTTGACGACGAGGTTGAGGCTCAGCTGGCCCTCGCCCTTGCCCATCTGGGCCATGATGTCTTCCATGCGGTTGCCGGCGGCGGCGACCAGGCGCGATTCGCGGCGCTTGGCGTCGCGCTGCTGCGCCACGTCCTTGGCCAGGCGCTCGTCCTCGACCACGACGAAGTCGTCGCCGGCGTCGGGCACGCCCGACAGGCCCAGCACCTGCACCGGAATCGACGGGCCGGCCTGTTCGACCTGCTTGCCGGTTTCGTCGAACAGGGCGCGCACGCGGCCGTAATGCACGCCGCACACCAGGTAATCGCCCTTCTTCAGCTGGCCCTGCTGGACCAGCACGGTCGCGACCGGGCCGCGGCCCTTGTCGAGCGCGGATTCGATCACCGTGCCGGTGGCGCGGCCGACCGGAGCGGCGCGCAGTTCGAGCACTTCGGCCTGCAGCGAGATCGCATCGAGCAGGTTGTCGACGCCGGCGCCGGTCTTGGCCGACAGTTCGACCATCTGGGTGTCGCCGCCGAACTCCTCGGCGACCACTTCCTCGCCCAACAGCTCGTTCTTGACCCGCAGCGGATCGGCGTCGGACTTGTCGATCTTGTTGATCGCCACGATCAGCGGAACGCCGGCGGCCTTGGCGTGCTGCACGGCTTCCTTGGTCTGCGGCATGACGCCGTCGTCGGCGGCGACCACCAGCACCACGATGTCGGTCAGCTTGGCGCCGCGCGCGCGCATCGAGGTGAAGGCGGCGTGGCCCGGGGTGTCGAGGAAGCTGATCACGCCCTTCGGCGTTTCCACGTGGTACGCGCCGATGTGCTGGGTAATGCCGCCGGCTTCGCCGGAGGCGACCTTGGTGCGGCGGATGTAGTCCAGCAGCGAGGTCTTGCCGTGGTCGACGTGGCCCATGATGGTGACCACCGGCGGACGCGGCGCCTTGTCGCCCTGCGCCTCTTCGGCGTGGGCCAGCAGCGCGTCCTCGGCGTCGTTGCCCAGGGCCTTGACCACGACGTGGCCGAGTTCTTCGGTCACCAGCGCGGCGGTGTCGTGGTCGATGCTCTGGTTGATGGTCGCCATGACGCCCATCTTGAACATCGCCTTGACCACGTCGCCGCCCTTGAGCGCGAGCTTCTGCGCCAAGTCGGCCACGGTGATGGTCTCGCCGATCGCGACTTCGCGCACGATCGGCGCGGTCGGACGCGAGAAGCCGTGCTGGCCGCCGCCGGAACGCGACTGCTCGTTCTGGCGCCGGTTCTGCTGCATCCGGCCGCCCTTGCCGCGGGTGTTGCTGTTGCTGCGGCGGGCGCGGTCGGACGGCGACAGGTGCAACTGGCCGGCGAAGCGGTTGGCCGCGTCGTCGTCCTCGACGCCGGCGACCATCGCGTGCGAGCCGCGGGTCTTGTGGCGCGCGGCGGCGGCGTTGCGGTCGTCGGCCGGGCGCGCAGGCTCGGCGCGGGCCGGCTTGGGATGGCCGTGGCCGTGGGTCGTGGTCGCCGGCTTGCGCGCGGAATCGGCGCCGGCGGCGGCAGCCCCGGGCGTCGCCGGCGTCGCTGCGGGCGTCTTCGGCGCGGCCGCGGCGTTGGCGGCGGCGGCGGCGCTGCGCGCGGCCTCCTCCTCCTCGGCCTTGGCGCGGGCGGCGTCCTCGACGGCGCGGCGGGCCGCGTCGACGGCGTCGGCGCGGCGCTTGTCGTCGGCGGCCAGGCGCTGCTGCTCGGCGAGGTTGCGCTGCTTGGATTCCTCCAGCTTGCGCAGGATCTCGGCGCGCTCCTCGCTCTCGCTGACGGGGCCGCCGGCCTCGTTCGGCTTGACCAGGGTCACCTTCTTGCGCACCACCACATCGACCGTGGTGCGGTTCTTGCCGCCGCCGACAGTGATTTCCTGCTTGCGGCTGCGGTTGAGGGTGATCTTCTTGGCCGCTTCGTCGCTGTCGGCGGGCTTGTCGGCCTTGCCGTGCGAACGCTTGAGGAAGCCGAGCAGCTTGACTTTCTCGATGCTGGTCACGACCTGGTCGGGGCCGCTGAACTTCATGCCGGCTTCGGCCAGCTGTTCCAGCAACTTCTCGACCGGCGTGTTCACCAGTTCGGCCAGCTTACGGATGGTGGTTTGCTGCGACATTCGGTTTTCCGTGTCCTCTTGGCGCGGGACGCATCCCGCGCGTGATGGCGCCATTCTAGCTCCGCGCGCGCCGCAGGTCCGGCTCGCGCAGGCCATCGCGGCCTGTTCGCGGACCGGGCCGTTGCCCGGTCCTGCGAATCCGGCCGGGCCCCAAGGGCCGTGGCCGGCTTGCCGCAAGACGCCCCTGTGGACCTCTTGCGGCCTTCCTCACCTCATTCGAACCAGTGCTTGCGCGCTTCCATGATCAGGGCGGCGGCACGTTCCTCGTCCACGCCTTCGATATCGGTCAACTCGTCGGAGGCCAGATCGGCCAGATCGTCGCGGGTGACCACGCCGCGCGCCGCCAGGGTGAAGGCCAGGCCTTCGTCCATGCCTTCCAGCGACAACAGGTCGGCGGCCGGCTGGTGTTCGTCGATCTCCTCCTCGGCCGCCAGCGCTTCGTTGAGCAGCGCGTCGCGGGCGCGGGCGCGCAGTTCCTCGACGATGTCCTCGTCGAAGCCCTCCACCGCCAGCAGCTCGCCGACCGGCACGTAGGCGATTTCCTCGACCGTGCTGAAGCCCTCGGACACCAGGATGCCGGCGATTTCCTCGTCGACCTCGAGCTTGTCCTGGAACAGCTGGCGCGCCGCGTTCTGCTCGGCCTCGGACTTGGCGGTGACCTGGTCCTGGGTCATGACGTTGAGCTGCCAGCCCGACAGGCGGCTGGCCAGGCGCACGTTCTGGCCGCCCTTGCCGATCGCCTGGGCCAGGCGGTCCTCGGCCACGGCCAGGTCCATCGAATGCTTTTCCTCGTCGACGATGATCGACTGCACTTCCGCCGGCGCCATCGCGTTGATGACGAACTGGGCCGGATTGTCCGACCACAGCACGATGTCGACGCGCTCGCCGTTGAGCTCGTTCGACACCGCCTGCACGCGCGAACCGCGCATGCCGATGCAGGCGCCGATCGGATCGGTGCGGTTGTCGTGCGCCAGCACCGCGATCTTGGCGCGGTCGCCCGGGTCGCGCGCGCAGGCCTTGATCGAGACCAGGCCCTGGCCGACTTCCGGCACTTCCAGCTTGAACAGCTCCATCATGAATTCCGGCGCGGCGCGGCTGATGAACAACTGCGGGCCGCGCGGCTCGGTGCGCACGTCGAACAGGTAGCCGCGGACGCGGTCGCCGGCGCGCAGCACGTCGCGCGGGATGCCCTTGTCCTTGGGGATGATCGCCTCGGAGTTGCCGCCCAGGTCGACGTAGATGTTGCCGCGCTCGACCCGCTTGACGATGCCGGTGACCAGCTCGCCGACGCGGTCCTTCCACGCGTCCACGACCTGGGCGCGCTCGGCCTCGCGCACGCGCTGCACGATCACCTGCTTGGCGGCCTGCGCGGCGATGCGGCCGAATTCGGGGTTCTCGATCTGTTCTTCGATGTAGTCGCCGACTTCCACGCCCTCGACTTCGTCGATCGCGTCCATCAGGCGGATCTGCCGGTCCGGCGATTCCATGACCACGTCGTCGGCGACCACTTCCATGCGCCGGAAGGTCTCGTAGTTGCCGTCCTTCTGGTCGATGGACACGCGCACCAGCACGTCTTCGTCGTGGTAGCGCTTCTTCGCCGCCGACGCCAGCGCGGCTTCGATCGCCTCGAAGATGACTTCGCGCGGCACGCCCTTCTCGTTGGCGACCGCGTCCACCACCAGCAACAGTTCCTTGCTCATCTCGTCACTCCGCACGGTTCGGCGTGGGCCGCCGGCTCTCGGGTTGGTAATTGAAGGTTTCGAAGCTTACTTGCCGGACGCGTCCGGCTTGCCGGCCTTGTCCTTGGCGCCGGACTTGCCCTTGCCGGGCTTGCTCGGGGCGAAGCCCAGCGCTTCCCAGTCCGGCACGATCCGGGCCTTGTCGATATTGGAGAACGGCACCGCGTAGCGGACGCCGTCGATCGCGAACACCACCTGCTCGCCTTCCACGCCGACGATCTCGCCCTGCAGGCGGCGGCGGCCTTCGTGCGGCAGCTTCAGCCCGACCTTGGCGCGCTCGCCGGCGAAACGGCGGTAGTGCTCGAGCGTGAACAGCGGACGGTCGATGCCCGGCGAGGACACCTCGAGGGTGTAGTTGCCGCTGATCGGATCCTCGACGTCGAGCTGGGCCGAGATCTCGCGGCTGACCGCCTCGCAGTCTTCGATGGTCACCGAGCGCGGCTGCTCGCCTTCGGCGGTCGCGTCGGCTTCCGCGGCCGGCACGTCGATGTACACGCGCAGCGTCGCGCTGCCGGGTGCGGGCAGGTATTCGATGCCGAGCAGTTCCACGCCCAGCGACGCCACCGTGGGCGCCAGCAATTCGGCGATTTGTGTTGCCTTGTCCGTCACGCGCCTGAACTCCTGAAGGGGTGCGACCGGTAAAACCCATCCTGGCGATGCAATGCTTCCGTCGAACGCTCGCCAGAGGCGGCCGGTGCATCCACCGCCGCCGCATTCGCAAGGACGAATCGCGGAAAGCCGAAAACAACAAGGGGCCCATCGGGCCCCTTGTCCGTACAACTGGATTTCGGCGTATCGGCGCGAGCAGAGCGACGATACAAAGCCCGACTTTCGATCGAAACGGCCGCTGCTTAAAGCGCGGCCGTGACAGCCAAAAGTGGTAGCGGGGGCAGGATTTGAACCTGCGACCTTCGGGTTATGAGCCCGACGAGCTGCCAGACTGCTCCACCCCGCATCAGGCCGACTAGTGTAACGATCGGCTTAACTTTCCGCAAGCCTGCAATCAAAGTTTCATGATTGCCGCCTGCCCTTCGAACGCGTCCGGTGTTTCCCGGTGTTTCGCGAAAACCGCATCGCGTTCGCAGGCCGGCAATTTAATGGCGTGTTCAAAATAATTCAAGCCCCGAAGACAGTTTCGTGTCGATTATTTTTCTCACGACCGATTGAGCATGGTCGCGGAGGGTGCGCGCCCCCGCTCTGCCCGGCCGTGGCCAAGGGCTTTCAGGCCCGGCGCGCTCCGCTCGGGCCGCCGCGATCCGACACGCGAGCGTCGGGCGCGAGGACTCTCCCACGACGGCTGCGCGCCTTCCTGCGCGACGCAGGCCCCGCGCAAAAGAAAAGGGCCGCACGGCGGCGGCCCTCGTCTCGCAGCGGCGGCGCGGCCCGCTCAGGCCGCGAACGCGCGCTGGCACCACTCCATGATCGGGTTCCAGGCGATGCCCAGCGCCAGCAGCGCCAGCGCGTTGACGCCGAACACCACGCGCAGCGGGCGGTCTTCGCTCGGCGCCGGCAGCTTGCCTTCCGGCTCGTCGAAGTACATCGCCTTGATCACGCGCAGGTAGTAGAACGCGCCGATCACCGCGAACACGATGCCGACGATCGCCAGCCACAGCATGTCGCCCTGCAGCGCGGCCTTGAGCACCGCCAGCTTGGCCCAGAAGCCCAGGAACGGCGGCAGGCCGGCCAGCGAGGCCATCACGCACAGGATCATGCCGGCCAGCCACGGGTTGCGCGCGTTGAGGCCCTTGTAGTCGTCGATCTTGTCGGCTTCGAAGCCGCGGCTGGACATGACGATGATCGCGCCGAACGCGGCGCTGGTCATGACCGCATAGCTGATCGCGTAGAACATCGCCGCGGCGAAGCCCTGCGCGCCGCCGCCGGCCATGCCGACGAACAGGAAGCCGACGTGGGACACGGTCGAGTACGCGAGCAGGCGCTTGAGGTTGGTCTGCAGCAGCGCGCTGAGGTTGCCGATCGCCAGCGACAGCACCGCCAGGCCGGCCAGCAGCAGGCGCCAGTGGTCGTCCAGGCCGTGCGCGCCGACTTCGAGCAGGCGGTAGGTCATGCCGAACGCGGCCAGCTTCGGCGCGGCGCCGATGAACAAGGTGATCGGGGTCGGCGCGCCCTGGTACACGTCCGGCAGCCACATGTGGAACGGCGCGGCACCGAACTTGAAGGCGATGCCGGCGACGACGAACACCACGCCGGTGATCAGCAGCATCGAGCGCGGGCCGACCGCGGCGGCGGTGGCGATCTGGTCGAGCATCAGGCTGCCGGTGGCGCCGTAGATCAGCGACAGGCCGTACAGCAGCAGGCCCGAGGCCAGCGCGCCGAGCACGAAGTACTTGATCGCCGCTTCCGAGGCCAGCGGGCTGTCGCGGTCGACCGCGACCAGCGCGTACGAGCACAGCGCCAGCATTTCCAGGCCGACGTAGACCATGGTCAGGCTGCCGGCCGAGACCAGGAACATCATGCCGGCGATCGCGAACAGCATCAGCACGCCGACTTCGCCCTTGTACAGGCCGCGCGCGCGCAGGTAGGGCCAGGTGTAGATCAGCGACAGGATGCCGACCACGCCGATGCCGAGCTTGAGCACGTCGGCGGCGGTGTCGCGTACGAACATGCCGCTGAGCACGGTGCCCTGCCCGCCCACGTCGAAGGCGATCAGCGCGGTCGCCAGCGCGACCACCAGGATCGAGAAGACGTGGGAGACGATGCGGTTGCGCTCCTCCACGAACAGATCGAGCATCAGCAACGCGAACGCGCCGACGACGACCACCAGTTCGGGCAGCAGGGGCATCACATCGGCGAAGGTCCGTACGGGCATGTTCATTAGCGAATCTCTTGGCGGATCCGGCTCGGGCGAGCCTTGCACTGGAAACGGGCGCGGAACGGCGGGAAGCCAGCGGCGGACGAGCGCGCTATTCCCTCTTTCCTCGGTTCCCGCTTCTACTCACTTGCGTTGACGCGACGGCGCGGGCGGACCCGCGCCGGCTTACAGCTTGCTGGCGACGATCTGGGTGGCCAGATTGGCGATCGCCGGCTCCATCAGGTCGGTCAGCGGCTTGGGCCACACGCCCAGGATCAGCACGCCGGCGGCGAACACGCCGAGCACCAGCGCCTCGCGCGGGTTGATGTCTTCCATCTCCGCGACGTGGGCGTTGCCGACTTCGCCCCAGATCACCCGCTTGACCAGCCACAGGGTGTAGCCCGCGCCGATGATCAGGGTGGTGGCGGCGGCGAAGCCGATCAGCGGGTGCTTCTGGAACGAGGCCAGGATGACCATGAACTCGCCGACGAAGCCCGAGGTGCCCGGCAGGCCCGAGTTGGCCATCGCGAACAGCACCACGAACGCGGCGAACCACGGCATCACGTTGGCGACGCCGCCGTAGTCCTTGATCATGCGGCTGTGCATGCGGTCGTAGAGCACGCCGACGCAGGTGAACATCGCGCCCGACACGAAGCCGTGGCTGATCATCTGCACCATCGCGCCCTGCAGGCCCAGGCGCGCGGCGTCGGCGCCGTGGGCGTCGCCGCTGTGGACCAGGCCGAAGGCGATGAAGGTGCCCAGGGTGACGAAGCCCATGTGCGAGACCGACGAATACGCGATCAGCTTCTTCATGTCGTCCTGGACCAGCGCGACCAGGCCGACGTAGACCACCGCGATCAGGCTCAGCGCGATCACCAGCCAGGCCCACTCGTGGCCGGCGTCGGGCACGATCGGCAGGACGAAGCGCAGGAAGCCGTAGCCGCCGATCTTCAGCATGATCGCGGCCAGGATCACCGAACCGGCGGTCGGCGCCTCCACGTGCGCGTCCGGCAACCAGGTGTGGACCGGGAACATCGGCACCTTGACCGCGAACGCGATCAGGAAGCCGAAGAAGATCCACATCTGCTCGGTCGCGCTGAGCTGCAGGCCGTACATGTCGGCGATCTGCCAGCTGCCGCCCTTCAGGTACAGGTAGATCAGCCCGACCAGCATGAACACCGAGCCGAGGAAGGTGTACAGGAAGAACTTCACCGAGGCGTAGACGCGGCGCGGGCCGCCCCACACGCCGATGATGATGAACATCGGGATCAGCATGCCCTCGAAGAACACGTAGAACAGCATCGCGTCGAGCGCGGCGAACACGCCGACCATCAGGCCTTCGAGGATCAGGAACGCGGCGTAGTACTGGCTGACGCGCTTGTCGATCGAGGTCCAGGCGCTGATCAGCACCAGCATCGAGGTCAGCGTTGTCAGCGCGATCAGCGCCGCCGAGATGCCGTCGACGCCGAGGTGGTAGCGGATGTCGAACGAGGGGATCCAGGCTTTCTGTTCGACCAGCTGCATGCTCGCCGTGCCGAAGTCGGCATGGGTGAACATCAGCAGGCTCAGGCCGAGCGTGGCGATGGCCACGATCAGGGCGAACCAGCGCGCCGCGTTGGCGCGCTGGCCGAAGGCCAGGGTGGCGAAGCCGCCGAAAATCGGCAGCCAGATCAGGAGGCTAAGCAAGGGCACGGGGATCACGTCGGGTGTCCTTGTCGTTTAGTGCCAGAACTTGATGACGACGGCGAGCAGAGCGATCAGGCCGACAATCATCGCGAAGGCGTAGTGGTAGAGATAACCGGACTGGACGTGACGGGTCAGGTTGGCGATGAAGCCGACCAGGCCGGCGCCGCCGTTGACCACGGCTCCGTCGATCAGCTTGCTGTCGACCGCGCGCGAAGCCTTGCCGAGCTTGACGCCGCCGCCGGCGAAGCCGTCGATCCAGAGGTTGTCCATGCCGTACTTGTTTTCCAGGATGCGGATCGGCAGCGCGAACAGCTTGGCCGCCTTGGCCGGCAGTTCCGGCTTCCACAGGTACATGACCGTGGCCAGGGCGAAGCCGCCGAAGGCCAGCCAGAACGCCGGCGCCATGAAACCGTGCAGGGCGAACGCGACCGGGCCGTGCCAGGCTTCGGCGGCCATCTCGGCGACGGTGTCGCGCTCGGGCAGCAGATCGATCGCGCCAAGGAAGTACGGCAGCTGCTTGACGTGGCCGGACCAGTCGGTGCCGAACAGCATCGGGCCGGCGGTGAAGAAGCCGATCAGCACCGACGGGATCGCCAGCAGGATCAGCGGCAGGGTCACCACCCACGGCGACTCGTGCGGCTCGTGCGCGCCGTGGTGGCCATGGTCGTCGTGGCCATGGTCGTCGTGCTTCTTGCCATGATCGTCGTGCGCGTGCGCCGCATGATCGTCGTGGCCCTGCGCATGGTCGTCATGGCCGTGCGCGTCGCGGAAGCGCTCCTTGCCGTGGAAGGTCATGTACAGCAGGCGGAAGCTGTAGAACGAGGTCACGAAGGCGCCCAGCAGCACCGCCCAGTAGGCGTACTGCGAGACCCAGGTGGCGTGCTCGCCGTGGGCCACGTGCGCGGCCGCCTCGATGATGGTGTCCTTCGAGTAGAAGCCGGCGAAGAACGGCGTGCCGACCAGGGCCAGGGTGCCGAGCAGGCTGGTCCAGTAGGTGATCGGCATGTACTTGCGCAGGCCGCCCATCTTGCGCATGTCCTGCTCGTGGTGCATGCCGATGATGACCGAGCCGGCCGCCAGGAACAGCAGCGCCTTGAAGAAGGCGTGGGTCATCAGGTGGTACACCGCGGCCGAGTACGCCGACACGCCGAGCGCGACGGTCATGTAGCCCAGCTGCGACAGGGTCGAGTACGCGACCACGCGCTTGATGTCGTTCTGCACGATGCCGATCAGGCCGGTCCAGAACGCGGTGGTGGCGCCGATGAACAGCACGAAGTTCAGCGCGGTCTGCGACAGCTCGAACAGCGGCGACATGCGCGCGACCATGAAGATGCCGGCGGTCACCATCGTCGCGGCGTGGATCAGCGCCGAGATCGGGGTCGGGCCTTCCATCGAATCGGGCAGCCACACGTGCAGCGGCACCTGCGCCGACTTGCCCATCGCGCCGATGAACAGGCAGATGCAGATCACCGTCGGCAGCGACCAGACGATCGGGTCGGCGCTGTTCCAGATGGTGATGGTGCGCTCGGCCAGGGTCGGGGCGTTGGCGAACACGGTGCCGTAATCGAGCGAGCCGGTCGCCCACAGCACCGCGCCGATGCCGAGCAGGAAGCCGAAGTCGCCGACGCGGTTGACCAGGAAGGCCTTGAGGTTGGCGAACACCGCGGTCGGCTTCTTGAACCAGAAGCCGATCAGCAGGTACGACACCAGGCCCACCGCTTCCCAGCCGAAGAACAGCTGCAGGAAGTTGTTGCTCATGACCAGCATGAGCATGGAGAAGGTGAACAGCGAGATGTAGCTGAAGAAGCGCTGGTAGCCGTCGTCCTCGGCCATGTAGCCGATGGTGTAGACGTGCACCAGCAGCGAGACGAAGGTCACCACCACCATCATCATCGCGGTCAGCTTGTCGATCATGAAGCCGACGTGGGCCTCGTAGCCGCCGATCTGGAACCAGGTGTAGACGTTCTCGTTGAACGGCGCGGCGCCGTGCCCGACCAGCTGCCACAGCACGTACACCGACATCGCGCAGCTCGCGGCGACGCCGAGGATGGTGACGGTGTGCGAACCGGCGCGGCCGATCTTGCGTCCGAACAGCCCGGCCAGGACCGCGCCGAGCAAAGGCGCGAGCACGATGGCGAGCAGGATGGACTTGGAGATTGCGGATTCCATGTCGGATCAGCCCTTCATCGAGTCGATTTCGGCGACGTTGATCGTGCGCCGGTTGCGGAACAGGGTGACCAGGATGGCCAGGCCGATCGCGGCCTCGGCCGCGGCCACGGTCAGGATGAAGAACACGAACACCTGACCGGCCGGATCGGCCAGCTGGCGCGAGAACGCGACGAAGTTGATGTTGACCGCGAGCAGCATCAGCTCGATCGACATCAGCAGCACGATCACGTTCTTGCGGTTGAGGAAGATGCCGGCGACGCTGATGCAGAACAGCACCGCGCCCAGGGCGAGGAAGTGGCCGAGGGCGAGGCCCGACCCGAAGAATTCGCTCACGGCTTGGCCTCCTGCGCCGCGTCCGCGGCCGGCGCCGGAGCGGCGGCGGGCTTGACGGCGTCCATCTTGATGATGCGGATGCGATCGGCGGCGCGCACGCGCGCCTGCTCGCTCGGGTTCTGGTGCTTGGCGCCCGGGCGGCGGCGCAGGGTCAGCATGACCGCGGCGATCACCGCGACCGTCAGGATCACCGCGGCGATCTCGAACGGCAGCAGGAAGTCGGTGAACAGCG
The DNA here is from genome assembly GCF_017355525.1 of Lysobacter enzymogenes. Lineage (NCBI taxonomy): Bacteria > Pseudomonadati > Pseudomonadota > Gammaproteobacteria > Lysobacterales > Lysobacteraceae > Lysobacter > Lysobacter enzymogenes. The sequence continues at coordinate 440,627 of NZ_CP067395.1, read as the reverse complement.
CCATCGCCAGCCACTTGGTGTTGGAGCCGCCCGAGGGATCGGCGGTCAGCGGCGCGACCAGCGCGGCCTTGACCCCGATCAGGGTCAGCATCTCGACCAGCATCACCACCGCGACCAGCAGGCCGACCGGCAGGTAGCGCACGTAGCCTTCGCGCAGCGGGGCGACGTCGATGTCGAGCATCATCACCACGAACAGGAACAGCACCATCACCGCGCCGACGTAGACCAGGATCAGGGCCACGCCGAGGAATTCGGCGCCGGCGATGATCCACACGCAGGCGACCGAGAAGAACGTCAGCACCAGGCTGAGCGCGGCATGGACCGGGTTCTTGACGCTGATCACGGCCACGGCCGAAAGCGTGGCCAAGGCGGCGAAGACGAAGAAGGCGATCTGGGCGAGATCCATGGCGTGCACTCAGCGGAAGGCGGCGTCGGCGGCGCGGCGTTCGGCGATCTCGGTTTCGAGACGGTCGCCGATCGCCAGCAGCTGCGGCTTGGTGACGATGTTCTGTCCGCGCTGGTCGAAGTGGTACTCGTGGATGTGGGTCTCCACGATCGAGTCGACCGGGCAGGATTCCTCGCAGAATCCGCAGAAGATGCACTTGAACAGGTCGATGTCGTAGCGGGTCGTACGGCGGGTGCCGTCGGCGCGCTTCTCCGAATCGATGGTGATCGCCAACGCCGGGCACACCGCTTCGCACAGCTTGCAGGCGATGCAGCGCTCCTCGCCGTTGGGATAGCGGCGCAGCGCGTGCACGCCGCGGAAGCGCGGCGATTGCGGGGTCTTCTCCATCGGGTACATCAGCGTGTACTTGGGCTTGAACAGGTACTTGAGCGTCAGCCCGAGGCCCTGCGCGAGCTCGATCAGGAGCAGGCTCTTGAAATAGGAAACGATGCGATTCATGAGTTGCTCCGCCTCACTGTCCCGGCAGGAAGATGCCGTAGTACGACATCAACGCGACCACGACGATCCAGGCGATGGTCAAGGGGATGAACACCTTCCAGCCCAGACGCATGATCTGGTCGTAGCGATAGCGCGGGAAGGAGGCGCGGAACCAGATGAAGCAGCTGGCGAAGAAGAACACCTTCGCGAGCAGCCACCACCAGCCGTCGACCGACAGGAACGGAATGCCCAGGCCCTGGAACGGGCTCAGCCAGCCGCCGACGAAGAAGATCGAGGTCAGGAAGCTGATCAGGATCATGTTCGCGTATTCGGCCAGGAAGAACAGCGCGAACGCCGACCCCGAATACTCGACCATGTGGCCGGCGACGATTTCCGACTCGCCTTCGACCACGTCGAACGGCGCGCGGTTGGTCTCGGCCACGCCGGAAATGAAGTACACGACGAACAGCGGCAGCATCGGCAGCGCGAACCATTCCAGCGCGCCGGCGTTGCCCGACTGGGCCATGACGATGTCGGTGAGGTTGAGGCTGCCGGCGCCGACCATCACGCCGACCATCGCGAAGCCCATCGCGATTTCGTACGACACCACCTGCGCCGCGGCGCGCATCGCGCCGAGGAAGGCGTACTTCGAGTTCGACGCCCAGCCGGCGAGGATGATGCCGTACACGCCGAGCGAGGTCATCGCCAGCAGGTACAGCAGGCCGGCGTTGGCGTTGGACAACACCATCTTGGCGTCGAACGGCACCACCGCCCACGCCGCGAAGGCCGGCGCCAGCGCCAGCAACGGCGCCAGCTTGTACAGGAAGGACTCGGCCTTGGCCGGCTGGATCACTTCCTTGAACAGCAGTTTGAACACGTCGGCGAAGGCCTGCAGGATGCCCATGCCGACGTACATCGGCCCGTGGCGCACGTGCATCCAGCCGATCAGCTTGCGTTCCCAGACCACGTAGAACGCCACGGTGACGATCACCGGCATGGCGATCAGCAGGATCTTGAGCACGATCCACAGCACCGCGCCGGCCATACCCAGCGACAGGAAGAAGTTGTGCAGGGGGTCGACCACGTGGGTCATGAACATTCCGTCCGTCATGGCTTAGGCCCTCCCCGCCTGCACGCGGCCCGCGCCCAGCGGCGCGGTCGCGCCGTGGCCGCTTTCGATCCACACCGTACCCGGCGCGACCTTGGCGCTGATCGCGACCGGCAGGGTCGCGGTGCCGGCGCCGGCGCCGAACTTGCCGACCATGCCGTCGCCGAAGCCCAGCGCAGCGGCGTCGGCCGGATTGAGCACGGCGCGCGGCTCGAGATTCAGCGGATGCGATTGCAATGCGGGCGCGCGGCGCACGGTGGCGTCGCTGCGGTAGATCGCGGTGGAGACCGCGAGTTCGAGGCCCTCGCCCGCCGGGTTCGGCGCGCGGCCGGCGGCCGGCGCGACCGTGCGCGGCGCGATGCTCGCGCGCAGGCCGGCGAAGTCGGTGAACTCGAAACCCGCCGCGCTCAGCTCGCCGCCGAGCGCGCGCAGCACGCGCCAGCCGGCGCGGGCCTGGCCCGGCAGCTTGCCGCCGGCGCTGGCCTGCTGGTCGCGGCCGTCGAGGTTGGTCAGGGTCGCATCGGTTTCCGGCAGCAGCGCGATCGGCAGGATCACATCGGCCACCGCCTTGGTCGAACGGCAGGCGTAATGGCTGAAGGCCACGACCTGGGCCGCGCCGAGCGCGCGCAGCGCGCTTTCGGTGTCGGCGAAATCCAGGCCCGGTTCGATGCCGTAGACGATGTACGCGGCGCGCGCATCGCTGAGCATCGAACCCGCGTCGCGCGCGCTCGGCAGCACGCCGTGGCGGGCGAGGCCGACCGCGTTGGCGCCTTGCGGGATGCGGCACAGCTTGGCGCCGGTGGCTTCGGCGAAGGCCTTGACCGCGGCGCGGATCGCGGCCGCGTACGGGCCGTTCTCGGCCACGCCGCCGACGATCAGCGCGACGTGGTTGCCGCCCTTGGCGATCTCGCGCAGCGCCTCGTCGCCGAGCGCGGCGGCGAGCTGCGACGGCGCGACGATGCGCTTGCTGGCCGGGTCGAAAGTGAAATCGAAGTCGACCGGATTGACCACGTGCACCTTGGCGCCGCGGTTGTAAGCCTTGCGCACGCGCTGCTGCACCAGCGGCAGTTCATGGCGCAGGTTGCTGCCGACCACGATCACCACGTCGGCCTGCTCGATTTCGGCGACCGGCATGGCGAAGGTTTCGGCCACGGCTGCGTCGGACAAATCGTGCTGCGAGATGCGGTGATCGATATTGCCGGTGCCCAGCGCTTCGGCCAGACGCGCCAGCAGCGCGCCCTCCTCGTTCGAGGTCGCCGGGTGCGCGAGCACGCCGAGGTTGTCGCCGCCGTTGTCGCGCAGGATCTTGGCGGCGCGGCCCAGCGCTTCTTCCCAAGACGCTTCGCGCCACTCTCCGCCGTCCTTCACCAGCGGACGCTGGGCGCGGTCTTCCGCGTACAGGCCCTGGTGCGAGTAACGGTCGCGGTCCGACAGCCAGCACTCGTTGACCGCTTCGTTGTCGCGCGGCACGGTGCGCAGCACGTCGCCGCGGCGCACGTGCAGGAACAGGTTGCTGCCGAGCGCGTCGTGGTAGCCGAGCGACTCGCGCGCGGTCAGTTCCCACGGACGCGCCTTGAACTGGAACACCTTGTTGGTCAGCGCGCCGACCGGGCACACGTCGATGACGTTGCCGGACAGTTCGGTGGTCAGCGGCTTGCCGTCGAAGGTGCCGATCTGCAGGTTCTCGCCGCGGTACATGCCGCCGAGTTCATACGTACCGGCGATCTCGGCGGTGAAGCGCACGCAGCGGGTGCACTGGATGCAGCGGGTCATCTCGGTGGCGACCAGCGGACCGATGTCCTCGTCCGGCACCACGCGCTTACGCTCGGCGTAGCGGCTGACCGAGCGGCCGTAGCCCATCGACACGTCCTGCAGCTCGCACTCGCCGCCCTGGTCGCAGATCGGGCAGTCCAGCGGGTGGTTGGCGAGCAGGAACTCCATCACGTTGCGCTGCGACTTCAGCGCGCGCTCGTTGCGGGTGAACACCTTCAGTCCGTCCATCACCGGGGTGGCGCAGGCCGGCGACGGCTTCGGCGCGGCGCGGCCGCCGACCTCGGTGTCGACCAGGCACATGCGGCAATTCGCGGCGATCGCCAGCTTGTCGTGGTAGCAGAAACGCGGAATCGGAATGCCGGCCTTGTCGGCGGCATGGATGATCATCGAATTCTTCGGCGCGGCCATTTCGACGCCGTCGATGAAGACGGTGACGTGGTCGGGCGGCAGATTCGGATTTACGGGCTGCGCGCTCATGCCGCCACCTTCTTCTCGACCACGGTGCCGGCTGCCTGATCGTCCACCAGGAACCGCTTGTTGACGATCGCGTACTCGAACTCGTCCCAGAAGTGGTGCAGGAAGCCCTGCACCGGCCACGCGGCGGCTTCGCCGAACGCGCAGATGGTGTGGCCTTCGATCTGGCCCGCGGCGGCGCGCAGCATCTGCAAGTCTTCCAGGGTCGCCTGCTTCTCGGCGATGCGAGTCAGCATGCGGTACATCCAGCCGGTGCCTTCGCGGCACGGCGTGCACTGGCCGCAGCTTTCCTTGAAATAGAAGCGGGCGATGCGCTGGCAGGCGCGGACCATGCAGGCGGTCTCGTCCATCACGATGACCGCGCCCGAGCCGAGGCCGGAACCGGCCTTCTGCAGCGAGTCGTAGTCCATCGTGCATTCCATGATCGTCGCCGCCGGCAGCACCTTCATCGAGGAGCCGCCGGGGATCACCGCCTTGAGCTTGCGCCCTTCGCGCATGCCGCCGGCGAGCTGCAGCAGCTCGGAGAACGGCGTGCCGAGACGGATCTCGAAGTTGCCCGGGTTGGCGACGTGGCCGGACACCGAGAAGATCTTCGGGCCGCCGTTGTTCGGCTTGCCGAGGCCTGCGAACCATTCCGCGCCGTTGCGCAGGATCGCCGGCACCGAGGCGTAGGTCTCGGTGTTGTTGATCGTGGTCGGCTTGCCGAACAGGCCGAAGTTGGCCGGGAACGGCGGCTTGAAGCGCGGCTGGCCCTTTTTGCCTTCCAGCGACTCCATCAGCGCGGTCTCTTCGCCGCAGATGTAGGCGCCGGCGCCGAGCGCGCCGTAGATGTCGATGTCCACGCCGCTGCCGAGGATGTTCTTGCCGAGCCAGCCGTTCTCGTAGGCTTCCTTCAGCGCCTGCTCGAAATGCTCGAACGGCTCGTGATGGAACTCGCCGCGCAGGTAGTTGTAGGCCACGGTCGAACCGGTGGCGTAGCAGGCGATCGCCATGCCCTCGACCACCGAATGCGGGTTGAAGCGCAGGATGTCGCGGTCCTTGGCCGTGCCCGGCTCGGATTCGTCCGAGTTGCACAGGATGTACTTCTGGGTGCCGCTGCCCTTGGGCATGAAGCTCCACTTCAGGCCGGTCGGGAAGCCCGCGCCGCCGCGGCCGCGCAGGCCCGAGGCCTTGACCGCGTTGATGATCTCGTCCTGCGGCGTCTTCTCGCTGAGGATCTTGCGCAACGCGCTGTAGCCGCCGGTCTTGAGATAGTTCTCGTACGACCAGGGCGTGTCGTAATGCAGCGTCGTGTAGACGACCTGGTGCTCCTGCGGAGCCGGGCCGACCGGGCCGTAGCCCTTGGAATAATCGTGGTGACCGTGCGCCATCTCGCCCGACCTCACTTCAGACCGTCGAGCAGCTCGTCGACTTTCGCCGCGTCGAGCTTCTCGTGGTAATGACCGTTGACGACGACCACCGGCGCGCCGCAGCACGCGGCCAGGCATTCTTCCTCGCGCTTGAGGAAGACCCGGCCATCGGCGGTGGATTCGCCGAGCTTGCAGCCCAGCTTCTTCTCGGCGTGCGCGACCAGGTCCTGCGCGCCGTTGAGCCAGCAGCTGATGTTGGTGCAGAAGGCGACGTTGTTGCGGCCGACCTTTTCGGTTTCGAACATCGAATAGAAGCTCGCCACCTCGTACGCCCACACCGGCGGCAGGCTCAGGTACTTGGCCACCGCGGCGATCAGCTCGTCGGTCAGCCAACCGCCGTTCTGCTCCTGCGCCGCGTGCAGACCCTGCAGCACCGCCGAACGCTTGCGGTCGGGCGGGAACTTGGTCAGCCAGTGATCGATGTGCGCGCGCGTCGCATCGGACAACGCCACCATCGGATCGACGTGCTGTGCGGCCTCGAAATTGCCTGTCGCCTTCATTTCTTCTTTCCTCTGCGACCGCGCGCCCCCGGCGCCCGATCTGGGACAAACCTTCAGTGCGGCAAGATCAGCGATCGATCTCGCCGAACACGATGTCGTAGGTGCCGATCATCGCCACCACGTCGGCCAGCATGTGGCCCTTGACGATCTCGTCCATCGACGAGAGGTGGGCGAAGCCCGGCGCGCGCAGCTTGACGCGGAACGGCTTGTTGGCGCCGTCGGAGACCAGGTAGCAGCCGAATTCGCCCTTCGGGGCTTCCACGGCGCAGTAGGTCTCGCCGGCCGGCACGCAATAGCCTTCCGAGAACAGCTTGAAGTGGTGGATCAGCGCTTCCATGTCGTCCTTCATCTCCTCGCGCTTGGGCGGGGCGACCTTGAAGTTGTCGACGATCACGGGACCGGGATTGGCGCGCAGCCACTTCACGCACTGCTTGATGATGCGGGTGGATTCGCGCAGCTCGGCGACGCGCACCAGGTAGCGGTCGTAGCAGTCGCCGTTGACGCCGACCGGGATGTCGAAATCGACTTCCGCGTACTTGGCGTAGGGCTGCTTCTTGCGCAGGTCCCAGGCGATGCCGGAGCCGCGGATCATCGGGCCGGTCATGCCCCAGGCCAGGGCCTGCTCGGGCGAGACCACGCCGATGCCGACGGTGCGCTGCTTCCAGATGCGGTTTTCGGTCAGCAGGGTTTCGTATTCGTCGACGCGCTTGGGGAAGTCGTCGGCGAACGCATCCAGGTAATCGAGCATCGAGCCTTCGCGCCACTCGTTGAAGCGCTTGAGGCCGGCGCCCTTCTTCCAGGGCGATTCCTTGTACTTCGGCATCCGGTCCGGCAGGTCGCGGTAGACGCCGCCGGGACGGTAGTAGGCCGCGTGCATGCGCGCGCCGGAGACCGCTTCGTAGCAGTCCATCAGCTCCTCGCGCTCGCGGAAGGCGTACAGGAACACCGCCATCGCGCCGAGGTCGAGCGCGTTGGAACCCAGCCACATCAAGTGGTTCAGGATCCGGGTGATCTCGTCGAACATCGTGCGGATGTACTGCGCGCGCTCCGGCGCCTCGATCCCCAGCAGGGTCTCGATCGCGCGCACGTAAGCGTGCTCGTTGCACATCATCGACACGTAGTCGAGGCGATCCATGTAGCCGATCGACTGGTTGAACGGCTTGGACTCGGCGAGCTTCTCGGTGCCGCGATGGAGCAGGCCGATGTGCGGATCGGCGCGCTGCACGACTTCGCCGTCCATCTCCAGGATCAGGCGCAGCACGCCGTGCGCGGCCGGATGCTGGGGACCGAAGTTGAAGGTGTAGTTGCGGATTTCGGCGTTGTTGAGGCCGGAGGTGCTGGCGTTGACCAGGGGCATGTCGCTGGCGGGGTTGCTCATCTCACTTCACCTCGCGCTGCGAGATTTCGCCTTGCGCCGTCTGGTAACGCGCGTCGTCGCGGATCACGCGCGGCACGCCGACGCGCGGCTCGATCGACACCGGCTCGTACACCACGCGGCGCTTTTCGGCGTCGTAGCGCACTTCGACGTTGCCGATCAGCGGGAAATCCTTGCGGAACGGATGGCCGACGAAACCGTAGTCGGTCAGGATCCGGCGCAGGTCCGGATGGCCTTCGAACACGATGCCGTACAGGTCGAACGCCTCGCGCTCGAACCAGTTGACGCCCGGATGGACCGAGGTCAGCGACGCGACCACCGGCAGGTCGTCGCTCGGCGCGTAGGTCTTCAGGCGCAGGCGCGCGTTGTGCTGGTACGACAGCAGGTGCGCGACCGCGGCGAAGCGCCGCGCCGGCTTGTAGTCTTCGGCGCCGTTGGGTTCTTCGCCCCAGCGGAAGCGGCCGGCGCTCTTGCCTTCGACGCCGCGCGAGAAGCCTTCCGAGGACACGTCGGTGTCCCACTCGTCGCTGCCGTAGGTCAGGTAGTCCACGCCGCTGACGTCGACGCACTGCTCGAAGCCGAATTCGTCGCGCAGGGCGCGCGCGGCGTCGAGCCATTGGTCGTGGGCGACTTCCAAAGTAATTTCGCCGCGCGGTTGCGCGACGACGATGTTGGCCTGCGGGAAGCGCGCGTCCAGGCGCTGGGCGAGATCGGCCGGGCTCATTCGCGCAGCCCCTGCTTGGCGTCGCCGAAGTTGGTGCCGCGGCGGATCTTGCGCTGCAACTGCAGGATGCCGTAGACCAGCGCTTCGGCGGTCGGCGGGCAGCCCGGCACGTAGACGTCGACCGGGACCACGCGGTCGCAGCCGCGCACCACCGCATAGGAATAGTGATAGTAGCCGCCGCCGTTGGCGCAGCTGCCCATCGAGATGACCCACTTCGGGTCCGGCATCTGGTCGTAGACCTTGCGCAGCGCCGGGGCCATCTTGTTGACCAGGGTGCCGGCCACGATCATCACGTCGGACTGGCGCGGCGACGGGCGGAACACCACGCCGTAGCGGTCCAGGTCCAGGCGCGCGGCGCCGGCGTGCATCATCTCGACCGCGCAGCAGGCCAGGCCGAAGGTCATCGGCCACATCGAGCCGGTGCGCGCCCAGTTCCACAGGGTATCGAGATTGGTGGTGACGAAGCCCTGCTGCAGCAGCGGGTTCTCGCCCTCGGGGCGCAGGATGTCGTCGAGGCGGCCTTCCGGCAGCGGGTTGTGCATCAACCCGGAGACGGTGTCGCCGACGGTTTGGATCACTCCCATTCGAGCGCTCCCTTCTTCCAGACGTAAACGAAGCCGAGCAGGAGCATGCTGGCGAAAATGCCCATCTCGATCAGGCCGACCACGCCGAGATCTCGGAACACGGTGGCCCAGGGCACGATGAAGATGATTTCCAGATCGAAGATGATGAACTGGATGGCGATCAGGTAGTAGCGCACGTCGAACTGCATGCGCGCGTCTTCGAAGGCTTCGAAGCCGCATTCGTACGGAGACAGTTTCTCCGCGGTCGGGCGCTTGGGCCCGAGCACATTGCCTACTACCAACAGGGCGACGCCGATACCGCTGGCGACGATCAGGAACAACAGAGTCGGCAGGTATTCGGCCAGCACGCGGTGTTCTCTCGGCTACTTGTTCGGCTACATGGGGGCGCGTGTCACGCGAACCCTTGGCTTGGCGCCGCGGCGCCCAGACGTTCGGACGCGCGGAGCGGCCCGCCGTGCGTGCCGCACCTGCGTACCGTGGTGCGAATTGCTGAAACAGCTTCTAGTTCGGCTATCGGTTGGATGTGGTGCCCAAAGGGGGACTCGAACCCCCACGACCTAAGTCGCTACCACCTCAAGGTAGTGCGTCTACCAATTCCGCCATCTGGGCACTGCCAACCTGCTTACGCCATCCTGGCCGGGCATTGCGGGGAACCCGCGCCGCCTAGGTCATCGCTGACCTGCCCTGCCGTCCGGGCGGGGCTGAAACCGTATTTTAACCTGTTTATTCAGCCGCCGTTAGCCGGCTGTTTTGCCGGGGCTGCCGGCTGCGCCGACGCCGCCGGCTGCGCGGCCGGAGTGGCCGCCGGCGCGGGCGCCGGAACCGTCGCGCCGCCGGCCGGAGCCGTGGCGGGCGCGGCCGGGACATTCGCCGGGACCTGCGGCACGCCGCTGGCCGGAGCCTGCGGAACCGCGGCCGGCGCGGCGGCCGGAGCCGCTGCGGGCTGTTCCTTGACCTGGCCCATCAGGCCCATGTCCGGCTTGCCCAGCTGCGCCGGGGCGGTGCGGCTCGCCTGCCAGGCCATGAACAGGCTGATCGCGAAGAACGCGATCGCCAGCCACTTGGTCGACTTGGACAGGAAGTTCGACGAACCGCGGGCACCGAACACGGTCGCCGAAGCGCCGCCGCCGAAACCCGAGCCGGCCTGCGCACCCGCGCCGCGCTGCATCAGGATCAGGGCGATCATCGCGATCGCGATCAACACATAGATGACGTTGAGGAACAACAGCATCGTTCGGATTCTTCGCTCAGTGACAGCTCGTTACGACCGTTCCGGGGCGGCGGAGTTCGCCGTTCGTTGCGATCAGGGCGCCGCCGCGGCAGCGATGGCGTTGAAGTCGGACGCAACCAGGGAGGCGCCTCCGACCAGTCCGCCATCGACGTCGGGCTGGGAAAACAGCGCGGCGGCGTTGTCGGCTTTCACGCTTCCGCCGTAAAGGATCGGAAGCGAGCCAGCGATTCTAGCATCGTGCGAAGCGATTTCGCTACGGATGAATGCGTGGACCTGTTGTGCCTGCTCCGGAGTGGCGGTCCGGCCGGTGCCGATGGCCCAGACCGGCTCGTAGGCGACGACCGCGCCGTCCAGCGCCGCCACGCCCAGCAACTCCAGCACCGGCGCCAGCTGTTCCTGCAGGCGCCACTCGGTCTTGCCGTCTTCGCGCTCCTCCAGGGTCTCGCCGACGCACAGGATCGGCACCAGGCCGGCGTCGCGGGCGGCCGCGAACTTGCGCGCGACCAGTTCGCTGCTCTCGCGGTGGTACTGGCGGCGCTCGGAATGGCCGACCAGGCCGTAGACCGCGCCGACTTCCTTGAGCATCGCCGCGGAGACTTCGCCGGTGTAGGCGCCCTTGACGTTGCTGCTGACGTCCTGCGCGCCGAAGGCCAGGCCGCGTTCGCCGTAGTGCTCGACCAGCTCGCCCAGGTACGGCAGCGGCGGCAGGATCGCCCGCTCGACCCCGGCCGGCGGGATCTGCGCGGCGACTTCGTCGAGCAGGGCGAAAGCGAACTCGCGGCTGCCGTGCAGCTTCCAGTTTCCGGCGACGATCCTGCGGCGCATGGCTTCTCCGTTGATGCGTGGACGGGGCGCAGTCTAATGGCTGGGCGCGATCGGCGAAACGCAGCCGCGCCGGCGCCGGCGGTTGTGCGGCGGCGCGGCGCCCTCACATCCTCGGTTCCCCCGCTTCGGCAGCGCCGCCCATGTTGGTCCGCAGCTTTCCGCCGATGGAAGTCCCCGGCGCCCGCGCGCTGATCCTCGGCAGCATGCCGGGCGCCGCCTCGCTCGCGGCCGGGCGCTACTACGCGCATCCGCACAACCGGTTCTGGCCGTTCATGGGCGAACTGGTCGGCGCGGGCCCGGAGCTGGAGTTTCCGCAACGCGTCGCGGCGCTGGCCGCGGCCGGGATCGCGCTGTGGGACGTGCTGGCGCAGTGCGAACGCGAGGGCAGCCTGGATTCGGCGATCCGCGACGACACCGCGGTGGCCAACGATATTCCCGGTTTCCTGACCCGCCATCCGCAGGTCGGCACGATCCTGTTCAACGGCGCCAAGGCCGAGCAGAGCTTCCGCCGCTTCGTCGCGCCGACCCTGGCGCGGCCGGACCTGAGCCTGGTGCGGCTGCCGTCGACCAGCCCGGCCAATGCCTCGCAGGGCGCGGCGATGAAGCTGGAGGCGTGGCGCGAGGCGTTGCGCGCGGCCGGGGTGCGTTTGCGCGAGGGGTGAAGGGTTCGGCGCGAGGACGAGACCCCGCGGTCGCGACTTGCGTCGCTCCTACAGGGGGCTGCGGCCGCTGCGTGATCCGACTGTAGGAGCGGCGCAAGCCGCGACCGCGCCAATTGCGCGCCGACGAACCCTTCCCGCGCCCGTCGCCCCACCCGTTCGTCGGCCGCCGCTGTTGCACCGACGCAACATTTCGCCCCCGCCGCCACCCCGGCCTTTCGCCCGAAACCCTTGCCCCGCCTGCACCGCAGCCGTCCCAGACCGCGCTGCGACGACATCGGCGCCGCACCTGTCCATCGCCCACGGCTGTCCTGCCCGCCCCGACCCCGGCGTTTCCTGGGGTGGCCGCCCGCCTAGGGCTCCCGCCACCGACGAACCGCCCGCCCCGCCGTCCGCGGCGAGCGCGCAACCGGCCGGACTCGCCTGTACGAGCCCGCCCGGCGTTCGCCCGGAGCCGCCCGCGCCGCACGGATCGAGGCGCGCGGCGGCGCTGTACCGACGATCCATCCGTCGCCCATGGAGCGATACCTCAAGGAGTTTCCGACATGAAGCCGCATCGCAACGCCCCGCACGCCCCCGCCCGCCGCCTCGCCGCCCTCGCCGGCCTGGCCCTGCTGACCCTGGCCGGCGCCGCCAGCGCCGGCGAAACCATCATCCGCACCGCCCACGGCGACGTCGCCGCGCTCGACGCGCCCAAGCCCGGCAGCGCCGCCGCGGCCAAGGCCGCCCAGGCCGCGCCGTTCGCGACCGCGCGCCAGCGCGCCGCGGTCAAGCCGCTGGTCTGGACGACCCGCGGCGAACCCGACGCCGCCGCGCTCAAGGCAGTCGACGCGCCGACCGGCCCGGCCGCCAGCGCCCCCGGCGGCGCCGCGCCGGCGTTCAACAACTACCTCGCCCGCCAGCACTTTCCGCAGGTGTGGAACAAGCTCGACGCGCTGGACGCGCGCAAGGGCGCCGCGCCGGCCGCGGCCGTGGGCGGCGAGAAGGACGGCGCGCACTACGCCTACACCCGCTTCCCCGGCAACTACTACGAGAGCCAGTGGAAGGCTTCGCCGTGGAACAAGATCGGCAAGCTGTACTTCAATGTGCCCGGCGGCGGCAGCTCGTACTGCACCGCGCAGGTTTCCAGCGGCACCAACGTGCTGACCACCGCCGCGCATTGCGTCTACACCTTCGGCGCGGGCTGGAACTCCAACTTCGTGTTCGTGCCGGCCGAACGCTACGGCGAGGCGCCGTACGGCCGCTTCGGCTGGAGCACCGCGCGCGTGCCGACCAACTGGATCAGCCAGGGCACCCGGCGCTGGGACGTGGCGGTGATCAAGCTGACCGGCGAGCAGACCACCGGCATTCCGGTCATCAACTACGTCGGCTGGCTCGGCCGCGCCTGGAACCAGCCGTATTCGCTGTACACCTACTCGCACGGCTACGCCAGCAACCTGAGCACGCAGTACACCAACATCTGCGCCGGCCAGACCTACGACGCGCCGTCGGAAGGCACCAACGTCGTCGTGCAGGGCTGCGACATGACCTACGGCGCCAGCGGCGGCGCGTGGCTGATCAACTACACGCCCAATTCCAACGCCGGCAACCAGGTCAACAGCGTCGTCAGCGGCCCGCACATCGGCGCGTTCGGCACCGCCTGGGTCGGCGCGCGGTTCAACGACGACAACATCGTGGCGTTGTGCACGGCGATCGGGTGCTGATTGAGAGCGGGGAATGAAGCGGGATTAGGGATTTGGGAACTGTGGTTCGGTTCCTGCTTCCTGGATCCGCCGGATCTCCCGGTTCGACCCGCAAAGAAAAAGCCGGCGCAAGCCGGCTTTTTCTTGTTCAAGAGATCGTGGTCTTCGGGCCGACACCAGCAAACGCCATCCGGCCGAAGGACGCAGAAAACCAATCACCCGCGCCCTCACAGTTCCCCAATCCCCATTCCCCGCTTTATTCCCGCTTTTGCTTCTTGTCTTGCCTTACTTCAACTTGATCTCGCGCAACCGCTCCTCCAGATACCCCTGCGCCGTAATCGGCTCCGGATAGCGCTTCGGATTGTCCGCGGTGATCGTCGACGGCAGCACGTCGATCAGGAAATCCGGATTCGGATGCAGGAAGAACGGGGTCGAATAACGCGGCTGGCGCGCCTGTTCGCCGGGCGGGTTGACCACGCGGTGGGTGGTCGAGGGGTATACGTGGTTGGTCAGGCGCTGCAGCATGTCGCCGATGTTGACCACGATGGTGTCGGCGTCGGCGGTGAACGGCACCCACTCGCCCTGGCGCGACTTCACTTCCAGGCCGGCGGCGCTGGCGCCGACCAGCAGGGTGATCAGGTTGATGTCCTCGTGCGCGCCGGCGCGCACGTTGGGGATATCGTCGGCGGTGATCGGCGGATAGTGGATCGGGCGCAGGATCGAATTGCCCGAGTCGGTCTTGTCGGCGAAGTAGTTCTCCGGCAGGCCGATGTGCAGGGCCAGCGCGCTGAGCACGCGCGAACCCAGATTGTCGAGGGTGGTGTACAGGCCGTAGGCGACCTCCTTGAACTCGGCGATCTCGCTCGGCCACAGGTTGGCCGGCATGTCCGCGGCGTACTTGGAGTCGCGCGCGATCTCGCGGCCGACGTGCCAGAACTCCTTGAGGTCGAAGTGCTTGGAGTCCTTGGCGGTCTCCACGCCGAACGGGGTGTAGCCGCGCGCGCCGCCGCCGCCGGGCACGTGGTACTGCCGCTTGACCTCGTCGGGCAGGGCGAAGAAGCGCTTGAACACGTCGTAGGCGCGGTCGATCTGCGCGTCGCCGATGCCGTGGCCGCGGATGCCGGCGAAGCCCCATTCGCGGTAGGCCGCGCCGAGTTCGGCGACGAAGGCCTCGCGGTCGCTGCCGTTACTGGGGTCGCTGAAGCGGCGGATGTCGAGGGTGGGAATCTGACTCACTGTGCGTTCCTGCCTGGTCTGTGTCTTCCGGGTAAGCCGTTATCTTCGCTCAAGCCGGCCCGGACGCGCGACAGGCGCCGCGCCGCGACCGTTCCGGCACCCCGGCCGGCCGCGTCCGGCACACGCGCCGGCCGTCCTCGCCGGTGCCGGCTGAACGGCCGCCAGCGCCGTTCACCCGAGCGGGCGACCGCCCGCCCTCCGGCGGTGTTCCGGGGCTTTGTTACACGCTAAAGTCGCCGCCCGACCCGGCCCCTGCCACTTCGAGCGCCGTACCGAATGGACGTACCCGCCGCCGCTTCCGCCTTCCAGACGCGCCGCGCCCTGGCCTGGCTGACCGGCTTCACCCTGACCAACGCCGCGGCCGCGATCGCCATCGCCGCCTTCAACATTCCCTTCGCCCATCTGGCCGGGCACTGGAAGGCGGCGCTGTTCCTGACCCTAGCCCTGCCCGGCCACTTCGTCTTCTTCGGCGCCCTGCTCGGCCTGCTGCCGCTGCTGCTGGGCGTGCTGACCCGCCGCTACGGCGCGATGACCGCGGCCGCGGTGGTGTTGCAGGCGGCGTGGATCTGCCTGCTGGCGGCCGACGCCAAGGTGTTCGCGCTGTACCGGTTCCACCTCAACGCGATGGTCGCCAACATGGTGTTCGGCGGCGCCATGCAGGACCAGGTGGTGCTGTCGGGCTCGGTGTGGGCGCTGATCGCGCTGGCGGTGACGCTGGTGCTGGCGCTGGAAATCGCCGCCGCCTGGCTGTGGTGGCGCGCGCTGCGCCGGCGCCAGGGACTGACCCGGATCGTGCGCGCGTGGTGGCTGGCCGCGGCGGTGATGCTGTTCGGCCAGGCGATGGTCGCCTACTACGATGCGCGCGGCGACCGGGTGATCCTGTCGCAGCTGCCGTACATCCCGTGGGCGCAGCCGATCACGCTGAAGGATTCGCTGCGCCGCTTCGGCGTGGAGAGCGACCCGAACGCGCGCGCGCCGAGCGCCGGCGAAGGCCTGCTCAAGTACCCGCTCAAGCCCTTGCAGTGCGAGACCGCGCCGAAGCTCAACGTGGTGGTGATCCTGCTCGAATCGCTGCGCCACGACGCGCTCAACCCGCAGGTGATGCCCAACACCTGGGCGCTGGCGCAGCGTTCGCAGTGGTACGACGACCATTACAGCTCCGGCAACGCCACCCGCTTCGGCCTGTTCGGCCTGCTCTACGGCTTGCCCGGCGGTTACTGGCATCCGATGCTGGCCGAGCAGCGCGGTTCGGCCTTCATCGGCCAGATGAAGAAAGACGGCTATGCGATGCACATCTACGGCAGCGCGCCGCTGTACAACCCCGAGTTCGACCGCACCGTGTTCTCCGAGGTGCGCGACCGCCTGGTCAACGGCCCGAGCGAGCGCAAGAGCGCCGAGCGCGACCGCGCGATCCTCGCCGACCTGCAGCGCGACATCGCCGCGACCGCGCCGCAGCAGCGCTTCTTCGGCTTCGTGTTCCTGGATTCGACCCACCAGCCCTACTACATGCCCAAGGGCTATCCGCCGCTGTTCAAGCCGATGGCCGAATCGATCAACCCGATCGACTTCGGGCCCGACCACGACCCGCTGCCGGACTTCAACCGTTACCGCACCGCCGCGCACTACGCCGACTCGCTGATCGGCCCGTTCGTGCGCGCGCTGCAAGCCGGGCCGTTCGCGGACAACACCGTGGTGGTGGTCACCGGCGATCACGGCGAGGAGTTCAACGACCTCAAGCAGAACTACTGGGGCCACAACGGCAACTTCTCCGACTACCAGTTGCGCACCCCGTTCGTGCTGTATTGGCCGGGCAAGGCCGCGCGCAAGATCGGCCACGTCACCTCGCACGAAGACCTGGTGCCGACGCTGATGACGCATGCGCTGGGCTGCCGCAACGACAGCGCCGACTACAGCACCGGGCGCGACCTGTTGGGTCCGGGCAAGCCGGACCGGCCGTTGCTGGTGGAAAGCTGGTCGCAGCGCGGCATCCGCCATGGCGAGCGGATCTATTTGTTCGACAACTACGGCGCGGCGACGGTGGTCGACCGCAACTACCGGCCGCTGCCGGACGCGAAGGTGGATGCGGCGGCGGTGAGCCAGTCGTGGGAGATGTTGACGCGGTTTCAGCAGCGTTGATCTGCAGCTTCGGCGCCCCCCTGTAGGAGCGGCGCGAGCCGCGACCGCGGCAATGAAACGCCGGCGGGCGATGGAGGTCTGGCGCTCCGGGCCGACGCCGGCCGGATAACGCAACGGCGTTGAGGCGTGCGCCGTCGTTTCGTTGGCGCGGTCGCGACTCGCGTCGCTCCTACAGGTAGAACCGGTAGAAACGACGAAGGCCGCGCAAGCGGCCTTCGTCGTTTACGGCATGAGCGAAAAGACTCAGACCGCGGCTTTCACCGCCGCCGACAGCGCATCGAGCGTGTTCTGCATCAGCGTCGCGTCGTCGGCTTCGACGGTCACGCGAACCACCGGCTCGGTGCCGGACGGACGCAGGAACGCGCGGCCGTGGCCGGCTACCGCGGCTTCGGCGAGCTTCAGCGCTTCTTTCACCGACGCGGCTTCGGTTGGCTTGCTCGTGCCCTCGTAGCGCACGTTGACGGTCTTCTGCGGCACCCGCTGCAACCCGGCCAGCGCGTCGCGCAGCGACAGCTTGCGCCGGGTCAGCACTTCCAGCACCTGCAGCGCGCTGACGATGCCGTCGCCGGTGCTGGTGCGGTCCAGGCACAGCAGGTGGCCGGAGGCTTCGCCGCCGAGCATGCCGCCGTGCGCCATCAGTTGCTGATGCACGTAGCGGTCGCCGACCTTGGCGCGGATGAAGCCGATGCCGCGCTGTTCCAGCGCGCGCTCCAGGCCGTAGTTGGTCATCAGCGTGCCGACCACCGGGCCACGCAGGCGGCCGCTGTCCTGCCAGTCGGTGGCGAGGATGTAAAGCAGGTCGTCGCCGTCGCAGACGCGGCCTTCGCTGTCGACGAACATGACCCGGTCGCCGTCGCCGTCGAAGGCGATGCCCAGGTCCGCGCCGCTGGCCTTGACCTTCGCGACCAAGGTCTGCGGATGGGTCGAGCCGACGCCGTCGTTGATGTTGAGGCCGCTGGGGTCCACGCCGATGGCGTCGACGCGCGCGCCGAGCTCGCGCAGCACCAGCGGGCCGACCTGGTAGGTGGCGCCGTTGGCGCAGTCCAGGGCGATGCGCAGGCCGCTGAGGTCGAAGCCGCGCGAGACCGAGCCCTTGCACGCTTCCAGATAGCGGCCGATGGCGTCGCGGGTGCGGATCGCGCGGCCGAGGCGTTCGGATTCGACCGTGCTGAACGGCTGCTCCAGCGCGGCCTCGATCGCCAGTTCGGTGTCGTCGTCGAGCTTTTCGCCGTCGGCGGAGAAGAACTTGATGCCGTTGTCGTAATGCGGGTTGTGCGAGGCCGAGATGACGATGCCGCCGTCGGCGCGCAGCGAACGGGTCAGGTGCGCGACCGCCGGCGTCGGCATCGGCCCCATCAGCTGCACGTCGACGCCGGCGGCGACCAGGCCGGCTTCCAGCGCGGCTTCGAACATGTAGTTCGAGATGCGGGTGTCCTTGCCGATGATGACCATCGGGTTGCGCCAGTCGCGGCGCTGCAGCGCGTGGCCGTAGGCGTTGCCCAGGCGCAGGACGAAGTCGGCCGAGATCGCGCCCTCGCCGACGCGGCCGCGGATGCCGTCGGTGCCGAAATATTTGCGGGTCATAGGATTGAGTCGGGAAATCGGAATGAGAGGAACGGGGAATGAGGGGAACGGGGATTGGCGATGATGCGGCGAACGGACATGAACGCGCCGTCGGGGGAGCGCCGCCGCAGGAGTGTGCCGCATGCGCGGCGCGCGGCGCCGGCGCGCGGCTGAACGCCGCCGCGTTGCGCTTCGGCGCTCACAGTTCGCAGGTTTCGGATCGCGGGCTGCGGAGGCTCCGCGGGCCCGAACGTCAAAAGCGACGCGACCGGCGCGTTCGCGCCGATGGCGTCGCTTTTGGGGATCGCCGATATCAAATCAGCCGAGCCTGTCGAAGCGGCCTCAGGCCGCTTCGACGTCGTCCTCGGGCTGCGGCTGCCGGGTCAGCAGCGCCAGCAGGTGCGAGATGCGGTCGCGCATTTCGCGGCGGTCGCAGATCTGGTCGACGGTGCCGTGCTCGAGCAGGAACTCGCTGCGCTGGAAGCCTTCCGGCAGCTTCTCGCGCACGGTCTGCTCGATCACGCGCGGGCCGGCGAAGCCGATCAGCGCGCCGGGCTCGGCCAGGTTGAGGTCGCCGAGCATCGCGAACGAGGCGGTGGTGCCGCCGAAGGTCGGATGGGTCATGACCGAAATGAACGGCAGGCCGGCGTCGCGCATGCGCCCCAGCGCGGCCGAGGCCTTGGCCATCTGCATCAGCGAGAACAGGCTTTCCTGCATGCGCATGCCGCCGCTGGCGGCGAAGCAGACCATCGGCACGCCGTCGGCCAGGGCGCGCTCGGCGCCGCGGGCGAAGCGCTCGCCGCTGACCGAACCCATCGAGCCGCCCATGAAGGCGAAATCCATCGCGCTGACGACCAGCGGACGCTGCTTCAGCGTGCCGGCCATCGCGATCAGCGAGTCGCGCTCGCCGGTCGCCTTCTGCGCGGCCTTGAAGCGCTCGGAATACTTCTTCTGGTCCTTGAACTTGAGCACGTCGACCGGGCTCAGCTCGGCGGCGATTTCCTCGCCGCTGCCGGCGTCGAGGAACGCGCTCAGGCGCGCGCGCGCGCGGATCGGCATGTGGAAGCTGCACTTGGGGCAGACCTCGAGGTTTTCCTCGAGTTCGGGACGGTAGAGCACGGCGCCGCAGCGCTCGCACTTCTCCCACAGGCCCTCCGGGACGCTGCGGCGCTTGGCCGCGCCGGTCTCGGTGCGGATGCCGGACGGCATGAGTTTCTTGAGCCACGACATGCGTTGGGATCTTCCTGTTTTGACTGACGACGTTTGATGGACGGCGTTCTGACTGACGAAGAATGGACAGGCGGTGGAGCGTATGCGCCGCGCCGGTGCCGTTCCGACGCAGCAGTCTAGCGCAGCGGGCCGCGGGCTCCGGCCGCCGCTGTTCAGGCGGCGTCGAGCGCGCCGCGCAGGGGAGCCAGGAACGCGTGCGCGGTGCGCGCCGCGGCCTCGGCCGAACCGGCCTCGGCCAGGGCCGCGACCAGCGCGCTGCCGACCACCACGCCCTCGGCTTCGCGCGCCATCGCCGCAGCGCTGGCCGCGTCCTTGATGCCGAAGCCGGCCACCACCGGCACCTTGGCGCGCTGGCGGATCCGGTGCAGGCGGTCGTTGGCGGCGCCGGCGTCGAGGCGGTCGGCGCCGGTCACGCCGGCGAAGCTGACGTAGTACAGGTAGCCCTGGGCGCCGTCGCACAGCAGCGCCAGGCGTTCGTCGGTGGTGGTCGGCGACGCCAGCAGGATCAGCGCCAGCCCGGCCGCGGCGAACGCCGCGCGCAGCTCGGCGGCTTCTTCCGGCGGCAGGTCGACCAGCAGCACGCCGTCGACGCCGGCGCCGACCGCATCGGCGGCGAAGCGTTGCGCGCCGCGGATTTCGATCGGGTTGAGATAGCCCATCAACACCACCGGCGTGGTCGCGTCGTCCTGACGGAACTGCGCGACCGCCTGCAGCACCCAGCCCAGGCCCGCGCCGCGCGCGATCGCGCGCTCGGAGCTGCGCTGGATCACCGGGCCGTCGGCCATCGGATCGGAGAACGGCACGCCGAGCTCGAGCACATCGGCGCCGGCCTCGACCAGCGCATGCATCGCCGGCACGGTCGCTTCCAGCGAGGGATCGCCGGCGGTCAGGAACGGAATCAGCGCCTTGCGGCCGGTGGCTTGCAGGTGTTGGAACTTGGCGTCGATGCGGTTCATGGCTGAAGGTTTTTTGCTTTGCTTTTTTTAAGCCCCTCTCCCGCTTGCGGGAGAGGGGTTGGGGTGAGGGCCGCCAGCGGAAGACGAAGCGCCGGATGCTCGCGCGCTGCCCTCATCCGCCCTGCGGGCGCCTTCTCCCGCACGCGGGAGAAGGCAGTCGATCAGAAATGCAGGCCTTCGCGACCGGCGATCGTATGCACGTCCTTGTCGCCGCGCCCGGACAGGTTGCACAGCACGATCTGGTCCTTCGGCATGGTCCGCGCGAGCTTGATCGCCTGGGCGATGGCGTGGCTGGATTCGAGCGCGGCGAGGATGCCTTCGGTGCGCGCCAGGGTGCGGAACGCGGCCAGCGCTTCCTCGTCGGTGACGCCGACGTATTCGGCGCGGCCGGTGTCCTTGAGGAAGGCGTGCTCGGGGCCGACGCCGGGGTAGTCCAGGCCGGCGGAGACCGAATGGGTCTCGACGATCTGGCCGTCGTCGTCGCACAAGACATAGGTGCGGTTGCCGTGCAGCACGCCGGGGCGGCCGGCGGCCAGCGAGGCGGCGTGGCGGCCGGTGTCGATGCCGTCGCCGGCGGCTTCGGCGCCGACGATGCGCACATCGCGGTCGTTGAGGAAGGCGTGGAACAGGCCGATCGCGTTGCTGCCGCCGCCGACGCAGGCGGTCACCGCGTCGGGCAGGCGGCCGTATTCGGCCAGCATCTGCGCCTTGGCCTCGCGCCCGACCACGGCGTTGAAGTCGCGGACCATGCGCGGGTACGGATCCGGGCCGGCGACGGTGCCGATGATGTAGAAGGTGTCGCGCACGTTGGTGACCCAGTCGCGCATGGCTTCGTTGAGCGCGTCCTTGAGCGTCTGCGAACCGCTGGTCACCGGCACCACGGTCGCGCCGAGCAGCTTCATCCGGTAGACGTTGATCTTCTGCCGCTCGATGTCGGTGGCGCCCATGTAGACCACGCACTCCAGGCCCAGGCGCGCGGCCACGGTGGCGCTGGCGACGCCGTGCTGGCCGGCGCCGGTCTCAGCGATGATCCGGGTCTTGCCCATGCGGCTGGCGAGCAGCGCCTGGCCGATGGTGTTGTTGATCTTGTGCGCGCCGGTGTGGTTGAGGTCTTCGCGCTTGAGCAGGATCCGCGCGCCGCCGACTTCGTCGCTGAGGCGCTGGGCGTGGTAGATCGGGCTCGGCCGGCCGACGTAATGGGCCAGGTCGCGCTCGAATTCGGCGATGAAGGCCGGGTCGACGCGGGCCGCGTCGTAGGCCCGGGCCAGTTCCTCGATCGGCGCGATCAGGGTCTCGGCGACGAAACGGCCGCCGAAGCGGCCGAAGTGGCCGTTGGCGTCGGGGTAGGCGTAGAAATCGATCGGCAGATCGGCGGCGGGTTCGGCGGACATCGGCAGCGGCCATCACTACAGGAGCACCGCGCCACGCGCGGCGGAACCTGGGAGTTTAGGGCATCGACGGGTCGACCGTACCGTTTCGGCGACCTCGGAATGGCGGTCCGGTTCCGGGGTGACGGGGTCGGCAAAGTTCGGGATTGGGGATTCGGGATTCGGGATGGGCACCGGGGCATAGCGCTGAAGACCCGGAAACAGGCGGCACGGCGCAGCGCCGCCGCCTTTGCCAATCCCGAATCCCTAATCCCCAATCCCGTGAGCGCCAAAGGCGCTCACTCCACGTGACAGTCCGCGCGCCGCACTTCCTCGACGAACTGGCGCATCTTGTCGCCGTCCTTGAGCCCCGGCGCGCTCTCGATCCCGCTGGACACGTCGACGCCCCACGGCAGGGTCGCCAGGATCGCCTCGAACACGTTGTCGGGGGTGATGCCGCCGGCCAGCACGAAGGGTTTTTGCACGCCGACCGGGATCCGCTTCCAGTCGAAGGTCTTGCCGCTGCCGCCGCTGCCGCCTTCGGAATGGCTGTCGAACAGGAAGCCGGCGGCGCCGGGATAGCGCATCAGAAGCGCCGAGGGGTGCTGGGTGGCCAGTTCGCCGCCCATCGCGATGGCCTTGAGGTACGGCACGCCGAAGCCGCGGCAATAGGCGTCGTCTTCGTTGCCGTGGAACTGCAGCAGGCTCGGCCGGACCTGGCGCACCACCTCGCGCACTTCCTCGACCGGGTTGTCGGCGAACAGCGCGACCGCGTCGACCAGCGGCGCCAGCGCCTGGCGCATCGCCCGCGCCTCCTCCGGCGCGACCCGGCGTTTGCTGCCGGCGGCGAACACGAAGCCGATCGCGTCGGCGCCGAGCTCGCAGGCCAGGCGCACGTCGCCCGGGCGGGTGAAACCACAGAACTTGATGCGGGTGCGGAACAGGGTGCGGGACGGATTCAAAGGCGGACCTCGGCAGGCAACTGGCATTCGGCGGGGTAGCGCGGCCCGACGAACACCAGTCCCGCCGACGGAGCGGTCGGACCGGCGACCGTGCGGTCGCGCCCGGCCAGCAACTCGGCGATCCAGCCCTCGGGCCGGTCGCCGCGGCCGACCGGCAGCAAGCTTCCGACAATGTTGCGCACCATATGGTGAAGAAAGGCGTTGGCCTGGACTTCCATTTCCACGATGTCGCCGTCCCGGCGCACCGCGATGGACTGCAGGTCGCGGCGCGCGTGCGGGGCCTGGCAGTGCACGGTGCGGAACGCCGAGAAATCGTTCTCGCCCAGCAGCGCCTGGGCCGCGCGGTGCATGGCGTCGGCGTCCAGCGGGCGCCGCTCCCAGCTCAGGTACTGGCGTTGCAGCGCCGGCCGCACCGGCCGGTTGAGGATGCGGTAACGGTAGCGGCGCGCGCGCGCCGAGAAACGGGCGTGGAAGTCCGGCGCCACCGGCACGCACCAGCGCACGCACACCGACGGCGGCAGGCGCGAGGTCGCGCCGAGGGTCCAGCCGCGCGGGTCGCGCTCGACCGGGCTGTCGAAATGCACGACCTGGCACGCGGCGTGCACGCCGGCGTCGGTGCGGCCGGCGCAGACCACGTCGATGCCGGTGCCGGCGACGAAGCTCAGCGCCTGCTCGAGGGTGGTCTGCACGGTGGCTTCGCCACGCAGGTCCGGTTCGCCGGGGCGCACCAGCCGCTGCCAGCCGGAGAATTCGCTGCCGTCGTACTCCACGCCCAGGGCGTAGCGCCGCAGCGGCGCGGCGACGGTCGCGGTGTCGGAATCGTTCATGCCCTGCTCTGCCGCCCTGCCCCGACTCAGCCGATCCGGTCTCCGCCGGCGGCCTCCAGCTCGCGCAGCAGGCGCGCGGCCTGCTGGCGCGCGGCGTGGTCGCCGTTGATCAGCACTTCGCCGAGCAACTGGCGGGCGCTGCCTTCATCGCCGAGGTCGAGGTAGGCGCGGGCGAGTTCGATACGTTCCAGGCCAACCGAAGCCGCAGAAGGCCCCGCCGCCGCAGACTTGGCCGAAGCCCGTTCAACCACCGGCGCTTGAACCGCCGCAGGCGGCACCGCGACCGGCGCCACCGGCACCGGATCGACCCGCGCCGGCGAAGACGCCGTCGAGCCGAACGGCGCCGGGCCCGACGAAGCCGCTGCCACCGACTCATCGCCGCCCGCGGTGCGGGTCGCGCCGCCCGCATGCCAGGTCGGCACCCGCGCCGAAGCCTTGGGTTCGCTGACCGGCGCGGTCCATTGCGGCGGCACGGCCGGTTCGGCGGGCGCGGCGCTCGACGCGGCGCCGGCCGGTTCATCATCGGCATGCGTTGAATCGGCATGCGCCGCATCGGCGTGCGCCGCATCGGCGCGCGGTTCGTCGACACGAGTGTCTTCGCGGCGCGTCTCGAACCCGGCGCCTGCGAACCCGGGCTCGTCCAGCGCATGCCGCGGCGCGTCGTCGCGCCCGGCTTCGTCGTCGATGTCGGCCGCCGGCTCGTCGCGCTCGCGGCCGAGCAACTGCGCGACCGGATCGACCACCGCCACGCCGCCGGGCTTGCGCCGCAGGGTTTCGACCGGATCCACCGGCGGCTCCGCCGGCGCGGCGAACGGCGCCGGCTCCGGCGCGCCGAACGGCGCGGGGCCGGCGGCGCGGAAATTCGGCCGCTTCGGCTCGCGCCGGCTCAGCACCCAACCGCCGGCCAACAGCGCCAGCAGGCCGAGGCCGCCGAAGATCCACGGCAGCGGCGAGCCGCTGTCGGCGCGCGCCTGGTTCTCGGCCAGACGCTGCTGGGTCGCGGCCAGCTCGCTGTCCTTCATCGCGATCAGCTTCTGCTGGTCGGTGCTGAGCTTCTCGAGTTCGGCGACCTTGCTCTTGAGGTCCGCCAGTTCCTGCTCGCGCACCGCGATGGTTTCGTTGGCCTGTTGCACTTGTTCTCGCACCATTTGGCCCTCGCCTCCGGCGCTGATGCCGGACTGTGCCCCGGCCTTCGCGCGTTCGGCGCCGGGCGGAACGATTTCCAGGCGCGCGTCGCTGGCGCGGCCGGCGTCGCGCGCGGCCGGCGCGACCGGCGCCTTGGCGACGCGGTCGGCGTCGACGGTCAGCGGCTGCGGCACCGCGCGTTGCGGCGACTGCCGCCATTGCTGGATCTGCGCGCGCACCAGTTCGTTGGCTTCGCGCGGGTCGATCGCGGCGGTCTCGCCGCCGCCGGGACGGCGCAGCACGGCGCCGGCGCGCAGGCGGTTGATGTTGCCGCCGACGAAGGCCTCGGGATTGGCCCGCAGCAGCGCGATCATGGTCTGGTTGAGGCTCTGCGCGCCGCCCATCTGCGCGGCGATGCCGGACAGGGTCTGGCCCTGGGCGACGGTGATTTCGCCGTCGGCCGGAATCCTCGGCGCGCTCGCGGCCGGCTGCGGCCGCGGTTCGCGGGCGATGCGGCCGGCGTTCGGGCGCTGCGCCGGTACGGGCGCCGGCGCGGCCTCGGGCTGAGGCATCGGCTCGGGCTGGGCCGCGACGGCCTCCGGCGGCAACGCCGGGGCCTGGGCCAGATTGCCCGGGTCGTAACCCGGCGTTTGGCCCTCGACCGCCAGCGGCTCGGCCGGCAGCGGCTGCGCGCCGAACGGCAGCGGCGCCTCCAGCGGACGTTCGATAGTGTTCGGATTGGCGCCGGTCGCGGCCTGGATCGGCGGCTGCATCGGCGCCGAGGCGGTGCGCGGCGCGTCGAGCAGGGCCGAGTATTCGCGGGTCAGGCGGCCCTGGCCCCAGTCCACTTCGATCAAAAAGGTCAGCAGCGGCTGCTGCACCGGCTGGGTGCTGGTGACGCGGATGACCGGCTTGCCGGCGCGGTCCACCGCCAGGGTGAAGCGCAGGTCGGTGACGATGCCCTGCGGCGGCTCCAGGCCGATGCGCTGGAAGGTCTCCGGCGAGGCCAGGCCGGCGCGCAGCTGGGCCAGTTCTTCCGGCCCGCTGGCGATGACCGGAATCTCCGCCAGCAGCGGCTGGCCGGCGCGCGATTTGACCTCGATCTGGCCCAGACCCAACGCGCAGGCCGCTCCGCTGGCCAATGCCAGCGCCAGGCCCAAAGCGGAGCGTGCGAAACCTGATCTCACGAGCGGTCCCAATCCGAAGTCAGGCGGCGACTCTAAAGGTGTACGGGCTGAATGTGCAACGCGTTCGTTAAGTTTTCATCCTAAGCCGTTGACTGGCGGTGGGGAAGCCGCCCGTGCCGATGGCCGGCCGGCTGGGCCCTGGCTGTCG
Source organism: Lysobacter enzymogenes (assembly GCF_017355525.1). NCBI lineage: Bacteria > Pseudomonadati > Pseudomonadota > Gammaproteobacteria > Lysobacterales > Lysobacteraceae > Lysobacter > Lysobacter enzymogenes. Next base: position 414,663 of record NZ_CP067395.1, on the reverse strand, counting down.
CGGGAGTGCCTTCAGGCCCCGCCAGAAAAACCCAAGCGATCCGGCAGGGCCGCGCCGCGCACAAAAAATCGGGCCCCGCAGGGCCCGATTTCATGTCTCCGACGAACGCCTCAGCGCTCGTTCCACACCAGCTCGGCCAGCTGCACCGCATTGGTCGCCGCGCCCTTGCGGATGTTGTCGGCGACCACCCACAGCGACAGCCCGCGCGGATGCGAGATGTCGTCGCGGATGCGGCCGACGAACACCGGGTCCTCGCCCGAGGCGTGGGTCACCGGGGTCGGGTAGCCGCCGCCCTTGGCCTCGTCGACCACCACCAGCCCCGGCGCCTTTTCCAGCAGCGCGCGCGCCTCGACCGCGGAGAGCTTGTCGCGGGTCTCGATGTGCACCGCCTCGGAGTGGCCGTAGAACACCGGCACCCGCACCACGGTCGCGTTCACCCCGATGCTGTCGTCGCCGAGGATCTTGCGGGTCTCCCAGACCAGCTTCATTTCCTCGGTGGTGTAGCCGTTGTCGGTGAAGTCGCCGCCGTGCGGGATCACGTTGAAGGCGATCTGCACCGGGTAGATCTCGGGCTCGGCCTGCTGGAAGCTCAGCAGCGCCGCGGTCTGCCGGCCCAGTTCCTCCATCGCCCGCTTGCCGGTGCCCGACACCGACTGGTAGGTGGCGATGTTGATGCGTTCGAGCTTGGCTTTGCGGTGGATCGGCGCCAGCGCGACCATCAGCTGCATGGTCGAGCAGTTCGGGTTGGCGACGATGCCGAGCGGACGGTTCTTCAGCGCGTCGGGATTGACCTCGCTGACCACCAGCGGCACGTCGTCCTGGTAGCGGAAGGCCGAGGAGTTGTCGATCACCACCGCGCCGGCGGCGGCGAACTTCGGCGCGTATTCCTTCGACACCGAGCCGCCGGCCGAGAACAGGGCGATGTCGACGCCGCGCGGGTCGAATTTGGCCAGGTCTTCGACCACCAGGGTCTGGCCTTCGAACTCGATTTTCTCGCCCGCCGAACGCTCGCTCGCCAGCAGGTGCAGTTTGCCGATCGGGAATTTGCGCTCGGCCAGCACCTTCAACATGGTTTCACCGACCGCGCCGGTGGCACCGACTACGGCGACATTGCAGGACGTCTTGGCGTTCATCTGTTCTGAGTTACCTGGCTTGTGGGGACCGCCGGACCCATTTCCGGCGGGTGGAGCGGTGAAGCGGTGAAGCGGGGATTCGGGATTGGGGATTCGGGATTCGCAAGGCGGCTGCGTCGCCGCCGACCCTTCGCTTTGAATCCCTAATCCCTAATCCCTAATCCCGAACAACGGCATTGAGCGGGCTCGGCGGATCGCCCGCGCGCGGGCCGAAGCCGAGCGCGGCGATCAGGTTGTCGACCGCCAGCGCGACCATCGCCCGGCGCGTGGCCAAGCTGCCGCTGGCGATGTGCGGGGTCAGCACCACGCGGCGCTGCTGCAGCAGGCGCGGATTGAGCCGCGGCTCGCCTTCGTACACGTCGAGGCCGGCGGCGCCGAGGCGGTCTTGCTCCAGCGCGTCGCACAGCGCGTCCTCGTCGACGATGCCGCCGCGGGCGATGTTGGTCAGGGTCGCGTGCGGCCGCATCTTCGCCAGTGCGGCCGCGTCGATCAGACGATGCGATTGCGGCGAATACGGCAGCACCAGGATCAGGTGATCGGCGCGCGCCAGCAGTTCGTCGAACCCGACGTACTGCGCCTTGCACTCGGCTTCCACCGCTTCCGGCAAGCGGCTGCGGTTGTGGTACAGCGTGCGCATGCCGAAGCCGGTCGCGCGACGCGCGATGGCCTGGCCGATCCGGCCCATGCCGAGGATGCCGAGGGTCGCGCCGTGCACGTCGGCGCCGAGCAGGCTGTCGAAGCTCCAGCGCTGCCAGTGGCCCTCGCGCAGCCAGCGCTCGGCCTCGCCGATGCGGCGCGCGGTCGCCATCATCAGGGCGAAGCCGAAATCGGCGGTGGTCTCGGTCAGCACGTCGGGGGTGTTGCTGGCGAGGATGCCGGCGGCGCTGAGCGCGGCCAGATCGAGGTTGTTGTAGCCGACGCCGACGTTGGCGATCGCGCGCAGGCGCGGCGCGCCGGCGATCTGCGCCGCGCCGACCGGGTCGTTGAGGGTCACCAGCGCGCCGTCCATGCGGCGCAGGATCGCGTTGGCGGCCTCGGGCGCGTGCTGGGTGACCGCGTCGGTGGTTTCGACCTCGAAGTGCTCGCCCAGCCGCGCGACGATGTCGGCGAACAGCGGCTGCGAGACCCAGACGCGCGGGCGCTCAGACATCGCCGGCGCCCGCATCGTCGAAGCCGGCCTGCGCCGGAATCCGCGGCGTGATCGTGCCGACGTCGCCGCACTGCGCGCGATGGCGCAGCGCCTGGTCCATCAGCACCAGCGCGACCATCGCCTCGCAGATCGGGGTCGCGCGCATGCCCACGCAGGGGTCGTGGCGGCCGATGGTGACCACTTCGACTTCGTTGCCGTGCACGTCCAGGCTGCGGCCCGGCAGGCGCAGGCTCGAAGTCGGCTTGAACGCGGCCGAACAGCGCAGGCGCTGGCCGGTGCTGATGCCGCCGAGGATGCCGCCGGCATGGTTGCTGGCGAAGCCCGCCGGCAGCAGTTCGTCGCGGTGCTGGGTGCCGCGCTGGGCGACGCTGGCGAAGCCGTCGCCGATCTCCACGCCCTTGACCGCGTTGATGCTCATCAGCGCCGCGGCCAGTTCGCCGTCGAGCTTGCCGTAGATCGGCTCGCCCCAGCCCGGCGGCACGCCGTCGGCGATCACGTCGACGCGCGCGCCGACCGAATCGCCGGACTTGCGCAGCGCGTCCATGTAGCGCTCCAGTTCCTCGACCTGGGCCGCGTGCGGCCAGAAGAACGCGTTGCCCTCGACCGCGTCGAGGTCGAAGCCGGCCGGCACGATCTCGCCGATCTGGCTCATGAAACCGCGCACGGCCACGCCGTAACGCTGCGCCAGCCACTTCTTGGCGATGACGCCGGCGGCCACGCGCATGGTGGTTTCGCGCGCCGAGGAGCGGCCGCCGCCGCGCGGATCGCGATGGCCGTACTTCTGCCAATAGCTGTAATCGGCGTGGCCGGGGCGGAACTGTTCGACGATGTTGCCGTAGTCCTTGCTGCGCGCGTCGGTGTTGCGGATCAGCAGCGCGATCGGGGTGCCGGTGGTGCGGCCCTGGTAGACGCCGCTGAGGATTTCCAGGTCGTCGGTTTCGCGCCGCTGCGAGGTGTGGCGGCTGCGGCCGGTGGCGCGGCGGTCGAGGTCGTGGCGGAACTCCTCCGGCGCCAGTTCCAGGCCCGGCGGGCAGCCGTCGACGACGCAGCCGATGGCCGGGCCGTGGCTTTCGCCGAAGGTGGTGACGGTGAGGAGGGTTCCGAAGCTGTTGCTGGCCACTGCGGGGGATCCTGGTGGGTGCCGGGTGGAACGTTGGCGATGATCGCGGGGATGGGTGTGGTGTGGATGAAGCGGTTCGTCGTCGCTGCGGGTCGCGGTTCGCGCGGCCGCAGCAGGGCGGATCGATGGTACGGCGCGGTTGTGGCGGGCGGAAATGATCGGATGGCGGTGGCTTAGAACGCTGCCGGCCGCCCTCACCCCAACCCTCTCCCGCAAGCGGGAGAGGGAGTCCTTCGGCCAGGGCGGCTTGAGCCTGCAGCGACACGGCTTGCGGCAGTGAATTTGCGTAATCGGTCGAATGTCGCCCGTCCAGGCCACCCTGCTCCCTCTCCCGCTTGCGGGAGAGGGCTGGGGTGAAGGCAAGCAGCACCGAAATCGCAAACAGCGACCACGCCGACCTTCCGCGCGCACCGCTCCGGCCACCATAGCCGACCGCTCCGGTTTCCGCTGTAACGAAGGCGCGCGCAACCCTGCGACGACCTCCAAAGAGTCCGCAGGCGATTGCGATGAAGTCGCGCAAACGCCGCGGGGCGCTTACGAGTTCCGGCCGGTCCGCGCCGGCGATGCTGTGCAGTCAGCGTCGCTTGCGGCGCCGCGCGAGGCTCGTGCCCCGCGCTACCAGCCGCCGACGCGCGTGATCTTGAGAAACGGCTCGATGAGAAGCGGCTCGATCAGGCTCGCGCGTCGGCGAGCCGTTTGATCGCGTCGCGGTGTTCGACCAGATCGTGGCGCTCGACCACGAAGATGCCCATCTGGCCGACCTTGAATTCGACCCAGGCCAGCGGCAGCTGCGGCAGCAGTTCGCCGAGCGCGCGCTCGGCTTCGCCGACTTCGCAGATCAGCAGGCCGTCTTCGCTGAGGTGGTCCGGCGCGTCGCGCAGGATCTTCAGCGCCAGGTCCAGGCCGTCGTGCCCGGCGCGCAGGCCGAGTTCCGGCTCGAACGAGTATTCCTTCGGCAGCGCGTCGGTCTCGTCGTCGGTCACGTAAGGCGGGTTGGTGACGATCAGGTCGAACACCTCGCCCTGCAGGCCCTGGAACAGGTCGGACTTGCGCAGCTCGACGTTGTCGGCGAGCAGGCGCTGCTTGTTTTCGGCGGCCAGCGACAGCGCCTGGTCGTTGATGTCGGCGCCGATCACTTCCCAGTCGGGGTGGTAGTGGCCGGTGGCGATGGCGATGCAGCCCGAACCGGTGCACAGGTCGAGGGCGCGGCGCACTTCGCGGCCGCCGAGCCAGGGCTCGAAGCCGGCTTCGATCAGCTCGGCGATCGGCGAGCGCGGCACCAGGGCGCGCGCATCGCTCTTGAAGCTCAGGCCGGCGAACCAGGCCTCGCCGGTCAGGTAGGCGGCCGGGATGCGCTCGTCGATGCGGCGCTGGAACAGCGCCAGCACGGCGTCCTTCTCGTCGCCGGTGACCCGGCCCTGGCCGTACACCGGGCTCAGGTCGTGCGGCAGGTGCAGCGCGTGCAGCACCAGCTGGGTGGCTTCGTCCAGGGCGTTGTCGTAGCTGTGGCCGAAGCTCAGCCCGGCCGCGTTGAAGCGGCTGGCCCCGTAGCGGATCAGGTCGACGAGGGTCAGCTGTTCGAAGGAAACGGAAGCGGGCACGGCGGGTCCAGGGCGTAACAAGGGGCGCAGTATAGCTTTTGTTCGGGATTCGGGATTCGGGATTCGGGATTCGGGATTCGGGATTCGGGATTCGGGATTCGGGATTCGGGATTCGGGATTCGGGGATCGGCGGCCCGGCGGCCCGGCTAGCCCTCCCCCTCCCGCCGCCCGCCTTTGCCGATCCCGAATCTCCAATCCCGAATCCCCTATCATGGCCAGGCATTCACGCTGGAACCGCCATGTTCAACCGCACTACCGCCATCGTCCTGGTGGCCGCGCTGGCCGCCGCGCTGGGCCTGTGGGCCGCGCAGAAATACTTCGGCAGCGTCAAGCGCTCGCACCTGCCGCAAACGCAGGCGGTGCGCCTGTTCGACCCGCCGCGCACCCTGCCCGCGTTCTCGCTGCGCCAGTCCGACGGCACCCAGCTGATTTCCGGCGAGCTCAAGGGCCACTGGACCCTGGTCTTCCTCGGCTTCACCCACTGCCCGGACGTGTGCCCGACCACGCTGGCGCAGATGTCGGTGGCGCAGAAGGCCTGGGAAGCGATCCCCGAATCGACCCGCCCGCGGGTGCTGTTCGTCTCGGTCGACCCCGAGCGCGATTCGCCCGACAAGATCGGCGAGTACGCCCACGGCTTCCACAAGGACACCCTGGCCGCGACCGCCGACGTGCCGGCGTTGGAGAACTTCGCCAAGTCGCTGAGCATGGTGTTCGCCAAGGTCCCGGCCCCGCCCGGCGCGCCGGCCGACCAGTACACGATGGACCACAGCGCCAGCATGGCCGTGCTCGACCCGCAGGGGCGCATGGCCGGCCTAGTGCGGCCGCCGTTCGATCCGAACGTGATCGCGCGCGACATGGCCGCGCTGACGGAGGCCGCGCCGTGAGCCTCGTCACCACCCTGACCTACGTCCTGCCGCACCGCTTCCTGTCGGGCCTGGCGCGCATGCTGGCCTATTCCGACGACCCGCGGGTCAGCCGCTGGCTGATCGACACGGTCACCGAGAAGTTCGGCGTCGACCTCAACGAGGCGGCCAATCCGGATCCGCGCGCCTACCCGACCTTCAACGCCTTCTTCACCCGCGCGCTCAAGCCCGGCGCGCGCCGCGCCGAAGGCGACGCGCGCACCCTGGTGATGCCGGCCGACGGCCGCATCAGCCAGTGCGGGCCGATCCGCGCCGGCGAGATCTTCCAGGCCAAGGGCCGCTCGTTCACCGCGCTGGAACTGCTCGGCGGCGACGAAGCCGCGGCCGCGCCGTTCCGCGACGGCGACTACGCCACCGTGTACCTGTCGCCGCGCGACTACCATCGCGTGCACATGCCGTGGACCGGCACCCTGCGCGAAACCGTGCACGTGCCGGGCCGGCTTTTCAGCGTCGGCCCCGACGCGGTGCGCAACGTGCCGCGCCTGTTCGCGCGCAACGAGCGCCTGGTCTGCCACTTCGACACCGAGTTCGGGCCGATGGCGCTGGTCATGGTCGGCGCGCTGCTGGTCTCGGGCGTGGAAACGGTGTGGAGCGGCGTCGAGATCCCCGCCTACGGCGACCGCGTCACCACCAAGGACTATCGCGGCAAGGGCATCACCCTCAAGCGCTTCGAGGAAATGGCCCGGTTCAATTACGGCTCGACCGTGATCGTGCTGCTGCCGCCGGGCGTGGCGACGCTGGACGCCGCGTTGCAGGCCGAGACTGCGGTGCGCCTGGGTCAGCCCTTGGCCCGCCGTACCCGCTGAAAACTCCCTGTAGGAGCGGCGCGAGCCGCGACCGCGACACCACACCTACGTCGCAAGCGTGGTGTCGCGGTCGCGGCTCGCGCCGCTCCTACAGGTAGATCACGAAACCCCACGGAGGGGACACGCATGACCCGCATCGGACGCCGCTTCGCCCTCGCCGCGCTCGCCCTCGCCTTGACCGCCTGCGGCGCCAAAAGCGAAACCGAACAACTCGCCGACCTGCGCGACGGCCTGACCTACGCCAATTACCGCCGCGTCTCCGAAAACGGCCTGCCGGCCGCGCTGGAGGCGTACCGCTTCGGCGCGCAACTCAGCGGCAAGGCCGGCATGGCGCCGTCCGACCTGCCCAAGCTCGGCCCCGCCGACCTGTGCATCGCCCATCTGCTGCTGGCCTACGGCGCGCTCGGCGCCGACAAGACCACCATCGCCGTGGCCGAAACCGACATCGTCGAGGCGCAGGACTGCGCCGCGTTCGACGACCTCGCCGCCGCGTCGCTGCGCTCGGTCGCGTTCCAGCGCCTGCAGTGGCCGCAACTGGCCCAGGCCGAAAGCGAAAAAGTCTGGAGCGCGCAAGGCGATACGACCTTCGAAAAAGGCCCGGCCGGACAGATGCTGGCCCTGCACCTGGGCCTGGGCTACCTGGCGGTCAGCGAGAAACGCTGGGACCGCGCCCAGATCCACGCCGACGCGCTCGGCCAGATGCTGCGCGCGCCGTGGCTCGGCAAGATCGCCGCAGCCGGCGTGGCGGTGCAGGAAGGCCGTCCGCGCGACGCGCTGATCGCGCTCAAGCGGATCAGCGAAGACCCGAGCGTGCCGGCGGACCTGCGCAAGGAACTGGCCGGCTTCACCGCCCAGGTCGAAGCCAAGGGCGGCGACGTGGATTCGTTCGCGTTCATGCCGCGCCTGCTGACCGCGCTGGCCTGGGACGCGGTGCAGGCGCACGGCCCCGAAGCGATGCGCGCGGCGACCCGTTTCGCCGACGAACAGGCGCTCAAGCCGATGGGCGAATCGCTGCAAAAAGGCGTGGGCCAGGCCGGCGATGTCGCCGGCGGGTGGTGGCGCAAGGCGCGCGAGGCGCTGTCGGCGCCGGACGCTCCGGCGAAGGAAACGGACGAAAAACCGGCCGGGCCCGCCGCCTGAGGCGCGATACGGCCTCGCCGCACAAGACGTCGCACGAACCGCCTGCGATGCGGCCCGGACCACAGTCCGGGCCGCCGCGTTGGGCGTAGCGCAGATTGCGCGCTCAGTTCGCCACGGCGCGCGCCCCCGGCGGCAGGTCGTCGCGCAGCACCGGCAAGCCCTGCGCCATCGCCTTGAACATCGCGCCTTCGTCGGCTTCGCCGTCGGCGTCGAGGAACTCCGGCCGCACCAGCGCCGGCAGTTCGTCGGTGCTGAAATCCACGTCCATGTCGACGTCGAGCGGCGCGGCGATCAGGGTCGCCTCGACCGTCGGCCCGAACGACATGCGGAAATAACTGGTCGCCAACACCAGCGCCGCGCGGGTGCGGCCGCCGACGTTGAGCACGCCGCCGTCGTCGCCGTAGCGGCCGGCGACCGCGCCTTCGGCGATCAGCTCGCCCAGCACGGTCACGTTCGGGCAGCCCTGCAACACCACATTGCGCGCCTTGAGGTCGCCGGTGACCAGCAGGTAGCAGCCGCCGCCGAAGTCGTTCCAGAGCAGTTGCCCGTCGATCTCCAGGTCGCCGTCGACGATGACGTTGTACGGATTCCAGTCCACGCCCGGCTCGCTGCAAAAGTCTCCGGCGAGCTTGAGGCCGCCGCGGTAGACGCGCTGTTCCTGCTCGCCGGCGAACTCGCGGTAGGGATATTCGATGCAGCCGGAAACCTTGAATTCGGTTTCGACGGCGGCGGTGGTGAGCACTTCGTAGGCAGGGTGGTCGGTCATCCGTGAGGTCCTGGCGGGTGGTGGAAAGACGAGGGCGCCCGGCCGCGCGAACGCGCGACGTGCGGTTCGATGCGGGCAGCGAGGGCGCGAGACAGTGAGGGCGCGACGGCGAAGGCGCGTGAGGCGGCTTTCGACGATCCTGGTCGGGTGCGCACGTCCTGTGCGTTGAGCGGATGGCGAGTATGCCAGCCGCAGGAGCGTTGCGACTCCAACTCGCGCCGGGCAAGTGCAAGTACACAGCGCAACCTGCCTACCGTCATTCCCGCGAAGGCGGGAATCCAGGGCTTCATCGCGACAGGGCGCTGAAGTCTCTGGATTCCCGCCTTCGCGGGAATGACGACAGGCAGTTGCGTCGCCCTTGTTCTCGCGATCAACCCCGCGCCAACACCGCCGACCGCCCGATCCACCACTGCGCGGCCCAGTAACTCACCAACACCACCGCCTGCGCCGCAGCGAACGGCGCGGCGAAACGGTCGATGGCCAACGTCGCGTCCGAGAACACGAAACAAGCGCCGCCGATCGCCGCGACGACGCCGGCCGCATCCGCGCGACGCCGCCACACCGCCGCGGCCTGCGCCGCCATCGCCGCGAGCACCGCCACGTAGACGATCACCGGGACGCGCAGTTCGCCGGGCAGATGCGGCCACAGCACCGCCAGCACCGCGCCGGCGAGCACGGCGTAGGCCAGGAACGGCCACCCCGCGGCGAACGGCCGCGCGCGCCGGCACAGGCCGACCAGATAGGCGATGTGCGCGCACAGGAACGAGGCCAGTCCGAACACGAACCAGTCGCCGGGCAACATCAGGAACGCATCGCCCGCGGTCGACAGCAACAGGCCGGCGAAGATCGCGCGGCGGTAGCGCGGCTCGGCGCCGGCGCCTGCGCGCAGCACCATCGCCGCGATCAGCAGCGTGGTCGCGGGTTTGAACAGGTAATGCAGCCAGATCGCCGCGCCGCCGGCGTAGGCGCCAACGATGGCGAGGACGGCGGACACCGCGACGACGACGGCCCAACTGCGCACGCGGCCGCTCATCCGGCGGCTCCGGCCGTTGCCGCCGCCGGCGGCATCAGCGCAACGATCCGCTCGCGCAGCGACGCCTCATACGCGGCGACGCCGGGGACCGGATCGTTTTCGGCGTAACGCCGCGAACGTTCCAGCTCGACCCGCGCGACCGCGGCGTCGCCGCGCAGCGCCGCCGCCAACGCGCGCACCCGCGGCGCCACTTGCGGCGAGCGCCACAAGCCTGGCTGGCGCAGATCCAGGGCCGACAAGGCCCGCACGGGATCGTCATCGCCGCCGGCGAGCGCACGATGAAACACGTCCTGCACTTCGCTCATGGCCAGCAGGTCGGCCGCCAGCTCACGCATCTGCGGCGGATAGCCCGCGGCTCGTTCGCGCACGCGCACCAGCGCCCGGGCCGCGTCGTCCGCGGCGCCGGCCCGCAGCGCGGCATCGAACTCCAGCCAATCGCGCATCAGCGGCATCGGCTCGGGCTCGTTGCTCATGCGCCGCAGCAACGCCGGATCCAGGCGATCCGCCGGCAAGCCCGCAGCGAAATGGCCCAGCACCAGCTTCAGCGACCAGCCGGGCAGGTCTTCGTAGCGATTGCGCGAAAGCCGCCAGAGATTCAACCCGTCGCTGGGCGTGCGGCCGCCGATCAGATAAGGCATCAGGTTCAGCACGCCGATGGCGATGTTCGCGACAGCCAGCGGCGCCAACACCGGGCGCAGAGAGGAAGGCGGCAACAACACCGCGGCGACGATGCACGCCGCGGCGAACAGCAGATTGGCCAAGCTGCCGCCCGCGGCCATCCACATCGCATCGCGGCGCACATCGCGACGCGGGTCCGGCAGCGCGACCACCCAACCGCCGAGGCCGCGCTGCGCGCTCTTGCGTCCGAGCAAGCGCAGGCGCACGCCGCGCCGGCGCGGCTGCAATTCCAGCGGGCCGATCACGACCATCGCCACCGCCATGCGGCGCAGGCGCGCGGCCCACCAATGCCCGCATTCGTGCACGGGCACCACCGACAGCATCGCCGCCAAGGAGGCGCCGACCAGCAGCCACATGGAAACCGGCTGATGTCCCGACATCAGCCAGGAAAACGCCCCGACCAGCACCGCCCATATCGCGCCGAGCCAGGCGCGGGACAGATACGTCCAGCGGCGCAGGGCCCGCGGCGACAGATCGCGCAAGGCGGGCGACTCGCCGCCCCGGTGGGCGGCGGGTCCGGCGGCAGTCGCATCCGTGCTCATGCCTGCATGCGCCTCAGTCGCCGCAACCGCTCAGCTTGATCCGCTGCCCCGGCTTGACCGCATACCGCGGCGCCTTCAGCCCGTTGGCCTTGGCCAGCGCGCGGGTGTCGCAGGAGAACTTGCGCGCGACCTCGGTCAGGGTGTCGCCGCGCTGCACCTTGTAGTCCTTCGGCGCGGCCTTCTTCTTCGGCTCGGCCTTCGGCGCCGGCGCGGGACGGCCGGTGGCGATGGTGACCGGCACGCCGGCGGCGCTGGTGCCCGCGAACGCCAGCGTGCCGTCCTCGCCCGCGCTCTGCGCCGGCAGCACGGTCAGCGGGCCGGTGCGCACGACAGCGCTGGCGGCGTCGCTGGCGACCAGGGTGCGCGCCAGTTCCGCGCGCTTGCCCTGCACGCACCAGCGGTTGTACAGGCTGACCATGCGCGTGGTCGCGGTCAGGGTGGTGCCGGCCGACAGATAGCTGTCGGCCTGGTAGCGCGGGTTGAGGTTGCGCAGCGCGCGCATGTAGCCGTCGCGGCTGCCGCTGCCGCCCATGCAGATGGTCAGCTCATAGATCGAGCTGGGCCGGTTCAAGCGCAGTTGCGCGAGCTTGCCGTCGACCTTGGGGAAATTCAGGCCGTACTCGCGCGGGTGCAGGAACAGCCACGCCGCGGCGACCACCATCGGCACGTAGTCGCGGGTTTCGGCCGGGAACTGGTTGTAGACCGATTCGTCCCAGAAGTTGCGCCCGCCCGAGGCGTTGTTGATGCGCAGCGCGCGGCCTTCGCCGCCGTTGTAGGCCGCCAGCGACAGCTCGATGGAGTTGTTGAGCTGGCCCAGGCGCTCGTTCAAGTACTCGGCCGCGGCCTGCGCCGACTGCTTGGGGTCGTAGCGGGTGTCGAAGCCCGAACCGTCGTCGCCGAGGCCGAAGCGCTTGCCGGTCGCGAACATGAACTGCAGCGGGCCGGCGGCGCCGACGCGCGAGGTCGAGTGCACGCGGCCGTTGGATTCCTTGGCCATGATCCCGAACAGCAGCGCCTCGGGCAGCCCGGCGCGCTGGAATTCCGGCCACATCAGCCCGCGCATGTACTGATAGTTGTCGTAGCTCTGCATCAGCGGGCCGCGCAGGTCGGTCAGCCAGCGGCGGATGCCGGCCTGCACCGCCGGGTTGTACTGCACCATCTTGACGAAGCGCTGGCCGTCGTCGCTGAGCAAAGCGGCCGCGCGCGCGGCCTCGGGCACGTCGGCGGCGAAGCTGTCGCTGTCGAGCTGGCCGGCGTCCTCGGCGTCCTCGTCGGTGTTGGCGACCGAGTCGGCGTTGGCCTTGAGCAGGCGCTTGTAGCCGGCCAGCATGGTGGTCGGCGCGCAGCCCTTCTGCTTGAGGCAGGCTGCGATCACGTCCTCCATGTCCTCCAGCGCGGCGTCGCTGTCCTGGCGGCCGGTCGGGTCGGCGTTGCGGATCTTGACCAGGGCCGACTGGTAACGGGCTTCGGCCGACTGCATGCGCTGGCTCAGCGCGTCGACCGCGGTCTGATCGCGCTTGGACAGGGCCGCGGCTTGCGGCGAGAGGCTGCACAGCGCGAGCGCGGCGGCGAGCGGCGCGACCGCCGCACGGAAGCCGGCCGGGACGCGCGAGGCGCGGGCGGGACGTGAATAGGCGGGCATGAGGCGTGCGGCAGGTCCTTTTTGCGGGGGGCCAGGGTAACGGCGGGGGTCTGGCCGGGGCAAGGACTAACCGCAGCGACGTTGCCCTGCCGCCAGTTTCCGAAGCCCTGCATCCTCGGGGAACCGCAGCTGCGTAACTCCGCCGTAACGCCTCGACGCGTCGCAGCCATCAGCCCGTCATTTCGGAGAAGGCCGGAACTCACTTGATGTTGCTGCTCTTGCCGGGGCTACGAGTGACGACAAGCGAAAATCCAAAGCTTCCGTCCGCAAGCGGCCGGAAGCTTTGGATTGTGGCTTGTCGTCATACGTAGCCAACCGGCTTAGGCGACGTTCGTCGCAGTCGCATTGGCGCGGTCGCGGCTTGCGCCGCTCCTACAAAAGACAGCCCCGTACCCCACATCCCACCTCGCTTCACGAACCCAACACACCTCCCGCTAGAATCGGCCCTTCGCGAGTTCCCCGCAGCATCCCCCGAACCACGGAAACGGACATGGCCCCGACCCCCGGCGATACCCAGAACGACATCCTGATCGGCAAGGCCGTAACCACCCCCGAAAGCGGACAGGTGTTCCTGCACACCAAGCTGGGCAACCGCCACGGCCTGGTCGCCGGCGCCACCGGCACCGGCAAGACCGTCACCCTGATGACCCTGGCCGAAGGCTTCTCGCGCCAGGGCGTGCCGGTGTTCCTGGCCGACGTGAAGGGCGACGTCGCCGGCCTCGCCGTCGCCGGCACCGCCAACGACAAGCTGCAGAGCCGCCTGAGCGAAATCGGCGTGACCGACTGGACCCCGCAGGCCAGCCCGGTGGTGTTCTGGGACCTGTTCGGCAAGCTCGGCCACCCGGTACGCACCACCGTCAGCGAGATGGGCCCGACCCTGCTCGCGCGCATCCTCGAACTCAACGACACCCAGTCCGGCGTGCTCGACATCGTATTCAAGCTCGCCGACGACCGCGGCCTGCTGCTGCTCGACCTGCAGGACCTGCGCGCCCTGCTCGGCCTGGTCGCCGACGAACGCAAGGACATCTCCACCAGCTACGGCCTGGTCAGCGCGCAGTCGATCGGCGCGATCCAGCGCTCGCTGCTGCGCCTGGAGCAGGACGGCGGCGACCACTTCTTCGGCGAGCCGGCGCTGGAGCTGGCCGACCTGATGCGCACCACCGCGAACGGCCACGGCGTGGTCAACGTGCTCGCGGCCGATTCGCTGATCCTCAAGCCGCGCCTGTATTCGAGCTTCCTGCTGTGGCTGCTGTCGGAACTGTTCGAACAGCTGCCCGAAGTCGGCGACCTCGACCGGCCCAAGCTGGTGTTCGTGTTCGACGAGGCGCACCTGCTGTTCGACGACGCCCCGGCCGCGCTGCAGCAGCGGGTCGAGCAAGTGGTGCGGATCATCCGTTCCAAGGGCGTGGGCGTGTACTTCTGCTCGCAGTTCCCCGACGACATCCCCGACAACATCCTCGGCCAGCTCGGCAACCGCGTGCAGCACGCGCTGCGCGCGTTCACCCCGCGCGATCAGAAGGCGGTGCGCACCGCGGCGCAGACCTTCGTGCCGAATCCGGCGCTGGACGTGGCGGAAGCGATTTCCAAGCTCGGCACCGGCGAGGCCTTGGTCTCGACCTTGCAGGACAAGGGCGTGCCGATGCCGGTCGAACGCACCCTGGTGGCGCCGCCGCGCTGCCGCATGGGCGCGATCACCGAGGCCGAGCGCGCCCAGGTCCGCGCCGGCAGCCCGATCGGCGGCAAATACGACACCTCGGTCAACCGCGAATCGGCCGCCGAGATGCTGGCCAAGCGCGCCGAAACCGCGGCCGAGCAGGCCCAGGCGCCGGCCGCCAAGACCCGCGAGCAGGACGACCAGGAAGAAGGCGGCTTCGGCCAGGCGGTCAAGGACGCGGTGTTCGGCACCAAGCGCCGCCAGGGCATGGTCGAGACGATGGCCAAGCAGACCGCGCGCACGGTCGGCACCCAGGTCGGCCGGCAGATCCTGCGCGGCCTGCTCGGCGGCATCTTCGGCGGCAAGCGCTGAGGAGCCGGGAGCGGGCGCGCAGCCGCGCGAAGTGAGCAAAGGCTCGCTTTCGTCCGCGGCCCGCTCCTCTACGCTCACTCCTCGCCGCGCGACCGCCGCCCCTTTTCGCAAACCGCCCATGCACAGGAGCCGTACGTGAATCAGAAACTGCTTGCCCTCGCCTGCCTCGCCACGCTCGCGCTGAGCGCGTGCAACAAGCCCGCCGAACCCGCGCCGGCTCCGGCCCCGGCCGACGCGCCCAAGGCCGCCGAACCGGCCGCGCCGGCGCCCGCCCCAGTCGCCGCCGCCGAGCCGACCGCCGCCGACGCCGCCGCGTTCGCCGGCACCTTCCGCGGCACCGTGCCCTGCGCCGATTGCAGCAGCATCGACACCACCCTGGACCTCAAGGCCGACGGCAGCTATGCGCTGAGCCGGATCTATCAGGGCAAGGGCGACGGCAGCCCGTCCAAGAGCGACGGCACCTGGACCGCCGAAGACAACGGCAAGCGCGTGCGCCTGGATCCCAACAGCAAGAGCGACGACGACAGCCTGTTCGAAGTGCTGAGCAAGGACGAGATCCGCATGCTCGACATGGAAGGCAAGAAGATCGAATCGGAGTTCAACCACAGCCTCAAGCGCACCGCCGCGGCCCAGTAAGGTCCGTATCCCCCTGTAGGAGCGGCGCGAGCCGCGACCGCGAAAACGCAGCCACGACGACAGTTTCGGCGCAGTTGCGCTGTCGCGGTCGCGGCTCGCGCCGCTCCTACAGGGGGTGAGCCGTTTTTTCGCGGGACTCCGTTTACCAGGGCAGGAATCGGCTACCGTAGCCGAACTCAAACGCCCGTCACGGTTCGGAAGCCGCCATGCCCACGCCCCAGTTGCCCGCCAGCCCGGTCCCGTTCTGGAACCGGCTGCGGCCGATGATGCTGTACCCGTTGCGCGGCGCGTCCGGCATCACCCTGCTGATCCTGACCCTGTGCAGCCTGGCCGCCTTCGTGCCCCTCGTCGGCCGGCTGGTGGCGCTGTTGGTGTGGATGGCCGCGTACAAGTACGCCTTCGAAATCCTGCGCGCCACCGCCGACGGCCACCAGGACCCGCCCGAGAGCGTGCTCAAGATCGAAAGCGGCGTGGTCTGGCGGCTGCTGGCGATGCAGTTCGTCTACATCGTCGCGATCCTGCTCGCCGCGCTGTTCGGCGGGCCGGTGGTCGGCGTGGTCGCGATCGCGGCGATCGTATTCCTGCAGCCGGGCTGCATCATGTCGCTGGCGATCGACGGCAGCCTGCTCAACGCGCTCAATCCGGCCACCGCCTTCGGCATCGTCGCCCGCGTCGGCTGGCCGTACCTGGCGGTGTTCGGGCTGTTGTTCGTGATCCAGGCCAGCGTCGCCACCGCCGGCTACTGGATGGCCAAGTTCGTGCCGCTGCTGCTCGGCGGCCCGCTGCTGACCCTGGTGTCGTTCTGGGGCCTGTTCGCCGCGTTCCATCTGATGGGCTATCTGGTCTACCAGTACCACGAGGAACTGGGCTACGAGCCCGAAGCGCACCGCAACCGCCTGCCGGCGCTGTACGACCGCGACGGCGAACTGCTCGAGCGCGCGCAGGAACTGGTGCGCGACGGCCACAACCCGGCGGCGATGGAGCATCTGCGCGGCGAGATCCGCACCCGCGCGGTGACCCCGGCGGTGCACGATCTTTACCACCGCCTGCTGCGCAGCGCCGGCGCGTCGCTGGCCGAACGCAGCGAGCACTCGCGCCAGTACCTCAACCTGCTGATGATCGAGAAGCAGGAAGCCCGCGCCCTCGGCGTGCTGCGCGAAGCGCTCGACGCCGATCCGGACTTCGCGCCGATGCAGACCGAACACGGCGAGCGCCTGGCCGAACGCGCGCGCATGAGCGGTCAATCGCAGACCGCCGTCGACACGCTGCGGGCGCTGCTGCGGCAGTCGCCCAAACACCCCGCCGCGCCGCGCTGGGCGCTCGACGCGGCCTTGTTGCTGGTCGACCGGCTGGGGCGCGACGACGAGGCGCGGGCGTTGCTGGAACAGGCGATCGCGCGCTGCGAGGACGAGCCGTTGCGCGAGAAGCTGGAGGCTGCGCTGAAGCCGCTGCAACCCGCGTCGGCTTGAACTCGCCCTGTAGGAGCGACGCGAGTCGCGACTGCGACAACGCAACTACGGCGCAGGTTTCGCCGTAGTTGCGTTGTCGCAGTCGCGACTCGCGTCGCTCCTACAGCGAGATACGTCCCTTACGTCGGCTCGTGCAATTCGTGTTCGAGCAGGAACCGCGCCTTCAGCGCCTGCGGCTGCTCGGGATAGCGCTCCAGCACCAGCCGCAGCCGCTTGGCCTGCTCCGCCGGCTGGCCGCGGTCGCGATGCGCCAACGCCAGCTCCAGCCACGCCTGGGCCAGACGCTCCGGCGGCAGCGCCGCCATCGCCGCGCCATCGAGCAGCGTTTCCGCCGCGTCGAGCGCGCCGACGCGGGTCCAGGCGCGCAGCAGCGCCTGCCGGCGCGCGGGTTCGGTCGCTATCCCGGCTTCGTCCAATCCGGCCAGCGCTTCGGCCTGCACGCGCGCCTGCGCCGCGTCGTCGGGATCCAGCGCCAGCAGCTCGACGCTGCGCTGGGCCAGGGCATCGCGGCGGCCGGCGTTGCGGGCCGCGCGATAGCGCGCCAGACGCAGGTCGAAGCGCTGCGGCTGTTCCTGCACCAGTTCCGCCAGCAGCGCCTCGGCTTCGGACGACTGCATCCGGCCCAGGTGCTGCTGCGCGCGTTCCCAGCGCGTGTCGGGCGCGGCCGCCGTCGCGTCTTCGTCGACGAAGCCGGAACGCACCCGGCCCATTGCGACATAGGCTGCGCCGACCAACGCGCCGGTCAGCAAGCCGCCGGCGTGGGCGTCGAAACCGATATTGAGATCGCTGCGGGTCAGCAGGTTGAACACTTCCCAGCCCAGCCACGCCGGAAACAGCCAGATCGCCGGCGCGCGCACGTAGTCGAACACCACGCCGATCCAATAGAAGAAGCGCACCGGACGCAGGCCCCAGACCAGGCAGAACGCGCCCATCAGCGCGGCGATCGCGCCGGACGCGCCGAGCCCGCCGCCGGCCTCGCCCCAGCGCCACCACAGCGACAGCGCGGCCGAGCCGTAGGCGCCGAGCGCGTACAACAGCGCGAACAGCCCCGCGCCGACCGCGCCTTCCACCAGCAGCCCCAGCGCCAGCAGGAAGATCATGTTGCCGAGCAGATGCATCGCGTCGCCGTGCAGGAACGCGGCCGAGAGCATCCGCCACGGGTCGATCTCGGAGCTGCGCATGATGTGGCGCAAGGTGAACACCCCGTCCCGCTGGTCCTCGTACTGCGCCCGCAACGGCTTCCAGCGCTCGAACTGCGCCGGATCGTCGAACAGCTCGCCGCCGGCCAGCGCGCGGGCGAAGGTCACATCGGTGAGGCTGCGCGAGGCGACCAGACCGGCGCGTTCGCGCTCCGGCGCCGCGTCCAGCGCCGCCAGCGCCTCGCGCTGGCCGCTACGCTCCAGATGACGCCGATACGCCGGCGCTTCGATCGCCGCCAGCCCCGAGTCCAGATACTGCCGATACAGCGCCTTGAGCTTGGCCCCGTCGCCGCTTTGCAGGGCGAAGAACACGAACACGTTGGCCAGCGCCAGCAGCACCGTCACGAACGGGAAATTGGCGCGCGTGAACGGACGGTGCAGCGGCAGGATCAGCATGGGCGCGGCGGGCGGACAGGTCGCCACAGCCTTGCCGATCGTCCGCGCACTGGCAAGCGCGGCGGCGCCGCCCGCGACCGAAGCAAACCCCGCGGGGCGCCGTCGCGGCCGCCTGCGCGCACGCGCGGGCGCGGCGGGCTTGAACCCCGCCGCCGGCTCTGCGATAACGACCGCCCTGCCGCCGCGAGTACCGCCGACATGGGCCGATGGCGCCCGCCCGCCGAACACAGCACCGCGCTGATCACGCGCGAGGGCCACGCGCGCCTGAAGCACGAACTCGACGAGCTGTGGCGGGTGCGCCGGCCCGAGGTGGTCAAGGCGCTGGCCGCGGCCGCGGCCGAAGGCGACCGCTCGGAAAACGCCGAATACACCTACCGCAAGAAGCAGTTGGGCGAGATCGACCGGCGCGTGCGCTATCTGAGCAAGCGCCTGCCGCTGCTGCGGGTCATCGAGACCACGCCGAGCGACCCGCGGTCGGTGTTCTTCGGCGCCTGGGTCGAGCTCGAGAACGTCGCCAACGGCGAGCTGGCGCGCTACCGCATCGTCGGCCCCGACGAGACCGACGCGCGCCTGGGCCACATCAGCATCGATTCGCCGCTGGCGCGGGCGATGCTCAAGCGCCGCGTCGACGACGAATTCGAAGCGGTGCTGCCGGCCGGGCCGGCGCGCTTCGCGATCGTCGAGGTGGCGTACGCGGCCCCGGCGGGTTGAACGGCGCAGTAAGGCTGTAGGAGCGGCGCGAGCCGCGACCGCGGCAACGCAACTGCGACGTAAGCTCCGACGTAGTTGTGTTGTCGCGGTCGCGGCTCGCGCCGCTCCTACAGGGGCTACGGATGTTACACAGCGAAGTCACACAGCGACGATCCGCGGCCCGCTGCGCGCATCGCAGCGCGCAGTCCGCACCGGCGCCGCGACCGGCGCCGGCACCCGGCAGCCGATCAGGTCCGGACACCACGCGCAGCGCGCCGGCAGGTTGCGCGGCACGCCGCGCGCCGCGGCCGGCGGCGAGGCCGCGCGCACATCCGGATTCGCCCCGGTCGCAGACATCGCCGCTCAACCGCGCCGCTGCCGGCGCAGGCCGAAGTACTGCAGGTCGGCGAACACCGCCACCACCGCCGCCTGCGCCAGCAGGTAGGCCACGCCGAGCGGATTCGGCGCGATCGCGCCTTCCAGCCACACCAGCAGCGAGGCGGCGATCCAGGCGAGGTTGACGCCGATCATCGTGCGCACCATCGGTGCGCTGATCGCGGGCCGGCTCAGCGCCCAGCCGAGAAATGCGACCCAGCCCATCAACACCAGGCCCGAGCCGCGCAGCATTCCAGCGTCGATCGCGGTCAGCCGCGCCAGCGGTTCGGCCGCGGCCAGTTGCAGCGCGCCGGCGGCGGCGGATACGGCGAGGTCGGCCTGGACCACGCGGCGAAGGAAGTGGGCGGGATTGCGTTCGATGACGATGGCCATTGCGTTCTCCTGTCGTGAGTGCGTTCGTTTTGGACGCCGCCATCACACCGCGGCGCGCGCGGCGGGTCGATTACCTGGCAGGTAATGCCGGCGCCGGCGCGGCTGGGCTAAGGTGGCCGCATGAACGATTCCGCCTCCGTGGGCGAACTGCTGCGCCAATGGCGCCAGCGCCGCCGCCTGACCCAGTTCGATCTGGCCGAAATGGCCGAGATCTCCACCCGCCACGTCAGCTTCATCGAGACCGGCCGCTCGCTGCCGAGCCGGGCGATGCTGCTGCGCCTGGCCGACCGCCTGGACGTGCCCTTGCGCGAGCGCAACGCCTTGATGACCGCCGCCGGCCTGGCGCCGATCTACGCCGAACGTCCGCTCGACCACCCGGCGATGCGCGAGGCCTATGCCGCGGTCGAACTGGTGCTGTACGCGCACGAACCGCACCCGGCGCTGGCGGTGGACCGGCACTGGAACCTGATCCAGCACAACCGCGCGCTGGCGCCGATGCTGGCCGGCGTGGCCGGACACCTGCTCGCGCGCCCGGCCAACGTGCTGCGCGCCGCGCTGCATCCCGAGGGCATGGCGCCGAGCATCCTCAACTTCGGCGAATGGCGCGCGCACATCCTGCACCGGCTGCGCCATCAGATCGAAACCAGCGGCGACCCGGTGCTGGAAGCGCTGTACGCCGAACTCGAAGCCTACCCGGCACCGACCGACTACGACCCGGCCGAACTGACCGGCGCCGCGCACGTCGCGGTGCCGTGCCGCATGCGCACGCCGTTCGGCGAGTTGTCCTTCATCAGCACGACCACGGTGTTCGGCACGCCGATGGACGTGACGTTGGCCGAGCTGGCGATCGAAACCTTCTTCCCCGCCGATCCGGCGACTGCGCAGGCGATGCGCGAGTTCGGCGCGAGTCTGGCGCCTTCGCCTGCGGCGGGTTGAGGCGGCGGGGCGTTCGGCGGCGGGTGCAGGCTGTCACGCGGCGTTTGCCTGCGTCGTCGCTTGCGTCGAGGGGAAATCAAAAAGGGTTCCGGCGAAAGCCGGAACCCATTTTGTTGTTGCGACTGCCGCTGCTCTTTGCTTCCCCCGCCGCTGCGAACTCGCCACAGGCAACCCTAGACCCGAAAGGTTGGTATCCGACTGTAGGAGCGACGCAAGTCGCGACCGCGAAAACTCAACTACGACGAAACCTGCGCAAGGGCTGTGGTTTCGCGGTCGCGACTTGCGTCGCTCCTACAGCGGGCGTTCCGCGGTGGGTTTCGTCGGTGTCTTCATTGCGGGTGAAGACAAGCCACAATCCAAAGCTTCCGTCCGCAAGCGGCCGGGTTACTTTCTTTGTCTTGCCAAAGAAAGTAACCAAAGAAAGGCGCTTTCCTTGTTCTCGAATCAAGAGCCACTATCGTTCGTAGCTTGCGCAGGTATGCGGGACAAGGGCCATCCTGGCCCGGTCCCGCACGCGCGCATCCATGCGCGCGCCCTTCGGGTCTACGGTTGCCTGTGGCGAGTTCGCAGCGGCGGGGGGAGCTAACAACAACAGCAGCGACGGCGACGATCGCACCAAGCCTGGACCACTCCGCCCTACCGCCTGTCGGCTCGCCTGCAAATATTTTACCAATCGGTTGACAGTTGTCGGGCACGGGCGGATATTCAACCCCATGGTTGACTATCACTCCGAACGGCTCACCGCCGTCTTCCACGCCCTCGCCGACCCCACCCGCCGCGCCATGCTGCGCCAGCTCGCCGACGGCGAGCGCAACGTCGGCGAGCTGGCCGGGCCGTTCGAGATGACCCTGGCCGCCGCGTCCAAACACATCAAGGCGCTGGAACGCGCCGGGTTGGTGCGGCGCGAAGTGCGCGGCCGCATCCACGTCTGCCGCCTCGACGCCGAACCGCTGCACGGCGGCTTCGAATGGCTGCGCCATTACGAACGCTTCTGGAACCACCGCCTCGACGACCTCGAAGCGCTGCTGCGCGCCGAGGACGCCGCCAAACCGCCGCCCCCGGCGTCGCCCGCCGCCTCGACCAAGTCCGCTTCGGCCAGATCCGCTTCGGCCAAATCCGGCGCGAAGAAATCCAGCCCCGCCCGATCCGCCACTACCCCACGTCCATCGCGGCGCAAGCCGCGCCCCTGAACGCCCCGCCCCTGGAGACCGCAATGAACCTGCCCGCCAACGACGCCTTCGGCGTCCTCACCGCTCCCGACTCCGTGCGCATCGAGCGCGTCCTGCCCGGCCCGATCGAACGCGTCTGGGCCTACCTCACCGAATCGGACAAGCGCGGACGCTGGCTCGCCGCCGGCGACATGGACCTGCGCGTCGGCGGCGCGGTCGAACTCAACTTCGACAACAACCGCCTGACCCGCAACGACGACCCGCCGCCGGCCAAGTACGCCAGCGACTGCGTCAACAGCATGCACGGCAGCATCACCGCGATCGATCCGCCGCGCCTGCTGAGCTACACCTGGAACGAGAATTCCGGCAGCAAGTCGGAAGTCACCTTCGAACTCAGCGAACGCGGCGGCGAGGTGCATCTGGTCGTCGAACACCGCCACCTGTCCAACCGCAACGGCCTGGTCAGCGTCTCCGGCGGCTGGCACGCGCATCTGGGCCTGCTGATCGATCAGCTGTCGCAGCGCGAATCCGAAGGCTTCTGGCGCACCCACGGCCGCCTCGAAGCCGAGTACGAAAAGCGCATCCCGCAGGCCTGAGCGCGGCGACGCGGGTAAGCTGTGCGTCCTTTCGCCCAGCGTTCCCGAGGTCTCCGTGGCAGCAGCGTCCCGCACCAACGTTTTCACCGCCCTGCGCGCGCCGGCGCTGGCCGCGCTGCTGGCCGGCGCCGCGCTGACCCTGGCCGGCTGTCAGCGTCCGGCGCAGCAAGAAGAACAAGCCGCGGCCGCGCCGAAGGTCATGCACGGCCGCATCGACCAGTTCCAGGCCATCGACGAACGCGTCGGCACCGGCGCGGTCGCCCAGTCCGGCCAGGAAGTGATCGTGCAGTACACCGGCTGGTTCTTCGACGAAACCGCGGCGAACAAGCGCGGCAGCAAGTTCGACAGTTCCTACGACCACAACGGCCGGCCTTTCAGCTTCCTGCTCGGCGCCGGCCGGGTGATCCGCGGCTGGGACGACGGCGTCGCCGGCATGCGCGTCGGCGGCAAGCGGGTGCTGATGATTCCGTCCGACCTCGCCTACGGCAAGGACGGCGCCGGCGGCGGCGCGATTCCGCCGGATGCCTCGCTGGTGTTCGAGGTCGAACTGCTCGGCGTGGAAGCGCGCTGAGCGCAAACCGTTGACGCAGCGCCCGGCGCGAACGCGCGCCGGGCCCGTCCGCGCGCTCAGCGCAACGACTTGAGCGCGTGCGCGGCCAGTTCGAACGAACGCAGTCGCGCGGCGTGTTCGAAGATGTTGGCCGTGACCATCAACTCGTCCGGCTGGTGCCGGGCGACGAACGCGGCGATGCCGGCGGCGACTTCGTCCGGGTCGCCGACGACCGCGCAGGCCAGCGCTTGCGCGACGCCTGCTTTCTCCAGCGGCGTCCAATAGCTTTCGATGTCGTCGATCGGCGGCGGGATCAAGCCCGGCTGGCCGCGGCGCAGGTTGACGAAGGCCTGCTGCTGGGTGGTGAACAGCTTGCGCGCTTCGACCGTGCTCTGCGCGGCGACCACGTTCAAGGCCAGCATCGCGTGCGGCCGTTGCAGGCGCGCCGACGGCTGGAAATCGCGGCGGTACAAAGTCAGCGCCTGATCCATCGCGTCCGGCGCGAAGTGCGAGGCGAACGCGAACGGCAGGCCGAGCTGCGCGGCCAGGCGCGCGCTGAACAGACTCGAGCCGAGCAGCCACACCGGTACGTCGAGCCCGGCGCCCGGCACCGCGCGCACCGCCTGCTGCGGCTGCGCCGGTTCGAAGTAGTGCAGCAGTTCGGCCACGTCCTGCGGAAAGCTGTCGGCGCCGTCGTAGTAGCGGCGCAGCGCGCGCGCGGTGGCCTGGTCGGTGCCCGGGGCGCGGCCGAGGCCGAGGTCGATGCGCTCGGGATACAGCGAAGCCAGGGTGCCGAACTGCTCGGCGACCTGCAGCGGCGCGTGGTTCGGCAGCATGATGCCGCCGGCGCCGACGCGGATCGTCGAGGTGCCGCCGGCGATATGTCCGATCAGCACCGCGGTCGCGGCGCTGGCGATGCCGGGCATGTTGTGGTGTTCGGCCAGCCAGTAGCGGGTATAGCCCAAGGCTTCGGCGTGGCGGGCCAGGTCGAGGCTGTTGGCGAAGGCCTGGCGGGTGTCGCTGCCCTGGGTGACGGGGGCGAGGTCTAGGACGGAGTACGGCAGCATGCGGGGGTCGGCGCTCCGGAGGGGATGCCGACGATCTGGGGCCGGGTGGGCGGCGTATCCAGCGCGGATTGGGGAAGGATCGGCGCTTGTGTGTTGCCGGATGGGCTGTGTTGAGGGCGCGCGGCCCTCACCCCAACCCCTCTCCCGCAAGCGGGAGAGGGGCTAAAAGCGGCGACGCCGATTGCTGTCCCTTCTCCCGCCTGCGGGAGAAGGTGCCCCGAAGGGGCGGATGAGGGCAGCCACCCTGCGCCGCGTCTGGCTAGCCCGTTCCCCGGCCCGAACGCATAGCGTTCGGGCGTTCGGTGGCGCGCGAGCCAGTGGCTCGCAAGCGCGCCCCCTCACCCCGCTAGCGGGAGAAGGTGCCCCGAAGGGGCGGATGAGGGCGCCCCGCCGAATCGCTCAGAACAAATCGAACCGCAACCCCTCGCGCTCGTTGTCCCAGACCGTGCACACCACCCACCAGCGCCCGTGCTCGTGACAGACCTGGATGCTGTTGGCGCCGCGCTTGAGCAACACCTCCGACCCCGGCGCCGGCCGCGCGTCGTACTTGCTCCACACGTGCGCGATCTGGCCGAAACGCTCGATCCGCTGGTCGGTCTCGACCTCGAAGAAATCGGTGCGGGCGAACAAGGGCTCGACGTCGGCGATGTACTGCTCGACGTCGAACACCATCGCCCGGGTCGAGCCGTCGGCTTCGACCACGGTGCGCAGGCTCAGCGCGCGCGGGTGCATCAGGTAGCGGAACCGGGCCCAGTCGCGCGGCGCCCCGGCCGGGCCGGAGATGCATTCGTACACCGCCCGCACCAGGCGGCCGATGTCCTGGGTGTCGGCGACCCAGTGCGCGGGGACGGCGGGCGAAGCGGACGGCGAGTCGGGCATGGCGGCGAACTCCTGTCGGAACGCGATGGACGGATCCGCAGCGCAGCGAGCGCGGCGGACGAAGCGAACGGCGCCGGCCGCGGCTAGAACGGCATCGGCCAACCCGCCAGCGGCGCGATCAGCCAATACAAGCCGCCGAACACCAGCGCCCACATCGCCGCGCGCAATACGAATCCGACCAGCTTGAACGCCAGCCACAAGGCTACGGCGACCACCAACAAGGCAACGATGTCCATGCCGACTCCGACGCAAAACGGCC
The DNA here is from genome assembly GCF_017355525.1 of Lysobacter enzymogenes. Classification (NCBI taxonomy): domain Bacteria; kingdom Pseudomonadati; phylum Pseudomonadota; class Gammaproteobacteria; order Lysobacterales; family Lysobacteraceae; genus Lysobacter; species Lysobacter enzymogenes. The sequence goes on along the minus strand of NZ_CP067395.1, from coordinate 389,489 downwards.
CCGAGCTTACCCCGCCGCGCGCCCCGCCCGCCCCTGCCATCCTTCCTGCGCGACCGCCGCGCGAACGCCGCGATAAAAAAATCTCGACAAGCCGACGAACGGCAGGAACAATTTCCTAACATTTGGGTCTACTGCCACCGACGCCAACGCTCAACGGCCCAACGCCGCGCGAGCGCGCCGACGCAGACGGCACCAAGCGCAACGCAACAACACCAATCGGGGACCGGCCAGGCAAAGGAACGCCCGGCCCGGCACTGGCCACCGCACCACGGATCGGAACATCGCAATGCAAACCACGCCCTCGCCGTCGCAACCGGCTCCCCCCGCGGAGGCCGGCGCGTCCGGCCGCGCCAACGCCTGGACCCGCGCCACCCAGGCCGTGTTCGGCCGGATGGCGTGGACTCCGCCGCCCTGGCTGGCCGCGCTGTTCGCGCGCATCCGCCAACGCCCCGGCCTGTACCTGGGCAGCCTGCTCGGCCTGCTCGCCGCGGCGTGGCTGTCGTACTGGCTGATCACCCGGCCCAAGCCGGTGATCCCCGGCGCGCTCAGCGTCGAACTGCACGCGCCGGAACTCACCGATTACGAACGCAAGCCGCCGACCGTACACCGGTTGAGCCTGAGCTTCTCCGACTCGGCCGCGCCGCTGCAGCAGATCGGCAACGCGCCGGTCGGCGTCAGCCTGACGCCCGAGCTCAAGGGCGCGTGGACCTGGGAAGACGACAAGACCCTGGTGTTCGTGCCGGCCACCGACTGGCCGGTCAAGACCAAGTACAAGGTCGAGATCGATCCCAAGACCAGCGTCGCGCCGAAGGTGGCGCTGCAGGAACACGAATTCGAATTCGAGACCGCGCCGTTCAAGGCCGAGCTGTCGACCAGCGAGTTCTATCAGGACCCCGAGGACCCGGCGCTCAAGAAGGGCGTGTTCGAACTGAAGTTCTCGCACCCGGTCGACGAGGCGCAGTTGCAGCGCCGCATCGCCCTGACCCTGGTCGACGGCGGCGGCAGCGTCCAGGCCGCGCCGAAGTACACCCTCACCTACGACGACGCCCGGCTCAAGGCCTGGGTCCATTCCGAACCGCTGAAGCTGCCGGAGAACGGCGGCACCCTGACCCTGGACGTGGCCGCCGGCGTGGTCAGCGCGCTCGGCGGCGAAGGCAGCGCGGACAAGCTCTCCTCGCAGGTCAAGCTGCCGTCGCTGTACAGCGTCAGCGTCGACGACGTCACCGCGACCCTGGTCGAAAACGAGCGCTTCGAACCCGAGCAGGCGCTGGTGCTGAGCTTCAACAACGCCATGCGCGACACCGAAGTCGCCGGCGCTACGCGCGCCTGGCTGCTGCCGGCCAAGGACCCGCGCCGCCCGGCCAAGGAACAGGGCGGCGACATGTCCTGGTCGTCGGGCAACGTCGACGAAGCCGTGCTCAAGGCCGCCACCGCGCTGCCGCTGAGCCCGATTCCGGCCGAACGCGAATACACCCCGGTGCACAGCTTCAAGTTCCAGGCCCCGCCCGGCCGCTACGTCTACGTGCGCGTCAACAAGGGCCTGAAGGCGTTCGGCGGCTTCCTGCTCGGCCGCGACCACAACGCCGTGCTGAGCGTGCCCGAGTACCCGAAGCTGCTGCGCTTCGTCGGCGAAGGCGCGCTGCTGTCGCTGCGCGGCGAGCGCCGAGTCAGCGTGGTCTCGCGCAACGTGGCGCGCGCGCGGCTGGAGATCGCCCGGGTCCTGCCCGAGCAGATCCAGCACTTGGTGTTCGACAACAACGGCACCTACGCCAAGCCGCGCCTGTACAACGTCAACCCCGACAGCTTGGTCGAGCGCGAGGAGCGCCGCCTGACCCTGCCGGCCGAGAACCCGGCCAAGGCCCATTACGAAGGCGTCGACCTCGGCGCCTACCTCAAGTCCGGCCGCCGCGGCGTGTTCCTGCTGAGCCTGCGCACGATGAGCGACGAGGACGCCGAGCGTCCGAGCGCGGAAACCATCGCCGACGACGCCGGCAGCGAGGAAGACAGCCGCCTGGTCGTGCTGACCGACCTCGGCATCGCGGTCAAACAGGCCCTGGACGGCCGCCGCGACGTGTTCGTGCAGTCGCTGTCCAACGGCGCGCCGGTCGCCGGCGCGCGGGTGCGCGCGGTCGCGCGCAACGGCGAAACCCTGGTCGAGGCCGACACCGACGCCAGCGGCCGCGCCCAGCTGCCGTCGCTGAAGGGCTTCAAGCGCGAAAAGACCCCGACCATGCTGACCGTCAGCCAGGGCGAGGACTATTCGTTCCTGCCGATCGACGACTACCGGCGCAAGCTCGACTATTCGCGCTTCGACATCGGCGGCGAGCCCAACGACATCGAAGCCGGCGCGCTCAACGCCTTCCTGTTCTCCGACCGCGGCCTGTACCGGCCCGGCGACACCATCAACATCGGCATGATCGTGCGCGCCGCCGACTGGAAGCGCCCCCTCGCCGGCCTGCCGCTGGAATGGGAGTTCACCGACCCGCGCGGCAACGTCGCCCAGCGGCAGAAGCTCAAGCTCAGCGAGCAAGGCTTCGAAAGCGCCAGCTTCGCGCCGAGCGAGAGCGCGCCCAGCGGCACCTGGCAGGTCCAGCTGTTCCTGCTCGGCCGCGACGACCAGCGCACCAGCATCGGCTCGACTTCGGTGCAGGTGCGCGAGTTCGCCCCCGACACGATGAAGGTCGCGGTCAAGCTCTCGGCCGACAACCCCAAGGGCTGGATCAAGCCCGACCAGCTCTCGGCCGTGGTCAGCGCCGAGAACCTGTTCGGCACCCCGGCGCAGCAGCGCAAGGTCGAGGGCACGATGGTGCTGCGGCCGTACCTGCCGCGTTTCGCCCAATACCCGGACTACCAGTTCTCCGACCCGCAGGCCGCGCGCGAAGGCTACGACGAGTCGCTCAGCGACCAGACCACCGACGCGCAGGGCAATGCGACCTTCAAGCTCGACCTGACCAAGTACGAACGCGCGACCTACCAGCTGAGCTTCCTGGCGCGCGCGTTCGAACCCGGCAGCGGCCGCAACGTCGCCGCGCAGACCAGCGCGCTGGTGTCGAACAACGACTTCCTGGTCGGCATCAAGGCCGCCGATTCGCTCGACTACGTGCAGCGCGGCGCCAAGCGTTCGCTGCAACTGCTCAGCATCGGCCAGGACGGCCTGCCCAAGCCGGTGCCGGGGCTGCGCGCGGTGGTGGTCGAGAAGCGCTACGTCTCGGTGCTGACCAAGCAGGATTCGGGCCTGTACCGCTACGTCTCGCACGAGCGCCGCTACGACCTGCGCGAGCAGCCGCTGGCCCTGGCCGGCGGCCGCCAGGCCATGAACCTGCAAACCGACCAGCCGGGCGACTTCGTGATCGAAGTGCGCGCGGCCGACGGCAAAGTGCTGAACCAGATCGGCTACCGCGTGGCCGGTGCGGCCAACCTGTCGCGCTCGCTGGAACGCAACGCCGAGCTCGGCCTGACCCTGTCCAAGCCGAGCTACAAGCCCGGCGAGACCGTCGAAGTCAGCGTGCGCGCGCCCTACCCCGGCGCCGGCCTGATCACGATCGAACGCGACAAGGTCTACGCCCACGCCTGGTTCCGCGCCGACAGCACCTCCAGCGTGCAGAAGATCGTGCTGCCGGCCGATTTCGAGGGCAACGGCTACGTCAACGTGCAGTTCCTGCGCGATCCGAACTCCGACGAGATCTACATGAGCCCGCTGTCGTTCGGCGTGGCGCCGTTCGCGGTCGACCGCAGCGCGCGCACCCAGCCGCTGAGCGTGTCGCTGCCGAAGGTGACCAAGCCGGGGCAGACCTTGAACGCGACGATCACCACCGAAGGCAAGGCGCGGGTGGTGTTGTTCGCGGTCGACGAAGGCATCCTGCAGGTCGCGCGCTACCGCGTCGGCGAACCGCTGGATCATTTCTTCCGCAAGAAGATGCTGCAGGTCGACACCGCGCAGATCCTCGACCTGCTGCTGCCCGAGTTCAGCCGGCTCGCGGCCGCCGCCGCGCCCGGCGGCGACGGCGAAGGCGGCATGGCCAAGCACCTCAATCCGTTCAAGCGCAAGTCGGAAAAACCGGCGGTGTGGTGGTCGGGCATCGTCGATGTCGACGGCCGCCGCGAGTTCCCGTTCGTGCTGCCCGACCACTTCAACGGCAAGGTGCGGGTGGTCGCGGTGGCGGTGACGCCGCAGCGCATCGGCATCGTCCAGGACGAGGCGATCATTCGCGGCGACTTCGTGCTGACGCCGACCCTGCCGACCCACGTGGCGCCGGGCGACGAGTTCGACCTGCCGGTCGGCGTCGCCAACACCATCGAAGGCGCCAAGCTGGCGTCGAAGGTCGCGGTGAACCTACAGTTGCCGCCCGGCCTGAGCCTGGTCGGCACGGCGCCGGCGCCGGTGTCGATCGCCCCGCGCAGCGAAACCACGGTGCGCTTCCGCGTGCGCGCCGGCAATGCGCTGGGTGCGCTGCCGGTTACGATCCAGGCGGTGGCCAGTCCGTACAGCGCCAAGCGCCGGATCGAGCTGTCGCTGCGTCCGGCCATCGTCGCCCGCCAGGACCTGATCGCCGGCCGCGCCGATAAGCGCACCGTGATTCAGCCGCTGCGCGCGATGTTCGATCAACAAGCGACGCGGCGGGTGTCCGCCTCGGTGTCGCCGCTGGTCGCGGTCGACGGACTCAGCGCGTATCTGAGCGATTACCCGTACCAGTGCAGCGAGCAGGTGCTCAGCGGCGCGTTCCCGGCCTTGGTGCTGGGCGCGCATCCGGAGCTCGGCAAGCTGGTCGCCCAAAGCAAGGGCGACCCGCGCCAGGGCGTGATCGACCTGCTGCGCGCGCGCCAGAACGGCGAAGGCGGCATCGGCCTGTGGACCGCCACGCCGGACGCCGACGACTTCGTCACCGGCTACGCCGCGCTGTACCTGATCGAAGCGCGCGAGCGCGGCCAGAACGTGCCCGACGATCTGCTCAAGTCGCTCAACGGCTATCTGGAGCAGCGCGCCGCCGACCGTTCCGGCAACGATCTGCCGGCGCTGCGCCATCGCGCGCTCGCGGTGTACCTGCTGGTGCGCCAGGGCCGCACCGCGAGCAATCTGCTCAGCGCGGTGCACGAGCAGATCAAGCGCGACCAGCCCAAGACCTGGGAGAACGACGTCGCCGGCCTGCTGATCGGCGCGAGCTACCAGCTGTTGCAGCAGGACAAGCCGGCGCGCGCGCTGGCGACGGTGGCGCTGCGCCGCGCCAACGCGGCCTCCGCCACGGTGCCGACCGCCTACGCGCACTACTACGACGGCGGCATCGATCAGGCCTGGACCGTGTACCTGCTGAACCGCCACTTCGGCGCGCTCAGCCGCGACCTGCTCAAGCAGACCGCGCTCGACCGCCTGCTCGATCCGCTGCGCCACAACCGCTACAACACCTTGTCCTCGGCCCTGACCGTGCTGGCGCTGGACGCCTACGCCTCGGCCCAGCAGCAGCAGCCGCTGCCGGTGCTGGAAGCGGCCGGCAAGGACGGCAAGTCGCGGCGCATCGGCGCGCCCGCGGGCGTGGTCGCCCGCGGCGACTTCGCCGGCGGCGACCTGCGCCTGTGGGTGGCGCCGGGCGGCGACGCGCCGGTGTGGTACCTGGTCAACCAGAGCGGCTACGACCGCGCGCTGCCGAAGGCGGTGCAGGACAAGGGCCTGGAAGTCGTGCGCGACTACCTCGACGACGCCGGCAAGCCGGTGACCTCGATCAAGCAGGGCCAGGAAGTGACCGTGCGTCTGCGGGTGCGCGCGCTCGGCGCGCCGATGCGCGACGACATCGCGGTGGTCGACCTGCTGCCGGGCGGTTTCGAGACGGTGATGCAGTACGCCGCGCCGGCCGCGGCGGCGAGCGAGAGCAGCGAATCGGAGAACGAGTGCGGCGACGAGTGCGGCGAAGGCGGCGACGGCGAGAGCGACGGCGAGGAACAACCCTCGCGCGACGGCCCCGATCCGAACGCCGCGCCGGCGCAGACCCTGGCCCTGCCGGGTTCGAGCTTCCAGCCCGAGCACGTCGAGCAGCGCGAGGACCGGGTGATCCTGTACGGCAGCGTCGGCGGCGAAGCCAGCGAGTTCCGCTACAAGGTGCGCGCGAACAACAGCGGCAGTTTCGTGGTGCCGCCGGTCTATGCCGAGTCGATGTACGAACGCTCGGTGTACGCGCAGGGCGGTCCGGCCGGGACCTTGCAGGTGACCGCGCCGACGCCGTGAGCCTGCCGACATGATGGTGTTGCCGTCCCTGCGCCGGGGACTGAAGCGGTGGCGGTGGGCGCCAGCACTGAATGTGCTCTTAGCGCTCGCCGCCCTCGCCTTGGCGCTGATCGCCGTACGTTTCTATCCGCGCCCCGGCCTCGCCGACGCGATCCCGCTGTCGACCGTGGTGCGCGACCGCGAGGGCCGGCTGCTGCGGCTGGCCCTGGCCAGCGACCAGCGCTACCGCTTGTGGGTGCCGCTGGAAAAGATCTCGCCGCAGCTGGTCGAGTCGGTGATGCTGCAGGAGGACGCCTGGTTCTACTGGCATCCCGGCTTCAACCCGGTCAGCCTGGTGCGCGGCGCGTGGTCGACCTACGGCAGCGGCGAAGCGCGCGTCGGCGGCTCGACCCTGACCATGCAGCTGGCGCGGCTGCGCTGGCGCCTGCAGACCCGCGACATCCGCGGCAAGCTGGTGCAGATCGCGCGCGCGGCGCAGCTGGAGCTGTGCTATTCCAAGCGCGAGATTCTCGAGGCCTATCTCAACCTCGCGCCGTACGGCGGCAACATCGAAGGCGTCGGCGCGGCCAGCCTGATCTATTACCGCAAGCCCGCGGGCGAGCTGACCCTGCCCGAATCGCTGGCGCTGGCGGTGCTGCCGCAGGCGCCGTCGCGGCGCGGCCGGCTGGCCGCGCGCGAGGACGACGCCTACTACATCGGCGCCAGCCTGGAAGCGGCACGCGCGCGCCTGTACGCGCGCTGGCGCGAGCGACACCCGCACGACCCCGCCCAGGACGCTTTGCTGCGCCTGCCGCTGCGCCTGCGCAGCGCGCGCGAGCTGCCGTACCGCGCGCCGCATCTGGTCGACCGGGTGTTGTCCGAGCAAGCCTGGCATCCGCACGCCGGTCCCGAGCTGACCACCACGCTCGACCTGCGCCTGCAACGCCTGCTCGAAGAACGCGTACGCAACTACCTGCGCCGCGGCCGCGAACGCGGCCTGCGCAACGCCAGCGCGATCCTGATCGACACCCGCGACATGGGCGTGCGCGCGCTGGTCGGCTCGGCCGATTACTTCGACGCGTCGATCCAGGGCCAGGTCAACGGCAGCGCCGCCAAGCGCTCGCCCGGTTCCACCCTCAAGCCCTTCATCTACGCGCTGGCATTGGACCAGGGCGTGCTGCATCCGCAGACCGTGCTGCGCGACGTGCCCAGCGCGTTCGGCCCGTACACGCCGGAGAATTTCGACGGCCGCTTCATGGGCCCGGTCACCGCGACCGACGCGCTGGTGCGCAGCCGCAACATCCCCGCGGTCTACGTCGCCTCGCAGCTCAAGCAGCCGAGCTTCTACGACTTCCTGCGCCAGGCCGGCGTCAGCCGCATGGCCAGCCGCGACCACTACGGTCTCGCGCTGGTGCTCGGCGGCGGCGAAGTGACGATGGAAGAACTCGCGCGCATGTACGCGATGCTCGGCAACGACGGCCGCCTGCGCGCGCTGCGCTGGCGCGACAGCGATCCGCAGGACGAAGGCGCGCGCCTGCTCAGCGCCGAGGCCGCGTTCGTCACCCGCGACATGCTGCGGCACAACCCGCGCCCCGACGCCGGCTCGCAACCCTCCTCGCGGCCGCTGCCGGTGGCGTGGAAGACCGGCACCTCGTGGGCGTTCCGCGACGCCTGGAGCGCCGGGCTGGTCGGCCCCTACGTGCTGGTGGTGTGGCTCGGCAACTTCGACGGTTCCAGCAATCCCGCGCTGATCGGCGTGGAAGCGGCCGCGCCGCTGTTCTTCGACATCGTCGACGGCTTGCAGGCCGCGCGCGCGGACCTGGCCGAGCCGGTACGGCAATGGCCGCTCAACCTCAAACGGGTCGAAGTCTGCCGCGCCAGCGGCGACCTGCCGAATGCCTGGTGCCCGCAGCGCGGCACGACCTGGTTCATTCCCGGCAAATCGCCGATCCGCATCAGCAGCGTGCACCGCGCGGTGGTCGTCGACAAAGCCAGCGGCAAACCGGTGTGCGGCCGCTTCGACCCGGCGACGATGCGCCAGGACGTCTACGAATTCTGGCCGTCCGACCTGGCCCAGGTCTTCGTCCAGGCCGGCATCCCGCGCCGGCGCCCGCCGGCGCGCGACTGCGGCGGCGCCCAGGACTGGCTCGGCAGCGCGCCGAGCATCACCTCGCCGTATCGCGCCACCCGCTACACGATGCGGCTCTCGCATCCCGAGCAGCTGTCGCTGAGCCTCGCCGCGACCGTCGACGCCGACGTCTCGAAGTTGTACTGGTTCGTCGGCAACACCTTCATCGGCAGCGCCGATGCGGGCAAGGCGCTGGCCTGGGCGCCGGACCGCACCGGGCAGTTCCGGTTGTCGGTGGTCGACGATCATGGGCGCAGCGATGAGCGCGAGATCGAGGTGGCGGTGGTGCAGTGACCGCGGCCGGCCCGCGATGCGGACCGCTCGGGCGGCTTATGGCCCGCGCGGCGTGAGCAAGCGGGCGACGATCGCGTCGATCGCCGCGCGCACCGCCGCTTCGTCGTAGGCGCCGTCGCCGTCGCGGTCGCGCACCCAGGCCAGGTAGCGCGCGAACGACTGCGCCCTTTGCAGCGAGGTCAACGCCGCGTCCAGTTCGATATCGCGCAGGCCCGGCGGCAGGTTTTCATGCCCGTCGATCCAGCGATCGCACGCGACGACCAGCCACTCATCGATACCGTTTGCGGATTCGGCGAGCCGCGCCGGCAAATGCCAAGCCAACGCCTTGAGCAGCTCTCGCAGCGTAGCATCGTTCAAATAGAGATCGTTCGCTCCATAGCGGATCGCACTGTGCGTCATCGCTGCTCCGACCGGCCCTGCACGAGCCATCGTACCCGCCGGCGGCGGCGCAGCGCTTGCAGCGGACATTCATCCGGTTTGAACTTCGTCGGTTTAGGGTGGCGCTACCCACGCGCGAGATGCCGCCATGCCCCGTCCGATCTTCGCCTGTCTCGTTGCCGCAGCCCTCGCCTGCAGCGCGACCGCCGCCGCGGCGCAGACGCCGGCGGACGCCGCGCCGTCGGCCTCGTCCGAAACGCCGGCTTCGCCCGAAAGCGCGCGCTTCGACCACCTGCGCGGCTGCTGGATCCGCCGCGAAGAACCCGACGGCCGCGCCACCGCCCTGCTGCGGCTGTTGCCCGACCACGAGCGCCCGCAGTGGCTCGTCGGCCAGATCAGCCGCCCCGAAGGCGACGATCCGGACCGGCGCCTGCACCTGTGGTTTTCGCGCGACGGCCGCACTGCGGTGCTCGCCAGCCAGGCGCTCGACGATCCGATGCGCGCGCCGGCGGGCGGCAAGCCCGAACCCCAGATCCGTCCGCTGGCCAAAACCCATCCGCCCGGACGCGCGCCGGGTTCGACGCAGTCGCTGGTGCTGATGCCGCAGCCGCGGATCGAATTCGTGCGCGTGCCGACGGTGACCACGCCGGCTGCGGACTGGCCGGCCGATGCGCTCAGCGCCGACTACGTCGCCGGCGCCGCGGCCACCGGCACCCGCCGGCTGCGCGTGCAGGCCTCGCAGGAACGGCTGACGCTGACGCTGCTGGCCGGCAGCGGGCAGAAGCGCGATCTGGCCTTGTTCGACGGCCGCCGCGACGGTTGCGATTGAAGCGCACGGTGCGGCCGACCCGGCCGCACCGATTCGCGCGCAGCGCCGTCGCCCGGCGGCTCAACCGCGCCCGCGGCAGCGACGAACCGCAGCGCGGCGATCCGACGCCCCCCGCGCGCTCACCCGCCCGCCGCGGTCACCCGCCATACCGTATTGCCGACATCGTCGCTGACCAACAACGCCCCGCGCGCATCGATGCGCACGTCCACCGGCCGTCCTTGCGCCTGCTCGCGCGCGTCGAGGAAACCCGTCAACACATCGCGCGGCGCGCCGTCGGGCTTGCCGCCGGCGAACGGTACGAAGATCACCTTGTAGCCGCTCTTGGGCTTGCGGTTCCACGAGCCGTGCTGGCCGACGAACAAGCCCTGGGCGAACTGCGCCGGCAACTTCGCGCCCTGCGCGAAGGCGATGCCGAGCGATGCGGTGTGCGGGCCCAGCGCGTAATCCGGCGCCTTGGCCGTGGCCACCAGGTCCGGCCTTGGCGGCTGCACGCGCTCGTCGACGTGCTGGCCGTAATAGCTGTATGGCCAGCCGTAAAACGCGCCGTCTTCGACCGAGGTGATGTAGTCCGGGACCAGATCGCTGCCGATCTCGTCGCGTTCGTTGACCGCCGTCCACAGCTTGCCGGTCGCCGGTTCCCAGGCCAGGCCGTTGGGATTGCGCAGGCCGGTGGCGAACAGGCGCTTCTCGCCGCTGGCCGGATCCAATTGCCAGATCGCCGCGCGGCCTTCCTCGGCGTCCATGCCGTTTTCGCCGACGTTGCTGTTGGAGCCGACGGTGACGTAGAGCTTGCCGCCGCCGGCGTCGGCGATGAGGTTCTTGGTCCAGTGGTGGTTGATGCCGGCCGGCAGGTCGGTGACCTTCTCGCCCGCCGTGGCGATCGCGGTTTCGCCCGGGCGATACGCGAAGCGCCACACCGCGTCGGCGTTGGCGACGTACAGGCGGTCGCCGATCAGCGCCATGCCGAACGGCGAATGCAGGCCCTGCAGGAAGATCGTGCGGGTTTCGGCGACGCCGTCGCCGTCGGCGTCGCGCAGCAGGCTGATGCGGTCGGCGCTCGGCACCGCAGCGCCGGCCTTCTTCATGAAGCGCGCGGCGAACCAGGCCTTGATCCCGGACGGCTTGTGCTCGCTGCGCGGCGCGTTGCTCTCGGCCACCAGCACGTCGCCGTTGGGCAGCACGTACAGCCAGCGCGGATGGTCCAGGCCCTGGGCGAACGCGTTGACGCTCAGGCCCGGCGCAGGCGTGGGCTTGGCGCCGGCGGCCCAGCCGACCGCGGGCGCGACGTCGACGGTCGGAATGAAGGTTTGGTTGGGCTTCGGCAACTGCGGCGCCGGGCCGGTGCCGTCGGCGACCTGCAACGCGGCGCGCTCGCCGCAGGCGCCCAGCGCCAGGGCCAGCGCGGCCGGGGCGATCAGGGCGAAGGTCCCGGCAAATCGACGGTGCTGCGTCATCTCGGCTCCTCGCCCGTGCGGACCGGCGAGCATGCGGATTTGGCGATTAAGCGCGCGAGAAGAACCGCCGCCGCGGCGTTGCCGCGCGCGTAACGCCCAGGTCGCAGTCCGGCTGCGACTGGCGCCACACGCCGGCGCGTGCGCCCCGCCCGCGCCGCGCCTCGCGCTCTGTCTAGAATGCGGCGATGAAACTCTCCCTCGACGAACTGCTCGCCTTCGTCAGCGTGGTCGACAGCGGCTCGATCACCGCCGCGGCCGAAGCGCTCGGCCAGACCGTCTCCGGGGTCAGCCGCGCGTTGAGCCGGCTGGAGGAGAAGCTCGACACCACCCTGCTGCGCCGGACCACGCGCCGGCTCGAGCTGACCGAGGAAGGCGAGGCGATGCTGGCGCGGGCGCGGGTGATCCTGGCCAGCGTCGAGGACGCCGAGGAAGCGCTGGCGCTGCGCCGGCAGCAACCGGCCGGGCGGCTGCGGGTCAACGCGGCCTCGCCTTTCATGCTGCATGTGATCGTGCCCTTGGTCGGCGATTTCCGCCGCGCCTATCCGCAGATCGAACTCGAGCTCAACAGCAACGACCAGATCATCGACCTGCTCGAACAACGCACCGACGTCGCCATCCGCATCGGCCGGCTCACCGATTCGACCCTGCACGCGCGCCCGCTGCCGGGCAGCCGCCTGCGCGTGCTCGCCAGCCCCGCCTACCTGGCCGCGCGCGGCACCCCGCGCGAGGTCGCCGAGCTGGCCGGGCACAGCCTGCTCGGCTTCGCCCCGACCCAGGTGCTGAACCGCTGGCCTTTGCGCGACGCGCACGGCGACGAACTGGAGATCGCCGCCGGCCTGCACGCGTCCAGCGGCGAAACCCTGCGCCAGCTGGCGCTGGCCGGCGAAGGCATCGTCTGCCTGTCCGACTTCATGACCCGCCAGGACCGCCGCAGCGGCGCGCTGGTGCAGTTGTTCGCCGATACCACCGCGGACGTGCGCCAGCCGATCAACGCGGTCTACTACCGCAACACCCAGCTGGCTTCGCGGATCGCCTGTTTCCTGGATTTCGTCGCCGCGCGGCTGGCGCCGCAAGGCGGCGAAGCGGCGTGGGAATGAGACGGCGCGGCCGCAACGGCCGGCCGTTCGGGCCCTGCCCTCGAAGAATCGGGTCCGGGAAGAACAGGGCCCCTGAAGAAGCGGGCCTCGAGCATCGAGCCCGAAGACCGGGCCTGAGGGAAGGTGGCCCCGCACCGCGTAGCGCCGCGGTACGGGGCCGGAAGTGGCTCAACGGTCACGGTACCGCGTCGCCACAAGCTAAGGCGCCGTCACCTGGAGAAAATGCCGGCGCTTGGACTGGAGTCCAGTCTTAGCTAGTAACGCCGCCGGTACGCCGCCTCCCTACCTCCTTTGGTCTCATGCCACCGCTCAGTGCGCCTTGGCCTCGGCCTCGCTCTTGGCCACCGGCGTCAGCCGCAGGTCCTGGAAGTCGAAGCTGAAATCGGTCAGCGGCGAAATCGCCTCCATGCGCAGCTCGCGCACCTTGCCGTCGGGGGTCAGGGCGAAGTTGAGGAAGGCGTCGGCGTTGAGCCAGCGCTGGTCCCAGCGCACGATGAAGGTGTCGTGCTGCCAGTGGCTGAGTTCGCCGACCAGGTCCTTGGTGCGGCCGAAACGGACGCGCAGCTTGCCGCCGGCCTGTTCGATGAAGACCTCGCCGTACCACGGGTCGCGGTAGGTGCCGGCATAGCCCGACAGCGGCAGCGAGGGCTTGGACTTGGCGTCGCGCGCTTTGAGGTGTTTGGCCCAGTCGTCGTTCGCCTTGCCCTGGTTCTTGGCCAGCGCCGCGGCGTAGGCCGCGTTCCAATCGGTCTTGTTCGCGGCCAGGTACGCGTCCAGCGCGCGCATCGTCACCGCCTGGAACGCGCCGCCGAGTTCGGCGTTGGTCAGCACCACCACGCCGAGCTTGCGCGACGGCACCAGGGTCACCCGCGACACCATCCCCGGCCAGCCGCCGGTATGCCACACCAACTTCTCGCCGCGGTAGTCGGTGAGCTGCCAACCTTCGCCGTAGCCGGCGAAGTTGGGTTTGGCCGGCGCCAGTTCCGGCACCGACGGCTCGGCGATCGGCATCGGCGTCACCACCGACCACATCTCGCGCTGGCGCTTGGCGCTGAACAAGCGCAGTTCCTTGTCGCCCTCGCGCGCGTACACGCCGCCGTCGAGCTGCGCGCGCATCCACTTGCTCATGTCGTGCACCGACGAATACAGCCCGCCGGCGCCGGCCACGTTCGACCACGTCATCCGCGGCGCGACCTGCAAGTCCTTGAAATCGGCCTTGGCATGGCCGCTGGCGACCGCGTCGCCGGCGCGCAGCGCATCGGCGTTGTAGCGGGTCTCGTCCATGCCCAGCGGCTTGAAGATGCGCTGCGCGAGGAACTCGCGATAGCTCCGGCCGCTGGCCTTCTCGACCACCAGCTGGGCCACGCCGTAGAGGATGTTGTCGTAGGCGTACTGGCCGCGGAAGCTGCCGCTCAGCGGCACGTGGGCCAGGCGCCGGGCCACGTCCTCGTTGCTGTAGTCGGTGCCCGGCCAATACAGCAGGTCGCCCGCGCCGAGGCCGAGGCCGCTGCGGTGCGCGAGCAGGTCGCGCAGGCGCATCTCCTGGGTCACGTACGCATCGGACATGCGGAACCACGGCAGGTGGTCGACGACGCGGTCGTCCAGGCTCAGCTTGCCCTCGTCGGCCAGCATCGACAGCGACGCGGCGGTGAAGGCCTTGGTGTTGGAGGCGATCGCGAACAGGGTGTGGGCGTCGACCGGCTCGGGCTTGCCGAGCTCGCGCAGGCCGTAGCCGCGCTCGAGCACGACCTGGCCGTCCTTGACGATGGCCACGGCGATGCCGGGCACGTCGAACTGTTTGCGCACCGCGTCGACGTAGGCGTCGAAGTCCTGCAACTGCTCCGGCAGCGGCGCGGCGGCCTGCTCGACGGCGGGCGCGGCAGGCGCAGTGGCGGCGGGGGCCTGCTCGGCGGCGCCGGCGGCGGCGCTCATGCAGATCAGCAGTCCGGCGCCTTGCGCCTTCCAGTCGGTGGCTCGCATCGAGGGTTCCTGGCGGTTCTGGGAGCCCCGGACTGTGGGCCAAGCGGCGGCGCCGCGCCAGAGCCGGTTCTCCCTGCCGGCGATGCCGGCCGATCGGGCAAGACCGCGGCGCACCCGGCCGCGACGGCGCAGCGGGCATAATGCGCGCCCGCTCATCCGTCCCTCGCTTCGTGTCCGAACCGCGCACCGCCATGTCCCTGCCCGACACCCTCCCCGCCCTGGCCATCGTCGGCGGCGGCCCCGCCGGCCTGATGGCCGCGCAGGCCGCGCGCGCGCTCGGCGTGGAGGTCGACCTGTTCGACGCGATGGGCTCGGTCGGGCGCAAGTTCCTGATCGCCGGCAAGGGCGGGCTCAACCTCACCCACAGCGAGCCGCGCCCCGGCTTCGACGCGCGCTACGGCGAACGCGCCGCGGAAGTCGGACGCTGGCTCGACCGCTTCGACGCCGATGCGCTGCGCGACTGGGCGCGCGGTTTCGGCGTGGACACCTATGTCGGCAGCTCGGGCCGGGTGTTCCCGCTCGACCGCAAGGCCGCGCCTTTGCTGCGCGGCTGGGTGCGGCGGCTGCGCGAGGACGGCGTGCGCTTCCACGTCCAGCACCGCTGCATCGGCCTCGACGCCGACGGCGCGCTGCGTTTCGCCACGCCCGCCGGCGAAGCGCGCACCCGCGCGCGCGCCTGCGTGTTCGCGCTCGGCGGCGGCAGCTGGCCGGAGCTGGGTTCCGACGGCGCCTGGACCGATTGGCTGCGCGCGCGCGGCCTCGACATCGCCCCGCTGAAGCCCGCCAACTGCGGCTTCGACATCGGCTGGAGCGAGCACTTCGCCCAGCGCCACGCCGGCGCGCCGCTGAAGCCGGTGGTCGCGCATTGGCGCGAAGGCGAGGCCGAGCATTCGCTGCAAGGCGAATGCGTGGCCACCGCGACCGGCATCGAGGGCAGCCTGATCTACGCGCTGTCGGCGCGGCTGCGCGAACGCATCGCCGCGCACGGCGAAGCGCTGCTGCAACTCGACCTGGCGCCGGGCCGCGAGTTCGAACGCCTGCAGCGCGACTTCGCCCGTCCACGCGGCGGCCGCAGCGTCGGCGAGCACCTGCGCCGGCAGACCGGGCTGGATGCGGTCAAGGCCGCGCTGGTGTTCGAAACCCTGGGCAAGGACGGATTGAACGACGCCGCCGCGGTCGCGCGCACGATCAAGCGCCTGCCGCTGCGGCTGCTGCGCGCGCGCCCGATCGCCGAAGCGATCAGCAGCGCCGGCGGCGTGCGCCTGGAAGCGCTGGACGAATCCCTGCGCGCGCACGCGCTCGGCCCCGCGGTGTTCTGCGCCGGCGAAATGCTGGACTGGGAAGCGCCGACCGGCGGCTATCTGCTGACCGCGTGCTTCGCCAGCGGCCTGATCGCGGGCGAAGCGGCGGCGCGGGCGCTGTTGGAGAACGCCGCGGCTTGAGCCGTCGACGCGCGGCGGCGCGCGCGCTCATCGTCGCCGTCGTTTCAGCGAGCGCCAGAACGACGGAAGCGGACATCCGCCGCGCGCGCCGAAGCGTCGCGCCGGCCGCTTACGACGTCGCCTTCTCCGGCAACGCCTTGCCCATATAGAACATCGACGCGCACAGGCCGACGCCTTGCGCGCTCGCCGCCGGCAGGTCGCTGCCCTGCAGCGCGATCAGCTTGATCACGTCGCCGCTGCTCTCGCTGACCTTGGCCAGGGCGATGAAGCCGGTCGGATGGGTGCCGCAGAACGAATTGGCCGGGGTTTCCTTGGGCGGGGTCTGCTCGATCACCCGGCGCAATTCGATCGCCTGGCTGGCCTCGACCTGCATGGTCGCGCCATAGGTCTGGCCGGCGCTGTACTGGTCGCCGCCGCGCACGATCGCGACCCGCTCGGTCTTGTACAGCGAACCGTTCTCGCCCTTCATCTCCAGGTCGTCGATGGTGAGCTTGCCGGTGGTCGCCTGCGCGACCGGGTTGCCCGGGTCGAAGGTGCCCAGCGCGACCGGCGTCAGCATCGGCGGCGAGGCGCGCGAGACCGGCTCGGCGTCCGGGTCCGGCACGGCCTTCGGCGGCGCCGGCGCGGCGGCGGTGGTTTCCTGCGGGGCGGCGGTGTTGACCGGCGCGGCCTGGCCGCACGCGGTCAGCGCCAGGACGGCGCTCGCGAGCAGGCACACAGCGGGGAACAGGCGTCGGTTCATCGGTAATCCTCGTAAACAATTCCAGGCCGGCGGCGGCGGGCGGCGCGCGGCGTCCATGCGCGACGGCCGGGCGCGGCGCGGGGCCGGTCCGTCGCGAACGCGCAGCCTAACCGCAGCCCGCATTTGCACGGGTTAACGATTTGTAATGAATGGCAAAAAAGGGCAATCAGGCGGCGGCGTCGCGCAAAGGCCGCAACTGCGGGTCCAGCGCCACGCGTTCGTCGAACACGAAGCAGCCGCCGTCGTAGTGGCGGCCGCCGACGCGTTCGAAGTAGCCGAGGATGCCGCCGTCGAGCTGGAGCAGGTTGTCCATGCCGTCCGCGCGCAGCCAAAGCGCGGCTTTTTCGCAGCGGATGCCGCCGGTGCAGAAGCTGACCACGGTCGCGTCGCGCAGCGCTTCGCGGTGCGGCGCGAGCGCTTCGGGCAGCTCGGTGAAGTTGTCGATCGGCAGGGTCAGCGCGTCGTCGAAACTGCCGTAGCCGATCTCCTCGCGGTTGCGCGTATCCAGCAAAACCACGCGCTTGCCGGCGTCGTCGTGGCCCTGGTCGAGCCAGCGCGCCAATGTGTCGGGCGTCACAGTGGGTGCGCGGCCGTGCAGCGGCGAGCTGCCGTCGCGGCGGAACGCGATGATCTCGCGCTTCACCTTGACCTTGAGCCGGGCGAACGGCTGAACGCGGCTGCGGCTGTACTTGACGGCGAGGCCGGCCAGGCGCGGATCGGCGCGCAGGCCGTCGAGCAGGGTTTCGATCGATTCGGCCGCGCCGGCGAGGAACAGGTTGACGCCTTCCGGCGCGACCAGCGCGGTGCCGCGCAGTTGCAGGGTTTCGGCCTGCTCGCGCAGGCGCGCGGCCAACTGCGGCGGGTCGTCGATGACGGCGAAATGGTAAGCGGCGATGTTGACGACCATGGCGCCATTGTAGCGCCCCGCCGCCGCGGCGATCCCACACCCTGACATGCCCCGGCTGGGCCGAAGCTGAACGCAACGAGAACCTTCCACGAGGACGCCGGTCGGAAGTTTTGCGTGGCCGACAAGCCGACCGAACAGCGGCGGACCGCGCAGACGCCGGGCAAGGGCCCGCGCGTCGACCCGACATCTGCGCCACAAGGAGGCGTTTGCATGAAGATCCAGCTCAACACCGACCACCATGTCCGCGGCGACGAATCGCTGGGCCAGCACGTGGAAGGCGTGATCGACCAGAACCTGAAGCGTTTCAGCAGCCACATCACCCGCGTCGAAGTGCACCTGCGCGACCTCAACGGCGAGAAGGCCGGCGGCCACGACAAGCACTGCACGATCGAGGCGCGGGTCGAAGGCCGGCCGCCGGTGGCGGCGACCGAGGACGCGGCGACGATGCGCGCGGCGATCAGCGGCGCGGCGCGCAAGCTGCAACGGGTGCTGGACAGTTCGCTGGGACGATTGTCGGCTTGAGCCAAGCGGGCGGCGCTTGCGGCGTCGCCCTTCCCCGCCGCGGCGACGCCGCGGCCCGTTTCGAATCATCAGGAGCGCATCGAATCATCGCGACCGCATCCGCGCGGCGTTGCGACGCCGCCCTTCTCCCCGCAACGGCGATCCGGAGGCGCCTGTTCCATCGATAAGCGACGCGCGAGCGTCATCCGTTCGACGGCAGCGGCGGCCGAAGGCCGCCGTCCTTCCCCACCGCCACGGCGGCCGCACGCAGCGGCCGCCGTTTTCGTTTGTGCGCCAGCCGTTTTCGTCGGCCCAGGTTTTTGTCGAAAGCGATTCAGTCCGAGGCCTTTCGCTCCCCTCTCCCGCTTGCGGGGTGAGGGGCTGCGCTTGCGAGCCATTGGCTCGCGCAGCACCGAACGCCCGAGCGCTATGCGTTCGGGCCGGGGTGGGGTCGGGGGTGAGGGCCGGAACGCGGCGATCCCGCACGCCCTCACCCTGACCCTCTCCCGCAAGCGGGAGAGGGAACAGCGGCGACGCGGTTGTGGCGACGCGTTCAAACGCGGTTCCGCTCGGCCGGAACTTCATGCGAGCGCCGACAGAAAAGCGTCGGAGCTGACGCCCCTCCCACAACAGCCTGCCTAACTGAAAGCGGGAGCCGCTCAGCGCTTGGTCGTCACCGCGCGCCGCAGGTTGTTGCGCGCCGCGGCGTCGTAGCGCTGATGGAAGAAATCGCTGAGGAAGATCCGTTCGCGCTTGAGCAGCGCCTTGAGGAAGCGCCGCCGGTTGAGCCGGAACAGCGGACCGGGCACGTGGCCGCGGTACTCCGAGGCGATGCCGCGGTCGTAGGCGTCGAACACCGTCGGTTCGGCGCCGAGGATGGCCATGTCGCCGTCGAGGAACAACCGCACCTGCTCGGCGACGTCGTCGCGGGCGATGGCGCCGTGGCGCGCGGTCAGTTCGATCAGTTCGGCGACATGGTCGGCGTCGATCCCGGCGTCCGCCAGCCAGCGCGCGATGTGCTCGCGCGCGAGCTGGGCCGAACGCGCTTCGTTGTCGCGACGGCCGGCCTGGTAGATCGCGTCGTGGTACAGCACCGCCAGCGCGACCTCGCGCGGGCGCTCCCAGCCGGGGCCGGCGGCGACGTCGGCGTAGTGGCGCAGCACTTCGGCGACGTGGCCGATGTTGTGGTAAGCGCGCGGCGGCTCGGCGTAGGCGGCGTGCAGCGCGGCGATTTGTTCGTCGGGCAGCCGCAGCGGCAGCAGGTCGAGCGCGGCGGCGCCGAGGCGGTCCTTGGCGGCGCTGGCGAAGGCGGGCGTGGCGGAATCGGACATTGCGGCGTGTCGCGGGGGGACTGCGCGCATCTTGGCATTTTCGCGCCGCGACGGCGCGTGTGGGCATTTTCGCGCCGCCGCGGCGCGGCCGCAGCCGGGCGACGCCGTCGGACCGCCGCACAAAAAACGGCGGGCGCCCGCAGGCGCCCGCCGTCGTCGCTCACTTCGCTTCGATCAGTACTTCTTCTCGACGTTGATCATGAAGCTGTTGTCGTCGTCGTTGCCGCTGCCGAACAGGCCGCGGTACTCCAGCCGCAGCGCCCAGTCGCGCTCGGTCTGCAGCACCGCGCCGAGGCCGAACACGAAGCGGTTGCGGTCCAGGCCCTGCAGGCGCGCGCGGTAGAACGGGCCGCCGACCATGTCGGCGTAGCTCATGATCGCGTAGCTCGCATCCTGGAAGTCGTGCTGGTATTCCAACCGCAGCTGCGGCGAGAACGTGCCCCAACGCACCGGGTAACGCCAATCCACGCGCAGGCCGAGGCTGGTGGTGGTGGTGTCGATGTCCTGGTCGCGGTACTTCAGCACGTACTGCGCGTCGCCGGTCTCGGTGTAGCCGTCCAGGGTGGCGCGGGCCACGTCCAGGCGCGCGTACGGGGTGATCCGCACCTGCTCGCGCTGGTACTCCAGGCCGGTCGACACCGAGGCGAACCACTGGTTGCCGTCGCGACGGCCGTTGACCATGCCGCCGGTGTCGGTGACGTAGCGGCGCGAGTCGAACGACAGCCACTGGTAACCGAGCAGGCCGTCCAGGTAGAAGCTCTCGCCCGGATGGTAGCTGGCGTACAACACCGCGCTGTAGCTCTCGCCCTTGCTGCGGCTGCCGCGGTTGCCCACGTCGGTGTCGTCGCGGCCGTAGCCGATGCCGCCGCCGAAGGCGAAGTCGCGGCGCGCGCGGTAGTCGGCGCCCAGGCTGATGCCGCTGGTCTTGAAGTCGAGCCCGCCGGAGCCGCCGCCGCGACCGTCGCGGTTGCCGCTCTCGATGGTGCCGCCGGTCCAGAAGCCGTACTGCGGACCGGTGCCCGGCACGCCCGGCTTGCCGTCCACGCCGGCCTGCTCGTCGCCGAGGTCGGCGTTGCGGCAATCGCTGCCGGCGGTGCGGCGCGCGCCTTCGCGGCAACGCGGGTCGACCGAGAAGCTCAGCCCGTTGTCGAAGCGCGAGCCGCTGGTGCCGCCGTCGTGCAGCCCTTCCATGCGCTTTTGGAAGTTGCCGATCTGGGCGTTGGCGAAGCGGCGCGCGGCCTCGGCCTGGGCGTTGAGGATGCCCAGCACTTCGGCGTCCTTGGACGGATCGCTGCGCGGCGCGACGTCGATCTCGACCGTCGCCGGCGCCGAGGTCGCGTACGCGTTGCTCAGGGTGAAGGTCGCCACGGTCAGGCCGGAGTAACCGATCACCGGGGTGTAGCTGAGCTTGTAGCTGCCGCCCGAGGCGACGACCGTGGCCGTGCCCGAGCTGGCCGGGTTCAACGAGACCAGGGCCGCGCCGGTGAACGGACCGCCGCGCGCGTCCTGGGTCAGATCGACCGTGACCGTGGCGCCGGCGATGGTGCGCACGCGCTTGGGCGTGGCCACCGGCACCGGGTTGACGGTGATGGTCGAGGTGATCGGCGCCGACGCACCGAACGGGTTGTTGAGGGTGTAGGTCAGCGCGATCGCGCCGGCGGTGTCGGCCGCGGGCGTGTAGACGATCTGGGTCGTGCCCTGCACCACCGCGGTGCCCGAGCTCGGCGGCGTCAGCAGGGTCACGCCGGTGAACGGCGCGCCGCTGGCGCCGGCGGCGGCGTCGATGGTGACCGCCTGGGTCGACAGCGTGGTCACGTTCTGCGGCTGGCCGACCGGGACCGGCAGCGCGTTGACCGTCACCGTCACCGTGGCCGGCGCGGAGGTGCCGCCCGGACCGGTCGCGGTGTAGGTGAAGCTGTCGGTGCCGAAGTAGTTGCTGGCCGGGGTGTAGACCACCGTGGTGCCGCTCGGCGTCGCGGTGCCGTGGGTCGGCGCCGAGGCCACCGCGACCGAGGTGATGATGCCGGTGTCGTTGGCGATCACGTTGATGGTGACGGCCTGGTTCGACGGGGTGCTGGCGCTGTCGTCGACCGCGACCGGCACCGCGTCGGCGATGGCGACGGTGTAGTTGACGGTGGTGTTGTAGCCGGCATCGTCGGTGGAGCGGATCGCGAAGCTGTAGTTGCCCGCGGTGGTCGGCGTGCCGCTGATCGCGCCGGCCGAACTCAGGGCGATGCCGGTCGGCAGCGAGCCGGACGCCAGCGCATAGGTGTACGGCGCGATGCCGCCGCTGCTGCTCAGGCTCTGGCTGTAGGCCGTGCCGACGACGCCGCCCGGCAGGGTCGCCGGCGAGATCGTCACCGTCGCCGGGGCGATGGTGAAGGTGTAGACCTTCGACGCGGTCTGGCCGTTGGCGTCGGTCGCCTGCACGGTCAGGCTGAAGTTGCCGTCGCTGCGCGGAGTGCCCGAGAGCACGCCGGCCGAGCTCATGCTCATCCCGACCGGCAAGGCGCCGGCGGTCAGCGAGAACGTGTACGGCGCGACGCCGCCGGTGGCGCTGAAGCTCTGGTTGTACGGCGCCGCCGCGGTGCCGTTCGGAATCGACGCCGGGTCGATGGCGATGGTCGGCACCGCGACCACGATGGTGTAGCTCTGGTCGATGCGGAACGGCGCGCCGGTGCCGGTGCTCGAATCGGTCGCGCGCACGGTGACGTTGTAGTTGCCCGGCACCGTCGGCGTGCCGCTGAGCACGCCGGCCGAGGTCAGGCTCACCCCGACCGGCAGCGAGCCGGCGGCCAGGCTGAAGCTGTACGGCGCGGTGCCGCCGCTGGCGGCGAAGTTGATGCTGCTGGCGACGCCGTAGTTCATCGGCAGGTTGCCCGGCGCCGGCGTCATCGACAAGGTCGGCGCGCCGATGACGAACGCGAACACCTGGCCGACGGTGAACGGCCCGTGGCCGGTACCCGAATCGCGCGCGCTGACGGTGGCGTTGAACGTGCCCGACGCGGTCGGCGTGCCCGACACGGTCATGCTGTCGCTGCCGGTGGCGGTCACGCTGAGGCCCGCAGGCAGGCCGGCGGCGTTGAAGTTGCCGTACGGCGCGGCGCCGCCGGACCAGGTGAAGGTCTGGGTGTACGCCGTGCCGACCTGACCGGTCAGCGGTCCCGAGGCCGAGATGGTGATGACCGGGTCGGCGACGTTGACCGTCACCGTCGCGGGCGCCGAAGTCCCGGCGACGTTGGTCGCTGTGTAGGTGAAGCTGTCCGGACCGGAGAAGCCCGCGGTCGGCTGGTAGGTGATCGACGTGCCGCTGGCGATCGCGGTGCCGTGCGCCGGCGCCGCAGCGACCGCGACCGAGGCCGCGATGCCGCCGGTGATGTTCAGCGTCACCGGCGTGGCCGCGGCGTTGTAGCCGACGTTGGCCGTGACCGCATTGGCCACCGGCACGATGTCGTCGACCTTCAGCGTGTAGCTCTGCGGCGCGGAGCTGTACGGACCGGTGCCGCCGCTGGAGTCGGTGGCGACGACTGTGAAGTTGAACGTGCCCGGCGCGTTCGGCGTGCCGCTGAGGACGCCGCTGGCGCTCAGCACGACGCTGGCCGGCAGGCTGCCGCCGGTGACCGCATAGGTGTACGGCGCGGTGCCGCCGCTGGCCGGATTGAGCGTGGCGTTATAGAGCGAGGCCACCGTCGCGTTGGCCAGCGTGGTCGCCGGCAGCACGATGGTCGAGGCGCCGATGTTCAGCGAATACGCCTGCGAGGACGTGTAAGGCCCGCTGCCGGTGCTGGAGTCGGTGACCGTGACGGTGAAGTTGAAGGTGCCGCCCGCGGTCGGCGTGCCGCTGACGACGCCGCCGCTGCTCAGGGTCAGCCCGGCCGGCAGCGAGCCGGCGGTGACCGCGAAGCTGTAGGCGGGGGTGCCGCCGCTGGCGGTGAGCGTCTGGCTGTACGGCTGGGCGACGCCGCCGTTCGGCAGCGTGGCCGGCGCGATCGCGAGGGTCGGCGTCGCCACGGTGAAGATGTACGGGCGGTTGCCGGTCTGGCCGTTGGCGTCGGTCGCGATGACCATGAAGTTGAAGGTGCCGCCGGCGGTCGGCGTGCCGCTGAGGGTGCCGCTGCTGGACATGGTCAGACCGGGCGGCGCGCTGCCGGCCGGAATCGCGAAGGTGTACGGCCCGATGCCGCCGCTGGCGGTGGCGGTGGCGCTGTACGCGACGCCGACCTGGGCGGCCGCGAAGCTGGTCGGCGACACCACGATGGTCGGCGCCTGCACCTGCATCACATAGTTCTGGGTGCGCGCGAACGGCGCGCCGGCGCCGGTGGAGCTGTCGCGTGCGCGCACCGAGAAGGTGTACAGGCCGGTCACGGTCGGCGTACCGGCGAGCACGCCGGTGGCCGCATCCAGGCTCAGCCCGGCCGGCAAGGCGCCGGCGCTGACGGTGTAGTTGTACGGCGCGGTGCCGCCGCCGGCGACGTAGGTCTGGCTGAAGGCCGCGCCGTAGGTCGCGGTCAGCGTGCCCGCCGCGGGCGTCAGCGTCAGGGTCGGCGCCGACACGCTCAGGGTGAAGGCCTGGCCGACGGTGAACGGCCCGTTGCCGGTGCTCGCGTCGGTGGCGCTGGCGTTGAGCGAGAACGAACCGGCCGCGCTCGGCGTGCCCGACACCGTCGCCGTGTTGGCGGTGGTCGCGGTGACGCTGAGGCCGGCCGGCAGGCCGGTCACCTGGAAGCCGGTGAACGGCTGGGCGCCGCCGTTCCAGGTGAAGGTCTGGGTGTAGGCCACGCCGATCTGCGCGGTGAACGGACCCGACGCGGTCACGGTGATGGTCGGGTTGCCGACCGTGATCGTCACCGTCGCCGGGGCCGAGGTGCCGGCGCCGTTGGTCGCGGTGTAGGTGAAGCTGTCGGGGCCGGCATAGCCCGGGGTCGGCTGATAGGTGATGGTCAGGCCCGAGGCGATCGCGGTGCCGTGCGCCGGCGCGGTTCCGATCGCGACCGAGGTCGGCACGCCGCCGGTGATGTTCAGCGTGACCGGGTTGGCGCCGCTGTTGTAGGCGACCGTCGCCGAGACCGGATTGGCCACCGGCGGGATGTTGATCACCTGCAGCGCATAGCCGCGCGGCGCCGAGTTGTACGGTCCGGTGCCGGTGCTGCTGTCGGTCGCGGTGACCGCGAAGTTGAAGGTGCCCGAGGCGCTCGGCGTACCGCTCAGCGCGCCGGTGGCGGCGTTGAGGGTAATGCCCGGCGGCAAGGCGCCGGCGGTGACCGCGTAGGTGTACGGCGCGGTGCCGCCGCTGGCCGGATTGAGCGTCGCGTTGTAGGCCACGCCCTGGGTCGCGTTGGCCAGGGCGGTCGCCGGCATGACCACCGTCGGCGGCGAGATCAACAGCGCATAGGCACGCGAGCCGGTGTGCGGCGCGCCGGTGCCGGTGCTGCTGCCGGTCGCGGTGACGGTGAAGTTGAAGGTGCCGCCCGCGGTCGGCGTGCCGGCCAGGACGCCGGTGGTCGCGTTGAGGGTCAGCCCGGCCGGCAGCGCGCCGGCGGTGACGGCGAAGCTGTAGGGAGCGATGCCGCCGGTGGCGCTGACGGTCTGGTTGTAGGCCACCGCGACCGCGCCGTTGGGCAAGGTGGCCGGAGCGACCACGATGACCGGCGGCGCCACCACCAGGGTGTAGGCGCGGGTGCCCGGGAAATTGTTCGCGTCGGTCGCGCGCACGGTGAAGTTGAACGTGCCGGCCGCAGTCGGCGTGCCGGTCAGCGCGCCGGTGGTGGTGTTGAGGGTCAGCCCGGCCGGCAGCGCGCCGGCGGAAATGGCGAAGGTGTACGGCGCGGTGCCGCCGGTGGCGGTGAAGGTCTGGCTGTAGGCGGCGCCGACGGTGGCGCCGGGGATGGTGGCCGGATTGACCACGATCGTCGGCGGCTCGAGCACGGTGCCGGTGAAGGTCCGGGTGCGGAACGCCACCGCCGGCACGCCCGGTCCGGGCGTGCTGCTGTCGGTGGACTTGATCGTGAACGTGTACGGCCCCGACGCGGTCGGGGTGCCGACGATGGCGCCGCCGCTCAGGCTCAGGCCGGCCGGCAGCGATCCGGTTTCGATCGCGTAGTTGTACGGGGCGTAGCCGCCGCTGCCGACCAGGGCGATGTTGTAGCTGGCGGTGCGGTACAGCGTCGGCAGGGCCGCGGGGGTGAAGTCGTGCTGGGTGTTGGGGATCGCGATGGTGTACGACTTGACCGTGGTCAGCGGCGTCGGCGCGGTCGAATCGGTGACGCTGATCTGGATCGGGAAGTTGCCGCGCTGCTGGACCGTGCCGGAGAAGGTCCCGGACGCGAAGCTAAGGCCCGTGGGCAACGAACCGGCGCTCAGCACATAGGTGTACGGCGCGACGCCGCC
The DNA here is from genome assembly GCF_017355525.1 of Lysobacter enzymogenes. Lineage (NCBI taxonomy): Bacteria > Pseudomonadati > Pseudomonadota > Gammaproteobacteria > Lysobacterales > Lysobacteraceae > Lysobacter > Lysobacter enzymogenes. The sequence continues at coordinate 363,826 of NZ_CP067395.1, read as the reverse complement.
GGTGGCGCTCATCGACTGGCTGTAGGCCACGCCGAGCTGCGGCGTGATCGACGCCGGATTGACCGTGATCGGGCTGGTCGCGGGCGAGATGGTCACGTTGACCGTGACCTCGCCGCCGACGCCGTCGCCGAAGGTGAACAGATCGGTCAGGGCCGAGTCGCCGTTATGGGTGTAGGTGACCTTGTCGGTGCTCTGGTTGACCGTCACGTTGCCGTGCTGCGGCGGGGTCATCAGGGTGCCGATGCCGAAGCCGCCCGGCGGCGGGCCGCCGTCGCACAGGTCGGCGTCCAGGACCGCGGTGCCGCCGTTGGCGACCGCCAGGGTCTTGACCGGGCACAGCACCGACGGCGCCGCGAACGCGGCGGCCGACCACAGCCCTGCCACAACGATAAGGATCGCCGCCAGACCGCGCCGCCAGGTCCTGGCTGCGGTCGAGTGCCCCCAGTGCGAGACGTGCGAAACGCCCGCAAACTGCGCCGACTGCTGTTGCATGTTGTTCATCCCCTGACGCCCGGCGCTGCGCGCTTCATGCGCGGATCCGCCGGGGTTGTGCCCGTGAGCGATCTGGTTTCAGTGCGCCGACTGCCCCTGGCGCATCCCTTTCATTGACCTGATACGCAAAACGGACGCGGAAGCGGCCGCATCCGGCACCGCTTCGCGTTAAGCAAGGTCATGGCGCTCATGCGCCATACCCGGACCCGGCCGGACCGGCCCGTTCCGCCGTGCGCGGACGGGGCGTGCGGCCGAGGCTTCGGGAACGCAGTCCCGGGCGCGCACGGCGCCCGGAAAACACTCTGGGGGAAGAGATGACAGAAGTATTCTTGGGGCAGATCAACACCTTCGGCTTCAATTTCGCGCCGAAGTATTTCGCCATGTGCAATGGCCAGACCCTGCCGATCGCGCAGAACCAGGCGCTGTTCTCGTTGCTGGGCACCATGTACGGCGGCAACGGCACCACCAATTTCGTGCTGCCCGACCTGCGCAGCCGCACGCCGGTGGGGGCCGGCAACTCGACCGACCCGGGCTGGAACCCCACGCCCTACACCCAGGGCGAGATCGGCGGCGTCGAGAACGTGACCCTGCTGGTCACCCAGATGCCGAACCACAACCACACCCTGGGCTGCAATTCCGGTGCGGCCACCAGCCGCAATCCGACCGGGCTGCTGTTCGGCACCACCGACAAAGAGATGTACTCCACCACCGGCGGGGCCCAGGTCGTGCTCAGCCCGGCCACCATCGGCACCGCCGGCAGCACCCAGGCCCACACCAACGTGCAGCCTTACCTGGCGATCAACTTCTGCATCGCCCTGAGCGGCATCTATCCCTCGCGCAACTGACTCGCGAACGAGCCTGCGGCCGCGCCGCGGCCACTCCTATCCGCTTTACGACATTCCTGGAGCAACTCTCATGAGCGAGCCATACCTGGGCGAGATCCGCCTGTTCGGGTTCAACCGCGTCCCTACCGGCTGGTACGCCTGCAAAGGGCAACTGGTCTCCATCGCCGAAAACGACGCGCTGTTCAACCTGATCGGCACCATCTACGGCGGCGACGGCATCAGCACCTTCGCCATGCCCGACCTGCAAGGCCGCGTGCCGATCCACCAGGGCACCGGCCTGGGCCTGAGCACCTACGTCATCGGCCAGCGCGCCGGCAGCGAAAGCGTCACCCTGATCGGCCAGCAGATGCCGCAGCACACTCACACCATGGTCGCGACCACGCTGACCGCCAGCCAGAAAACCCCGGCGGCGACGCTGGAGATGGGCGCGCTCAACGGCGACGTGCTGTACGTCACCGACACCACCGGCGCGACGGCCTTCGCCTGCAGCCCCTTGTCGGTCAGCACGGTCGGCGGCAATCAGGCGCACGAGAACCAGATGCCGACCCTGACCGTGCAGTACTGCATCGCCGCCTACGGCATCTACCCGTCGCAGGGCTGACTTTCCGCATTCCCTGGCCCGCGCCGGCGACAACGCTGCGACGGGCCGCAGATCGAGGATCTACCCATGACCGAACCTTTCATCGCCCAAATCCAGGTATTCGGCTTCAACTTCGCGCCGCGCGGCTGGGCCGCGTGCAACGGCGCCACGATGGCGATCCAGCAGAACACCGCGCTGTTCTCGCTGCTCGGCACCCAGTACGGCGGCAACGGCCAGACCACTTTCCAGTTGCCGAACTTCGTCAACCGCGCCGCCACCAACCAGGGCAACGGGCCCGGGCTGACGCCGCACAGCGCCGGCGAGCCGTTCGGCGTCAATTCGGTCACGCTGAACCTCAACCAGATGCCGGCGCACTCGCATTCGTTGAACGTCTACAACCAGCCCACCGACACCAAGAAGGCGGCCTCGCCGTCCAACAACAATTCGCTGGGCTCGCCGAGCATGAACGCGTTCGTGGCCTCCAACGCCGCCAACGCGCCGTTGGCCCCGACCGTGCTGCAACCGATGGGCGGCGGCCAGCCGCACGAGAACCGCCAGCCCTATCTGGCGATGAACTTCTGCATCGCGTTGCAAGGCGTGTTCCCGGCGTTCGGATGAACATGCACGCCGCGATTCCGCAGCCGCCCGCGCTGGCGTTCCCGCCGCCGCGCGCCGGCCACCTGGACCTTCCCGCGCTCCTGGAGGGGCGCGGGATCGGTTTGCGCCACGCGGTCGACGCCGACATCGGCTGGCTGCGCGCGCTGTACCGGCAACTGCGCGCGCACGAGTTCGCGCCGATGGGCTGGCCGCCGCAAGCGCTGGCGGCGTTCCTCGACCAGCAGTTCGCGATGCAGCACCTGCACTACGTGCGCCATTACGAACGCGCCGATTTCCTGGTGGTGGAACGCGACGGCGTCCCGGCCGGCCGCATCTACCTGCAGCGCAACGCGCCCGAGCACCTGTTGATCGACATCACCCTGGACGCGGCGATGCGCGGCGACGGCCTCGGCGGCGCGCTGATCCGCTGGGCCCAGGACGAGGCCCACGCGCGCGGACGCGGCATGCGCCTGCACGTGGAGCACGGCAACCACGGCGCGCGCCGTCTGTACGAGCGGCTGGGATTCGCCGTGGCCGAAACCCTGCCGACGCACGCGTTGATGCGCTGGGAAGCGGATTTGCGTTGAATTCCCGCCGCGACGCGGCGGGATGCAGCGCGCCAGCGCAGGCCGATGACACAGGCTGCGCGCTGCGCGGCGGCGCGAAGGCGGCGCACGGCCGCCGCGCCGGCTTCAGTTGAACACGGCCTGGTACAGGAAGCCCTCGCGCTCGCGCGCGACCGGGACCAGGAAGATGCCGACCTCGCCGATCGAGGCGTGGCGCATCAGATAGATCTGCTGCGGAAACAGGAACGAGGAGCCGTTGCGGAACAGCAGCGAGAACGGCGCGCGCGCCGCCATCGGCTGCGGGCTGGTGCCCAGCGCGCGCGCTTCGACCAGCACGAACGGCACTTCGCCGTCGTTGATCTGGGCGGCGTAGGTTTCGTTCACGTGCGGAGCGAAATGGTCGAGCGTCAGCAAATCCATCGATGCGGGCCTCCCCGAAAGCCGAGGCCGCATCCTCTCCGCGACGGCGCGCGGATGCAAGCCCCGGATGCGAGGGCGCTCGCTTCGGCCGACCGGCGGCGTTGCGGATTCGCCGACATTTGCCGGCGTTTGCCGGATTCGAAACTGCGACAGCGAGCGCGGAGGACGGAGCCGAAACGTCGGCCGTCAAGTCGGGGCCGAACATCGGCGCCGAAGCGCGGGCCGCGCGATCGAGCTCTCGCATCGCGCCCGGCCATCGAGTTCGAGCGCCGGGCGGAAACATCGCGGCGCAAGCGGCCGCAGCGCGACAGCGCGGGCGCTACGCCACGGCGCGCCGCGCGATCCATCGCCCGGCCCCGGCCGCCACGCCGCGCCCAGTGCGGCGCGGCGGCCGGAGCCGACGATGACGCGGGCGTCCCTGCCCGCCCTGCTTCCTCACTGACGAGGATTCTTGTGTGCGCGACGCCGCGGGTTCGGCGCCGGCATCGCGTTCGCCGCGCGCGCGTCGCCGCGCGCCTGCTCGATTCGGCTCGATTCGGCTCGATTCGGCTCGATTCGGCTCGATTCGGCTCGCGCCGGCCGCGACGGCGCAGATCGATGCGTCTGCGCACGCCGCGGCCGGCCGATACCAGGGACTGCCGCCGTCGCCGCGCCCGGCGACGACTGCGCACGCGCCCGGCCCGGCCGTCACCACGACGAGACGGCCGGCGGAGCGTCCGCGCCAGCGCGCAAGGCGCGCCGCGACGGCGGCAGCGGCTCGCGCGCCTTGCGCCGGGAGCCGTCCCCTACCCCGCACCCGCGGGGTACCCGCTGGCGCCGCCGCATTGCACGGCGGCGCCGAAAACCCCTGAACCTGCGCGCGGCGCTTACAAGGCCGCCGCAGCCGTCGCCGGCAGCGCGCGCGCGCGGATCGCGGTCACCGCGACCACCGCCTCGGCGCTTTCGCCGCCTGCCTGCACCCGATAGGTGTAGGTGTCGACGCCGGCGAAACCCGGATCGGGCCGGTAGGTCGCGCGGTCGCGTTCGATCGTGACCCGGCCGTGGCGCGGCGCCTGGGCCAGGCTGTAGCGCAGCGGCGCGCCGTTGCCGACTTCGCCGCGCAACACGATGGTCGAATCGCGGCCGTCGACGCTGTGGGTCACCACGTCGCCCGCGCGCAGCGGTTCGAAACGGCGCAGCCGCGCCAGTTCGCGCGCGATCGGCGCCAAGGCCGGATCGCGTTCGCGCAGCGCCAGCGCGCGCTGGAAACGCGCGCGGTCGGCGTCGCGGTCGTCCGCGTCGGTTCGCGCCTGCTGCGACGCGGCCGAGACAACCTGGCTGAGGGACAGACCGATCAGCCCGTCGTTCGATTGCGGGGCACCGATCGCGCCCGCTCCCAGCGCGATCAGCGCAAGGCTCAACGCGAGGGGCCCCTGGATACTCTTGTACGGCATGCCAATTCCTTCTGGTTGGATGGGGCGCGAAGATGGATTCCGGACCGCGCGTCCTTGCGCGGCTCGCGTTTTCGAACGCGGATGCGGGCGGTCCTGGCGGGTTCCGGAGCCGTTCGCGAGCGCCTGTCGCCAACGGGAGAACATGATCGCAAGAGGGCGTCGCAGGGGCCGAGACCCGACGCGAACGCGGTCGAAAAAATCGTCGTTTCGTCGAGTTTTTTCGGCTTGCGCAGCGATGCGGATTCGACGGCGGCCGGCGTGTGCGCGAGCGCTGGATCGGGCGAGAGATCCGTTGCAGCGCGGCCGCGCGGATGCGCGGCGAGCGCAGACGAAAGCGGCGGGCCTGAAGCCCCTCCCGCAGCGCGGGCATCGGGGCTGAAGGCTGCGAAAGCGCCGGGCCGAGGGCCCTCGCGCGGGTCCGTCGCGCGCCGGATCGCAGGCAAAGAAAAAGCCCGCCGAAGCGGGCTTTTTCGAACGTGCCGCAAGCGGATCCGGCGGCTCAGTACTGGCCCATGAAATCGCGCTTGCCGATCTCCACGCCGTTGCTGCGCAGGATCGCGTAGGTCGTGCTGGCGTGGAAGAAGAACTGCGGCAGGCCGTAGTGGACGAGATAGTCGCGGCCGTTGAAGCGGCGCTCCTTCGGCGTGCCCGGGCGCAGCACGATCTCGCGGTCTTCGGCGCCTTCGAACAGCGCCGGTTCCAGGCTTTCGAGGAAGGCGCGGGTCTTGGCGATCAGTGCCTGCAATTCGTCGAAGCTGCGCTCGCTGTCGTCGTAGACCGGCACCGCCACGTCGGCCAGGCGCGCGCCGATGCCCTTGGCGAAGTCGCAGGCGATCTGCACCTGGCGCAGCAGCGGGAACATGTCGGGGAACAGCCGCGCCTGCAGGTAGGCGTCGGCGTCGATCTTGCGTTCGGCCGCGTGGGCCTGGGTGCGGGCGAGGATCGCCGACAGGCTGCCGAGCAGCTGTTGCAGCACCGGGACGCTGGTGGAGTACATCGAAACGGTCATGGCGGAACCGGGTTGGGAGGGAGGGCGCCTATGGTACGGGTTGCGCGGCGAACGGGCACGAACCTCACTCGCGCGAGCGCTTCGCGCCGCGCCGCCCGCGGCTCTCCTGCAACGCCGTCGCCCAGCGCTGCGCGCCCGCGCCCTGATCGCCGAGCGCGTCCTCCGGATTGGCCAGCCGGCAGCGGTCCAGCGACAGGCAGCCGCAGCCGATGCATTGGTCCAGGGTGTCGCGCATCAAGCTCAAGTGGGCGATGCGCTGCTCCAATTCGTCCCTCCACGCCGCCGACAGCCGGCTCCAGTCCGCGCGCGTCGGCACGCGCGAATCGGGCAAGGTGTCGAGCGCTTCGCGGATCGTCGCCAGCGGCATGCCGACGCGCTGGGCGACACGGATCACCGCGATGCGGCGCAAGGTGTCGCGGCTGTAGCGGCGCTGGTTGCCGGCGGTGCGTACGCTGTGGATCAGGCCCTTGGCCTCGTAGAAATGCAGCGCCGACACCGCCACGCCGGAACGCTCGGCCACCTGTCCCACGCTCAGTTCGCTCGCCACGCTCATGCTCGCTTCGCTCCGGGCCGGGGCTGCGGCAAAAAACCGCGCACGGATCGCGCGCAACCCCTTGACCTCAACTTAAGTCAAGGTTCTATGCTGCGCCCGGTCTCCTCAAGGCGTCAAGTTCATGGCCTCGCAGCGCAACCGCACGACCGCGAACGAATCCTCCTCCGCCGCGGACGCGAGCTCCCGCGTCAAAGCCGTGGTGTTCGACCGTTACGGCGCAGCCGAAGTGCTGCGCGCGATCGATCTGCCGATGCCGCAGGCCGGGCCCGGCGAGATCCGCGTGCGGGTGCGCGCGGCCGGCGTGCGGCCCAGCGACATCGCCGTGCGCAGCGGCCTGGGCGCCCGCGACGGCGGCGCCCGCGCGCGCTTTCCGCGCCGGCTCGGCAATGAGTTCGCCGGCGTGGTCGACCAGGTCGGCGCCGGCGTCGACGAGTTCGCGGTCGGCGACGAAGTGATGGGCTGGGCCGCGGCGATGAGCTACGCCGAAGCGCTGACCGTGCCGGCCGAACAGGCCGTGCGCAAGCCGCACACCATGACCTGGGCGGTCGCCGGCGCCCTGCCCTCGACCGGCCAGACCGCGCACGCCGCGCTGCGCCAGCTCGGCCTCGCCGCCGGCCAGACCGTGCTGGTCCACGGCGCCGCCGGCGCGCTGGGCTGCGTGGCGGTGCAACTGGCGGTGGCGTGGGGCGCGCGGGTGATCGGCAGCGCCGCCGCGGCCGATCACGATTACCTGCGCACGCTCGGCGCGCAGCCGGTCGATGCCGGCGCCGCCGGCGTCGAACAGGCGCGCGCGCTGGCGCCGGACGGCATCGACGCGCTGTTCGACGCCTGCGGCCGCGAGGATTTCGCGCCATGGCTGCGATTGGCCGCGCCGCAGCGCGCGCTGAGCCTGTCGCGCCGCTATGGCCTGGCCGAACTGCGCAGCCAGCGCAGCCGCGAACGCCTGGCCGAACTGCTGGCGATGCACCAGCGCCACGGCCTGATGGTGCCGGTGCGCGAAATGTTCCCGCTGACCCGCGCCGCCGAAGCGCACCGCGCGGTCGAACGCGGCCCGGCGCGCGGCAAGGTCGTGCTGATGGTGTACGAGGCCATGCCGCTGTCGCTGCTGAGGCTGAGCGCATGAGCGAGCGCAGCGGCGACGCGTCCGGCGCGCGGGTGCGGTCGGGAGAGCCTTCGGAGCCGATGGGCCAGGTGATCGGGTCGCAGGGCTGCGGCGCCGAAGGCTCTCCCGACCGCATCGCCGCCGCGCCGCCTGGCGCGGACGTTTCCACCCCGGTCCCCGACGAACCTATGCTGGCGCTGCGGAGCGGACCGGCCGGGGTGGGAGCGTCCGTGCGAGGCGGTGCCGCAGCCGACGACCGCCTGTTCGCGCCGCGCTACCGCGGCCTCACCGCCGGCGCGGTCGCACTGGTCTCCCTGGTCGCTTTCGAAGCGCTGGCGGTGACCACGGCGATGCCGACCGTGGCGCGCGCGCTCGACGGCCTCGCGCTGTACGCGCTGGCGTTCGCCGGCACCCTCGCCGCCAGCGTGGTCGGCATGGTCGCCGCCGGGCGTTGGGCCGATGCGCGCGGACCGGCCGCGCCGCTGCGCCACGGCATCGCCTGGTTCGCGGTCGGCCTGGTCGTGGCCGGGCTGGCGCCGTCGATGGCTTGGCTGGTCGCCGGCCGGGTGATCCAGGGCTTCGGCGGCGGGCTGATCTCGGTCGCGCTGTACGTAGTGGTCGGGCGGGTCTATCCGCCGGCGCTGCGGGTCAAGATCTTCGCCGCGTTCGCAGCCGCCTGGGTGCTGCCGGCGGTGATCGGCCCGGCGATCGGCGGCGCCATCGTCGAACACGCCGGCTGGCGCTGGGTGTTTCTGGCGGTGCCGGCGGTCGCGGCGCTGGCCGCGTGCTGGGTGTTGCCGGCGCTGCGCGGTCTGGGCCCGGTGGCGACGGCCGAACCGCGGCGCCCCGGCGACGCGCTGCGCCTGCCGTGGGCGCTGCTGGCCACCGCCAGCCTGCTGGCGCTGCACTACGGCGGCCAGCAGCGCGGCGCGGTCGCGCTGGCGTGGCTGCTGCCGGCCGCCGCGGCCTTGGTCCTGGCCGCATCGCGGCTGCTGCCGCCCGGCGCCCTGCGCGCGGCGCGCGGCCTGCCGGCCGTGGTCTCGCTGCGCGGCATCGCCGCCGGCGCGTATTTCCTCACCGAGGCGTATATCCCGCTGCTGCTGTCGTCCGAACGCGGGCTGTCGCCGACCTGGGCCGGCGCGGTGGTGACCCTCGGCGCGATCGGCTGGTCGACCGGCTCGTGGCTGCGCGGCCGCAGCGCGCATGCGCGCCGGCCGTGGCGTTATCTGCAGGCCGGCATGGCGATGATCGCGCTCGGCGTGGCCGCGGTCGCGGCGCTGGCCTTGGCGCACGCGCCGATCGCGCTCGGCATCGCCGGCTGGATCGTGTCGGGACTGGGCATGGGCCTGATCTACCCGACCCTGTCGGTGCTGATGCTGGAGCTGTCGCCGCCGCAGGAACAGGGCCGCAATTCTTCGGCCTTGCACCTCGGCGATGCTATCTACACCGCGACCGCGCTGGCGCTCGGCGGCTCGCTGTTCGCGGCGCTGCTGACGCGTTCGCACACGCTGGCTTATGTGTGCGGGTTCGCGATCGCGTTCGCGCTGGCCTTGCTGGGGCTCGCGCTGGCGGCGCGGGTGCGGGTCGCGCCGGCGGCCGCGGTTTGAACGTTCTGTGTGGGCGGGCCTTCGGGTCCGAGGCTTTAATTCTGGACCGCGGCGATCGGATCGCGGAGCGTCGGACCTAAAGGCCTGCGATGCGCTCAGCGCGCAGTCTGCGCCTGCGTCCGCGTCGCTTCGAGTTTGCGCGGCGCCGCCTGCGCCAGCCGCTGGTACAGCGCCACCACCTGTTCCATCAGCCCTTGCGTGCTCCAGCCGCGCGCGTCGATCGGGCCGGCCGCGGACAACTGCGCGCGCAGCTCCGGCGAGCGCAGCACGCCGGCCACGTGCGCGGCGAAGGCCTCGACGTTCTCCTCGCTGACCACCGCGCTGCGCGCGTCGCGCAGGACCGTGGCGGTGCCCATGACCGCGGTCGAGACGATCGGCACGCCCAGCGCCATCGCCTCGATCAGCACCAGGCCCTGGGTCTCGGTCGGCGAGGCGAACACGAAGGCGTCGCCGGCGCGGTAGGCGTCGAGCAAGGTCGTGCGCCGGTCGAGATTGCCGAAGAAGCGCACGTTGCGCTCCAGTCCGTACTCCTTCGACAGCCGCTTGAGCCGCTCCGCGTCCGGCCCCTCGCCGGCGATGATGAACATCAGATCGGGGAAATCGGCGATCAACCGGCGCGTCACCTGCAACAGGAACGCGATGTTCTTCTCCACCGCCAGACGGCTCACCGTCACCAGCGTCGGCCGGTTCGCCTCGATGCCGTGTTCGGCGCGGAAGCGCGCGCCGTCGCCGTGGGCGAATTCGCTGAGGTCGATGCCGGTCGGCAGCACCGTCGACGGCGTGGTGATGCCGTAGCGATCGAGCACTTCGGTCATCTGCGCGGTCGGCACGATGAGGTGGTCGACGCCGTGGCAGAGCGTGCGCGACAGCCGCCGCGCCACCAGCCGCAGCAGCGCCACCGGCGCCCACGGCAGGTAGTGGCCGATGTATTCCTCGAAATAGGTGTGGTACGTCTCCACCGTCGGCCGGCCGGTCTGTTCGGCCAGGCTCACGCCGAGGCTGTGGGCGCGGAACGGGGTGTGGATGTGGATCACGTCCCAGTGCCGCTGCGCCAGTTGCGGCAGCAGCCGGCGCGCCTCGGGCGCGCGGATCAGGCGGTCCTCGGGGTCGAAGAAGATGACCCGGGCCGGCAGGCGCAGGATCTCGAACTCGTCGCTGTCGTGCAGTTCCTGGCCGCTGCCGGGGCCGTAGTCCGGCGCGACCAGGGTGACGGCGTGGCCCATCCGCGCCAGCGACTGGGCGAAGGTGCGGATCGAGGTCGACACGCCGTTGACCCGCGGGAAGTAGACGTCCGAGAGCATCAGGATGTTCATCCTGCCCAGCCTAGAGGGGGTGGATGACCGATTTGTGTCCTGGACGGCCCTCACCCCAACCCCTCTCCCGCAAGCGGGGTGAGGGGCTGCGCTTGCGAGCCATCGGCTCGCGCAGCACCGAACGCCCGAGCGCCCTGCGCTCGGGCCGGGGAGGGGCTGGGGGTGAGGGCCGCCACACCGGGCAAACCGCCGTGGTTGCGTAACCCGCCCCACCTTCCCACCATGACTCACCGTCTAGACCGCAACACCGATGCCCACCGCCTCCGATACCGCCCCCGACACCCCGCCCCGCCGCCCGCGCCGGCTGCGCCGCATCCTCGCGCTGATCCTGCTGGCCTGGATCGCCAGCGCCGTCTACCACGTCTACAAACCGCTGCCCGCCGGCACCAGCCTCGCCGGCCCGCTGCGCAGCGCGCGCGACGTCGCCCTGCTGACCGACATCACCTGGACCGACCCGCAGGGCGCGCGCCACAGCGACCAGCACGTGTTCGACGAAACCCTGCGCCTGATCGGCCAGGCCGACCGCGCCATCGTCGCCGACCAGTTCCTGTTCAACGATTTCGGCAGCGAACAGCCCGGCGAAACGCGTTACCGCAAGCTCAGCCAGGAACTCACCGACGCGCTGATCGCGCGCAAGCGCGCGCGGCCGGCGTTGACCGTGGTGCTCATCACCGACCCGATCAACACCGTCTACGGCGGCCGCGCTTCGCCGCATCTGGAGCAATTGCGCGCGGCCGGCATCGAGGTCGTGATCACCGACCTCGCCCGCCTGCGCACGCCGAACCCGGCGTGGTCGGGCCTGTGGCAGCTGTGCTGCCGCTGGGCCGGCAACGACAGCGACGGCGGCTGGCTGCCGAATCCGCTCGGCCCGGGCCAGGTCGGGCTGCGCAGCTGGCTGGCGCTGCTGAATCTCAACGCGAACCACCGCAAGACCCTGGTCGTCGACCAGGGCGAGGACTGGACCGCGCTGGTCGCCTCGGCCAACCCGCACGACGCCAGCAGCCTGCACGGCAACGTCGCCGTGCGCTTCAGCGGCGCCGCTGCGCTCGATCTGCTGGCCAGCGAGCGCGCGGTCGCGGCGTTCTCCGGCGCGGCCTGGCCGCGCGCGCTGCCGACGACGGTTCCGCGCGAGAGCATCGTCGACACCACCAGCGCGCCGCGCGTGCAGGTGCTGACCGAAGCCAGGATCCGCGACGCCCTGCTCGCCGCAGTCGACGGCGCCCGCGGCGGCGATCGCCTCGACATCGCGGTGTTCTACTTCTCGCACCGGCGCCTGGTCGACGCGGTCGCGGCCGCGCACAAGCGCGGGGTCGGCGTGCGCGTGCTGCTGGACCCGAACGAGGACGCGTTCGGGCGCAAGAAGAACGGCGTGCCGAACCGCCAGGTCGCCGCCGAGCTGGTCGCCGCCGGCGTGCCGCTGCGCTGGTGCGACACCCACGGCGAGCAATGCCACGCCAAGCTGCTGCTGCGCACGGGCAGCGACGGCAAGATCGAGCTGATCGCCGGCTCGGCCAACTACACCCGGCGCAACCTCGACGACTACAACCTGGAATCGAGCGCGCGCGTGGTCGCGCTCGACGACGCGCCGGTGGCGCAGCAGGCGCGGGCGTATTTCGAGCAGAGCTGGAGCAATGCGGGCGGGCGCACGATAAGCGCCGATTACGCTAGATACGCCGACGATTCGGCGCTGCGCAAGGTCTGGTACCGCATCGCCGAAGCGTCCGGGCTGTCGAGTTTCTGACGGTTCGGATCGTTGCGGCGCGAACGGAAGCTTCGCGGTCGCGGCTCGCGCCGCTCCTACAGGAAGCCCATGTAGGAGCGGCGCGAGCCGCGACCGCGCCGAACCACCCACGACGAAACTCCGCCTCGCCCCCGCGCGCGCCATGCCGTATCGTGCGCGCATGGATCCGCTCCGCTACCTGCGCGGTTACCCGCCGCACGTCCTGACCCAAGTGCAGGCGCTGATCGACGCCGGCAAGCTCGGCGAGGTCCTGCGCAAGCGCTACGACCACGGCGGCCACAGCGTGCGCGACGACAAGGCCCTGTTCGAATACGTGGTGGCGATCAAGGACCGCTACATGCGCAAGGCCGAGCCGCTCAACAAAGTCGTCTACGACAACAAGCTGCACGTGGTGAGCCAGGCCCTGGGCACCCACACCGCGATCTCGCGCGTGCACGGCGGCCGGCTCAAGGCCGCGCGCGAGATCCGCATCGCCACGCTGTTCCGCGACGCGCCGGCGCCGTTCCTGGAAATGATCGCGGTGCACGAGCTGGCCCACCTCAAGCATCGCGACCACGACAAGGGTTTCTACCAGCTGTGCGCGCACATGAGCCCGGACTACCACCAGCTCGAATTCGATCTGCGGCTGTATCTGACCGCGCAGGAAACCGCGAAGCCTCTGTAGGAGCGGCGCGAGCCGCGACCGCGACAACGCAATCACGATGAAAGTTACGGCGTAGTTGCGTTGTCGCAGTCGCGGCTCGCGCCGCTCCTACAGGAAAGCCCCGCTCACTCGTGGCGTTCGTCCTCGCGCACCATCAACAACGCGATCAGCGTCAGCGCCCCGGCCGCGGCGAGGTAGTAACCCACATAGGCCAGCCCGTAACTCTGCGCCAGGAAGGTCGCGATCGACGGCGCCAGCGAGGCACCGAGGATGCCGGCGAAATTGAACGCCAGCGAGGCGCCGGTGTAGCGCACCGCGGTCGGGAACATCTCCGACAGGATCGTGCCCAACGGCCCGTAGGTCAGACCCATCACCCCGAGCCCCAGGCTCAGGAACGCGAACACGCCCCACGGGCTGCCGGCGACGAACAACTGCTCGAACAGCACCCCGAACAGCATCACCGCCAGGGTCGAGACGATCATCGCCAGGCGCCGCCCCTTGCGGTCGGCGAAGATCGCCGACAGCGGAATGGTCGCGGCGAAGCACAGCACGCTGCCCAGCTGCAGCAGCAGGAACTGGTGGCGGGTGTAGCCCAGGTGCGCGGTGCCCCAGCTCAGCGCGAACACCGTCATCAGATAGAACAGCACGAACGTCGCCAGCGCGGCGAAGGTGCCGGCGATCAACGCGCCGGGATGCTTCAGCAGCACACCCAGCATCGGCACCTTGACCCGCTCGTGGTGATCCATCGCCTTGCGGAACGCCGGCGTTTCGCTGATCCGCAGCCGCACCCACAGGCCGACGAACACCAGCGCCGCGCTGGCCAGGAACGGGATGCGCCAGCCCCAGGCGAAGAACGCGTCGTCGCCCATCAGGTCGGTCAGCACCAGGAAGATGCCGGTCGACAGGAAGAAGCCGATCGGCGCGCCGAGTTGCGGGAACATGCCGTACCACGCGCGCTTGCCGGGCGGCGCGTTCTCGGTCGCCAGCAGCACCGCCCCGCCCCATTCGCCGCCCAGGCCCAGGCCCTGGCCGAAGCGGCACAGCGCCAGCGCGATCGGCGCGGCGATGCCGATGCTGGCGTAGGTCGGCAGCAGGCCGATGGTCACCGTCGACAGGCCCATCGTCAGCAGCGCCGCGACCAGCGTGGCCTTGCGCCCGATGCGGTCGCCGAAGTGGCCGAACACCGCCGCGCCGATCGGGCGGGCGAAGAACGCCAGCGCGAACGCCGCCAGCGACTGCAAGGTGGCGGTGTTGGGATCGGCCGAGGGGAAGAACAGCTTGGGGAACACCAGCACCGCGGCGGTGGCGTAGATGTAGAAGTCGAAGAACTCGATGGTGGTGCCGATCAGGCTCGCGAACAGGACCCGCGAGGGCGAATTGGCCGGGGCCTGGGCGGCTGCGCTCATCGGCATGTCCGAGTTTTGGGGGGAGGTGGTGCATAGATACCCGATCCCGGGGCGGTTGGGCAAAGGTCCGCGGCGGCGCGGCCTTCACGCTTCCGGCAACCCGCTTGCGCAAACCGCGCCGCCGTCGCTGGCCGCGCGCGGCGCGATCCGGCAAGGTGGTCGCTCCCCCCGTTCGCACCCTCGCGCGCCCATGAGCGAAACCGCCCCTCTCCGCGTCGCCCTGATCGGCTACGGCTTCGCCGGCAAGACCTTCCACGCGCCGCTGATCGCAGCGACCCCCGGCTTGGCGCTGAACCTGATCGGCTCCAGCGATGCGGCCAAGGTCGCCGTGGATTTCCCGCGCGCCGCGGTCGTCGCCGACCCGCTGCAGGCCGCCACCGACGCGCGCGCCGATCTGGTCGTGATCGCCACGCCGAACCACAGCCACGCCCCGCTCGCGCGCGCCGCGCTGGCGGCCGGCAAGCATGTGGTGGTCGACAAGCCCTTCACCCTGGACCTGGCCGAAGCGCGCGAACTGGCCGCGCTGGCGCAGCGCCACGGCCGCGTGCTGTCGGTGTTCCAGAACCGGCGCTGGGACAGCGACTACCTCGGGGTCAGGCAGGCGATCGAATCGGGCCGGCTCGGCGAGGTCGCGCATTTCGAATCGCATATCGACCGCTTCCGCCCGCAGGTGCGCGAGCGCTGGCGCGAGCAGGCCGGGCCCGGCACCGGCGTGTGGTGGGACCTGGGCCCGCATCTGGCCGATCAGGCGCTGCAGTTGTTCGGCCTGCCCGAGCGCGTATTCGCGAGCCTGGCGACCCAACGCGAAGGCGCGGTGGTCGCCGACTGGGCGCACGTGGTGCTGGAGTACCCGCGCCGGCGCGCGATCCTGCACGCCGGCATGCTCGCCGCCGGCGGCAGTCCGCGGTTCCTGGTCCACGGCAGCGCCGGCAGTCTGGTCAAGGCGCAGGCGGACCGGCAGGAGGCGCAGTTGCTCGCGGGTTTGACGCCGGGCGCGCCGGGTTGGGGCGAAGATCCCGACGAGCTGCAATGGTTCGGCGCCGAGCGCAACGAGCGTTGGCCGACGCCGGCGGGCGATCAGCGCCGTTATTACGCGCAAGTGCGCGACGCCGTGGCCGGACGCGGCGCCAATCCGGTCACGCCGGTGCAGGCGGTGGCGTTGATGGCGGTGCTGGAAGCGGCGGCGGCCTCGGCTGTGCAGGGGCGTGCGCTGACGCCGGCGTTGAGCGAGGACGAGCGCGCCGGGTTCGAGCGCGAGCGGGTGGCGGCGTGAGGCGTTTGTAGAGCGCACGCAACGGACAAAGCCGAAACCTACCGCGGAACGCCCCCTGTAGGAGCGGCGCGAGCCGCGACCGCGCCAACGCACCTGCGACGAATGTCGCCCAAGCGTGTTGGCTACGGGTGAAGACAACAGCAGAAGCAACCGCAAAGCCGCGCAAACTCCAGCGTCCACCGAAACGACGGCGCACACCGCGCACGCTTCGAAGCTCACCTTCGCTCATGCCGCGATGAACGACCCGCAGCGC
The DNA here is from genome assembly GCF_017355525.1 of Lysobacter enzymogenes. Lineage (NCBI taxonomy): Bacteria > Pseudomonadati > Pseudomonadota > Gammaproteobacteria > Lysobacterales > Lysobacteraceae > Lysobacter > Lysobacter enzymogenes. Next base: position 347,993 of record NZ_CP067395.1, on the reverse strand, counting down.
ATACGCGCAAGTACTGCACGAATACGAAAGCCCGATGCCAAACGCAGAAAAACCCGCACGCGCCCAACCCGCACGAGCATGAACCGCCCCGCCGCACGTCACGCATGCGCACCGACCACGCGCACAGCCTCACGACGTTTCCGCCCCGAATTGCAAGCGCAGCGAAACTAACAAGCACTCATCGCGCACACACGCAGCGATTAGCTCATCGCAAATCGGCAAAGCGGAACTAAGCCCATCGGCTAATGCGCGAAACATCAAAGTTTCGCCGGCACCCGCTTTTCTACTCTGTGCGCGCTCCAACCGAGCGGCGCCGCCACTCCCCGGCGCGGCGCCGCGACGCATCGGATGCGCCCTTCCACCCCGGCCCCCGCGCGGGCCGTTGTTCGATTGCGCCAGGCCCGGCCCGCGCCGGATCCGCGCCATGCAGCAATTGCGGCGAAGCCACGGCTGCGCCGCGTCCAGGGGAGTCACCCGGCGGCCTCGTCCATCGCCAACCGCGGCGCGCATGCGTCGACGGCGGCGCGTGCGCGGCCGTATCGCGACATCGCACTCCATCAACTCCACCGAGCAGGTAAACATCATGAATCAGCGCATCCTCCGCTCCGTCCGTCTGAGCGCCCTCGCCTGCGCCCTGGGCATGTCCTTCGTCGCCACCCACGCCAGCGCGCAAAGCGCGGAAGTCGTTTCCGCCGGGGCCAAGGCCTGCGCGCTCAGCGGCGGCGTCACCGTCACCGTGCTGGGCCTCAACACCACCCTGCCGCTGCCGTGCACCGGCCAGGCCCAGGTCACCGCGCCGGGCAGCAAGGAAAACAGCGCGCTCGGCCTCGACGTCGGCCTGCTCGGCCTGGTCAGCGTGGTCAAGCTCGACGTCGCCCGCCAGCGCGCCGACTACACCAACCTCAGCGGCGCGACCGCGCTCGACGGCCGCTCCAGCGTCGCCGGCCTGAGCCTGGTGCAGAACCTGGTCAGCCTGGAAGGCGCCACCGGCGCGCTGTCGTGCGACTCGCTGACCGGCAGCACCGTGCTGCAATGCCAGGCCAGCGCCGATGTCGCCAACGTGCGCATCGCCGGCGGCAGCGTCATCACCGTACCCAGCCCGCTGCCGCAGAACTTCGCGGTGCCGGTCGGCGGCAGCATCCGCCTGGTGGTGCTCGGCATTCCGGTGGAAGTGCCGGTCGGCGGCGCGCTGACCCTCAACCGCGTCGACACCGCCGGCGTCGGCAGCCGCAACGTCAGCGTCAGCCACAAGCCGGTCCAGCTGACCCTCGGCGGCAGCGTCTCGGTCGGCGGCCTGGGCCTGATCGGCGTGCAGGTCGAAGCTGCGGCGACCCCGTCGACGATCAACGTCACCGGTCGTACGCCGTTCACCGCCGTGACCGTGGACTGAGAAGTCCGGCTTCGCCGCAAGCGCCTCGCGTCGGCAACGACGCGGGGCGTTCTCTTTTGCGGGACACGAACGAACAGGGAATGGCGGTTTCGTCGCCTCGCCCGCGATTGCCCGATCCGCCGCGTCCGCTCATCCCCCTGCCCCGAAACGCTATCCTGCCGCCCGTCGCAACTGCGCAACCTCGATCAACTCTCCCCTGCCACCCTGGCGCGGCACGACGACGACGGAGCACGCCCTTGGTTCGCAGCACCACCTTCGAGCAGTACAGCGCCCGCATCGAGAAGGTGGTGGCGTTCCTGGCGCAACGCCTCGACCAGCCGCTGACCCTGGCCCAACTGGCCGAAGCCGGACATTTCTCGCCCTACCATTTCCACCGCGTCTACCGCGGCCTGATGGGAGAGACCATCGCCAGCACCCAGCGCCGCCTGCGCCTGCACCGCGCCGCGCACGAACTGCTGCACAGCGCCGACAGCATCGCGCGCATCGCCCAGCGCGCCGGTTACGCCAGCGTCGCCGCGTTCACCCGCGCGTTCGGCGCCGCCTACGAGCAGACCCCGGCGGCGTTCCGCAAGCGTCGTGCCGCCCCGCCCGCGCTGAGCCGTGCGGACTTCGACCCGACTCTGGAGAGCCTCATGTACACCGCGCAGATTTCCACCCTAGCCCCGCACCGCGCCGTGGCCCTGCCGCACCGCGGCGACTACAACGGCATCGGCGCCCAGTTCGAGCGCCTGTACGGCTGGGCCGGCGCGCTGGGCCTGCTCGGCGCGCAGCCGCCGCGCGCGTTCGGCATCTACTACGACAGCCCCAACGACACCCCGGCCGAACAACTGCGCTCGGACGCCTGCCTGGCGGTGCCCGCGGCGACCGCGCCCGGCGAGGGCATGCGCTGGGTCGAGATCGGCGGCGGCCGCCACGCCGTGGTCGTGCACACCGGCCCCTACAGCGAACTGCAGCGCGCCTACGACTGGCTGTTCTGCCAGTGGCTGCCGGCCAGCGGCGAAGAAGCCGGCGATGCGCCGGTGTACGAGGAATATCTCAACGACAGCCGCAGCTTGCCGCCGGAACAATGGCAGACTGCGATCTGTTTGCCGTTGAAGTAATCCGCCCGCAACGCAACCGTGCCTGCGTCGTCGGCGGCGGCATCGCGGTCGCGGCTTGCGCCGCTCCTACAGGGAGCGGCCCGATTCGCACCGCAAACTGCCGACAGCCCCTGTAGGAGCGACGCGAGTCGCGACCGCGACACCGCGCTTGCGTCGTATCTGCGAGGTCGCGGTCGCGACTTGCGTCGTTCCTACAGGTAGCCGTCCGACTGACGCCAGGCTCACGCCGGGCACCGCACCGCTCGCGCGGCCTCAACGGATTTTTAGCGTTCGCACCGCTACCGTGCGTGCATGACGCCACCGACCCGACCGCAGTCCCAGGATCGCCTGCGATGAGCGCGCAGTGCGATTACAGCTTCGGCATCGAGGAGGAGTTCTTCCTCGTCCGCCCCCACAGCCGGCTGCTCGCGACCCAGGTGCCCACGCGCCTGCTCAAGCGCGCGCGCGCCGAACTCGGCGACAGCATCGAAAGCGAACTGCTGCAGGCGCAGATCGAAATCGCTTCGCCGGTGCAGTGCGACATCGCCCAGGCCCGGCGCCAGCTCGGCGAACTGCGCCGCGGGCTGTCCGCGCTCGCCCACGAGCACGGTCTGGCGCTGCTCGCCGCCGGCACCCATCCGCTCGGCCAGTGGCGCGAGCAGAGCCCGACCGACAAGCCGCGCTACCGGCAGCTGGTCGAAGACTTCCAGATCGTCGCCCGCCGCAGCCAGGTCTGCGGCCTGCACGTGCACGTGCAATTGCCCGACGGCGTCGACCGGGTCCAGGCGATGAACCGGGCGATGCCATGGCTGCCGCTGCTGCTGGCGCTGTCGACCTCGTCGCCGTTCTGGGACCGCTCGAACAGCGGGCTGATGAGTTATCGCCAGGCGATGTACGACGAATGGCCGCGCACCGGCATTCCCGATTTCTTCGCCGGCCAGGCCGAGTACGACGCGTTCGCCGACTTGCTGGTGCGCGCCGGCGCGATCAGCGATGCCGGTTCGTTGTGGTGGGCGATCCGGCCCTCGCCGAACTTTCCCACGGTCGAACTGCGCATCGCCGACGCCTGCACCCACCTCGACGACAGCCTCGCCATCGCCGCGCTGTTCCGCTGCCTGATGCGGCATATCGCGCGGCACCCGGCGCCCGCGCCGCCGTGCGACGCCGGCACCCGCCGGCTCATCGACGAGAACCGCTGGCGGGCCAAGCGCTCGGGCCTGCAGGCCGAGTTCTTCGACGCCCAGGGCCGGGTCGAACCGGCGCTTGCGCAACTGCGGCGCCTGCGCGAGCTGGTCGCCGAAGACGCCGCCGCGCTCGACTGCACCGCCGCGCTCGCTCACCTGGACACCATCGCCGAACGCGGCACCAGCGCGCATACGCAACTGGCGATCTACCGTGAACAACGTCAAGCCGGCGCCAGCCGCAACACCGCGCTCAAGGCCGTGGTCGACTGGCTGCTGCGCGCCACCGTGCCGGCCGCCGATGCGTCCTCACGCGTTCCCGCCACCGCAACCCACTGACCCCACGCCATGCCCACCGCCGCCCGCAAACTGCTGATCGGCCTGTCCCCGCGGATGATGCGCAACCTGCCGCCGGAATACGGCTTCCGCAACAAGACCCTGCAATACCTCGAACAATCGATGGCCCACTGGGTCATGAGCAGCGGCGCGCTGGTGGTGATGATCCCCACCGTCGACGCCGAAGGCGCGGTGCAGGCCAGCGACCTGTCGGTGCGCGACTACGCCGGCGCGCTCGACGGCCTGATCCTGCAAGGCGGCGCCGACATCGACCCGGTCGCCTACGGCGAGCGGCCGAGCGAACTGCTGATGGCCACCGATCCCGACCGCGACCGTTTCGAACTGAGCCTGCTGCGCGCCTTCGTCGAAGTCGGCAAGCCGGTGCTCGGCGTCTGCCGCGGCATGCAGCTGATCAACGTCGCCCACGGCGGCAGCCTGTATCAGGATCTGGTCGGGGCCGGCGCGACGCGGTCGCAGCACTACATTCCGGCCCAGTACGACGAACACAAGCACGCCTTGCGCCTGCGCGAAGGCGGCTGGCTGGCGTCGCTGTACCCGCAAGTCGCGCAGCCGCAGGTCAATTCGATCCATCATCAAGGGATCAAGCAGATCGGCGAAGGTCTGGAGGTGGAGGCCTGGTCGGAAGACGGCATCGCCGAATGCGTGCGCGGCCGCGGCGACGGGTTCGTGGTCGGGGTGCAGTGGCATCCGGAATTCCACGACCACCGGTTCCCGGAGCTGCTGTCGGGGCGGCCGTTGCTGATGGCCTTCATCGAGGCGGCGCGGCAGCGCGAGCGTGCGGCGGTGGAGTGATCGCGCGGTTGCGGCGTAGTTGAGTTTTCGCGGTCGCGGCTCGCGCCGCTCCTACATGGGCTACCTGTAGGAGCGGCGCGAGCCGCGACCGCGACACACCGCTCACCGCGCAACCCATCGCCAGAAACAACGAAGGCGGCCGCAGCCGCCTCCGTCGCCCCATCCGCGCCGCTCAGCCGGCGACGCAGTTGTAGCAGACCAGCGCGAAATCCTGGTCGGTATCGTCGCCCACGTTCGGCAACCCGTTGGAGTTGATGTCGGTCGCGCGCACCTCGATGGTGAACGCGTTGCCGCCGTGCTGCGCCGCCTGCAGGAACACGCCCTCGTTGTTGTTGCGCGCATCCGCCGCGCCGCCGGTCGCCGACCAGCCGCTGGCGTTGAACACGTTGCCGAGGAAGGTGCTGGCGCCGGCGCTCACGCGCAGGTCGAGGTTGTTGTTCCAGGCCGGGGTGGTGCCGCCGAGGCCGTGGCCCGGCGCGTCGGTCCACACCAGCATGATCCGCACCGGCTTGCTCGCATCGGCGGCGCGGAAGCTGCGGGTCCAGTTCTCGCCGCTGTTGTTGAACACGTGGCTCTGGTCGACGTATTGCACGGTCTGCGCCGGCTTGATGACCGGATCGATCAGCATCCGCCCCCAGCCCTGCTTGGCGTCGGGCGCTGTGGTCAGGGTGCCGCCGTCGGCGTCGAGCTTGCCGACCAGGTTCAGGGCCACCGCGGTGAACGCCGCGCGGGTCAGCGCCGGGCTCGGCGTGGCTCCGGCGAACTTGTTGCGGTAGTACTGGGTGAACAAGGCGCTGGCGCCGGCGACCTGCGGCGAGGCCATGCTGGTGCCGCACATCAGGCCGTGGCCGGTGGCGCTGTTGGCCGAATCGATCGAGCAGCCCGGCGCGACGATGCCCGGAATGCGCCGCCCGTCGAGCGCCGGCCCGTGCGCGGTGTTGCTGGACAGGTCGTTGATCGCCGCGATCTGCACCGTCGCCGAGCTCTGGCCCTTGGTCGAGCCGACGGTGAAGGTGTTCTTGGCTTCGTCCGGCGAACCCTGGCTCTGGGTGCCGCCGTTGCCGTTCATGAACGACAGCACGTAGTTCAGCGGCTGGTCGCCCGGTGCGTTCGGATCGGCGTCGCGCACGCCGACGTCGACCTGGCGCGTGTCGCCGTCGTAACCGCGCGGCGAGCCGGCCGGCCCCCAGCTGTTGCCGGAGATGGTCGCGTTGTTGCGCACCGACTGGGTCATCAGCAACAGCATGCCGCCGGGCTGGGTGAAGAACGGCGAATACACCTGCTCGACCAGCTTGGCCCCGGGCGCCACGCCGAGGCCGCGCAGGAAGCTGCCGGTGGACGCCGTGGCGCGGACGTTCGACGCGCCGTCGCCGGCCATGATCGCCGCGGTGTGGGTGCCGTGCGCGCTGCTGGCCGAACCGCCGCAGGTGGTGCCGGTGCACGCGGCCATGCGCGCGGCCAGATCCGGATGGGTCTGGTGGATGCCGCCGTCGACGTTGGCGATGGTCACGCCGGTGCCGTTGACGCCGGCGCCGCTGAGGTAGCTCAGATAGCCCGGCACGGCGAGATTGCTGGCGTTGACGTTGCCGGCGTTGATCTGCCCGCTGATCTCGCCGCGCAGGCCGCCGTCGGTCGGCACGCTCTGCACGCTGTACACGCCCGGCGCCTGCGCCAGCAAGGCGATCTGATCGGCCGGCACGCGCACGGTCTGGCTCTGCAACGCACGGTCGACCGCCTGCACGCCGTTGCCGGCGTCGGCCGCGCCGATCTTGCCGAGCGTCGCGGCGACGCCGGCGCTGCCGCGACGGCTGACCACGCGCACGTCGAGCGGCCCGGCGCTCTTGGCCGTCGCGGTCTGACGCAGTTGCGGCAGCACCTTGTATGCCGGCAGGAAGTCGCCGCTCCAGCGCACTTCGCGCTGCCCCGCCACGCGCGCCAGCGCATCGCGCTTGCCCCATACGATGTAGGTGTACGGGTGCACGTACTGCACCGGCTCCAGCCCCTTGCTGCGCAACTCGTCGAGCCAGGCCTGGCGCACCGGACCCTGGAACTGCACCAGGCGCCAATCCTCGCCGTCGGCGCGGGCGCGGCCCCAGACGCTGGCAGCCTGCACCGGCTGCTGCTTGAGCGGATCGAAGCGCAATCCGCCCAGATCCAATTCATAGCCCGACGGCGCTTGCGCGGCGGCGAGCGGGGAAGACAAAACCAGAGCCACGGCCAGCGCCGTGAGCGTGATGCGACGGTTCATGCGGTCATCTCCAGAAAAAGTTCGGCCGTCGCCGTCCGCGTGGACGGCGTTGGGAGGGAAGCGATCGTGGATACACCGGACAGCGGCGTCCCTGCTGCCTGCGTCGCGGGAACGCTGAGGCGACACTGCTCGCGCGCGCGCCGCGCGTCCACGCTCAGACGAACGGGGCGCAGATCAGGCTGTTGCGGGCGATCACAGAACATCGAATGAACTAGAGAAAATACGCCTTGCATACATATCGAAGATGCGTTTTAGAACGGCCGTTCGACGCCGCCTCCGAATGAAACAGCGGTTCGTCCGACAACATATTCCGCACTTGAATTGAGTACTTCCGGAAAGACATGCGCGCTGCGCGCACTGCGCATCGATGCTTCGCGCGCATTCGGTTCTGAAAAAATCCAGCAGCCTGCGCCGGCGCCGAAAAATTCGATTGCTTTCGGATTTTCTCTGGGATTTCATCGGCTCCGGAATGCGCCTTCGGTCGCGTTCCACCGCAGCCACCCGGACAAGGAAGCTCGCCATGATCGTTCGCCCGAACCTCACCCGCCGCGTTTCGCCGCATCCGCGCCTTGTCTGCGCGCTGCTGGCCGGAATGTTCGCATTCGCCCCCGCAGCGCAGGCGCAGCTGGTGGTCACCGACCCCGGCAACCTCGGCCTCGGGATCAAGGACCTGATCGAAAAAGGCATCGAGTACGGCAAGGAAGCCGCGCGCTGGACCCAGCAGTACGACCACTACAAGCAGCAACTGATCAAGCTGCAGCAGTTGCAGATGCAGCAATCGGCGATGCGCGACGACTTCCCCGAGCGCGACCCGTCCTACGGCATGGAAGACATCTGCCCCGGCGCCGGCCGCGCGGGCGCGGCGGGCGCGTTCGCGGCGTTCAATCCGCAGCTCGATTCGGACCTGGTCGCCGAACAGCGCCGCCTGTGCCAGCGCATGGTCCTGGCCGACAACGCCAAGTACAACGAATCGGTGCGCATGCTCAAGCAGCTGATCCGGCGCAATCAAGAATTCGGCAACGTCGAAAGCCAGCGCACCCAGGTCGGCGAAAACCAGGGCAAGCTCGCCGCCAACGACAACGAGGCGCAACGCTTCATGGTCCGCACGCGCATGGACCTCGATTACTGGCAGGCGCGCATGAAGGCTTACGACGACTACATCGTGGCCCTGCAGAAAGACCAGTCGCGGCTGGCGCGGCGGGCGCTGGAAGGCAAGCGCAAGGGCGGGATCGGCGACGTCATCCAGAGCCAGGCCATCCAGGGCGCGCTGTCGTTCTGAAGCGGCGTTTGACCATTCGAAGGATCGAACATGCAATTGCTCCTCACGCTGTCGGACTGGCTGATCCCGAGTGCGCAAGGCATCGGCGACTACGTCTACTTCAAGCTGATCAACGCCTACTTCGACCACAAGATCGACAAGTTCGGCATCGGCCTGATGCAGCGGACGATGGCCTGGGTCAGCCAGATCGCGCTGGTGCTGACCACGCTATGGATCATGCTGGCGGGCTACCGCATCGTCACCGGCCAGTCGCGCGAACCGATGATGGCGCTGGTGACCAACGCCGCGCGGATCGCGTTCGTGGTCGGGCTGGCGACGACGATGTCGTTCGGCGGCGCCAATCTGCACCGGTTCTTCACCAAGGACCTGGACCGGGAAGTACACGCGCTGTTCACCGACGACAGCGCCTCCAGCGCCGACTCGATCGACAAGAACCTGGCCTTGATGCAGGTGGCGATGAGCGCGATCGACGCGGTGCAGATCCCGCGCGACGACCCCCAGCTCCAGGCCAAGAAGGAACGGGCTTTGTGGTTCGCCGGGCTGGGAACGGCGAGCCCGCCGATGGTCGCCGGCGCCATGCTGCTGCTCTACAAGTTCACCCTGGCCATGTTCATCGGCCTCGGCCCGATCTTCATCCTCTGCCTGATGTTCGACCAGACCAAGGACCTGTTCCGGAAATGGCTGCTGTACGGCATCGGCACCTTGTTCTCGATGTCGATGCTCAGCGTGGTGACGGCGATGACGATGGAGCTGATGGCCAAGGTGGCGGCGGCGCTCTGGGTGGCCAAGCAGCTTGGAATTTCCGGCGCGGATTACGAGGGACTGGGAACCCAGGCGATGCAACAGGGTGGCATCGGGTTGTTGATGACGGTGCTGATCGTGACGATTCCGCCGGCGGCGGCGATGTTTTTTCAGGGGACGGTGGGGAGTTTCAACTATAGCTCGGCGTTTGCAGCGAGCTCAAAAGACAAATCTCAAGACCGCCCATCCAGCGCACCACCTCCGGAAACCGCTCCGCGAGATGGAGAAAGATCGGGCGCTCCGATAAAGCACCACCAACCCGGCTCAGGAGAGCCCCTCGGCAACGACAGGATTAAAACGTTCGACGAAACGCAGCGAAACCGGTGATCGAGCGAGAAGCAACCCACACATTCAGGAAGAACACCATGAAGGCAATGAGTGCGGTTTCCTATACAGCCTTGATTCTGAGTTTTGGCCTCGCTCAAGCTTGCCCACCGGGAAGCGTCCTGCAAAAAGGAAACGGCTGGGAGGGGTGCGTGGGCCCTCCCGCGTCCAATAGAACGACTTGGGAGGACCGTTGGGGCGCGATCGCAATGGATGACTCCAGTGGCGCCTTCGGTGCGTCCAACTCTGAAACTTCAAGGAAGAAAGCTGAAAAAAAAGCCATTTCCATCTGCGAGGGCGGAAAGAAGAACAAGTGCCAACTCAAGTTCACCTATTTCAACCAATGCGCAAGCGTCATCGCCGGAAAGCGCTGGAACTACACGCAAAGCCACAACACCATCGCCGACGCGGTTTCGCGTGGCTTGGACAGATGCCGGCAAGAGGACCAGGAATGTGAAATCTTCTATTCGGCCTGCAGCACTGCAGAACTCGGAAACTAGCCCCCCAACAAAGAATAGACAGCCCAAAAGCCATCTTCCTCAGACGGGATAGCGACGCTTCTGGCTGTATACAGCCCCGAATTTACGGCCCAGATTACCCGACCTGAGCAGTGGCTTCTGCAGCGGCTTTGTTCATCGGCCTGGGCCCGATCTTCATCCTTTGCCTGCTGTTCGACCAGACCAAGGACCTGTTCCGGAAATGGCTGTTGTACGGCATCGGCACCTTGTTCTCGATGTCGATGTTAAGCGTGGCGGCCATGACCATGGAGCTGATGGGCAAGGTGGCAACGGCGCTTTGGGTGGCCAAGCAGCTCGGTATCGCCGGCACGGATTACGAGCGCCTTGGAACCCAGGCGATGCAGCAAGGCGGCATCGGGTTGTTGATGACGGTGCTGCTCGTGACGATTCCGCCGACGGCGGCGATGTTTTTCCAGGGGACCGTCGGGAGTTTCAACTATAGCTCGGCGTTCGCGAAGCCGTCCCCTACCGATCGAACGACCGACAATGCAAACACTCAATAGCCCGCCGCTAGAGATGTCGGTGGCCCGATCCTGCAACAGCAGTACCGATCGCCCAATGAGCAGCCGTCCGGCAATAGCGATCGAATCAAGCAGGAGCACGAAGTAAAGAAAATCTGACACCCCGGTGCAGAGCGAAAGGCCGAGCAACCACATCGCTCGGACATGAGGATTGGAGCGTGCCATGAGAATTGCGAATTTACTGCTGCTTCCGACTATCCTGCTTTTGCCCGGCCCTGCTCCGGCCTGCCCGCCTGGAAGCGTCGCGCAGAAAGGCAACGGCTGGGAAGGCTGCGTCACAGGGCCCGAAGCCGCACCAGCGCCGAGTTGGGAAAAGCGCTGGCGCTCGATGACGCGACGGGCGCCACCGGCGCCTCGAGCCTGGAGAGAACACAAGCAAAAGCCGAGAAAAACGCACTTGCGAATTGCAGGAAGCAGGGAGGCGAGGCGTGCAGGATGGAAATCAGCTACCACAATCAGTGCATCGGTTTCGTCGTTGGAAAAACCAAGTACTTCGTTCGCGCCGACTACTCTCTGGATCTGGCCGTCTCCAATAGCCTCGACAAATGCACAAAGGAAAACGAGGGGTGCCGGCTCATCTACTCGAGCTGCAGTCTTCCGGAAAGAGTTCGATAACCGGCACCCCGCACTCGCGACCTGACGGATACTTCCACCGCCGCGGGCTACCCGTTCCGAATCGATCAACGCCCCGCGAACCGCAGCCGCGCCGCCTCGGTCACCGGCGTATAGAACGCGATCGGGCTGCCTTCCGGATCGTTGAACATGAACGTCCGGTTCCCCCACGGCATGTCCTTGGGTTCGTGCACGAGGTCGACGCCGGCCCGCAGGCGGGCGAACTCCGCGTCCACGTCGGCGACCATGAATTCCAGAATAGCGGTGCGGTTGGCCGCCGGTTGCGCCGCGCCGGGCTTGAACAGCGCCATGGTTTCGACGCTGCCGATCGCGAGGGTCGCGGCGGGCGTGACGATCTCGGCGAACACCGGCGCGAGCCATTGGGCGGGGGTCGCGGTGATGTTCTCGTAGAACGACACCAGGGCGCCGATGTCGGCGGCGATGAGGCGTACCGATGCGAATTTCATGGGAATTCCTTGCTCAGCGGTTCGGGGAGGAAGCTTGCGCACGCACCCTACCGGGCCCATGCTGACAGCGTCGTGGCAACAGGAACCGGCGCGCATGCGTCGCACCGACCAGCTCTTTCAGATCATCCAGATACTGCGGCGCTCGCATCGCCCGGTCACGGCGCAGCGGCTCGCCGATGAGCTGGAAGTGTCCAGGCGCACGGTGTACCGGGCCGTCGCCGATCTGATCGGCCAGCGGGTGCCGATCTACGGCGAGCCGGGACTCGGTTACCTGCTCGGGCCGGGCTACGAGATGCCGCCGCTGATGCTGACGCCCGACGAAATCGACACCTTGGTCTTGGGCGCGCAGATGGTGTCCGAGCTTCGCGACACGGCCCTGGCCGGCGCCGCGAACGACGTCATCGCCAAGCTCGCCGCGGTCGCGCCCGAGCATCTGCACGGGCATTTCGCCGAACCGGGCGTGGCGGCCAAACCTTCGCCCGACGATGCAGCCGACGCAGCGGACAGCCGCGCGCTGCGCGCCGCGATCCACTCGGGCCGCAAGCTGCGGCTGCGCTATCGTTCCGCGGACGCCGAACTCAGCGAGCGGATCGTCTGGCCGGTCGCGCTGGGCTATGCGCAGACGCACTTTCTTCTGATCGCCTGGTGCGAGAACAAGGCCGGCTTCCGCCACTTCCGCACCGACCGCATCCTGGCGATGGATGTGCTCGACGAGCCGATCGGCGTGCGCCGCGGCGAGTTGAGAAAGCGCTGGGTGCGCTGGCGCGAAGCCGAGCGCCGACAGCTCGGCGAGGGCGCGTAAGCGACCAGGCTGCGCGTCGCCGCGAGGACCGTCGCGCACGCACCCCGCCCTGCGCTTGGCCGGATCCTGGTTCGCCGCCTGAGCATGCGCTGGCCGCGCCGGTCAGCGTCGCCGCCGTCGCATGGGTCGGCAGCGCTGTTTCTTTCGATGACGCCGCGTCTGTCGACGGCACAGTTTCTGTACCCACACCTACGCAACTGAAAGTTGGCTATTGATTTAGCCGAAGTTGCAGGTTTAACTGCGCCCGAATCGACAACCCGAACGTGCACAAGAAAACACCGTCGAATGGCTGAAGCCGGCGCCCGCCGCAACGGCCCGCCGATCGGACCCGCACGGCGTCGCCCGCTCAACGGACTGAATCATGCCCACCACCGCATCGCTGCTCCACTGGCTGCTGCCGCAGGCGCAAGGCATCGGCGACTACGTGTTCTTCAAGCTGGTCAACGACTACTTCAGCCATGAGATCGACAGCTTCGGTCTCGGGCTGATGCGGCGGATGATGGCCTGGGCCGCCGGCATCGCCCAGGTGCTGGTCACGCTGTGGGTGATGATCGCCGGTTACCGCATGGTCACCGGCCAGTCGCGCGAGCCGATGATGGGGCTGGTGGTCGGCGGCGCGCGCATCGTCTGCATCGTCGCGGTCGCGACCACGATGTCGGTCGGCGGCGCGCCGCTGCACCGGTTCCTGACCCAGGACCTGGATCGCGAGATCCACACGCTGTTCACCGCGCAAACCGGCTCCAGCGCCGACGCCATCGACCGCAACCTCGCCTACATGCAGGTCGCGCTCAACGCCATCGACGCGATCCAGGTGCCCGACGGCGACGAAGCGCTGCAGGCGCGCAAGCAGCAGGCGCTGCTGTTCGCCGGGCTCGGCACGGCCGGGCCGCCGATGGTCGCCGGGGCGATGCTGCTGCTCTACAAGTTCACCCTCGCCCTGTTCGTCGGCCTCGGCCCGCTGTTCGTGCTGTGCCTGATCTTCGAGCAGACCAAGGATCTGTTCCGCAAATGGCTGATGTACGGCCTCGGCACGCTGTTTTCGATGGCGACGCTGAGCGTGGTCACGGCGATGACGATGAAGCTGCTGGCGAAGGTCGCGGTGGCGTTGTGGGTGTCGAAGATCGCCGGCGTGCTCGGCGACAACAGCGAAGGGTTGACGGCGCAGGCGATGCAGCAAGGCGGCATCGGGCTGCTGATGTCGGTGCTGCTGGTGACCGTGCCGCCGGCGGCGGCGATGTTCTTTCAGGGAACTGTCGGCAGCTTCAGCAGCCTCTCCCAGATCGGCGGCCGCTCGCCGCCGCCTGACCCTGGCTCGCGCGGAAGCGGACTTCCCGCATCCGGCGGCCATTACGAACGCGATGCCGGCGGTGCCCGCACCGCGCCGCCCTCGCATCCGAGCGGCCCGTTCCGCTGAACTCACTCACGCGCTGATCGCAGAGGAAATATGAAATCAAAGCCTTGGTCGCTCGCCGTACTCTTCTACGCTGTAGTCGGCGCAGCCACCGCTCAAGGCGGCTGTCCGGCGGGCTACTACCAGAACAATCCAAGCGGAGGCGGCTACATCGGCTGCGCCCCGATCCCCGAGCAACCCGCGCCCGTGCAATGGACGCAACGCTGGGGCGCGATCGCCGGCGACGGCCGGGGCCATTGGGGCGAGTCCGATTCGCGCCGCTACCGCATCCAGGCGACGCGCGAAGCGCTGCGCCGATGCCGCGAGAACGGCGGCGAGCGCTGCAAGCTGACGGTGACCTACGGCGACCAATGCGTAGCCCAGGCGTCCGACGGCGCGACCGCGGTGGCGATGGTCCGCCCCACCCGCGAAGCCGCCGTCGACGCCGCGCTGAGCGATTGCGCCGGCTATGCGCAGGGCCGCGAATGCCGCATCAGGTACGCCGCCTGCAGCCAACTCTGAGGATGGTTCGAATCCCGCAACGCGAACCGCCCGCGCCCCTCTCATCAAGACGGTGTCCCATGCCTGCGAAGCACGTCGTTTTCGTCCTTCCTCTTTCCCTCATTCTCGCCTGCGCGACCTGCGTCGCCGCGCCGGCGCGCAAGAACGCGGGGAGCGCGCACGCCAGCGTCCTGCGGCCGCAGTACCAACGCTGCCTCGATGCCAGCGGCGGCGTCGCGCCCGCGATGCAGGACTGCATCGACGAGGAGCATGCCTGGCAGGATCGCCGCCTCAACGAGACGTACCGCCGCCTCGTCGCGCACTTGCCGGCGAGCGAAGCCGCGACGCTGCGCGAGCGCCAGCGCGCCTGGATCCGGCAGCGCGACCGCGACTGCGATCCGGGCGCGGCGCCGGGACAAGGGCAGTTGTTCGACGCCGACAGCTGCCGCACGCGCCGGACCGCCGAACGCGCCGCGCAATTGCAGGCGCAACTCGACCGCCTGCGCTGACGCCGACGCCGCGCCCCCACACCCACCACGCGACAAGGAACCACGCTAATGACCAAGGACTGGAAACTCGGCAGCACGTCCGAGCATTACGAGACCGGCGGCCGCGGCGCGGCGACGGTATCGACCGGCAACGGCGATCACGGCGGCGTGTCCTACGGCGCCTATCAGCTGTCCTCGCGCGCCGGGACGCTGCGCGAGTACCTGCAGCAGTCCGACTACCGCGACCGCTTCGCCGGGCTGACGCCGGCCACGCCCGCGTTCAACGCCCGCTGGAAAGAGCTCGCGCGCACCGACCCGGGGTTCGCCGCGGACCAGCACGAATACATCAAGAGCAGCCACTACGAAGCCGAGCGCGACCGGCTCAAGGCGCGCGGCATCGACCTGCGCGATCGCGGCCCGGCCGTGCAGGACGCGCTGTGGAGCACCTCGGTGCAGTTGCGCGCGCTGACGCCGGGCATCGTCGAGAAAGGGCTCAAGGAGAAATTCGGCCCGGATTACCGCCTCGACCGCTTGTCCGACCGCGATATCGTCGAAGCGATCCAGGACTACAAGCTGCATCACACCGAGCGCCTGTTCCGCAGCTCGCCGGAGGCGTGGGAAGGGTTGCGCAATCGCGCGCGCCACGAGAAGCAAGACCTGGTCGCGCTGGCCGAAGGCCGCGCGCCGGATCGCCACGAACGCGCGCAGGCGCCGCGCTCGGCCGAGGTCGAACGCGCCCAGGCCGCGCTCAACGCGCTCGGCATCGGCGACCGCGAGGGACGGCCGCTGGAGCTCGACGGGCGGCTCGGCGCGCGCAGCCGCGAGGCCTTGCAGGCGTTCCAACGCGAACGCGGCTTGCACGACGACGGCCGGCTGGACGCATCGACGCTGCGCGCGCTGGACGCCGCCGTCGCCGCGCAATCCGCGCAGGCGCCGCAAGGTCCGCGCCTGGACCAGCGCGGCCATCCGGACCACGCCTTGTACCTGCAAGCCAGCGCCGCGCTGGAAAAGTTCGGCGACGCGTTCGGCCAGCGCGAAGACCGGCAGCGCGCGGCCGCGACGATGGCCTACGAGGCGCGCATCGGCGGGCTGCAACGCATCGACCATGTGTTGCTGAGCCCCGACGGACGCCGCCTGTTCGCGGTCGAAGGCGACCCGCACGATCCTTCGCACCGGCGCGCGGTCGCGGACAAGGCCCAGGCCTGTGCGCAGAGCGTGCAGGAGAGTACGCGCGCGCTCGCGCAGGATGCGCAGGCGATGGCGCCCGCACACGCGCAGCCGGCGGCGGCGCAGTCGAGCGCGCCGAGGCAGGTTTGAGCGTCTGGCGAGGCCGCCGGAACATGCGCTCGCTGCGGTGCGGCGACCGCTGTGGATCGCGATGACGGGAACGAGAGCGTCGGGGCTGAAGCCCTCCCACAAGAGCTCCGACGCGCAATCCGCCGTGCTTCGAACGGGCACATCGCTACTGTGGGAGGGCCTTCAGGTCCGACGCTTTCCGCTAGCATCGCTGCGATCCAACACGAACGCATCGGGCCTGAAGGCCCTCCCGGAAACCAACCCGGGGCTCAGCCCACCGCCGCGGTCACCACGATTTCGACCCGGTACTTGGCATTGGCCAACGGCGCCTGCACGGTCGCGCGCGGCGGCGTCTGGCCCGGCACGACCCAGGCGTCCCACACCGCATTCATGCCGTCGAAGTCGGCCATGTCGGCGAGGAAGATCTGCGCCATCAGGATCCGGCTCTTGTCGGTGCCCGCGCGCGCCAGCAGCGCGTCTATCGAGGCCAGGGTCTCGCGGGTCTGGCCGCCGATGTCGAGGTCCACGCTGTCGGGCACCTGCCCGGCCAGATAGGCCACGCCGTTGTAGACCGCCATTTCCGACAGGCGCGCGCCTACGTCGAATCGCTGGATCATGCTTCACCTCGCTGCTGTGGGGCGGCCATTGTCCCGCATCGCGCGGCCGCGTACAGCCTCGGAGCTTACATCTCCGGCGTGTTGGACTGGATGATGCGGTCGCTCTCGGCGCGCTCGTCGGCGCGCTCGGCGCGGCGCGCGGCGTCGGCGTTGGCGCGGTGCTGGGCGCGCATCTGCGGCGGCAGCGCGTCCACTTGGCGATTGGGCTGCAGCATGGCCCGCTCGCCCGGCGGCAGCTGGCAGTTGCGGCTGAGGATTTCCAGTTCGTCGCCGTTGCGCGCCGCGCCGCTTTGCAGGTTGACCACGACCCCGAGCGTGTCGCCCAAGGGTTCGAGCTGGCGGCAGATCGCATCGACCGTATCGTAGCTGCGTTCGGCGTTGTGGCCGACGATGGCGAACAGGTTCTCGTTGTCGATCCACACCACCGAACGCACGCCCTTGACGCTGCGCGCGGCGATCCGCGCGTTCTCGCGGTCGACGCGCTTGCTCGGGTCGGCGAGCTTGATCGAACGGTTGAAGTCCTGATTGAGCTGCTGCAGGTTCTGTTGCAGCCCCTGCTGGTCGCCGCCGAGCGCCTGCGCGCGCATCTTGACCAGGCGCTGCGCGGTTTCGGCCGGATCCAGCGGCTTGCCGGCGCGCTGCGGCGGCGCCTCGCTTTCGGCGCTGCCGTTGCCACCGATGCCGCCCTTGCCGCAACCGGCCGACAGCGCCGCCGACAACGCCACAATTCCCACGATCGCACTGCGCTTCATCGCTGCACCTCGCCGCCGCGCGGCCTGGCCAAGGACCGGGCCCGGACGGCGACGCCGCCAAGCCACAGCGGCCTTATACCGCGCCGCGGCGTAAAACGGTTGTCGCATCGCAGCGCAACTGCGACCGCTATCGCGCTTGGGGCGATTGCCCGGCGTATCTTGCGAATCCGCAACGGCGGCCGCGCGCCTTCCGCGACCGGCGCACGAATTCAGCTTCATCGCGCCGTTACATTCGGCTCCAGGCGCATCGCCAGCGCGCCCGCTCCGCCGCCCCGCGCGGCGACGGCCGGATATCGCACCGGCCGCGGCGGGCGTTCTGAGCGCCGCATACCGATAACGACACCATCGCCAACGCAGTCGACGCATCGCGCATCCGCCGCGACGCGCCTTGGGGGGAACCGGCACCGCCAACCCTGAGGAATCGTCATGCCCAAGCACCTGGTTTCGCTCACGCTCCGCTCCCGTACCGCCCTCGTCCGCGCCGCCGGCCTGTTCGGCCTGCTGTGCGCGCACAACGTCCTGGCCGCGCCGCAGGCGCCGGCCGAGGCCGGGCTCGCGCCCGCCGCCTCGACCCTGGCCGCCTGCAATTACGTCGACTGGACCCGCGGGGTCAACTACACCCTCGGCACCATCGTGCGCTATCCGCCGAACAACCAGTTCTACAAGCTGGTCAACGTCGGCAGCAACGGCAGCGACGGCACCGACCCGACCATCAGCACTTGGTACTGGCAGCCGACCACCTGCGACAGCGGCCCGGCGCCGGGCGGCTTCGTCGTCAGCGAGGCGCAGTTCAACCAGATGTTCCCGAACCGCAACTCGTTCTACACCTACGCCGGCCTGATCGCGGCGCTGCGCTCGTATCCGGGCTTCGCCAAGGACGGCGGCGACACCGTCGCGCGCCAGGAAGCGGCCGCGTTCCTGGCCAACGTCCACCACGAGACCGGCGGGCTGGTGCACATCCGCGAGCAGAACCAGGCCAACTGGGACCATTACTGCCAGCCGGCCGGCAGCTGCGGCGGCAAGCAGTACTACGGACGCGGCCCGATCCAGCTGAGCTGGAACTACAACTACGCCTCCGCCGGCAACGCGCTCGGCCTGGACCTGCTCAACAACCCAGACTGGGTCGCGACCAACGCGGCGATTTCTTGGCAGACCGCGCTGTGGTACTGGATGACCCAACGCGGCGCCGCCAGCAACACCCCGCACCAGGCGATGGTCAACCTGCGCGCGTTCGGCGAGACCATCCGCGCGATCAACGGCGGGATCGAGTGCAACGCCAGCGGCGTCGGCCACCAGCAGATGCTCAACCGGGTCGCGAACTACCGCAGCTTCACCGCGATCCTCGGCGTGCCGACGGGCAACAACCTGCAGTGTTGAGGGGCGGCTGCGCCCGGCCGCTGCGGCGGTCGGGCGTGGTTGCGCAGTGGGCGTAGCGTCGCGGTCGCGGCTCGCGCCGCTCCTACAGGCAGCCCATGTAGGAGCGGCGCGAGCCGCGACCGCGAAAACCCAACTACGCCGAACCCCGCCTACCCCAGCAACGACTCAACCATCGAACGCCGCGCACCCGATCTCCTGCGTCCCCGGCCGCTTGCCCGCGCGTACGAACTGAATGTCCGGCATCGGCACGTCCTCGCTCGCGGCCGCGGTCGGCACGCCTTCGCGGTAATCGTCGCGGTACACCGCCGGCAAGGCCTGCGCGCCGATCGCCGCGCGCGCCTGTTCGGCGCTGGCGTCGACCTGCACCGCGAACATCGCGCCGCTGTCGAAGTAGTAGCTCACCTGACGCACCGGGAACCCGTGCAAACGCACCGGACGCGCCGGCGTCAGCGTGCCCGAGCCGACGCCGACCTCGCCGACGCTGGCGTCGTCGCTGATGCCGACGCCCGCCGCGCGCAGGCGCCGGGCGAACTGCGCGTCCTGCAAGTCGGCGATGTAGTCGCCCTTGCAACTCGCGTTGGCGGCGATCCAGGCTTCGAAATCGAAGGCCGGCGCGGCCGCCGCGACCGGCGGCGGCGCAGGCGGCGCCGGCTGTGCGGCGCTTTGCGGCGCGTCCGCGGCAACGCAGCCGATCAACGCCATGACGGATACGACCGATACCGCCGCGAACGCAGCGCGCGCGGCCCCGAACCTGCTCGAACTCATGCCTGTCCTCTCCCTGGATCCGGCGACAGCCTACCCGTTCGCCGGCGCCGGCGCAGCCGCGGCGTGCGGCGGCAGGGTGATGCAGGCGCCGCTGCCGTTGGCCGGCGGCTGGCTCGGGAACTCGCGCTCGGGATAGACGAACACCGGCGAGGTGGCGACGAAACCGTCGGCGAACGAGAACTCGACGAAGGCCGCGCCCCAGCCGCGCGCCGGCTTGGCCAGCGCCGCGTCGACCGCGCCGCGGCGCAGGTCCAGCGCCTGTTCGCGGTAGCGCACGCCGCAAGCGAAGCGGAAATCGCGCGAATCCGGATTCTCGGCCAGCCACAGCCGCGCCGACACCGGACGCTCGGACGCGCGCGCGCTCAGGCTCAGACGGCCGTCGCGCTCGCTCAGCCGCGCCTGCACCCGCGGCAGCGCCTGCTGCCGGTTCCAGCGCCGCAAAGCCGGAATCAGGGTCTCGCGGATATGCCGGCGGATGCCGCCGTGATCGGAGTTCGGCGCCGCGCGCAACGCGGTCGCGCCGGGCAGATCGTCGACGTACAGGCGCTGCGCGTCGGGCGGAAAGAAATCGTCGCCGCTCGCGCTGACCACGTATTTGGGAATCGCCAGCCTGGAGCGGTAAGGCCCGCGCAGATAAGCGTACGGATCCTCGACCTGCATCAGCTGCGCGAACGCGGGCTCCTGGTAACGCCGGGTGACGCCTTCCTGATAGTAGGGCTGCAACGCGATCGGCCAGCCGCCGCCATACGCGCGGTTGATGTGGCCGATCAACGGCGCGATCCGCATGTCGATCACGTACGACACGATCGCGCTGACCCGCGGATCGCCGATCGCGGTCAGCCACGCCGCCCAGCCGCGCTTGGACGCGCCGGTGACCACGAACGAGCGCAGCCGCCACGGCGCCAGTTCGCGCTGGGCCAGGTCCATCGCCTTGACCGCGCTCTCGGCCATCGGCACGTGCAGCGGCACGGTCGCGTTGGCGGCGTTGGGTTCGTCGAGGAAGCGGCGCCAGGTCGCGGCGACGAGCACGTCCTCTTTCTTCGGCGCTTCGCCGGGCAACGTGAGGTACTGGTTGGGGACGTCGGACACCGAGACGACGATGGTCTGGGTCGCGAGCGCGGTTTCCAGCGCCAGCGCCTCGTCGAAATCGCCGGGCGGGCGCTGCGGGTCGCTGCCGTTGGCGCGATTGGTGCCGTTGTTGATCACCAGCAGCGCCGACTTCGGCCGCGCCGCATCGGGCACGTACAGATCGACGCGATGGCTCCATTGCGCCGGATCGGCGCCGCCGGTTTCCGGCCAGCTCTGCGAGTACAGCCGGTAGCTGCGTTTCTCCGCGCCGTCCAGGCGCACGCGCTCGATCGCTTCGTAGCGCAGCGGCAGGCGCGATTGGCGCTGGCGGTAATCGGGCCACGCGTGGCCGAAGTCGTACGGGCGATGCGAGGCGGCGGAATCGGCGACGGTGGGCGCGACGGAGCCGGCATGCGCGGCGCAGCCGGCGGCGAGCGCGACCGCGAGCAGCAGTACGGCGCACGCGCGGACAAGACGGGAACGGGCCATGTGCGGAATCCTGGGCGGCTAAGGGCCGCAGCATAAACCGCGCCGATGGCGGACGCCCGCGCGGATTGTCACCCCGACGCGGTGAGACCCGGCGCGAGCGCCGACGCCGCAGCCGCCGCGCTCGCGCCATGCGCGTGCGTCGCCGCACGACGAACCGTCGCTAGATGCATCGTCGCGTCTTTCGGCGCAGACCGCGCAGGTCCTGTGCGCATGTGTGGAACGACGCAACGACCTCCTTGCAGGCTTCCGCCACCGCCGCGCGATCGCTCGCGTGCATGCCGCGTGACGACGAGTACGCGATCACCGTCGCGTCGTTCATTCATGCCGCAAGCGACCGTGCACACGAATCGTCCGATGCGCGCGAACGGTCACAAAACCGCTGACCTGTCGTGCGTTTCGGTCGCGTTGTTATCTTCGACATCGCCTTCGCACTGCGCGTCCGACCGCGTCCGAAGCCTTCAGCGCCGCCACCGCGACCCACCGTCCGCACGCCGACACGCGATCGCGCGCGGCCCGGTCGCGCGCGTTCCCGTCACGCCACGCCAAGAGAGAGGAATTCCGCCATGTGCACCAACTTCCTGCTGTCCGTGCCGAACCTGCCCGCCGTCGCCGGCCAGCCTTCGCTGCAACACATCTCCGCGCGCTGCATGGAGCTCACCGGCACCCTCGCCACGCGCTTGTACCGGGTGCCGGCGTTGCAGCAGTTTCCGGTGTTCAAGAACCACTCGCAGCCGTGGGTCGGCAGCTACGGCTTCGTCGGCCTGTGCGATCCGGAAACGATCCCCGAGTTCACCATGTTCATGGACGGCATCAACCAGACCGGCTTGTCGTGCGCGGCGCTGTGGCTGCCGGGCAGCGTGTTCGCCGAAAAAGCCGGCGCCGGCGAGCAACCGGTGGCGTTCCACGATTTCACCGCCTGGGTGATGAGTCAGTTCGACTCGGTGCCGTCGCTGGTCATGGCCTTGAGCAAGGTGCGCATCGTCGGTCCGCAACCCGGCGCGCCGACGTATCTGCCGGTGCACTTCATCGCCACCGACAGCCAGGGCCTGACCGCGGTGATCGAATGCGTCGACGGGCAGACCGTCGTCTACGGTCCCGACTACCGCGACGGCGCGACCAACGACGGCGTGCTGACCAATGCGCCGACCTACGACTGGCAACGCACCAACCTGGAGAACTACGCCCACCTCGACGTGGTCGGCACCGGCACTTCGCGCAAGGCCGGCGGCGTGCCGGTCGGCGCGGGGCTGATCGGGTTGCCGGGCGACATCACTTCGGTCTCGCGCTACGTCAAGGCGTGGACGCTGCGCCAGGGCTTCGCCAAGCTGCCCAAGGACGGCAGCGGCTGGCTGCCGACCGCCAAGCTCGACGGCGTCACCGGCAGCACCCAGACCATCGTCAACGTCGCCCTGCAACTGGTGACCACGATCCAGGCCACGCCTTACGGCACCGCGCTGGTGCACAAGGACGGCAAGGCGGGCCCGCAGCTCGGCGACTGGACCATGTGGCAAGTCGCGCGCGACCACACCAACATCGCGTTCTATTTCAACACCGCGTTCAACGCCACCGTCAACGGCGTGCAGCTCAGCGGCATCGACTTCGGCGGCGGCAGCGCCGCGCCGAAAAACTGGCCGTCGGTGCCGGTGATGCCGGCGCAAGGTCCGTGGTTCCAGGATGTCAGCGCCAGCTTGTGACAACTGTATGCGACGCTCCGGCGCTCGCACGCATCCACGGGGATGACACCTTCCCGATTCCGGAGCCTGCATGCACCCGCGCCGCCTGCGTTCGCTCGTCGCCGTCCTGTGTTCGATCGCCCTGAGCCTGCCCGTCGCCGCCGCTACGCGCGCGGCGGCGGGTGCGGGCGCCACCGCCGATGCGCCGCGCGCCATCGTCGACGCGGTCGCCGCCGCCGTCGACCGCAATTTCTACGATCCCGAGCGCGCCGCGCGCCTGGCCGCGCAATTGCGCGCCGAAGCCGGCGCCGGCCGCTACGACGCCTACGCCGACCCGCGCGACCTCGCCACCGCGCTGAGCCAGCGCTTGAGCCCGGAAGACAAGCATTTCCGGGTCGAATGGCGCGATCCCGCGCATACGCCGGCCGCACCCGCGCCCGGCCGCGGCCCCGCTCCGCCCGACGCCGACTACGCCGATGCCGCGCGCCGCGGCAACTACGGCGTGCGCGCATTGGAAACCCTGCCGGGCAACCTCGGCTATCTGGACCTGCGCGAACTGCCCGACCTGGACTTCGCCGACGCCGCCGATCCGGCCCGGCGCGCGCTCGACGCCGCGCTGGCCCTGCTCGCCGGCAGCGACGCGGTGATCCTGGACCTGCGCGGCAACGGCGGCGGCGCGCCGGCTTCGGTCGGCTATCTCGTCAGCGCCTTCACCGCGCGCGAGGCGCCGATCTACAACACCTTCCGCTGGCGCGAAGGCGGCCGCCTGCGCAGCGAGAGCGAGGCGCCGCGGCAGTGGTATCCGCAGCCGCGCCTGGACGTGCCGCTGTACGTGCTGACCAGCGCGCGCACCGGTTCGGCCGCCGAAGCGCTGGCCTACACCCTGCAAGCCGCGCGCCGCGCCACGGTGATCGGCGAAGCCAGCGGCGGCGCGGCCAATCCCGGCGGCGAGTTCGCCTTGCCGGCGGGTTACCGCGTGTTCGTCGCCACCGGTTCGCCGACCAACCCCATCACCGGCGGCAACTGGGAAGGCCGCGGCGTGCAGCCCGACCTCGCGGTCGACGCGGCGCAGGCGCTGGCGACGGCGCGCG
Source organism: Lysobacter enzymogenes (assembly GCF_017355525.1). Taxonomy (NCBI): domain Bacteria; kingdom Pseudomonadati; phylum Pseudomonadota; class Gammaproteobacteria; order Lysobacterales; family Lysobacteraceae; genus Lysobacter; species Lysobacter enzymogenes. The sequence continues at coordinate 324,115 of NZ_CP067395.1, read as the reverse complement.
GCCGCGCGCTGGAGCGGATCGTGGCGCAACGCAGCGACGGCCCCGCCGCGCTGGAAGCGCGCTGGGCGTTGGAGGCATTGCGCGCGCAAGCCGCGCCGGTGGCGGCCGCGCCGACCGATTACCTGGGCCAGTACGAGCGCCTGCGCATCGAGCAGGACGGCGACCGCCTGCTGCTGCGCGACGGCCGCCGCCCGGCGCAGGCGCTGACCGCGCTGCAGCGCGACCTGTTCTGCCTCAGCGACGACCCGCGCGTGCGCCTGCGCTTCGAACGCGGCGCCGACGGCCGCGTGAGCGCGCTGGAAACCCAGCGCAGCGACGGCCGCAGCAGCCGCTACCGGCGCTGAAGCGCCGCGCACGTCCGGCCCGGCGACTTTCGCGAATCCGGATTCACAACCGCCGCGGCCGCGCGTTCTCATGGATGCGCAGCGCGGCCGCCGGACGAGCCCCTGAGGTTACCCATCCCAACCTCACCGATAGCCGGCGCCGTTCCGCGCAGCCCCCTCCCCGCGCGGGAGGGGGCTTTCGTGCGCGCCGGCTTCACGACCGCCGCGTTCGCGCGTTGGCACCGCATCCCAGCCGACGGAGCCCGCCATGTACGTCATCGCCACCCTCGAACCGACCCATCCGACGGTGATGCGCGCGATCGAAATGATCCTCGACGGCGCCAGCCCGCTGCCGGCGTCGAGCGGCCGCTGCGAAATGTGGTGGCCCGGCGGCAAAAGCCACGTGCTCGACGATTCCGCCGACACGATGTCGGTGCTGGTGCTGGTCGGCAGCGCCGACCAGAACGCGATCAGCGAACAGGCCGACTGGCAGGCTTACCGCGCGGCGCTCGCGCGCGCGGTCGAGCTGCAAGGCTACGAGCAAGTGCATGCCGTCGCCTGCCCGATCCACGGCAGCCAGACCATCCGCTTCGCCGAAGGCGTCTTCACCGCCGACCTGCTGCGCCTGCGCGAAGACGCGCACGTCTGGCTCTACGCCGTGCCCGGCGCGGCCTCGCATCAGGCCGCGGGCTGGAACCAGGCCGTGCCGCCGCCGTTCTGAGCGCGGCGGCGCGGCCGGGGTCGCGACGGCGGCAACGCCGCCGCCCGAGCTTCACAGCGTCCGCAGGAACGCGACCAGGTCTTGCTTCTCCTGCTTCTCCAGGCGCGTCTGCAACACCACGTTGAAGAACTCGACCGTGTCTTCCAGGGTCAGCAGGCGGCCGTCGTGCAGGTACGGCGGCGAGTCCTTGATCCCGCGCAGCGGGAAGGTCTTGATCGGCCCGTCCGCGCTGGCGTAGCGGCCGTTGATCGTCTGCGGCTTGAAGAACCGCTCGACCTGCAGGTTGTGCATGCTGTTGTCGGTGTAGTACGGCGGCAGATGGCAGGCCGAGCACTGCGCCTTGCCGAAGAACAGTTCCTGGCCGCGCTTCTCGGCCTCGCTGGCGTCGGGCTTGAGCTTGCCGAACAGGTCGAGCTTGGGCGCCGGCGGGAAATCCAGGATCGCCTGGAACTCGCCCATCGCGTGCACCTGATGGCCGCGGTCGAGGATGTTGATGCCCTTCTTGGTCGCGATCACCGGATCGCCGTCGAAATACGCCGCGCGCTGCTCGAACTCGGTGAAATCCTCCACCGTCTTGAGCGCGCGCTGCGAGCCGAACAGGCGCTGGATGTTGACCCCGCGCAAGGTCGGCGTGTCGATGCGATGGCGGAACGGCTGCGGGCGGATGTCGCCGACCAGATGCGTCGCCGCGACGGTGTGTCCGTTGCTGTGGCAATCCAGGCAGGCCACGCCGCGGCTCGGCAGCGCCGAACGCCGGTCCTCGGTCTGGTTGAACTGCTGCTGCGCGAACGGCGTCACCAGCAGGCGCAGGCCTTCGAGCTGCTTTGGATTGAGCACGCCGTTGAACAGTTCGTAGTAGTTGTTGATGGTGACCAACTGTCCCTTCGACACATCGCCCAGGTCCGGCCGCGTGGTCAGGTAGATCGGCGCGGGGAAATCCGGCAGGAAGCGGTCGGGCAAGTCGAAGTCCAGGTCGAAGCGGGTCAGGTCGCGCTGCTCGGCGCGCTTGACCGCTTCGATATGGAATTTCGGAAACAGCATGCCGCCTTCGGCATGGTTGGGATGCGGCAGCGGCAGGAAGCCGGCCGGAAACAGGCCGCGTTCGCGGATTTGCTCGGGCGTCATCGCCGCGAGTTCTTCCCAACCGGTGCCGGCGGGCAGGCGCACGCGCACCCCGCCCTGCACCGGCTTGCCGCCGGACATGGTCACGCCGCGCACCGGTTGGTCGGACAGGTCGTAGCGTTGTTCGAGCAGGCTGCGCTGGCGCTGCTCGATGCCCGGTTTGTCGCGTTCCATGCGCGCCTTGATCGCGGCGAAGGTTTCCTTGATGACTACCGGCATATAGCTGGTCGGCGGATCGGCGGCCACGGCGATGCCGCAGGCGCCGAACGCGCCGACTGCGAGCAAGGCCCACGCGCGCCGGCGCGGAGACTGGCGGTGCCTCATGCGGTTTCTCCCATCGATGGAGGACAGGCCGTCGCGGCCGCGACAGCCCGCAGCGACGCTAGGCCGGCGCGGCGATGGGCGGAAATCGTTTGAACCGATGGTTGCCATAGCGCATGGCTATACGCGCGACGGCGGCGTTAAGCGCAGTGCGCGCGGTCATGCGCGCGGCGCTTACGCGGTCATGGAATCGCCGCCGGCGCGCGTCGGCGAGCGTATGCGGGACGATCGGGCGCGCGTCCGCGCCGCGTGCGGGTTCGGCGCCGCGTCGCGGTTCGCGCGTGATGCGCGGCGCGCAACGCGCGGACCGTGGGCTTGGCTTGCGCGGGACGCCGCGCTTACGCCAGTTCGCGCCAGCGATAGAAACGCCGGTCCGCCAGCGCCAGCAAGCCGTGGTCTTCCGGCGTGTCGCCGTAGGCGTAAACCTCGCCGTAGCCTTGCAGATCGATGCGTTCGCGCACCCGCCGCGGCTTTTCTTCGCCGCAGCAGTCGCGGCCGAGGTAGCGGCCGGTCAGCACGCCGTCGCGGCTTTCCAGGCGCGAACTGATGTATTCCAGGCCTTGCTGCTCGCACCAGTGGGCCACGAACAGGTCCAGGTTCGCGGTCACCACCACCACCCGGTCGCCGCGCGCGCGGTGCCAGTCGATGCGCGAGCGCGCCTGCGGTCGGATCATCGCCGACACCACCTCGCGCACGTGCCGCTCGGCGGCCGCGCGCACCTCGCGCTCGGGCCGGCCGCGCAGCGCCACCGCGATGACCCGCCGGCGCACGCGCTCGCCCGACAGCCAGCCGAGCTTGTAGCCCAGGTAATGCGGCGCGACCGCCACGCCGCCGAGCCAGCGGCGGCGCCGGCCGATGCTGGCGCGGACGAAGCCGGCGAAGGTCTCGCGTTCGGTGATGGTGCCGTCGAAATCGAACAGGGCCAGATCCATGCGGCGCAGCGCGTCCTGCCAGCGGACCTGAAGCGGCCCGCGCGCAGTGTAGCCGGTCGCGCCCGGCCGTCGCTCGGCCTCAGCCGCGCCGCGCCTGCGGTTGCGTGATCAGGTCGGTGCCCAGTTCGACGATCGACTGGATTTGGCTCAGCGAAATCAGGATGCAGCCGCAAGCGCAGAAGTCGCCGTGACGCGCGACCGCGCGGCCGTCGATGGGTTGCTCGGGATCGCCGGTGACGATCGTCGTGGCGCCGTGCAGGCCGCACTGCACCGCGTCGCCGATCCGCGCCCAGCGCGGCCGGCCGCCGGCGACGGCGCCGCCGAGCACGCGGCCGCCGCCGCTGGTGGTGTCGCCGGCCTGGATCCAATAGCGGGTCATCGTCTGCCTCCTTCCCGAGTGCGCAGTCAGACCGGACAACGGCGCAGCGCTGCCGGCGTGACCGCGCGCTGCGCGCATTGCGACGGCGGGCGCGGGAAATTCCGGTTCTGGGCGGTCATCGGCTTGCCTCGTCATCGCTGTGGGACCCGTCCGCGCGCCCGATGCCGACGCGGAACCGGCAGCAGGAGATACGAAGGACGGCGACGGCGGATGCAGTGCGGCCGGCACGGCGACGGCGGCCGGCGGGGCGCCGGGCCGGTTCGGCGGGAGCGGGCGGAGCGCGCATGAAGGGCCTGCGAAGTTTCGATGACGGATCGATAAAGGCGTTTGAAACGCATTGATTGAAATCGCTGTGTTCGACGGCGCGTTGCTCGAAAACGCGTGATTCGAATGACGCGCCGTACGAAACGGCCGTGGCCCTTTGCGCTCCTTCGCCGCGGCGGCATCCGCTAGGTCTAACGCTCGCAAGGCGTCCGCGGAGGACAGGATTTCGCCGCGGATATCGCGATCCGTGGCGGCCGGCCCATTCCGCGCAAACCGCGCGCGCAAGCTGCGATAGCGGCACGGTCCGGCGATGGTTCCGGCACGATCCTTGCCGGGTGCCGGCGGGATGCTTGCCGATGCGCGCGCGCGCTGTCAGCATCGGCCGCCGCCGCCGAGAGAACCCCGGACATGCGCGTCTACCTGGACGACGAACGCGACACCCCGCCCGGTTGGGTCCGCGTGTATTGGCCGCAACAAGCGATCGAACTGCTCGAAACCGGCGCAGTGACCGAACTGAGCCTGGACCACGACCTCGGCGACGACGAGCGCGGCACCGGCTACGACGTGCTGCTGTGGATCGAACAAGCGGTGGCCGAACGCGGCTTCGCGCCGCCGCGCATGCGCGTGCATTCGGCCAACCCGGCGGGACGGCGGCGGATGCTGGCGGCGATCGAGGCGATCGGGCGCTTGCGCGGCGAATAAGCGATCACCGCAGCGCCGCAAGCTGGAGCGCGCATCGCGCAAATCGCGCCCGACCGATCCTGCGCCCGATTCAGGCGAGCCGCGCCGACGGACGCTGCGCGACTTCTCGCGGCGGACGCCTCGCGCCGCGCGTCGTGTCGATCCGCCGCGCTCTGCCTGTCCGGCGCGCGCCGCGCCACCGCGCCGACGGCATCGGGCTGACAAACATCACCCCGCCGACCCGACGTTCGACCGGCGCGCGGCGCGCGCGCTTTGGCTAAGCTGCGCCCATTGTCCCGCCCTGCCGGAGCCCGCGATGCGCCCGTCCTCCTTGCCGCTGCGAACCGTCTTCGGCCTCGCGCTGCTGTTCGCGCTGCCTTGCGTCGCCGCGGCCGGTCCGCGCGAAGACTACGACGCGTTCCGCGCCGGGCTCACCGAGCAGGCCAGCGGGCCGGCCGGCATGTATGCGATCCAGGACGTCGCGGTGATCGCGCCGGGCGCTTCCGCGCATCTGTCCGCCGGCGCGGACGTCGCCGCGCTGCGCTGGTCGCCGGGCGCGGGCGGCGCGAACGATGTGCGGGTGGTCTTCCGCGACGGCCGCGCGATGCTGTACGCGCCGGACATCAAGCAGCCGGTCGACCTGCTCAAGGCGACCGACCAGAAAAAAGCGCTGCCCGGCGGTCTGAGCGTGCGCGCCACGGCTTACGAAAATTCGGTCAAGGCCTGGCTGTACAACCCGGCGCTGGTGAAGCAGCGCTTCAAGGGCCTGTCGTTCTTCCCCTACGACCCCAAGGGCGTGATCGACGCGAAATTCGCGCGCAAGGACGTGCCCAAGGCGGTGAGCCACCTCGACTCGCGCAACCATACCGGCACGATGTACTGGATCGGCGACGTCGAACTGCCGCTGCAAGGCAAGACCTACACCTTGCGCGCGTTCAACAAGAGCAACGACTGGAACAGGATCGACCACCTGCTGCTGTTCTTCACCGACAAGACCTCGAAGAAGACCAGCTACGGCGGCGGACGTTCGCTGGAAGCGCACTTTCCCGCCGGCCAGCCGCCGCAGACGTTGAGCCTGAACTTCAACACGCTCTACAGTTTTCTGTGCGCGCATTCGGACTACTACAACTGTCCGGTCAATCTGACCACCTATGTGCCGGTGGAGCTGAAGTTCGGCGAGAAGTACCCGCCGGGGAGCTGACCCGGCGGGCATGCGGATCCGGCGCCGGCGGCGCGGCGGCTCAGCGCGCCGGTGCCGGTGCGGGTGTCGCCGCCGGCGCATTGCCGGGCTGCAGTTCGTTCTTCCAGGCGCGCGCGCGGTCGATCACGGCGCGCAGCCGCACATCGTCGTCGGGGTTGGGCCAGGCCACCAAGGCGTCGACCGCCGCCAGCGCGCCCGGGTCCTTGGCCATGTACAGAATGTAGGCGCGCAATTGCACCACCTCCAGAACCTGCGGTACCGCCGCGGCCAGTTCGTTCACGCAGCGAACCGCTTCGCCGCCGACCTGCCTGGACTGCGCCAGCTGCGCGCATAGGAAATATTGGGCGCGGCCGAAGTTTTCCGGCGCGACGGTCCGCATCCGCGCCACATACGCGCGCGCTTCGTCGGTCTTGCCCTCCTGCAACAGCAAGTTCACCAGTTGGCTCAGCGCGTCGGCGTCCTGCGGCGCGTCTTCGACGGCCTGGCGAAAATCGCGCAAGGCCCAGTCGCTTCGCTCCAGCCTGACCAGGGCAGTGGCGCGCAAGGCGCGGAAATCCGCGTTGTGCGGCCAGTAGCGGGTGGCTTGCGAGGCGTAGACGAACGCCTGCCAATGGTCGCCCTGCTGGCCATAGGCGCGCGCGGCATAACTCATCAGCGTCCCGCTCGGCGCCAGTTGCGACACCCGCGCCAGTTCGCCGGCCACCATCGGCGTGCCGGAGATCGGCGAGACCGGAAAGCCGTCGGCCTCGCCGACCAGCGCGCCGAGGATCGGATTGCGCTCGACCCGCTGGCGCGCGTCTTCGACCGCCGCGCGCAAGGCCGGCATCGAGCCGCCCCAGTTCGGCTGCGAGGCGAGGATGCGGCCGTAGACGACGTAGTAAGAATCCGGGTCGATCGCCTGGCAGTATTGCGTCGCGCTCGCCTCCAGTTCCTTCGAAAGATGGCGGCCGATGGCCATTTCCTGCACGCAGGCGACGCTCAGCCTGGGCTCGAGCTTCAACGCTTGCTCGTACAGCGGAACCGCCTTGGCGAACTGCGTGCGCATGTCCTGCTGCTGGGCTTCGCCGACCTGGCTCAGCGCCGAGAAGCCGCGCGCGTCCTCGCCGATGGTCTGGTAGTGGCTGGCCAACGCGACGCGCGCGAACGCGCTTTGCGGCGAATCTTTCAGCCAGCGCTGCGCCGCCGCGCTGGCGCGCGCGCTGGCGTCGAAAGCCTTGAACGCGCGGAAGATCTGTTCGCGCTGCGCCTGATCGTTGTAGTGCTGGGCCAGCAACGCGGCGAAGCGCCGGTCGAGTTCGGCCGCGCCGCCGCCGCGCAGCGACTGTTCGATCTGATCCAACGACCACGCCGGCGCGCGCAGCAGGCTGCAGCGCCCTTGCGCGGCGCCGGGCAGCCACTGGTTGCCGGGCAGATCGGGATAGGCCTTGCAGCGGGCCTCGTCGTCGGCGATGGCGTCGGCCGCCTGGACCTTGTCCCAGTAGACCTGCCACTGCGGCGGCACGGCCGGTGCGGCGGCGAACGCCGGAGCGGCCAGGCTGGCCAACACCGCGGCATGGGCGAAACGGAGTCGAACAGGCATGCAGGCATCCTTGCTTGAGAGAGGAAAGCGAAGCCGCGCCCCGCATGGGCGGGTGCAGTGCGCAGCGCCGGAGCGAGCGCGTCCTCGGACCGCGCAGCCGGCCGCGCGAAAGCGGTCGGCTGGCTTCGGAATCCACATCGGGAATCCGCATCCAGAATCGCATCGGGAACCGGCATCCTTCGCCGTTTCCGTACGCCGCCCCTGCACAGCGCCGCGCAATTCTGGCAGCACGGCGGCGCGTTGCGCCAGCGCCGAAAGGCGTTGCGAGGGCGACGCGACGGATCGCGCCGAGGTGGTCTCGGCGAATGGGCCACAGCAAGGTCGCGCACCGGGAACCGCGCAGCCCGCAAGCGCGGCTGTGGCCGAGTGCGGCCCGTAACCGCCGGGCCCGGCGGCAACGACTGAGCACGTCGCGCCGGCTTGGGCCGGCCCGCCAACTGGCTCCATAAAATTGCCAAGTTCTGGATCACGAATGGGTCCAGCATCTGCCTACAGTGGTCCCACACCTTTCAGGTAGGACCGCCATGAACGCCGCCCTCGCCCCCGCCTCAACCGGCTTCGCCGCCCGCCTGCGCCTGGACGCGCTGGAACTGCCCGCGCTGGCCGCGATCTGGGGCGTGTCGTTCCTGTTCATGCGTCTGGCCGCGCCGGCGTTCGGGCCGGTGCCGCTGGTCGAACTGCGCCTGGCGCTCGGCGCCGCGGTGCTGGCGCCGCTGCTGTGGCGGGCGCGGGCGCAGTTTCCGCTGCGCTTGTGGCCCAAGCTCGCCTTGGTCGGCGCGGTCAACTCGGCGGTGCCGTTCGTGCTGTTCGCCTGGGGCGCCGAGCGCGCGCCGGCCGGGATCGGCGCGATCACCAGCGCCCTGACCGTGTTGTTCGCGGCGCTGGTCGGCTTCGTGTTCTTCGGCGAGAAGATCGGCGGCCGGCGCGCGCTGGCGCTGCTCGGCGGTTTCGCCGGAGTCGGCGTGCTGGCGGCCGGCAAGACCGCCGGCGCGGGCATCGGCTGGGCGGTCGCGGCCGGCTGCGCGGCGGCCTTCCTGTACGGCGTCGGCCTGCATCTGGTGCGGCGCCATCTCGGCGGCCTGCCGCCGGCGGCGGTGGCCGGCGCGACCCTGCTCAGCGCGGCGCTGCTGATGCTGCCGCTGGCGATCGCGCACTGGCCGCAACAGGCGATCCCCGCGCGCGCCTGGGGCGCGGCGCTGATGCTCGGCCTGCTGTGCACCGGTCTGGCCTACGCGCTGTTCTATCGCCTGGTGGCGCGCATCGGCGCCGCGCGCACCTCGCTGGTGACCTACCTGATTCCGTTGTTCGGCGTGGCCTGGGCGTGGTTGCTGCTGGACGAACCGGTGACCGCATCGATGGCCGCGGCCGGCGCGCTGATTCTGGCCGGCGTGTGGCTGGCACGGCGCGAAGCGCACTGACCCGACGAACGGCCTATGCGCCGATTTCGAAACCGACTCATCTGGAGCCCGCACCATGCAATGGATCGACCATCTTCGCGATGTGGACTGGGACGCCTTGTCCGAGCTGTACCGGATCGCGCCGCTTGGCGAAAAAAGCCCGGATTACCTGCGCACCGCGTTCGGCAACAGCCGCTACGTCGTCCTGGTCTACGCCGATGGCCGCCTGGTCGGCGCCGGCCGCGCGCTGGCCGACGGCGTGGACTGCGCCTACATCAGCGACGTCGCCGTGCATCCGCAACAGCAAGGTACCGGCCTGGGCAAGGCCATCGTCCAAGCCTTGGTGCAACGCGCGCAGGGCCACCGCAAGATCCTGCTCTACGCCAATCCGGGCAAGGAAGGTTTCTATCTGCACCTGGGCTTCAAGCGCATGAACACCGCGATGGCGATGTTCGCCGATGAGGCGGCGGCGTTGGCGACGGGCGTGGTCAGCGCGGGCTGAAGACGGCGCCATGCTCGCCTCTGGGCGGCGTTGCCTGTTGCCTTCAAACCGGCAGCGCGCCCGCCTCGTACTGCGCGGCGAACTCCGCGCTCGGCGGGATCGGCTTGATGATGTCGAGCAGCACGCCGTTGGGATCGGCGGTGATGAAATGGCGTTGGCCGAAGGCTTCGTCGCGCAAGCTCAACAGGATCGGCAGGCCGGCGGCGAGGAAACGGTCGTGGACGGCGTCGACGTCTTCGACTTCGAAGTTCAGCAACAGGCCGCCGACCAGGCCGCGGCCGGATTCGGGGATGGTGGAGTGGGTGCCGTCGAGGACGGCTAGGTTGACGCAGGGGTCTTGGGCCGATTGCAGGTGGACGTACCAGTCGGCGGCGAACAGGGCTACGAAGCCGAAATGGGCTTGGTAGAAGGCGGCGGTGCCGGCTACGTCGCCGGTCATGATCACGGGGTAGTAGCTGCTGATTTTCATGGAGGTCGGCCTCTGGCTTGTCGGTCGCAAGGGTTTTACATACAGTCTGTATGTAGGTAAAAATTAACATACAGGCTGCATGTATGAAAACACCCAGCGACGGCCGTCCATCGGCCCGCACCGTGCGCAGCAACCGCGAACGCACCGAATCCACCCGCCGCGCCCTGCTCCAGGCCGCACGCTCGCTGTTCGTGCTCAAGGGCTATGGCGGCACCTCGACGCCCGAGATCGCCACGGCCGCCGCCATCACCCGCGGCGCGCTGTACCACCACTTCAGCGACAAACAGGACCTGTTCCGGCAGGTGCTGGAGGCCGAGGCCGCGGCCGTGCGCGACGACATCCTCGCCGCCGCCCGCCCCGGCCTGAGCGCACAAGCCGCGCTCATCGCCGGCGCCGAGGCGTATCTGCACAGCATGACCATGCCCGGCCGTACCCGTTTGTTGCTGATCGAGGGCCCGGCCACATTAGGTGCGGAGCAGGCCCTGGCGATCGATCAGGCCAACGCCGGCAGCACCTTGCGCGAAGGGCTGGTCGAGGCATTGGGAATGAAAGACGTCGACTGCGACGCGCTGGCCCGTTTGCTTTCGGCCGCGTTCGATCGCGCGGCGTTGGAGATCGATGCGGGCGCGGATGCGGTTGAGGTGGAGAATGCGATGGTGTGGTTGTTGCGCAAATCGCTCGCTTGATCTGCGGTGGCCCGAGCATTCGCGCAGCGTCCAAGCCCGCAATCAATTTCGAACATCGGCGCCCGCACCTCTGCTGACAACCCCTGTCAGCACCCCCACCCCACGCTCCTGTCGACCCGCCGCCACCGGCCCCACCGACAGGACCCCGCCATGCCCGACTGCAACCTCGTTCTGCTCTATGTCGACCGCCCCGACGCCAGCGCGGCGTTCTACGCCGACCTGCTCGGCCGCGCGCCGCTGGAGGCGTCGCCGACCTTCGCCTTGTTCGCGTTCGATTCCGGCCTGCGCCTGGGGCTGTGGTCGCGGCATACCGTCGAGCCCGCCGCGCCGCCGGCGTTCGGCGGCGTCGAGCTGGCGTTTGCGGTCGCCGATTATCAGGCCGTCGATGCATTGCACGCCGACTGGCTCAGCCGCGGGCTGTCGATCGCGCAAGCGCCGGTGGAACTGGATTTCGGCCGCAGCTTCGTCGCGCTCGATCCGGACGGACATCGCCTGCGCGTGTTCGCGCCCGCGCCGGAGTGACCCGGCGGCCGCGACGTCCGGCCGCGTCCGTGCTTATTCCGCGCAGGCCCGCTCCAGCCAGGCGGCGAACGCCGACGCGCCGTCTCCCGCCGGCTTCAACGCCAGCCGCGTGAGCCAATAGCTGCCGGCGTCGAGCATGGTCGCGAACGGCTGCACCAGCGAGCCTTGCGCGATCTCGCGCGCGAACATCGACGGCGGCGCCAAGGCCACGCCGAGGTTTTGCAGCGCGCACTGCACCATCGTCAGCGAGGAATCGAAGATGGTCCCGTTGATCGGGCCGCACGGCACCGCCTGCGCGGCTTCGAACCACAGCCGCCAGTCGTCGACGAAGTACGAGCGCAGCAGCGGGAAACGCGCCAGTTCGGCCGGGTCGCGCAGTTGCTGGGCGAGCGTCGGCGTGCACAGCGGCGTCAGCGGCGCGGGCATCAGGAAGCGGCTCTCCATGCCGGGCCAGGTGCCGCGGCCGAAGCGCACCGCGTAGTCGAGGCCTTCGCCGGCCGGGTCGACGCGGTTGTTGTGGGTGCTCAGGCGCACGTCGACCGACGGATGCAGACGCGCGAACTCGGCCAGCCGCGGCAACAGCCAACCGCAGGCGAAGGTGCCGACCGCGCCGACGTGCACCACTTCGCGCGCCAGGCCGTCGCCGGCCCGGTCGAGCGCGCTGTCGATGCGGTCGAAGGCCTCCTGGATCGCCGGCAGCAGGCTCAGGCCTTCGTCGGTCAACGCCAGTCCGCGCGGCAGGCGGCGGAACAGTTCGACGCCGAGCTGGTTCTCCAGCAAGCGCACCTGATGGCTGACCGCGGCCTGGGTGACGTTGAGCTCGTCGGCGGCGCGGGTCAGGCTGAGCGCGCGCGCGGCGGCTTCGAAGGCTTTCAGCGCGCCGAGGTTGATACGGGTGTGGGCCATGACCGCTCCAAGAAATAATTGAGGCTGGCCAAAGAAATCTTCGTGTCTCGCACACCGGCCCGATACGGAGAATTCAATGCTCCGCCGCTGGCGCTGTCAACGTCGGAGGTACCGGTTGCGCGCGCAATCGCGCCCCGCGCGCGCTGGCGCCGCTTCCTGCGAGGCCGCAGCGGGCGAACGCACCTCGCCCTTTGCCGTGGCGCGTTCAGCGCCGCGCCGGCGCGGCATCCGCCAACGCACCGCCATCCGCGATTTCGGCGCGCTTTTCCAGCAGATACGCGTACCACTGCGTCTGCAGCGTCTCGATCGGCCCCAGCTCGGCCTCGAATTCCGCCGCGCTGCCGCGCCCGCGCATCAGCCGCCGGTACGCCGCGGCATGCGCGCCGTCGCGGTGGTGGAACAGGAAGTGCGACAGGCTCCAGTACTCCAGGTAGTACACGTTCAGGTGCTTGCCGCCGATCGGCGGCCCGGTGTCCTCGATCAGTTGCCGCAGCGGAATCAGCAGGCCCGAGCGCAGGTCGCGTTCCAGCGAGCCGGTCAGAGGCAGATCGGGCAGCCACCAGATCGGATACGCCTGCGCGTCGATGCTGCCCGGCCGCAACCGCGCGCCGTCGAGCCGGCTCGCGCCGAAGTAACTGGCCACGCCTTCGTTGATCCACTTGGCGCGCGAGAAACCGGCGCGTTCGGTGTGCAACTGATGAGTCGCCTCGTGCAGCATCCAGTGATACGGGTTGGCCGCGTCCTGCGCGAAGTAGGCGTGGCAGTACGGCTTGCGGTAATACGCCTCGGCCCACGGCATGGAGGTGTTGAACGCGGAGAACTCGGCGCGGTCGCGGTACAGGATCAGGCGCAGGCGCGCGTCGGCCGCGGCCGGCGGCAGGGCGAAGAATTCGCCGTAGGCGCGGTACAGCGCTTCCACCGCGGTCGCCACCTGCACGGTCTGGCGCGGCGTGGCGGTGCTGAAGATCGCGTAGTGGTCGGTGCGGTACTCGCGCGCCTGCGGCGGCAACGGCGTGGCCGCGGCGCGCGCGGGCGCGGCGGCGGGCTTGGGCGCGGACGCAGACGCGGCGCCGCGCTCGGGCCCCGAGCAGGCCGCGCACAGCGCGGCGATACAGATCAAGCCTGCCGCTGCGTTGCGAGGTCTCGCCGGCATGCGCATCTCCTTTGCGTTCCGGCCTTCAGCCTAACGCGCGCCGCGGCGGTAGCGAAGTGGCCTGCCCGCGAACCGCAAACTGGCCCTTGAGGCCGCACCGCGCGGCGACGCACAGTCGCGGCGGACTTCCCCGCGAGCGCGCCATGCAAGGCTATGCCACCTCCCGCTGCCTGAGCTTGTCCCTGACCGCCGGTGCGCTGGCGTCGCTGTTGGCCCTGGCCCTGGCGCCGACCCAGGCGCAAAGCGCCGGCACGCAGGCCGCGCGCGCCGCCGCGCCGGTCGCGCCGCCTGCCGCTATCGACCGCGCGCAACACGACTTCGATTTCGAAACCGGCCTGTGGCGCACCCAGGTGCGGCGTCTGGCCAAGCCGCTGAGCGGCTCCGACCGATGGCTGGACTACACCGGCACCACCCGTGTCGTCCCAGTGCTCGGCGGCCGCGCCAACTTCGCCGAACTGGCGATCGCCGGTCCGGCCGGCCGCATCGACGGCGTGGCCCTGCGTCTGTACGAACCGGCGACGCGGCAATGGCGCATCCACTACGCGAACCTGCGCGACGGCGCGCTGACCGCGGCGCTGACCGGCGGGTTCGCGCAAGGACGCGGCGAGTTCTTCGGCGACGACACTTTCGACGGCCGGCCGATCCGGGTGCGCTTCCGCATCCACTGCCCGCAACCCGAACGCTGCCTGTTCGAACAGGCCTTCTCGGCCGACGGCGGCCAGCAGTGGGAAACCAACTGGCTCGCCACCGATACCCGGATCGGCGACGGCGGCGCCTGACCGACCGCCGCCGTGTCCAGCCCGCGATGTCCCCGTTTCCAGGAACGCCCATGACCGCCGAACACGATGCCTCCCGCCGTACCCTGCTGCGCGTACCGCTGCTCGCCGCAGTCGCCGGCGTCCTGCCCACGCTACCGGCGTTCGCCGCGGCGCCGTCGCAGGCCGCGCGTCCCGCCGACCCGGCCGACCCTGCGCGCGCCTTCGATTTCTTCCTGGGCACCTGGCAGGTGCGCTATCGCCGCCTGCGCGAGCGGCTGATGGACAACCACGACTGGGAGGAATTCGAAGGCATCTGCAAGACCCATCCGCTGTTCGACGGACGGGCCAATTTCGACGAAAGCACGGTGCGCCGCCCCGGCCTGCCCTACCACGGGCTCGGCGTGCGCAGCTACGACCCGGTCACGCGCACCTGGGCCGACTGGTGGCTCGACACGCGCAACCCGCAGCGCATCGACCCGCCGATGATCGGCGGCTTCGCCGACGGCGTCGGCACGTTCTACGGCGAAGACGAACTGCGCGGCGCCAAGGTCAAGGTGCGCGGGTTGTGGAAGGACATCAGCGCGGACGGGTTGCAGTGGGAGCAGGCCTATTCGGCCGACGACGGCAAGAGCTGGGAGACCAATTGGGTGTCGCGCTACCGGCGCGTGCGCTGAAGCGGCGCGTGCCTCCGGTCAAGCATCGCCGCAACTGCACTGCGGTTGCAGCGACGCGCATTCACGCGGAACCCACAGGCGCTCGCGATAGCCGCCGCCCGCCGCCGGCTCCAGGCGGATCGCGCCGCGCGCGGAGCCGAGCAGCCAGCCAGCGCCGAGCGGTCGGATCGTGTCGGGAGCGAGATAGGTCCAATCAGGATTGCGATACAGGCGTTGCGCCTGCCCGCTGGCCAGATCGACCCGGACCAGGCCGTCGGACAACAGCAGCAGCCAGCGGTCCTCGCTTTCCCGCAACGCCGCCACCGGCGCGGCGTCGAGCTCGGCCAGACGATGGATGCGCCAACGCCGGCCATCGCGGCGTTCGAACCGCAGTACCGCGCCACGATCGGTGCCCAGGTGGATCAAACCCTCGGCGACCACCGCCTCGCCGCGATACAGCGTCCACGCGACCGGGTTGACGTGCAGCAGCTCGAAACGCGCACCGCCGTCGCGCGGCCACCATTCGATCGAACCGCCGAACTCGCCGTGGTTGTGGCCGATCAGCGCGCCGTCGCGCAGCGCCGCGCCGACCATCGTCGTGCGACGGCTACGGCTCGCTGGCCTCAACTGCACATCGGCGCCGGCGACCTCGACGTTCCAGCGATCGCGCGAAACATTCGCGCAACGCAACTCGGCCTCGGTTTTCGGCGGATCCACCGCCACCCAACCTTGCGGCGGCGCGCCGTCCGCTCCCACCGTTAGCGCCGCCGCCAGCATCCATGCCATCGCCGCCATCGTCCCGCTCCAGTATTTATCGACGAAAACCCGTCGCCGGACCGCTAACGCTCCACCCGCTGCGGCCCGCACCCGCACTGCGGCGCGGCCAGGCGCCGGCAGTTTTCCGGCACCAGCCACTGCTCGCTGAAATGTTCGCCGAACGGCATCAGCCGGATCACCCCATGGTCGGTGCCGATCAGCCAGCCGGTGCCGGACGGCTGCAAGGACTGCGGCTGCAACTGCGGCCAGCGCGGGTTGCGGTGCAAGGGCTGCTGGCGCTGCGCGGCCAGATCGATGCGGATCAACCCGGCGTCGGTCAGCACCACCCAATCGCCGGCGCCGCTGCGCGCGGCCGCGACCGGCATCGCGTCGAGTTCGAGCATGCGGTGGATGCGCCAGCGCTGCGCGTCGCGGCGCTCGAAGCGCAGGATCGCGCCCTCGGAGCGGCCGCCGCGGTGGCGGCCTTCGGCGACGAATACGTCGCCGCCGTACTCGGTCGCGGCCTGCGGGCGGATGTCGGCGTTGCTGAGCACGAAACCGGCCGCGGCGCGGTTCGGCGTCCATTCGATCCGGCCGCCGTCGCCGGCGGCCATGACCCCGTCGTCCAGGGCCACGCGCAGCGGCGGCGGCGGTTGTTGCGGGGCGATCCGCACGCGCCCGCCGGGGCCGCCCAGCACGTCCCAGGCTTGCAGCGCGTCGATCGCGCACTGCCATTGCGCGTTGCCCTCGGGCGCGGCGATCGCGGCCCAGCCGCGCGGCACCTCGCCTGCGCCGACCACGATCCCGGCCGACGCCGCGGCCGGGCCGTTCCATCCGCCGGCGGCGCCGACGGCGAGCGCGCACAGCGCCGCCCATGCGATCCGACTTTGCCGCATCCGTCCCCTCGAGCGCGGTTGGCCGCGTAGCGCGGCGTCCTCAGTATGGCCGAATCGCGCGGCGCACGGGCCGTGCGCGGCGGCGTGCGCGGCGCGCTTACGCGCCGGCTCGCCGCCCGCGGCCTGACGCGGCGGCCGCGACTGCCTACAATGCCCGCCCCCACCGTTCCGAACGCCGCACGCCGCATGGATATCGTCATCAACGAATCGCTCAAGGCCTACATCGATCCGCTGACTCCGGAGGAGCACGCAGCGCTGGAGGCCAGCCTGCTCGCCGAAGGCTGCCGCGACGCGCTGATCCTGTGGGGCGATGTGCTGGTCGACGGCCACAACCGCTACGGCATCTGCAAGCAGCACGGCCTGCCGTTCCAGACCGTGCAGAACAAGCGCTTCAAGACCCTCGACGACGTCCACCTGTGGATGATCGACCAGCACCTGGGCCGGCGCAGCGTCTCGGATTTCCAGCGCGGCGTGCTGGCGCTGCGCAAGCGCGAGATCCTGGCCGAGCGGCGCGCGCGCGCCGAGGCCGAGCGCGCGGCCCAGGCCGACGCCGAAGCCGCAGCCGCCAGCGCCGAAAGCGCGGGCGAGGCCGGCGACGCGCCGCCGTGGTCGGACGATGCGACCTTCAAGGCGCCGCCGCTGGACAGCCGCCAGGCGCTGGCCAAGGCCGCGCGCCTGAGCAACAGCCAGGTCGGCATGATCGAGACCATCCACAAGCAGGCTGCGCCGGAAGTGGTCGCCGCAGTCAAAGCCGGCGCGATCTCGATCAACGCCGCGGCCGCGGTGGCGACGCTGCCGGAAGACGAGCAGCGCGCCGCGGCCCTGGCCGGCGGCGCCGAGCTCAAGCAGGCGGCCAAGCGCGTGCGCGAGTCCAAGCGCAAGCCGCGCGAGGCCAAGCCGGAGGTCGAAGTCGAGGAGGAAGCGTCGCCGGCGAAGTTCGTGGCCAACGCGGACGAGAGCGAGGAATTGCAGGCGCTGCGCCAGCGCGTGGCCGAGCTGAGCGCGGAGAACGAGGCGCTGCGGCTGGAAGTGGTCGGGCTACGGGTGGCGTTGGGGCGCGATTGAGCGTCGCCGGGAACGTCGCGGAACCGTCGCGAGCCGCGAAATTCCCGCAGCCACGTTCCGGCGAAGGCCGGAAGCCATTTCGATCTTCGGCTAGCGCGACTGAGGCGGATCCACCGCACGCGCGGTTCCCATCTCTGCGCCCGGGCAAGCCCCGGGCGCAATATCGGCGGGCTTGCGCGGCATCGCCGCGCCGAGCGCCGTCACTCCGCCGGCTTCTCGCACTTCCCATCGCGCATCAGCGCCCATTCCTCGCACACGCGGCCGTCCGGCAGATGGCACAGGCCGTATTGGCCGCCGTCCTTGCCGGTGCGGATCTCCAGGGTGCCGCCGAGCTTCTGGCAATGCACCGAGGCCGGATTGGCCATGCCCACGCCCTTGGGCGCATCGGCGCCGGCTTGCGGCGTCTGCGGCGCGGCCGGTTCGGACGGCGTGCTGCAGGCGGCCAGGCTCAGCAGCGCGAGCGGCAGGACGGCGGTCAGGAGGCGGGAGGTCATGGCGGATACCTGTGGCGGGCGAAAACGGCGGCCACTATACGGCGGCGTGCATTGATGCCCGGGTGAAGGCGCGGGCGGCGCGGTGCTGCGGGCCTGCGTCGTCGGCCGGTTTTCGCGGTCGCGGCTCGCGCCGCTCCTACAGGGAGTTGCGCAGCCAATGTAGGAGCGGCGCAAGCCGCGACCACGCCGCTTCGAATTCGCGCCGTCAAACCGCAATCGCACGCCATCCACCGACTCGACCACGACAAAAGCGCACGCGGCCGAACCGCAGCCGCGCACGCCGTTGGCCGCGTCAAACCGGCTTGATCGCCGCGGCCGCCTCGGTCTTCATCAAGGCTTGCGCCTGATCGGCCCAACGCACGTCGGCGCCGGCCGGCGGATAGGTGCTGATCATCGTCCACTGGGTCTCGCCCGCGACCTGATCCGGGAACGTGCCCTGCCACTGCTGCGGCGACGCCGGCAAGGCGTTGTCCAACACCACGGTCAGATTCAGCAGCGCATGCCGCGCGAGCAGATGCGGGAACCATTCCTTGTCGACATAGAACGAGGTGCGAAAGCCGGTGCCGACCGCGCGATAGTCGAACGCCGACGGCGGCATCGACGGCACGTAGTCCCAGTAGTTGTAGACGCGGATGCTCTGGCTGGCGTCGATCGCGGCCGCGTACGCGCTGGCCCAGCTGTCGGTGCCGACCATCGGGCTGGCGAAATTGATGTTCAGCGCGGGCGTGGGCTGGCTGACCGCCACGTCGAGCGAGAACAACTGACTCAAGGCCGCGCCGAGGCTGTGGCCGGTGATGTAGAGCTGCGTAGGCCGGTACTTGGCCAACAGCGCGAACAGTTGCTGGCGCATCGACGCGGCCATGCCGCCGCCGCTGCCGTCGTAGATGCCGTAGAAGCCCGAAGACACCCACGGCTCCGGGTTGAGGCTGTTGTGCGTCGGCACGAAGTCGGTGGGAATGAAATGCACGTCTTCCCAAGCGTCGAGGTCGGAGTCGGTGCCGCGGAACGCGAAGATGCACGTGCCGGGTTCGCTCAGCGACTGGAACACCACGCCGAAGATTTCGACCGCGCCGGTCAGCGCGATCGCGTCCCAGCCGGTCCAGCTGTCGACCATGCGGTAACCGTCGGGCGCGACCACCGGCTGGGTCGGGTCCTGGTAATAGTCGTACGCGGCCTTGGACGCGATCGCCAGGGCCAGGGTGAGGCCGGTGTCGAGCACCGGATTGGCGGCGTAAGCGCCGGCTTGGGGCAGCGCGCGCAGCGCGGCATTGCTCGCATTCATGGAATCGTTCCGTCTGAGGACAAGGATCGAGTGGATCGCGGTGTGATCGGTACAGCCGGAGACGCGCGCCGGCCGCTACCCGCATTCCGGCGGGCGGCGCGCGAATGGACCACGTCCTGTGACGGATTTCGCGGATCAGCGAGGGCTTGCTGTCCGCACGGCATTTCTAAGTACGCCAAACGGCGGCGGCGGCGGACAGCGATGCGGAAAAAACCGCGCGGCGAGATCGCGCAGCGAAATCGCGCGCGAAAAACCCAGGCAAAAAAGGCCGCGCCGAAGCGCGGCCATAAACCCCGCAAGCGGCGGGGTCTGGGATCTCAGTGCGGCGCGTCTTCGAGCACCACGTCGTCGAGCAGGAAGCTCGCGCCAGCGTACGCGCCCGAATCGCTGGAGCCGATCAACAGCACCCACACGCTCGCAGTCAACGCCGGCGGCTGCACATTGGCCGAGACCTGGGTCCAGTCGTCGCCGACCGCGTTCAAGGCCACATCGCTGTAAGACGTATCGTCGTCGCCGGTGGCCGCGGTACCGTCTTCCTTGAGCCAGCGCAGGCGCACGCGCGCGTTCGGCGGCAGCGGCGCGGTGCCGGCGACGTGACGCACCCAGAAGCTCAGGCGCTTGGCGCCGTTGTCGGCCAGGTAACCCGGATGGTTGGCGACCGACACGCCCCAATAGCCGTCCTGCGCGATCACCTTGAGGCTGTGCGCGCCGGAACGGCCGAGGTCGCTGCGCTCCACCGCGCTGCCGTACCACGCGCTCCACAGGCCGATGGATTCTTCCAGCGTAGCGGTCGGCGTATCGATCAGGTTGAACGCGGCGCCGTCGGTGGTGCTGCCGGCGTCCTGCAGGTACGGCGCGGCCTGCCAGGCGCTGAAACCGATCGCCTCGCCGAAGCGCTTGGCGTAGCGCCACGGGCCGTAGTAGTGGTTGTTGGCGAAGCGGTTGCCGTTGTTGAACATCACATCGTTCTGCACCTGCGTCACCGTGTACGGCGACCAGGCGATGTTGTCCTTGCCGGTCGCGTACAGCGCTTGCGCGCCGCAGTAGCTCGACAGGCCGCACGGCACCGCGGCCGGGTCGAAGTAGAACTCGTTGCCGGTCACCTCGATGTTCTGCGCGCGCCAGCGGCAGTCGCGCTGCAAGGTCGCGTCGCTGCCGATCTGGGTGTAGCACGGGTGCTGGTTGCTGACCGGATCCGGATAGACGCTGGGATGATCGGGGTCGGGCCGCACGATCCGCACCGGATGCACGAACGGCGTGCAATAGCCCGAACTGGTGTTGCCGTTGGAGTTGCAGAAGCGGTTGGCGTTCTCGTAGATCGAAATGCCCGAGAAATTGTTCTCGAAGTAGTTGTCGTAGATGCGCAGCTTGTCCGAGCCGCTGGTGGCCGAAGGCAGGCGCGCGTCGCCGCCGGATTCGGACAGGTAGATCGCCGGCGCCGGCGCGCCGCGGTCGGCGTTGCCCGACACCCAGCCGTTGCCGATGAAGGTGTTGGCGCGGACGGTGGCGTTGTAGCTGATCTCGTACCACAGGCCGACGCCGTCGTTGTCGCGGATGTAGTTGTTCTCGAACAGGAAGTCGATGTTGTTGGTGTCGGCCCACAGGCCGGTGCCGCGGTTGCCGTGCACGTTGTTGCCGCGCACGACCGCGCCGCGCACGTCCCAGAACTTGCCGCCGCCGGTGCAGCCGCACTTGGTCGAGGCTTCCCAATCGTCGGTGTTGTTGCCGGCGATCTCGTTGTCTTCCAGCACGATGTCGACGATGGCCGAACGTCCCGGCACCGGGTTGGTCTCGCTGGCCGGATCGCTCTGCAACGGCGGGCGGTACATGCTGAAGCCGTACTGGCCGTTGTTCTTCAGGCAGTTGCGCCGCACTTCGTTGCGGCTGCCGAGGAACACGCCGGCGCCGTCGTTGTCGACGATGGCGTTGTCCTCGACGATCCAATGCTCGCCGGCGTCGTGGTTGACCACGCCCTGGTCGAAGTTGTCGCGGCCCCGGCCGAAGTTGCGGATCGTCAGGTTGCGCACGGTCACGTTCGGCACGTCGCCGGTGATCGCGTACATGTTCTTGTTCTTGCCGTCGAGGATCGCGCCGGGCGCGCCGAGGTAGCTGTTGCCGGCGCGGGCGATGATCTGGCCGAACTTGTCCTCGCCGAAGGTGTGCTCGCCGGTTTCGAACCAGAACACGCCGCTGCGGGCGAAGTCGAAACGGCTGTTGTCGCCGGCCGGAACGATGATGGCGCCGGCCGGCGCATCGGTCGGCCCGGGCCGCAGGGCCTGGCAGTAGTTCGCGGCCGGCGCGGCCGGCCAGGCCAGGCCGGCGTGGGCCTGGCCGGCGCCGCCGATGCGCGCGGCGGCCGGCGCGGCGAGCGGCGCGGTCAGCGCGGCGGCGGTCAGGGCGAGCAGCCACCACGGGCGGCGGCGGACGGAACGGAATGCGGATGCGTGGCTCAAGGCGCGGTTCCCCTGCTGGAAAAGTCGTGGCGATGCGCGCAGCGCCGGTCGCGCCGCGCGCGCAACCTCGCGCGACGAACTCCCCGTCGCGCGCGCGGTGCGTCGGCGCATTGCAGCCGAACGCGTCATACCGCAACAGTGGTGGCTGTCACCTCGCGCGCAGGCTGTGATCGCGGTCGCGTCCTGGCGCGGGGCCGGCTAGCCCGCGCTTGCGCGTTCGCGTGTCCGGCTTTGCGCAAGCGGCGCAATCGCGGCCGCGGGCACGCGGCGCCGCGATCGCGGGACAACGCCGCCGGCGCCGCGCCGCTAGCGTCAGCGCACCATCCGCCGCAAACAGGAGCGCGCCATGACCGTCCCGCACCGCCCCGCTTACCGCACCCCGCTCGTCCTCGCCTGCACCGCCGTGTTGTGCGCGGCGGCCGGCGCCGCCTCCGCCGCGCCGCCTGTTGCGGCGTCCGCGCACAGCGCGGTCGCACCGCAGAACCTGCTGCACCGCTGGTGCGCGCGCCAGTTCGAGGTGGCCCAGCGCGTGGACATGGAATCCTTCCGCGACTACGACGCCGAGACCTTCCGCGCCGGCCACGACGAACGCGCGGTGACCGTGTTCGACAGCGGCGGCCTGCGCACCGGCATCGACGCGATCATGGCCGCGCTGGCCAGCCACTTCCAGAACCGCGAAGCCAAGTGGAGCTGGACCGAGCGCTACCGCGTGGTCGACGGCTGCCGCTCGGCCTACATCCTGTACGAAACCGTGTACGAGATTCCGCGCATCGGCTACCGCCAGCGCGCGCTGACCGGCGTCACCTACACCCACGACGGATTCAAGTGGCTGGCGGTGGCTGATCAGGGCACGCGCCTGCCGTAAGGCCGGCGGCATAACGAGGCGCAGGAAAAAGGCGGCCGCGAGGCCGCCTTTTTCGTCGTCCTGGCGAAGCTTCAGATCACCTTGCAGCAACGCACATAGGTCTGCACATTGCGCGGCGTGCTGTTCTGGTTGTCGACCCAGGTGCGCCAACCGTTGGTGAGCGGGATATGCATCACCCAGATGCCGGGCACGCCGAGGCTGCCTTCGTGGAAGTAGTAGCCGCCGCCGGTGGCGCTGCGGTCGGACGGGCAATAGGCGTCGACCGCGGTCCAGGTGTTGAACGGCGCGGGCGTGATCGCGGAGGTGTAGTTGGCGCAGTCCAGGGTCGCGGCCAGGGCCGCGGGCATCGCGGCGGCGAGTAACGCGACGAGCGCGCAACGCACGAGCGGGTGACGGGAAGTGCGGCGATTCATGTTCGGCTCCTTGTTTGAGTGAGACCACACGGATGCGCCGGCGCGCCGCAGTGCGGGCGCGCGCCGGCGCTTGCGGCCGCGCGCACGGCCGCAGCCGTCCGCGCGCGGCCCGCAAGACGGGAAACGCGGTGTCGGGGAACGCGGTGTCGAGGCGGCGCGCGGTCGGGCCAGCGCAGGCGCGGCGGCGGCGAATGCGGCGGATCGAGTCCGTCGCGGCCGCGCGCTCAGGCCTGTGCGGCGTTCGCGCCGAAAGCGGGTACGGTCATAGGCAGTCCTTCGCTGACGGTTGCGATCGCGCGCGGCGCGGGCGGTCTGCACGTGGCGGCGCGGCGACAATCGGGTACAACGCGGCCGCTGCGCGGCGGCGGACAACGCGGCGATGCAGACGAAATCTTCTCGCAGGCAGCGGAGACGACCTGCGCGCTGCGTCGCAGCGGCGCAATCGCGGCCGCGACCGTGAATCGCGCGAACGCCGGCGCTGTCCTGCCCGCACGCACGGCGACGTTGGCTTAGTGTTCCCCCTCACCTTCGCGGACATCGGATGTCTACGATCTCACTGCGTCCCGCGCCCGACGGCGAGGACGACCTGTTGCAGGCCGCCGCCGCGCGCACCTGCCCGCCCTTGAGCCCGACGGAACGCGCGGTGCTGCTCGCCGCCGCGCGCGGCGCCGAGGACAAGCAGATCGCGGCGCAACTGGGCTGCTCGATCTCGACCGTGCGCACGATGTGGCAGCGCATTTACCAAAAGACCGGCCGCCATTCGCGGCGCAAGCTGGTCGCCGCATTGTGGTCGGAAGCGCTGCGCGGACTCGGCGCTGTCGTTGTTTAAGCGACGTGCGCGCGGGCGCCGGCCGGGTTACACCTTCGTCCATGAAAACTTTCGCCCCGCTATGGATCGGCGGTGCCGCGCTGGCTGCATGCGCGCTGGCATTGGCATGGTCCGCCCGCTCCGGCCGCGTCGCCGACGCCGCCGGCCTAGCCTCGGCGCAACCGACCGCCGCGGCCGATGCGAAGCCCGCGCGCGAGGACGAATTGCGCCAGCTGCGCGAACAAGTCGCGGCGATGCAGGCGCAGATCGCCGCGTCGGGCCGCCGCGACGGCAACGCCGCCGCGACGATGTCGCCCGATCAGGCGCGTCGCCTCGCCGAGCAGGAACGGCAACAGCATGCGGCCTATCTGGCCAAGCTGCAGTCCTCGTTCCAGCTCGAGCCGACCGATCCGCGCTGGTCCGCCGCGACGTCCGCGCGCCTGCTCGATTCGCTGCAGCGCGACGACGCGCTGCGCGGCGCGGCGCGCGATATCGAATGCCGCTCCAGCAGCTGCCGGGTCGAACTGACCCTGGATGCCGCCGGCGCGGTGAGCAAGCAATTGCCGCTGTGGTCGCTGCAGCTCGCCGACGCCTTGCCGCGCTCGGTCGCCCAGTCCGTGGTCCGCCCGAACGGCGAACGCGCGCTGGTGCTGTACCTGCTGGGCCCGCAGCCGGCCGCGCCGGCGCAAGCGCGATAGCGCCGCGCGCGAACGCACGGGGGCCGGCGGCGCTGCGCCGCCGGTCCGAGGGGGGGAACGGGACGTCCAACCACAACCATGAGGTGACCCAATGAACATCCACGCATCGATCCTCGGCCTGTCGCTCGCGGCCGGCCTGCTCGCCGGCGCGTACGCCGAGCCCGCGCGCGCCGCGACCTCGCAGAACGTCGGCAACCACGGCAGCGCCTGCCGCAACTACAACGCGTCCGAAGCCCTGGACATCGACTACCTCACTTCCGGCGCGCGCAACATCAACGCCAGCGCGCGCACGGTGATCTGTCCGGTCGCGCGCCATCCGGTCACCGGACCGGCCCAGGGCCTGTACATCGACGGCAGCAACACCAGCGGCGCCGCCGTGTACTGCTCGGCCTACGCCTACGAGTTCAACGGCACCTATCTGAGTTCGGCCAGCACCACCTTGCCGGGCTACGTCTCTCTGCCGACGGTGAGCTACTGGGGCCACGTTTCGGTGCTGTGCACCCTGCCCGGCAGCGGCGGCGCGGTCGTGTACGGCATCACCGCGGTCGACAATTGAGTCCTCCGCGCGGCCGGGCCGGTCCGATCCCCATCCCCTTCCCGGCCGTTCGCGCGCCGGTCCCGGAGCGATCCGGGGCCGGCGTTTTTGTTGCGGGCTCGGGTGCGGGCGACGACTGCGGCCTCGGGCCGGCGTCGTAGGCGAGGTGTCGCGGTCGCGGCTTGCGCCGCTCCTACAGGGGGATTGCAACCGTTTGCGCGGCGGGCGTATCCAAGGGCTTAAACCCGAGGCCAGGAACATCGCCATGCGCACACTGCCCGCCCTGTTCGCCCTGATGCTGACCGCAGCCGCCGCGCCGGCGCTCGCCGCCGACTGCAAGAGCACCGCCCAGTACGCCGACGCCCGCGCGGTCATCGAGGACCTCGACCGCATCGTCGCCCCCAACGGCGTGCAGGAAGCCTATGCCGCGCCGATCGGCGGGATAAAGCAGTGGATCAACGTGCGCGGCCAGGACCGCGACAATCCGATCCTGCTGTTCGTCCACGGCGGCCCGGCGTCGCCGCTGATTCCGGGGCTGTGGCAGTTCCAGCGCCCGCTCGAGGAATACTTCACCGTGGTCAACTACGACCAGCGCGGCGCCGGCAAGACCTACACCCTGCAGGATCCGCAGAGCTACGCCGACAGCATCCACATCCCGACCTACGTCGACGACGCGGTGCAGGTCGCCGAGTACGTGCGCAAGCGCTACGGCAAGCGCAAGATCGTCCTCGCCGGCCACAGCTGGGGCACCATCGTCGGCATGCAGGCCGCGCTCAAGCGCCCGGACCTGTTCTATGCCTACATCGGCATCGGCCAGGTCATCAAGGTGATGGACAACGAACGCATCAGCTTCGACTACGGCATGCAGCAGGCGCTGGCCCACGGCAACACCGCCGCGGTCGAGGAGATGAAGACCATCGCGCCGTATCCCGGCGACCAGCCGGTGACCCGCGAACGCATCATCACCGCGCGCAAGTGGGCGCAGTACTACGGCGGCATGACCGCCTACCGCGCCGAATCGCCGTACTTCTACCGCGCCGGGCGGCTGTCGCCGGACTACACCGACGATTGCGAACGCGCCGCGGTCGACGAAGGCAACGTCTATTCGCTCGGCAAGCTGCTGCCGGAATTCCTCGCCACCGACATGAGCGGCGTGCGCGAGTTCCCGATCCCGGTGCTGATGTTCATGGGCCGCCACGACTACACCACGCCGTCGCAGCCGACCGATGCCTGGCTCCAGCGGGTCAAGGCGCCGTACAAGCGCGGCGTCTGGTTCGAACGCTCCTCGCACATGATGCAGTGGGAGGAGCCGGGCAAGCTGCTGACCAGCCTGCTGAGCTATGTGCGGCCGCTGACCGAGGAAGGCCGCGCGGACGCCAAGCGCTGAAGACTCGGCGGGGCGCTCGCCCCGCCGCGCTCAGCCCGCGGCGAAGAACATCAGATAGACGAAGCGCCCGTTCTCGGGCGTGTCGCCGAAGCCCGGACCGGCCGTGTGCCACAGCCACGGCCGCAGCAGCACCAGCCGGTTGAAGCGCATCGGCACGGTCATGGTCGGTTCCCAGCAGCTGTCGTCCATGCCGTCGCGCTCGATGATGTCGCGGTGGGCGTCGTCGATCGAGGCGTAGCCCAACTCCGCGAGCTCGCGGTCGTTCATCGGGCGGCGGTCGGTGTTGGTGCGGCGGTGGCGGAAGAACTCGGTGCCGCCGCGGCAATCCTGCGGCCGGCTCAGGTACAAGATGCCCGACCAATAGCCCGGGTCCACGTGGACCTTGCCGCGGCCTTCGTCGCGGCCCAGGGTGATGCGGAACTTGGCGTGCGAGCCCAGCGGCGAAATGGTCTTGAGCCGTTCGCCGACGATGCCGGAGACGTGCTGCTCCAGGCCTTCCAGCTCGATCCGCTCCTGCGAATTGCGCCCCGGGAACGCGCCCTGCTGATCCGGATAGGTCAGCCGGAGCCCGGCTTGGCGCAGGTCTTCGGCGTGGCCGAAAAAATCGTCGACGACGATCAGCGAAGTGGTCATGCGGCGCAGAGTCCTGGGCGCGCCGCGGTCGATGGCGCGACGGCCATGTTAGGCGATGCCCGTGCGCTTGGCGACCGCGCGGACCCGCACCAGACGGAGCCGCAACCCAAAGCCCTCCCCGCCCTTTGGTGCAATACCCAAGCCCGCGGCGCGGGTCCAGCATCGATGCGTTGTCCGGACGGCCCGGCGCCCGCCGCGGCCGCGCACACACCCTGGGGAGGGAAACGCGCATGTTCCGCAGCACGCTCCAATGGCTTTCCGCCAGCGCCGCGACGCTGGCCCTGGCCGCCGCCGGCGGCTTCGCCGCGCTGGTGCCGGCCGACGCCTACGCGCTGGATTGCGGCGCCAACAACGGCTACACCTGCCAGGGCGCCGCCAGCCAGTACGCCGGCGGCTTCGCGCCCGGCGTCGGCAGCGGCGGTTTCGGCGGCGGCGACTGCGTCGCCACGCGCACGCCGGTGGTGTTCATCGCCGGCAACGGCGACAGCGCGATCAGCTTCGACATGCCGCCGGCCGCGGTCGGCGGCTACGCGACCCCGGCCAACTCGGTCTACGACGAACTCAAGGCGCGCGGCTACAACGATTGCGAACTGTTCGGCATCACCTACCTCGACGCCGACGAGCGCGCCTCGCCGCAGTACAACTACCACCAGCCGGGCAAGTACCAGATCCTCAAGACCTTCATCGACAAGGTGAAGCTCTACACCGGCCGCAGCCAGGTCGACATCGTCGCCCATTCGCTGGGGTCGTCGATGGCGCTGGCCACGCTGCGCTATTACGGCTACCAGGCCAGCGTGCGCCGCTTC
Organism: Lysobacter enzymogenes; assembly: GCF_017355525.1. NCBI lineage: Bacteria > Pseudomonadati > Pseudomonadota > Gammaproteobacteria > Lysobacterales > Lysobacteraceae > Lysobacter > Lysobacter enzymogenes. Next base: position 296,455 of record NZ_CP067395.1, on the reverse strand, counting down.
GTCAACATCGGCGGCGGCCTGCGCGGCCTGCAGACCTGCCTGAGCACCGGCTACCAGTCGCCGTACGCGCCGACCTGCAACGCCGAAGCCTATGTGTTCCCGTACGACTACTACACCTTCGGCTTGTATCCGAGCACCGGCGTGGCCTATTACGGCTACAACCGCTGGACCGGCAGCGGCAGCAACAGCCTGCGGGCGATGCCGGCGATGTATTCCTCGATCGCGTTCTACACCATCACCGCCGGGCGCTACGACCAGATCCAGTGCTTCACCACCAGCTACTCCGCCGGTTGCGCCGACAGCGCGCTGTTCGCCGCGGCGAGCAACCTCAAGGCCCAGGTCGACATCGGCTTCGGCTCGTCGGCGTACGCCTACGACTGGGACTGGAGCGACGGCAGCCCGTACAACATCGGCGGCGGCGACACCAGCCAAGGCGTCGGGCACTTCCGTTCCAAGACCAATGCCGGGCGCATCGTCTACAACATGCTGGCGACTACGTGCACGACCGGTTGCGCGAACGGCTATGTCGGCGTCAACGGGCCGGCGGTCAATCGCTGAGCGCGAGGCGGTGCGGTGCGACGTCGCTTTCGCGTCGCCTTTCAAGAACGTCATCCCCGCGAAAGCGGGGATCCAAAGACTTCAGAATCATGCCGCGATAAAGCCCTGGATGCCCGCCTGCGCGGGCATGACGAAAGGTGGCTTTCGTTGCGCCACTCACAAGCCGTCATCCCCGCGAAAGCCGGGATCCAGAGACTTCAGCGTCATGCCGCGATAAAGCCCTGGATGCCCGCCTGCGCGGGCATGACGAAAGGTGGCTTTCGTTGCGCCACTCACAAGCCGTCATCCCCGCGAAAGCGGGGATCCGGAGACTTCAGAGTCATACCGCGATAAGGCCCTGGATGCCCGCCTGGGCGGGCATGACGGGCGAGGCGGCGTTCGCGTCGCCCTTCAAGAACGTCATCCCCGCGAAGGCGGGCATCCAGAGACTTCAGCGTCATCGTTATCCGCAGGCACTCACGCTCCATCCGTGACCGCGTGCGCGCAACGGCCGACCGGCCGCGCCGCGATGACCGGCGCCGGCCCGGCAGCGCGTTGCCATTAGCGCCGCGACACGCCGCGGCATGCATGCCAACGCCGGCGGACCCGGTCCGCGCGGACATCGCCACCCGGCGCGGCGCCGGCACGGCCGCCCTCGCCACCGTCACCCAGGGGTTCCCATGAATCGCTCGATCGTATCGACCGTCTGTCTGCTGCTGTGCCTCGGCCTCGCCCACGCCGCGCCGCCGGCGGCCAAGCCCGCCGCGGGCAAGGGCCTCGACGCCGGATTCCCCAAGGCCGCCGCTTCGGCGTGCGCGCTGCCGCCCAAGGTGGATCCCTTCACCTTCTGGGACAGCTGCAAGGACGTGCGCATGAACGGCTGCACGCTGGAAGCGAACTGCCGCAAGGCCGACGGCAGCTGGCGCAACGCCACCTTCGACATGAACAAGTTCCCGCAGTGCTATTCCGATTTCTTCGGCGGCCGCAACCTGGTCAACCGCAACGGTACGCTGTGCTGCGGTTACGCGGGTACGCCGCAGATCTGCGGGACCTGACGACGTAGCTCCTGTAGGAGCGGCGCGAGCCGCGACCGCGACAACGCAACTACGGCGGAAGCAACGACGTGGTTGCGTTGTCGCGGTCGCGGCTCGCGCCGCTCCTACAGGGGGCTATCCGGCATTACTCGCGGTTGGCGTCGTTCTCGTGGCAGCTGAGCCTGGCGTAATTCCCCGGCGGCAACGAGATGCCGAGATTGCGGCCGGTCAGCTCCTCGGCCGGATCGTACTTGGGCTCGAAGCGGCAGGCGTTGGCCTTGGCGAAGGCTTCCAGCTTCGCGGTGCTGCCCGACACCCGTACCACCGCGCTGACGCCTTCGTCGACGCAGCAGCCGATGTACTGGCTCATGTATTCCTCCTCCACCAGCACCAGGCTCTGGCCCATGAACGGCGCCGGCCGCTTGAGCAGGCGGTAGTCGGTGTAGTCGGCGCGCACGTCCGGCTTGAGGCCGAAATAACCGGCCTGGATGTAGCCCTGCAACGCCGGGCCGGATGGCGCGACGCGCTCGCTCTTGGCGCGGTCGTAGCGCATCGCGTCGGTGAGGCCTTTTTCCAGGGCGGCATCGTCGGCGGCGAACGCGGCCAGCGGCAACAGCGCGCAGGCCAGCCAGGCGAGCGTCGTGGGGAACTTCATCGGGTGGGATCTCCTTATCGCGGCGTAGCCCGCAGCGCGACAGCCTACCATCCGCGTCGCTGCATGCGTCCCCTGTAGGAGCGGCGCGAGCCGCGACCGCGACAACGCAACTGCGTCGCAGCTTACGGCGCAGTTGCGTTGTCGCGGTCGCGGCTCGCGCCGCTCCTACAGGAAGCGACTCAGCCGCCGCAGGCGTTGTCGGGCATCAGCGGCCGCACTTCGCATTCCAGATCCCAGCCGTCGCCGTGCACTGCGAGGAACCGATGCGTGTGCGCGATCGCCGCGTCCAGGTCGGGCGCTTCGAACAAGGCGAAGCCGCCGATCACTTCCTTGCTCTCGGCGAACGGGCCGTCGGTGGCGCTGATCCTGCCGCCGCGCAAGCGCAGGCGCCGGCCGTTCGCGCTCGGCATCAGGCCGGCGGTCTGGATCAGCACGCCCTCGCGGGTCATTTCTTCCATCAGCCGGCCCATCTCGGCGAGCAGGCGCTCGTCCGGCGGGCGGGCGGTGGTTTCGTCGATGCGGATCAGGGACAAAAAGCGCATGGGATTCTCCGTAAGGTCGGGGTCGACAGGGCCCGACCAGCCGGGCCCCTGCTCTCACGACGAATACGGACCGCCGGTTTCGACAAACCGGCGCCTGCGCGCGTCAGCGCTTGCGCCAGTAGCGCATGAGCCGCATCGGCGTGCGCGCCGGCGCGGTGGTGACGCGCCGCGACAGGCCGCCGCGGCGGTTCTGCGTCTGATACTGGCGTTGCGCCAACATCTGCCTGCGCAACTGCATCTGCCGCTGGTTCAGCGGCTGGCGCCGGGCCAGTCCCTGACCGTGCCCTTCGCCGCGGTCCAGCAACACCTGCCGGCGCGCCGGCGGTTGCCGCTGGATCGGCGGCTGCGGCGTCGGCGGGCTGACCGCCATCGCCGCCGTCGCAGCGCCGGTCAGCGACTGGTTCTGCTCGATCCGGTAATCCTGCGAGCTTACCGACGCCTGCTGGCAGCCGCTGCCGTAGAAGAACGCCAGCCCCTGGTCCGACGCCGCCACCGCCACGTCGAGGCAACCGTCGCCGTTGAAATCGCCGTAGTCGATCTGGCGATAACCCGGCGTGCGCTGCGGCAGGGTCGTCGACGTCGAGTTCCATTGCGCCGCGCCCAGCGCGCCGTCGCGCTGCAGGTGGTAGCCGAGCGCGTCGACCGCGACGTTGCCGACGTAGTCGACCTGGCGGATGTAGGCCAGGTCGGTGCGGCCGTCGCCGTCGAAATCCTCGCTCAGCACGCGCGACTTCGCCGTCTGCGTCGCCGGCTGCGGCTGGCCCGGAGCGAAACCGCCGCCGGCCTGCTGCACGAACAGCAAGGAATAGTCCGGGCTGCCGCCGATGGTCAGCGCATCCAGGCGCCCGTCGCCGTTGAAGTCGCCGAACGTGAGCTCCTTCGCCGGCGCGCTCGGAACCGTGTCGATCAGCACCGCCGGCGCGGCGAAACCGCCCTGCGGCAACTGCCGCCACCAGCGCAGGCGCCGGGTTCCGTTCGCCGGCACCGTCTCGGAATAGAGAATGTCGCGCAGCCCGTCGCCGTCGAAATCGCGCACCGCCTCCAGGCGGATGTCGATGCCTTCGAACGGCAGCGCCGCCTGCTCGCGCACGCCGCCGTTGCCGTCGCCGTACAGCACGCGCAGGCGCCAGCAGTCGTTGCGTTGCGACGGGAACGAGCGGCAGGCGTCGATGGGATTGAGCGTCAGGCCGACGATGTCCAGGCGGCCGTCCTGATCGACGTCGGCGGCCGCCGGGGAATCGATCGCCCAGTCGAGCGGGAACGGCCGCGGCGCGAGGAAGCCGCCGTTGCCGTTCGACAGCAGCACGTTGAAATCGCTGGGCAGGCTCTGCGCCGCGCTCATCGCCGAACGCTGGGTGACGATGTCGGCGGCGCCGTCGCCGTTGAGGTCGGCCAGCAGCAAACGCACCGGCCGGTCCAGATTGCTGGGATAGCCCCACACCTGCGGGGTGAAGCTCAGCCCGCCCTGCGCCTGCTGCAGGAACACCTGCACGGTATGGTCCAAGGTGGTGGCGACCAGGTCGATGCGGCCGTCGCCGTTGACGTCGCCGGCTTCGACCGAACTGAAGTCGGCGTAGCGGGTCGCGCTGCCGGTCCTGCGCGGCCGGTAGCGCTGGCCTTCGCTCAGCGCATAGCCGTTGTCGCTGGGGGCGGAGACCGCCGGCGCCGCGGGCCCGGCGGCGAATTCGCCGCGGCTGCGGTCGGGCGCCGGCGCGCCGCCGATGGGTCCGCTGTCCTGCGCCGCCGCTGCGGCGTCCTGAACCGGCTTCGCCGCCGGCGCGCGCGACCACGACACGGCCGCGATCAGCGCGAAACCGCCGGCGCCGATCCACATCTTCCAAGCCAACCAACGCATCCGTGTTCCCCCTGTGGAACCCGGGTCGCGCCGGACCGTCCGCCGCTCGCCCGGATCAGGCCGGCAAGCGCCCGCACTGGTTCCTGGCGGCGATGATATCGGCCCGCTCGCTACCGCCGCCAGCGCAAAGCGGCCGCGGCCTCGGCGCGGCCTCGGCGCGACCGCGCCCGCCGCGCATTCAGGTTTTTGTGAAAACCCTAGCAAATCGCGCGATCGCCGCCGCCGCGCTGGCCTTCGCCGCACCGTCGCCGCGTTCACCTTTACGCCGCATCGCTGCGGCCGGCGCGCCGCACGGTCCGCACGGCGAACGCGGCAGCGGCACCTTCGTGTTGCCGGTGCCGGCCGAGGCGATACGCGACGGGCGGCTGCGCGTTCGCCTCAGCGTGACCCGCGCGGGCGCACCGGCGCGCGAGCCGCAGGCCGATGAAGTGCAGGCGTTGAAGCTGGTGCAGGAACGCGGAAACTAAGTAGCGCGGACTCGCGCATACGCCAACGGGACGTTGCGCGGGTCTGCTCTCGCGTTCGCTATCGCGGGTGTCCGGCGCCGGCGTCGGCTGCCGGTTCGCAGCGCGGTCGGTCCGCCGGGCGGCGGTGCGCAACGCGGTTGATTCGCCGAGCCCCAGGTTCGCGCGGCCGCGGGCGCGGCACGCCGCGTTACCGCCCTTTGACCAGCTCGCGATGGAGGTCTTGCGCTTCGATCCGGCTCAAGCCGCTCACCTGCAGGCGATCGCTGGAGATTTCGCTCTGGATGGTGGCCACGTTGACCGCCACCCCGCCGACCACCACGGCCATGCGCTTGCCGACGTTGTCGCGGGTCGCCTGGCCCAGACGCTTCGCGCCGTCCGCGCTGAGCTTCAGTTCCAGGCTCGCGCCGCCGTTGTCTTCGTCGCGCAGCGCGACCTGCACGACCTGGCCGCGCGCGACCGCCGGCACCGATTGCAGCGCCAGGCGCGGCGGCTGGCCCGGATACGGCCGCAGCACCGGCACGGTCCGGGCCCCTTCGACCGCGCCTTCGTCGACCAGATAGAACGCGACATCGCCGCGCACCGGCTCGGCCTCGGGCACGCGCGCGCAGCCGGCCGCGCCCAGCGCCAGCGCCGCGGCCAAGGCCGCAACCGACCCGCGTAAGCGCATCGCCATCTCAGCCGTGCGCCAGGGCGTAGTCGATCGCCGCGCGCACCGCCGCGGCCTGGGCCTGGTTGCACTGCTCCGGCGTCGCCCGCGGGCTGTCCGGATAGACCTCGGTGGTGGTGCGGTAACGCGCTTGGGTGATGCCGGCGCACAGGCCGAGCGGGCTCACCGGATAGTTGATGACGCCGTGCGCGACCAGCGGCGAACCGATGATCTCGCCGTTGGCGTCGGCCGGCGCGATGTGGGTGACCTTCTCGACCTCGGCGATGATCGCCTGCTGGAACGCGGGCTGCGGATCCGCGCTGTCGCCGACCAGATAGAAACCGTCGGGAATCTCGCCCTGCTTGCACGGTTTGCCGTCGCGCGCGGCCAGCGCCGGGCGGAACTCGGTTTCGTCGGTGTCGGTGGTTTCGTGCAGGTCGATGTGCATCGCCGTGCGCTCGCGCAGCGGCGTCGCCAGCGCCCACAGCGCGGCGGACTCCTGCGCCGGGCTGGCCTCGCGGAACGAACGATTCGGATCGATCGCCTCGGGATTCCAGCGATGGATGCGCTCGTACGCCCACGGGCTGACGCACGGCGCCACCAGCAGATTGATGCGGCCGGCGTAGGCGCCGGCGTCCTGGTCCAGGAACAGCAGCGCGCCGTGCACGCCGCTGGTTTCGTAACCGTGCACACCGCCGGTGACCAGCATCGTCGGCAGCGCCTCGTCCCAGTTGCGGCTCTTGAGCGCGAACAGCGGGAAGCGGCCGTCGTCGCCGTAGTCGAGTTCGCCGTAGCGCACCAGCTCGTAACGCTCGCCCAGGCGCTGGATCTGGCTCAGCACCTCTTGCTCGTAGCTGCGGTGGCGGACCTGGCGCGAACGCCATTCGGCGACTTCCGCCGGGCCCCAAGGCTGGCCGGGGATGCCGATGGGATAGGAGGCGGTGGCGGTGCTCATGGCGGCGGCTCGTGTTCGCGGCGGAGACGCCAACTTTAGCACCGCCGTCGCGCCGGTTCGCGCCGTCGGCGTGCCGCACTTGGCCGCTTCGGGCGCGCGTGCGCGATCGTGATCGGCAGCGCGCCATCGATCCGCTGCGCACCGCTCACAGCCAACGCAGCGCGATCGCGGCAACCACGAGGTAGCGCAGCAATTTCGCCACGCCGACCAACGCCAGGAACACCCGCAACGGCTCGCGCATGACCCCCGCGGCCAAGGTCAGCGGATCGCCGATCACCGGAGCCCAGCTCAGCAAGAGGCTCCAGCGGCCGTAGCGCGCGTACCACGCCTGCGCGCGCGCCAGATGCGCGGGCTTGACCGGGAACCAGCGGCGATCGCCGAAGCGGGTCAGCTCGCGGCCGAGCCACCAGTTGACGGTGGAGCCGAGCACGTTGCCGACGGTGGCGACGGCGATCAGCAGCCACGGCGCGTAGCCCTGCACGATCAGGCCCGCAAGCGCGGCTTCCGATTGCGCCGGCAGCAGCGTGGCGGCGACGAAGGCGATCAGGAACAGGCCGAGGTAGACCATCGCGCGACTCTAGCGGCGCCGCGATTCGATGCGCGCCGGCCGAACGATCCGCCGCACGCAGCCGCGAGCGACGCGAGCCGACTGCGCAGCCTCGATCCGCGCGCGGCTCAGAACCGCGCACGCCCCGCCGCAGCCGCTCAAGGCTTAGCCGGCGCCGTCACCTGCTTGTGCAGCTCCGGTATCAGCATGTTCGCGGCCGAGCCGTACCAGCGGTGGTACTCGGCGACCATCTCGCCGCTGGCGATGACCGGGTCGGTCGCGGTCAGCGCGCGCGCTTCCTCGATGTCCTTGACCGCGAACACGAACAAGCCGCGCCAGCCATCCGGATCGGCGGCGAACGGCCCGGCGACGACCAGCTTGCCCTGCTCGCTGAGCCGTTCCATGTTGGCGAAATGCCCGGCGAACATGGCCTTGCGCGCCTCGCCCTCGGGCATGCGCTTGGGGCCGCTCTTGAGGATCACCAGCACGTAGGCGCGCATGCCGTGCGCGTCGGCGCCGACGCGCTGGGCCAGCGCCGCGTCGAACGCGGGCGCGGCGGGCTTGGCGTCGGGCGCTTTGGCGTCTGGCGCCTTTGCATCGGTCGCTTTGGCCTCGGGCACCGCAGGCTCGGCCGCCGCGACGGTGGCGGCCGCCATGAACGCGACAAGGACGACGGACAGAACAATGCGCATGGCGGCAGCTCGCGGCGAGGTCGCGCCAGTGTAGCGCGCGCCGCGCGCGGCCCGGCGTCCGGGCGCGCGCCTGTGCGATGGCCGGTACCGCAGCCGGGCAGCGTTGTTTCTTTCGCTTCCCACACCCGCCCCGGCGCGCCGCCAGCGAGCGCCCCGGCGCAGCCGCGCCCCCTTTTTCGGCAGGAGACTCCCATGACCGCCCCGACCCCGGCGCAAATCGCCGCCACCCGCAAAAACCTCGACATCCTGCGCGAGCTCAACCAGGAAGCCGGCGAACACCACACCATCAAGATCATCAACGCCTACGCCCTGCTGGTCGGCGAGCCCGACAACGCCGATCCGGGCCTGCCGTTGGTGCTGACCATTTTCGAGAACGTGTTTTCGATCCTCGCCGGCGAAGCCTTCGGCCCGGCCGGCAAGGCCGCCGCGACCTTGTTCGGCGGCATGATCGCCGGCTGGATCAACAGCCCGCCGCCGTCGCTGGCGGCGTCGTTCTCGTCGTACACCCAGCGCTACGACGCCAGCTGGCGCGAACTCAACCATCAGCTGGACACGCTCAACGACGGACTCGGCAGCAGCGACCCGGCCACGGTCGAAAAAACCTGGAACACCCAGTTCGGCTTCAACGGCCAGACCGCGACCGTCGCCGACCTGTCCAACGCCGGCCTGCCGCCGAGCGAGGACAGCAACGCCTTCGACAACATGGTCGACGCGGTGGTGCTCTCGCAGGAGCGGGCGCTGTGGCGCAGCATGCTGCAGGAAAACTACGAGGCGCTGTACTACACCTGGTACCACAAGGGCCAGGGTTACGGCAGCTCCGAGACGCTGCCGCTGGAGTGGGCGCGCTATCGCATGGGCTATTACCCGTACGTGTACTACTGCTACTACGACTACCAGGGCGGCTACGAGCCGCCGTTCCATCTGATCTGCGCCAACGAGTACGTGGTCTGCCGCAAGGGCACGACCAACTGGTACTACCTCAACGACGACGCCTGCCGTTATCTGTTCATCGACAGTACGCCGGGCACGGTCATCAATCGCAGCGGGCTGTTCCATCGCGAAGCGGTGATGGAGTTCCTCGGCATCCAGCATGTGGAGACGGTGCGGTACTGCACCACCGACAACCCGTACGACTGGCGCGAACCGCCGCGCGCGAAGCGACCGGACGTCGGGCCGTCGGCCGCAGCGGCGGCCTGATCGCAGCGGGCTTTTGCAAGAGGAACCTCAGGCCCGACGCTGTTTTACCCGTTCGCGAGAACGCGGCGCGGCAGGTCGGGCCTGGGTTGCGCCGGCGTTCGAATTTTCGCGGTCGCGGCTCGCGCCGCTCCTACAGGGAGCCCATGTAGGAGCGGCGCGAGCCGCGACCGCGACAACCGAACCACGACGCCGGCTACACTCCCGCGCGAAAAACAAAGGGCGAACCGACGGCCCTCCCGGCCCGCCGATCCGCCCCGAGTCCGGCCCGCGCCCCGCCGAAGCGGGCCGCGGCCCTCACATCGCGCGACTTACCAGATCCGCACCCGCTGCTCCGGCGCGATATACATCGCATCGCCCGGCTTGACCTCGAACGCGCGATACCACGGATCGAAATTGCGCAGCGGCCCGTTCGCGCGGTACTGCGACGGCGAATGCGGGTTGGTCTTGAGCTGGTTCAGCAGCGCCTCGTCGCGGTACTTGCCGCGCCAGATCTGGCCCCACGACAGGAAGAAGCGCTGGTCGCCGCTGAAACCGTCGATCTTCGGCGCCGGCTTGCCGCCCAGGCTCAGCTGGTACGCGGTATAGGCCATCGACACGCCGCCGAGGTCGCCGATGTTCTCGCCCATGGTCAGCTGGCCGTTGACGCACTGGCCCGGCAGCGGGCAGAACGCGTCGTACTGCGCGCCCAGCGCCTTGGTCAGCTGCTCGAAGCGGCTGCGGTCCTGGTCGGTCCACCAGTTGCGCTGGATGCCGGCGTAGTCGGACTTGCTGCCCTGGTCGTCGAAGCCGTGGCCCATTTCGTGGCCGATCACCGCGCCGATGCCGCCGTAGTTGACCGCCGCGTCGGCGTTGAGGTCGAAGAACGGCGCCTGCAGGATGCCGGCCGGGAACACGATCTCGTTGAAGGTCGAGTTGTAGTAGGCGTTGACCGTCTGCGGGGTCATGAACCACTCGTCGCGGTCGGTGCGGGTGCCGATGCGGCGGACCTGGTCGGCGCGCTGGTAACGGCGCATCTGCTGGGTGTTGGCCATCAGGTCGCCGGCGACGATGGTCACGCTGGAGTAGTCGCGCCACTTGTCCGGGTAGCCGACCTTGGGCCGGAAGCTGTCGAGCTTGCGGTAGGCCTCGGTCTTGGTGTCCGCGCCCATCCAGTCGATCTTCTCGATGTTGGCGCGCAGCGCCTTGCGCAGGTTCTCCACCAGTTGCTGCATCGCCGCCTTGGCCTGCGGCGAGAAGTGGCGTTCCACGTACAGCTTGCCCATCGCGTCGCCGAGGCCGTCGCTGTCGGTGACCGCGGCGACCGCGCGCTTCCAGTCGTCGCGCTGCGCCTTCTGGCCGCTGAGCGCCTTGCCGTTGAAGGCGAAGGCCGCATCGTCGATCTCGCGGCTGAGCAGCGCGGCGTTGTTGCGCACGGCGTGGAAGGTCAGGTAGTCGCGCCACACCGGCAGCGGGGTCGCGGCGATCGCATCGATCACCGGCTGCACCGCGCTGGGCGTGTTGACGTTGACCTTGTCCAGCGCCGGCATGCCCTGCGCCTTGATCTGCGCGGCCCAGTCGTAGCCCGGGTACTGCTTGGCGAAGTCGGCGAACGCGGAGACGTTGTAGGTCTTGTCGCGGTTGCGCAGCTGCGCGCGTTCCCACTGCGGCTTGGCCAGCGCGGTTTCCAGATCCAGCACCGCCTGCGCGCGCGCCTTGCCGTCCTTGACCCCGGCGAAGCCGAGCATGCGCTCGATATGGGCCAGGTACGCGGTGCGGATGCCGACGAAGCGCGCGTCCTGGTTGAGGTAGTAATCGCGGTCCGGCAGGCCCAGGCCGGCGACGCGCAGGCCGACCAGGTACTGGTCCGGATTCTTGCGGTCCAGGTCGACGCTGAAGCGCAGCGGCGCGGCGGTGGCGTCCAGGTCGCTGGCGCCGAACGCGGCGACCAGCGCGCCCTTGGAATCGATCTTGGCGATCTTGTCGAGCACCGGCTGCAGCGGCTTGATCCCGGCCGCGTCGCGCGCCGCGCGGTCCATGTAGCTGGCGTAGTAGTCGCGCAGCTTCTGCTTCTCGCTGCCCGCGGGCAGGTCCTTCTGCTTGGTCAGCTCGTCGATGATCGCGTGCACGTCGGCTTCGGATTCGTCGCGCAGCTTGAGGAACGAGCCGTACGCGACTTCGTAGTCCTTCAGCTCGTACGTCGCCAGCCAATGGCCGCTGACGTAGCGGTTGAAATCGTCGCCGGGCTTGACGTTGGGGTCGCGCGCGGTCAGATCGACGCCGAACTCGCCGAGCACGGGCTTGGCCTTGGCCGCGGCGTTGCCGGCGGCGTGGACGGAAGGAACGGCCAGCGCGGCGGCGAGCGCCACGGTCAGGCTCAGGCGGGAGAGATTCATGGGTGGTGCGGTCCCCGGTGGAAAGGCGGGGAGACTAGCGCAGGCGGACGGCCAGTGTCGTGGGCCGTTGGTTTGGGTGGGCAGACGGCCCGGCGCGGCAAAGCGGCGGCACATCGGCCCTGTTCCCCCGATTCCGATCGCATCGATTCCTGACTGGGGCGGATTCACTCGGTTTTGGCGCTGCGGCATGATGGCGCTCACGTCAACGACCTCAGGTCCGGTCATGGATGCCCGCACACTGCGCGCCGCGCTGGAAACCTTTCTCGGCGAACAGCGCTTCGTCAAATTCATAACGGCCGGGTTCGAGCCGCGCATGTTCTATTGGCAGGAGCGCGAGTGGGACCGTTTCATCGAAGCCCATCCGCAGTTCGCGGCGGCCCTGCCCCAGCTTGCGGACCTGCTGCGCTTTTGCCTGCTGCATCGGCAGGACTTGCAGCCCGATCATGTGCGCGTGATACATGCGACCGTTTACTACGTTCGCGACAGCGGCGAACGCAGCGCGAGCCTGTTTCCGCATGCGTCCCTGGGACCGTATTACACCCAGGGCGCACCGCATCCGGAGCCGATGCATGCGGTTTGGTACTGCCCGACTTGCCGCGAACTCGCGCGCGCCGACGAAGCCAGCGCTAGCGGAATCCACGACTGCTGAGCGCATCGGCGACCGCGCATCCGTTCACTCAGGATGGCCGATCCAGCACAGCATTCCCGCTGCCTGCCGCCGGCGAATCGCTCACGCGCCGCGCCGCTTGCGGAACTCGCTGACCTTATGCCGGTTCCCGCACAGCGCCATGCTGCACCAACGGCGCCGGTGCGACTTGGTCGTATCGTGAAACCACAGCACGCACTCGCTGTGTTCGCACTGGCGCACCAAACCGAAATCGACTTCGGCCATCAGCCGCGCCGCGGCCTCGCCCAGCGGCGCCAGCGCCAGCCACGCCGCCTCGCCGAGCGGCGCGCGATGCAACGCATAACCGGACTCAGTGGCCTGCAGCACCACGTGGCTGTGCATGCGCGCCAGCAGCGCGTTGAGCGGCGCCAGATCGACCGCGCGCTCCTGCTTGCGCGCTTCGATCGCCGCGCGGATCGCCTCGCGCAACTCGCGCGCGCGTTCGGCCAGATGCGGCTGCGGCGCCTGCGCGGCGCCGGTGACGCGGCTTAGCCAGTTGGCCGCGTCGGCGTCGTCGCCGAGGTGCTCGACCAGCGCGCCGTTCTCCAGCGTCAGCGTGTTCAGCAGGTCCAGCGCGGGCTGGCCCGCGATCAGCGGCGGCCAGTCGAGGGGGGTCGGGGTCGTCATGGCAGCAATGTAACCATAAAAATAACTATTGACAAGTTACACCGGGCATGACTAGCCTTTCGTAACCCTTGTTAAATAAAAACAAAGGTTACAACCCTTCCAGGAGCCTCCCCATGTCGTCCACCCACCACCCCGTCCACCACCGCTACGTCGAAGCCGACGGCCTGCGCGTCTTCTACCGCGAAGCCGGCGACCCGAGCGCGCCGACCCTGCTGTTGCTGCACGGCTTCCCGACCAGCTCGCTGATGTTCCGCGAGCTCATCGACAAGCTCGCCGACCGCTTCCACCTCGTCGCCCCCGACCTGCCCGGCTTCGGCTTCACCGAAGTGCCGCCGCAGCGCGGCTACGTCTACGACTTCGACCACCTCGGCCATACCCTCGAAGCCTTCGTCGACGCCCTGAACCTGCAGCGCTACGTGCTGTACGTGTTCGACTACGGCGCGCCGACCGGCCTGCGCCTGGCCCTGGCCAAGCCCGAGCGCGTGGCCGGGCTGATCTCGCAGAACGGCAACGCCTACCTGGAAGGCCTCGGCGACGCCTGGGACCCGATGCGCCGCTACTGGGCCGACCCCAGCGCCGAAAACCGCGAGGCGCTGCGCCAGTTCCTGACCCTCGACGCGACCCGCTGGCAGTACGAGAACGGCGAACGCGACATCAGCCTGATCGCACCGGAGGCCTATCACCTCGACACCTTGCTGATGCAGCGCCCCGGCAACGCCGACATCCAGCTCGACCTGACCCTGGACTACGCCAACAACCTGACCCTGTATCCGCAGTTCCAGCAGTTCTTCCGCGACCATCGCGTGCCGACCCTGGTGATCTGGGGCGAACACGATCCGTTCTTCATCCCGCCGGGCGCGCACGCGTACCGCCGCGACAACCCCGACGCGCAGGTGGAACTGCTCGACGCCGGCCATTTCGCCCTCGCCACCCACGGCGGCCATATCGCCCGACGCATCGCGCAGGTGTTCGGCGCGCGCCGCGACTGAGCGCGGCGCGATGCCCGCGGGTCGAGATATCGGCCCGCGGGCTTTATGCTTCCGCCTCCCGCAATCCCCGGACCGCCCGCCGTGCCGCATTACTCAGGCCCTTTGCTGACCCGCCCCGATGCCGAGGCCTTGTGCGCGGCGCGCGACGCCGGCGCGGCCGCATGGACCGGGTCGCTCGACCTGGGCCGCAGCCAGGGCGACGCGCGCTTGCACGCCGACGCCTGGGAATGGCGCGAACAGCGCTATCCGTATCCGGCCGCGCTCAAGGACCGCACGATCTATTACTGGGACGGCGAGGACTTCGCCGCCGTCTCGCGCTTCACCGGCTCGCTGATCAAGCTGGTGCCGACCGACTGGGGCGCGCCGACCTTCGAAATCGACGGCATCAAGATGCTGCCCACGTCCAAGACTTCGCCGGTCGACGACGCGCGGCGCAAGGTCGAACTGGTGCAACCGCGCGGCAAGCAGGTGCTCGACACCTGCGGCGGCCTGGGTTATTTCGCCGCCTGCTGCCTCGACGCCGGCGCCGCGCAGATCCGCTCGTTCGAGAAGAACCCCAGCGTGCTGTGGCTGCGCACGCTGAACCCGTGGTCGCCGGATCCCGACGCGCCCGCCAGCGGCGGCCGCCTGCAACTGGCCCAGGGCGACGTCTCGCAAGCCATCGCCGAACTCGCCGACGCGAGCTTCGACGCGCTGCTGCACGATCCGCCGCGGTTCGGCATCGCCGGCGAGCTGTACTCGCAGACGTTCTACGACCATCTCGCGCGCGTGCTGCGGCGCGGCGGTCGGTTGTTCCATTACACGGGCAGCCCGAACAAGCTGACGACCGGGCGCGATGTGCCGCGTGAGGTCGCCAAGCGACTGGACAAATCCGGGTTCAAGGCGGATCTGGCGCTGGACGGCGTGTTCGCGACCAAGCGCTGACGCGCTGCGCGCGCGATCGTCGCACGCCAGCGGCTACAGAACTTCGCAGCACCAGATCGAATCGGCCCGCCACAGGCTGGCGCAGGTCACGCTGCTGTGCACATCTTCGACCGGCGTGCCGTCTTGCGCGCCGCACTTGCGGACCGCGAAAGCGTAACTTTAAGTTTCGCCACATTCGAACTGAGCACAACGCGGCACTGTTTCGCCGCCCAAATTCAAACCAATATTTTTCAGCGCCATAAAGGCGCGCCGTGTCTGCTAGCATCGCCGCGAAGCGCGCGATGGAGAGGCCGGCTTGAAGACGATCGATATTGCATCAGCCCTGGCGCTTGTGCTCTGCCTGTCCGCATGCGGCACGACTCATCCCGTCAAGAGCGAAAACCCGCACGAGCCGGGGCAAACCACGTCTGCCTCGCACGGCTCCGGCGCTGAGTCCGCGCTGACGATAGAGATTCTCCTGCGCTGGTCCCTCGAAGGGCAGGAAGGAGGCAAGAAAATATTGACCGCATTGCATCGTTCATTCGACATGAAGCGGCTGGACGAAGCCCAGTACGCGGGCGATGGCCCGGTTCGGCTGGCGGATGGCCACATCCTCAGCTTCGCCTATACCTTGGAGCGATCCCCCAGCATCCAAATCGGCGTCGATGAAACCTCATGCGTAGACCCGCAATGGGCCGCCACCACCACACACGCAGCTCTGGATCCGGCATTCCAGGATGCGCATGGCGTCGATCGCGGTCGGATCTACTACACCGTCCGCAACGGCTTCCTGCTTAGCCTGGACACCACGCCCGAGACTTATCGCTGCGTAACCGCAATACGCATTTCGCCTGCGCCAGGGAAAAGGCCATGAGCACGCAGACAGACAAGACTTCCCCCCAGGCCCTTTCCGGCCGCGAAGAATTCCAATCGATGCCGAAGCGCATCCGGGAATGGGTAGCGGCATCTCCGAATGCATCGGCGGCGTTCTCGGACTTCTTCGATAACGGCGGCTCGTTCGTCGTTAAGCCCGAGGCTGGACTTCCCTATTACCGCCCAAGCCCGCAACCGGCCATCGTTGTCGATCAAAACCAATGGCTGTCGCTGAAATCTCCGGATGCCGCTGAGTACCCCCAACGCCACCTCTTCGGCACCCTCGCCCACGAAATCGGCCACGACCGCTACAACACCGGCAACGTCCTGTTCAAAGGCGGCTCCGCCGACGACTACGTCCGATACCGCGCCGGACTGGAAGCGCAGGCGATCTTCACCGCCTTCCCGATCTTCAAGGACCTCGAACGCGAACCCGCGTTCAAGCAAGACTTCCCGTTCAACTCGATCGGCTACCTCAACGGGATCGAGCTGGCCACGCTGTACAAGCAATGGCGTTCCGGCGAGCAGAACGATCAGGCCATCGTCGAACGGATCGCGGCCAAGGTGCCCGACACGCGCTATTCGCTGGGCAATCCGCCGCCCGACCTGAACCGCGATGGCGCAGTGACTCACCGCGACGCTTACCTGCGCGACTACCAGCAGCTGATCCGGCAGCGCCCCGAGTTGGCGCACCCACCGGCACTCGATACACACAAACCGGCAGCCGCAACGCCGAAGTTGAGCGACGCCGACCGCTCGATGCTCGAACAGATCGAAGCCGGGGCGCTCAAAAGCCTGCAAACGGCCGGCCAGGCCCACGACCCGCAGACCGTCGAACGCATCGGCCACGCCTTGTTGGCCGCGTGCAAAGGCGGCCACGATCGTCATCCCGGCGCCCACAGCCCTTCCTACGCCGCCAATGCGCTGGACCGGGTCGACCACGTGCTACTGAGCAACGACGGCCGCAATCTGTTCGCCGTGCAGGGCCGGCTGGACGACCCCGCGCACAAACGCGCCCTGGTGGATATCGCGCAGGCCGCGCAAACGCCGGTGGAGCGATCGGACCAGAAGCTGGATGCGGCCAACAAGCTGATCGCCTCCGAGCGTTCCCAAACCCAGCAAGACGCACCGGCCCGCCACGCCGAACAGGCGTCCCCTGCTGCGATGTCGCTCTGAATTCACGAAATCCCCCAGACACGCCGCGCGTTTCGCGATAAATCCCCTTCGTTTTCCAGGCGTCCGACGCTATCCTCGCGCCAAGGAGGAAGGCTTGCGTGCTCATCAAGATCAAGGACGACGATACGGCCCTGCTTGAGGAATTGGAGCAGCGCGCTACCGGCGCCGGCCCGGCGGCTCAGCAGGCCGCTACCGAACTGCGCATCCGCCAGGCAGGCCGCAAGGGCGAGCGCGATTCGGCCTATCACATCAATTTCCATTTCGAACGCTCGCCCAATTGGGCGGTGATCCACGACCTGCGCGTGGAGCACGGCGGCCGCGTCGCTCAGATCGACCACCTGCTGATCAACCGCTGGCTCGAGATCTATGTCCTGGAAACCAAGCATTTCCACGCCGGAATCAAAATCACCGACGACGGCGAGTTCCTGCGCTGGAACGCGTATCGGAAAACCTACGAAGGCATGGCCTCGCCGTTGGAGCAGAACGAGCGGCACATCGCCGTTCTGAGCGATGTCGTAGACACGCTCGATTGGCCGCAACGCATGGGGCTGCGCATCGCTCCGGCATTCCACTCGTTGGTGCTGGTGTCGCCGGACGCGCGTATCGACCGTTCGAAACGCTTCGACTCCTCGCGCGTCATCAAGGCCGACTTGCTGCGCAAGCGGATCGACAAGGACTTCGGCTCCGAAAGCCCGCTGATGGCGTTGCTGAAGACCACCGCGAAACTCGTCTCCGGCGACACGGTCGTAGGCGTCGCCCGACAACTGGTCGGACGGCACACGCCGCTCCGGCACGCTGGCCAAGGACAAGCCGAGTATGCGCCGCGAGGGCGCATCGAACCCACCATCGCTCCAACCCTCGCTCAGCGCAGCACGGTGGCCGAAGATAGAGCGGCATACCGCACATCCGCAGCGACCGAGCCGAAGACCGGACCGAACCTGGCCCACTCAACCCTGTCCGTGTCGCGTCCGAACGCCGGGCGGCCGCCAGCGGCTGGCGACGTATCGTCCGGGGCTCCGGCTGCGCAGCGCGGACTCGAGCCGACGTCTGCGCCGCAGCGACCGGCCGCCGAGACTTCGGCCGAACCGCTGCCCTTGCCCGCGCACCGGAGCGCGACGGCCGCTCCTGCGTGCAAGAGCTGCAACGGCGAAACCGGCGAAATCCTGTACGGGAAATACGGCTACTACTTTCGCTGCGAAAGCTGCAGCACGAACACGGCGATCCGCTTCGCCTGCCAACCCGGCCACAAGCCGCGTCTGCGCAAGGAAGGTCTGTCCTTCTATCGCGAATGCGCCGATTGCGGCAGCAGCACTCTCTACCATCGCAACCGCGACTGAGCCCGGAACATGATCGCGTTGCTTACGCTTCCGGTGCTGCTCTACCAATTGCTGTTCGTACTGATCCTGTACATCGCCAGCCGCGTCGGCCGCAAGACCTTGCTGACAGCCTTCGTCGTCTGTCTGCTTTGGACCGCCACGCACCTGTTCTTCCCGCCCCTGGCGGTGCTGCAGAGCGCGGTGATCGGCATCAGCTATTGGTGGTTCGGCCGCAGGACGCAAGACACCAGGCACCTGCCGCCTGGGTCCGAGTAAGGCCCGGCCGTCGCGACCGAGCTACGCCCCTTCAAGCGCTCCTCACCACACCTCGCACTGCTGCTCCTTCGCCCGCACCATCGCATCGCCTGCCTTGCACTGGAACGTCTGCTGGAACGCCGGCAGGTTCGACAACGGGCCGTTGACGCGATACTTCGCGACCGGATGCGGGTCGCCCTGGATCATCGTGCGCTGGGTCTCCAGCCGGGTTTCGTCGCCGCGGAACTGGCCCCAGGCGATGAAGAACTGCTGCTCGGGCGTGAACCCGTCCAAGGTCGGCTCCGGCCCCTTGCCTTCGCGCGATTTCAGGTACGCGCGGTAAGCGATCTTGGCGCCGGCGAGATCGCCGATGGACTCGCCGAGCACCAGCTTGCCGTTGTGGTGCAGCCCGGGTTCGATGAAATAGCCTTCGAACTGATCGACCACGCACTGGCCCTTGGCCGCGAACTGCTTGCCGTCGGCCGGCGTCCACCAGTTCGACAAGCGGCCTTGCGCATCGAACTGCGCGCCCTGGTCGTCGAAGCCGTGACTGATCTCGTGGCCGATCACCACGCCGATCGCGCCGTAGTTGACCGCGTCGGTCGCGTTCACGTCGAACGCCGGCGGCTGCAGGATACCGGCGGGGAACACGATCTCGTTCTGCAACGGGTTGTAGTACGCGTTCGAGGTCGGCGGAGTCATGCCCCAGCGGCTGCGGTCGGTCGGCTTGCCGATCAGGCGGCGGTCGTCGGCCACGTTCCAGCGCGAGGTCGCCTGCAGATTGTTCCAGGCCGACGCGCGGCTCACCTCGACCCCGGCGTAGTCCTTGAACGTGTCCGGATAGCCGAGCTTGGCGACGAAAGTCGAGCGCTTTTCCAAGGCCTTTTGCTTGGTCGCCGCATCCATCCAATCCAGTTCGCGGATGGTGTCGTCCATCGCCGCGAGGATGTTCTTGACCATGTCCTGCATGCGCGCCTTGGCTTCCGGCGGGAAATACTTCTCCACGTACTTCGCGCCGAGCGCGTCGCCGAGCTGGGCGTCGGCGAGTTCGGCGCAACGCTTCCAGCGCGGCTTCATCTGGGTGGCGCCGGTCAGGAACTTGCCGTTGAACGCGAAGTTCTCCTCCACGAACGGCTGCGACAGCGTATCGGCGGAGGCTTCGAGCGCATGCCAGCGCAGATAGGCTTTCCATTGCGCCAGCGGCGTGGCGGTCAGTTCCTGGTCGAACTGGCGCAGGAACTTCGGCTGGGTCACGTTGAGCGCTTCGCGCGGGATGCCGGCGCCGTCGAAATAAGCGCCCCAATCGAAACCGGGCGCCAGTTTGGACAGCTCGGCGAACGCAGTCGGGTTGTCCTGGCGCTTGGGATCGCGCAACTGCACGTTGTCGAGCGAAGCCTCGGCCAGGCGCTTTTCGAAATCGAACACCGTCTGCGCATCGCGCTGGGCGTCGGCGGCCGGCACGCCGGCCAGTTCGAACATGCGCGCGACGTGGACCAGGTACTTGGCGCGCGCTTCGACGAAACGCGGCTCGGGCTTGAGGTAGTAATCGCGGTCGGGCAGGCCCAGGCCGCCGGCCTGGAGGTGGGCGATGGTACGCGAAGGCTCGCGCAGGCTCTCGCCGGACGAAACCACGAACGGCGCGGCGATGCCGACGGCGTTCAACTTGCCGATCTCGCGCTGCAGGCCGGCGCGGTCCTTGATCGCATCGATCTCCGCCAGCCACGGCTGCACCGGCTTGGCGCCGAGCGCGTTCGCCGCCGACTCGTCCATGCACGCCGCGTAGAAATCGCCGGCCAACTGCCCCGCGCTGCCCTTGGCCCAATCCTGGCGCGCCGACAACTCGGTCAGGATGTCGCGCACCCGCTCCTTGTTGAGCTCGCCCGACTGCCAGCGCCGGCTCCAGCGGTCCATGTAGTCGGGAATCGGATTCTGCTGGCGCCACGCGCCGTTGGCGTAAGCGAAGAAATCCTCGCAAGGCTTGGCGTTGCGGTCGATGTCGCCGGGCTGGACGCCGTGCACGGCACCGACCGACGCGGTGGACACGGCCAGCAACAGCAACAACGGGAGGCGGGACTTGGACACGGCACTTCCCCTCGGAATGGTGCGGCCACTATAGCCTCGGCCCAACGCCGTGCCTGTCCCGAAAGTCGTGGTCGCTGCGGCGTTCGCGCGCCGTGCGACCGGCGGCGGCCGGGATCGCCCCCGACCGGCCGGCGAAAGCCGCCCACCGTGCCACGCCAACGGCGCGTGCAGCGGCCTGCGACAGCGGCGGCAACGGCCAAAGCCGTGTGCCCGATCCGGTTTTTGGCAACAAAAACATCGCCGCGCACGGCATCGGCGAAACCGTGACGGCACGCGCGCCGGGGCGCGCCGGGGCTGCCTACCCTCGCCTGCGGATCGCCCGCCGGTCCGCCCGCCGCACCGACCGCGAAGCCCACAGCGAAGCCCGACTGCGCGCCGCTTCGCATGACGCCCTCTCCACCGACCAGGACCCTCCCATGCGTTCTATCGCCCGCTCCGCTCTCACGCCGTTGTTCCGCGCCTTGCTGCCCTGCCTCGCGCTCGCCGCGCTGCCCGCGCTCGCCGCGCCGCCGTCGAGCCCGATGCCCCAGCACGTGCTGGCGAAACCGATCAAGACCAAACTCGGCCGCTTCGACTCGCGCGAAATCATCGAGGTCAAGTTCGTCGACGACAGCCAGGTGCGTCTGCAAAGCGGCCGCCTGAGTTCGGCCAAGCTCGGCCGCCTGACCGCGCTGGACAGCCTCACCGGCGGCGCCGGCCCGGTCGCCGCGCTGGAACCGCTGTTCCATGCCGATGCCGCGACCCTGTCGGCGCTGAGCAAGAGTGCGCAGGCGCAAGGCCCGCAGCCCGACCTGAGCCAGTGGTTCCGGATCCGGGTCAAGCCCGGCCAGGACGCCGCGCGCGTCATCGACGAACTCAACGCGATGAGCATCGTCGAAACCGCCTACGCCGCGCCGCTGCCGGTGCCGCTGCCGGCCTCGCCGAACTACGAATCCAACCAGTACTACAAGCTGCCGGCCGCGCAGAACGGCATCGACAGCGAGTACGCGCGCACCGTCGCCGGCGGCAACGGCGCCGGCGTTCGCGTGCTCGACATCGAATACAGCTGGAACACCGGCCACGAAGACCTGTCCAAGCTGCGGCTGGCCGGCGCGCGGGTCAACAACGGCACCCCGACCGATCCGTTCAACGACAACAACCACGGCACCGCGGTGATGGGCCAACTGGTCGCCGACAACAACGGCATCGGCGTCACCGGCCTGGTCGACGGCGCCAGCGCGTACATGACCAACGCGATGAACACCGAACGCGGCTACGACCCGGCCAACGCCATCCTGACCGCCGCCAACTTCCTGCGCGCGGGCGACGTGATCCTGATCGAACAGCAGGCCGCCGGCCCCAGCGCCTGCAACGGCTACGTGCCGGTGGAATGGATCGCCTCGGTCCACGCCGCCATCGTCACCGCGACCAACAAGGGCATCCACGTGGTCCAGGCCGGCGGCAACGGCAACATGAATCTCGACAACACCTCGTGTTTCGGCTCGCCGTTCCCGGCCGGCCGCGCCGACTCGGGCTCGATCATCGTCGGCGCCGGCGGCCCGCGCTCCAATACGTGGTGCAGCGACGGCACCGCCGAACGCGCGAAGCAGTCGTTCTCGACCTACGGTTCGCGCGTCAACGTGCAGGCCTGGGGCCGCTGCGTCACCACCACCGGCTACGGCAACCTCTACAACGGCGGCGTCAACGCGTATTACACCAAGGTGTTCTCCGGAACCTCCAGCGCCTCGCCCATCGTCGCCTCGGCGGTGGTGGCGCTGTCGGGCATCGCCAAACAGCGCGGCATCACCTTGACCCCGCGGCAGATGCGCGACCTGCTGCGCACCACCGGCACCGCGCAAACCGGTGGCGGAGGCAATATCGGCCCGCTGCCGAACCTGCGCGCGGCGATTTCGCAACTCGGCAATTGAACCGCCGCTCGCGAACCGGCGAGTTCCGAAGCTAACGCGGTTTCGCGGGCGCAGGGGCCATCGCTCCTGCGCCCGCGCATCGCGGACGGGTTCGCGAACGTTCGCGTACGCAACACGCCGGCGACGCATACCCGATCGAATTCGCAATCCTCGCGATAGCGCGGCGTGCACCTTGCCTCACGACATATAACTGCAACCGACACAGCGCAAACGATCGCTGCGACGCGCGTCGCGATGGCCGACTGCGCATCCGCAGAGTTCGGCCGAAAAACGCGGCGCACACTGACAACGCTCGCGCAGCGCGCGAAACCGGCAGGTTCCCGAAAGGCGCCAGCGCCGTCGCCGCGACCACGCTGCCGAGCGAAACGCCGCACAACGGCCGCCCCAATCCCTCGCCTTCGCGACCAAGGATGGAACGCGCGACCCGCGACCGCGGTGCCCTGTCGCATCGCCCACGAGGATCGCGCGCCATGCATGCACCGACTGTTCCCGACATCGACGCCGCCGCCGCGCCTGAGTCGCCTCCCGCGCAAACCCGAACCGGTTGCGCCGACGCAACATCGCCGCAACTCATCGCGCCCAGCGGCCGCGGCCAGGTCGTGCTCGACAGCGCCGAACTGCGGCGCCTGCGGCAAGGCCGGCTGCTGAGCCAGCAAGACCTCGCCGACGACTGCTGGCGCCGCAACATCCGCGTGTCGGTGGCCACGATAAAACGCGCCGAATCCGGCCGCGCCGTGCGCTTCCGCATCGCCCACGAACTGGCGCGCTGCTTCGGCGTGCCGGTGATGGCGCTGGTGCGCGCCGCGCCCGCGGCGTGAGCGCTCACGCCGCGTCACCGAACTGATCCCGGCCTGAGCCCGCAGTGACCCCACGCGCCGTGCGGGCGCAGCGAATACTGCCTGCGCTGCGAAGCCGGGCACCGCTCACAGCCCGCCCGCCGAGCTCGCATCGGCCGACGCGCTGCCGCAAGGCTTCGCCGCACACCTAACGGGTACCAACATCACACAGGGGAAGCTCATGGCCACCGCCGTCAAAATCAGCCAGTGCGACAACGAACTCCACATCATCGCCTCCACCGGCGCCGGCTCGTCCGAGGTCTGCCACATCAGCTCGGGCTACAACGACCCGGTGAGCTACTCGGTCAACCTCGGCTCGGTCCTGCCGGCCGGCAAGTACGACCTAACCCTGGTCGGCATCAACTGGGGCGGCCCGGCCGCGTTCAACGTCAACGTCGGCGGCACCGCGTACACCTACAGCGACCAAAACGCGCCGGTCGGCGTGGTCTGGTCGAAGACCATCCAGGTCACCGTCTGACGCCGCGAAAAACGCATCCGCCAAACGCGGCAAACAGGCCTGCCGGGGCTCCGGCAGGCCTTCGCTTTTTTCCGCATTCGTACCGAAACCGCCGCGCCGGCATCACGTTTTCCGGCTCCGCTTCAGCACGCGCTAAGCCGGCGAAGCGAATCGGATGAGATGCGTAGACACACTCCGAATACGCATCACGTTTCGCGCTTGATGTTCATTCTTTTCAGCCGATTCGCGGTGGCGGAGCAATGCGCGGAATCCACGAAAACGTCTCACTTCTTGGGTAGGGGGCGCTTCATCGGCGCCCGTTTCGAACAGTGCGGCAACAAGGCGCACCCTGCACAGGCACGTGCGCACACCCATTCGCCGGACCTGCCGCATTCCATCGATCGCATCCCTCCCTAATCGCTTTGAGGAGTTTTCGGATATGCGCAAGTTCAGCACGTCGGTACTCGCCGTCACCGTTGCCATGATCGCCTCCGGTTCGGCCTTCGCCGCCGACGACCTCGCCCCCGCGTTGAAGACCGCCATGCAGCGCGACCTGGGCCTCAACGAAACCCAGCTCGTCCAGTACCTCAAGCTCGAAAGCCTCGCCGCGCAGCAAGCGCAGACCCTGGAAACCAAGCTCGGCCGCAACTTCGCCGGCACCTGGCTGGAGCGCAAGGCCGACGGTTCCTACGCGCTGGTCGCCGCCAGCACCGCGATCAACAACACCGCCGCCAAGGCCGTGCCGGGCGTGGAAACCCGCCGCGTGGCCAACAGCCTGAGCGCGCTCAACGCCGCCAAGGGCCAGCTCGACAGCCTGCTGGCGCGCAACGGCAAGACCCCGAAGGGCGTCTACAGCTGGTCGGTCGACCTGCCCAGCAACAGCATCGTCGTCGGCGTCGCCCCGGGCGCGGAAGAAACCGGCGTCGACTTCGTCGCGCGCAGCGGCCTGGATTCGCGTCTGGTGCGCTTCGAAACCATGAAGGACGTCCCGCAGCGCCGCATCGCCGTGCAGGGCGGCCGCGGCATGCTGCGCAACCCGGGCGACGGCTACCTGTACGCCTGCTCGGTCGGCTTCACCGTCACCAAGGGCAGCACCCCGGGCTACGCCACCGCCGGCCATTGCGGCACCGTCGGCGAAATCGTCTATCAGGAAGCCGGCCAGTGGAACCCGGGCGTCCGCGTCGGCACCTTCGCCGCCTCGGTGATGCCGAGCGGCACCAGCACCGGCCCCGACCGCGGCTGGGTCAAGGTCGACACCACCCACACCCTGTCGCCGAGCGTGTACGGCTACGGCAACGGCGACGTCACCGTGCGCGGCAGCACCGAAGCCGCCGTCGGCGCCGCGCTGTGCCGTTCGGGCCGCACCTCGGGCTGGCATTGCGGCGCCATCCGCACCAAGAACGTCACCGTCTCGTACCAGGACGACAACGGCAACCCCGACGGCACCGTCACCGGCCTGACCCGCACCACCGCCTGCGCCGAAGGCGGCGACTCGGGCGGCTCGTTCATCACCGGCGCCGGCCAGGCGCAGGGCGTGCTGTCGGGCGGCAGCGGCAGCTGCCAGGGCAGCCAGGGCAACAACGGCGGCGGCAACAGCTACTACACCCCGATCAACGCGATCCTGAGCGCGTACTCGCTGACGCTGCGTACCAGCCCGTAACTCCGCAACCGAACCTCCCCCTTAAGCGCCCCGCCTCGGCGGGGCGCTTTTTTTTTGCGCAAGTCGAACGTAGCCCCCTGTAGGAGCGGCGCAAGCCGCGACCGCGCCACTACAACTACGCCGAAGCTCCAGCCCTCGACAAAAGCCCGCCGATTTAGCCAACACACGCCAGGGATCGGCATGAGCACCCGACGGCCCTGAGACGATCTTCAATTTCAGCGCCACCGCGATGAGATACGCAAACTGAAACTGCGCACTACACGCGCGCCAAACGCATAACCTTGACTGGACCGAAATCGGCACGGATGCTACGCAGGTCTTCATTGCGGCCGAGCGATTCAGCCGCAAGTACAAGCTAAGGCCGGAGCCAGGAAAGGCTCCGAACGTTTTCGACAGGGATCGTTCTATGTCAAAAACCTCTGGCAGCCCCGTCACGTTCTCTCGCATCCAACAAGCGCACGCCGATACGCTCTACAGGGATGTGAATCTCATCAATGAGGCAGTTCGCGCTGAACTGGGGCCTATGCCCTTAACCAGAGCGTCCTCGCCGCCCAGGCGAAAGCCGACCCTGCCGATCCATCCGCGCCCCGTCGCGATCGCCGACGAAAATCTTCAAGAGACGGACGAAGTGAGCCTCAAACACCTGACCGCCGCCGTAGCCATCACCACGCTGGGACTGGCCGCCTGTCAAAAGCAAGAAGTCTCCCCGCCATCGGTCGAAAAGCGCGAGGTGGAGCAAGTCGCCCCCGTACCTGCCACGGATATGCAGGCTGCCGCGGAGGTGTTCGCCAGCGACAAGGGACGCGATTGGGATGCTTACGCGGCGCTCTCAACCGTCAAATGGAAAGACTCCGTACCCCAGGAATTCGTAGCGGGGCGCTACTCGCGCAGCGGCGAAATCCTGCTGCAAGGGTTCACGACCAAGGACATTCCCAACAGCAAGCCCGGAACGGAATACGCCACGGTCAAACGCAATGAAGGCGAATCGACGCTCAACGTGACAGGCACCTTGAGCGGGGTCGAAACCGTATCGATCAGCAAACCCCTCTACTCCGACGATTACTTGAGCATCCTCAAGAATCAATTCGGATCCGCCGCCGCGGTCGCCACTATTGCGGACCAATGCCCCGCTCCCGAGTACGAGGAAGGCGCAGGCAGCGGCGCCTTCTTCGAAGTATCGCTCGCTGGCAACCGCAAGCTCTACGTGCAGGCCAGCCAGAAGGACGGCGGCAAATACACCGATGGCTTCACCGTCTTCGATCTGACTCGAACTCGGCCCACGGACGCCATCGCGCAACTGAACTGCAAGCCAGTCGAGTAAGAGCACGCAAGGAGCGACACCATGCCAGGGACGCGCAGGCAAGAGCGGGCCGTGCTTACGGCCAATGAGTACACGCAGGGCAACATCGAAGGGCTCAGCGATCATGGAACGCGGCGACTGATCGCGTCCACCGTGCTGACCGAAAGCAATGGCGGCGACCTGGCCATCACCAACACGGTCGGCTACGTAGGCCGTTATCAGGCCGGCGCCACCTGGCTGGCCGACGCCGGCTATGTCGATACCGCCAAGCTGCAGGCGGCCATGTCCGGCTACCGCAGAGAATGGAGGTGGGCCGAGTCGGGAGGGATGACCCGTTTCCTGGAGGATCCGAGCAACTGGAAGGATGGCCTCAGTCTCGAGAAGTACAAAGCTTCCGCAGACCTCCAAGACCAAGCCTTCAAGCGCAACAGCGACTCGGCCTATCGCACCGCGATCAGGCAGGGCGTTCTGCACGCAGGCGATTCCGAAGAACACGTCGCCGGCTTTCTCAAGGCGCGGCACATCGCGGGCTACGGCGGCGCGGTGAATGTCGTGCAAAACCGCGCCGCTGCGAAAGACGATTACGGCACCAGCAGCTACGATTACTACAACGACATAGCGATCAATCGCGACGGCCTGAACCAGTTGCTCGTCCCGCAAGACCAGTTCAAAGGCATTCCGTACAAACTGCCGGTAGAAAAAGAGCTCAAACCCGGCGACGCCAATCTTTCGGTCAAAGCTTTGCAGGAAAACTTGCAGTTGGTCGGCGCGACCGATTCCAGCGGCAGGCCTCTGCGAGCGGACGGCGATTACGGAAACAATACCCGGGAAGCCGTGGCGGAGTTCCAGCGACAGAGCAACCTTCCCGAGACCGGAAGGGCCGATGTCGGCACCCTTTCGGCCCTGCAGATTAGAGCGGCGGCGATCGTCGCCGCACCGGACTTTCATCAAGCAGCCCAACGCTTCCAGCCGCCCGGTTACCGCGACGACTGGATGCAGACCAATGCGCAGGGTTTGCCGAACTATCTGCACTCGCGTACGCCAACCGCATCCGCGCCCGTTCGCGACGCGATGGCCGATGGGGTGTTGAAAATCGGCGAACGCGGACCCGAAGTCGCGAGGCTCCAAGAAAACCTGATCCAACTGGGGATCAACGATCGTCTCAAGGACCCGATCAAAGCCGACGGAGTTTTCGGCCCCGACACTCAGCGAGCCGTGCAGGCATTCCAGCTCTGGCACGGCACCGAGCACGTCAGCGGCATCGCGGACAAGCAGACGCTCGCGGCGATCAGCACCCAGACCGGGCTGGCGATCGTTCAACGGGCTGTCGACAAGGCGACCGATCATCCGACTCGCGACTTTGCAACCAATACCAACCTGGGCGTCCGCCCAGACCCGGCGTCGGCGGCCGACAGTCGGCGAGTAGCCGAACATGCCAGCCTGCCTGCCACGGCCGCCACCGAAGGCCCCAAGCCTGCGACCGCAGCATCACCGGCTCCCGCATCCGGCGCACCACAAGAGCCGCCAAAGCTATCGCGGGACGACCAAGCGATGTTCGACAAGATTCGCGCTGGCGCACCTGCTCACGTCACGGACGAAAAGATTGCGGAAGCGACGCTTGCAGCCAAGCGCAACGGCATCGCAGACGTCGGCAAAATCGGCGCGATCGGCTTGGTCCAGGACAAGTTGTGGATCGGAGGCTCTACGCCGGGATACCACGCCAGCGTTGTCGTTTCCGAACCGGCCCCGCCCATGCAAGACACGCTTCGCGAGACTCAGGCATTCAATCAGCAGCAAACGCAGAAACCGTCGCAGGACGCAGATCAGCGCGCCCACGAGGACCCCAGCCGTGGAGGTAGATGAGCGGGGCCCGCGATGAGAGCTGGGCCGGAGTACGAACGCGACTGAATTTTCTGTCGCGATAACAGCCAGAGGCCGGACGATTCCTCCAGGACCGTCAATGCTTACCCGCGCCCGCCCCCACTTTCTGCAACCGCTCGATCTGCTTCGCCGCATTCGCATTCCCCGGATCCAACGCCAACGAACGCCGGTAATGCACGACGGCCAGCGCGCTCTCGCCATTGATCGCATACGCCTCGCCCAAACTGTCCTGCGCATTGCCGCTGCGCGGGAACAAGCTCGCGACCAGCTTCATGACCGCCAACCCGTCGCGCGGCCGTCCGCTGTGCAGCAAGCGATAGCCCCAATCGTTGAGCTCCAGCTCGTTCCACTGCAACGACGGATCGCGCTTCGCGATCTCGCGCGCCGTGCGCACGGCGCGGTCGTAACCGCTGTCGTCGAGCGCGATGCGCAGCGCCGACACCCCGCTCGGACGCAGCGCCGGCGCCCAATACCCGGCGATCCGGTCGATCTCGTCCTCCGGATACGCCCCGGCCAGATTGGTTAGAATC
The DNA here is from genome assembly GCF_017355525.1 of Lysobacter enzymogenes. NCBI lineage: Bacteria > Pseudomonadati > Pseudomonadota > Gammaproteobacteria > Lysobacterales > Lysobacteraceae > Lysobacter > Lysobacter enzymogenes. The sequence continues at coordinate 267,497 of NZ_CP067395.1, read as the reverse complement.
ACCACCGCCACCCGGTCTTCCGGATACAGATAAAACGCCGAACGCGCCCCGCCGGTCATGCCGACCGCGCGATGCCCCGCCCCGCGCGGAAGCACCGTCCAGCCCATGCCCCACTGCCCCGCGCGCCCATCGTTGAACGCCACCGGCGTCCACATCGTCGCCAGCGCCTGCGGCCCGAGCAGCTTGCCTTGCTCCAGCGCGACCAACCAAAGCGCCACATCCTCGGCCGTGCCGACCAAGCCGTTGGACGCACGCTTGAACGGCAACGACACCGGAAAGCGCTGCTCCAGCACACCCGCCGCCCCTGGCGTGGCGCGCACGAACTGATAATCCGGCCCCTTGCCCACGATCACGTCGCGCGAATCGCCGTAACGCGTGCGGCGCATGCCGGCGGCCGCGAACTGCGCATCGCCCAGCATCGCGTCCGGCTCGCGTCCGTACACCCGATTGAGCGCGCGCTGGATCAGCGTGTAATTGGTCTGGCAGTAGTGGAAGCGCTCGCCCGGTGCGAATAACACCGGCTGCGCCAGCGCCCAGTTCCACGCTTGCGCCGCGTCGGTTTCGACCGTGGGCGCGCGGTTGATGTCCGGCAGGCCTGAGGTATGGCTGAGCAACTGCCGCACCGTGATCGCGCGCCACGCCTCGGGCAAGCCGTCGAGGTAGCGCGATATCGGCGCCGCCAGATCGAACTTGTCCGCTTCCACCGCCTGCATCGCGGCGACGCCGGTGAAGGCCTTAGTGATCGAGGCCAGGGTGAAGACGGTCTGGGTGGTCGCTGGCGTATCGAAGGCGAGGTTGGCCGAGCCGTAGGCGCGCGAGAAGACGAGGGTGCCGTCTTTGACTACCGCGACTTGGGCGCCTGGGACGCGGAAGCGGGTCAGGTAGGCGCGCAGGGCGCGGTCGGTTTGCTCGGCCGGGGTGGCCGCTTCCGCGGCGACGGCGGCTGGCTTGGCCATGGCTGAGAGGGGCAGCATCAGCAGCGACAACGCCAGCAACATACGGATAGGGAAGGCAAAGCGCGGGGTCGTAAGGAACACGGCGCCACTCCGCTGTTTACGAATGCGGAAGATGCTACCCCGGGAATTTTCTGGCGGCGGGTGTATGAAGTCCTGGCATTACTTACGACACAACCCGCGCATCTTCCGCGCTGTTTCGAACCCCAATCGGTCACCGGTGCTTCCGCAGCGCGAACCCGCACCTCTCCCGTAAACTTCGCCGTCTCCCACAGGAAACGCAGGTCATGCGGCATACATGGATTTTGGCCCCGATCATCTGGGCGCTGCTTACCGGACCGGCCTCGGCCACCGGCCTGCAAGTCGCGCCCTTGGCCGGCGCGGAAAAGGCGGACATCGCCGCTTACTACAAGAACGGCAGCCGCCTGCTCAAGGCGCTGAAGTACCGCGACACCGACGGCTCATCGCGAATCGTCGCGATCGGCGCCAATCCCAACGGCGAGAAGTTCGACGCCCGGGACGACAAAAGCTATACCTCCATGCACGCCTATGGCTTCGTCGAAGACCACGGCGGCCAGCTGTCGCGCTGGGAGATCAAGGAGTATCACGACATGCTTTGCGCGGTGAAGGTGCTGACCCCGCTGTTCGACGTGATCGATGCGGGCGACGGCCAGCCGTTGACGATGGTGCCTTACTGGATTCCCTGCGACGGTCTCGACGCGACCCGGGTCAAGCTGATCATGATCTACAAGGACCGCAAGTACGCGATCCGCGGGCAGATCCCGAATCAAGAAGAAGACGAGGAGACGCGCGAGCCTGGCGAGAACTTCCGCGAGTTGCCGGCTGCGGTGCGCAAGACGGCGCTGGCTTATTGGGCTAAGGTGATGGCGGCAGCGAAGAAGGACGGCTCGTGAGAAACGCTCCTTTTGAACGGAGTTAGTCAACTCCGCTCGGCACGAAGAGGAACCGTAATCCAATCGACTTTCAGACGAGCCATGATCTTGCGGGTGTTCAGATCCGGCTTTTGTGGTGTGACGAGCACCGCTGCCGCATTCGGCACCTGATGTCGAACCTGCTGTTCCGCCCTCAAAACAGCGCGGTACTTGACCACTTGAAACACGCCTCGCACCAGTTCGCCGACTGCCGCCGAACTCGTTTTGACTTCGACCGCCAACGGCCTACGCCGGTTGTTGAAAAACACATCGGCCTGGTCCCCCGAGCTCAAACGCCATTCGGTCACACCGGGTTTGTATTTCCCGTAGTCCGCGAACAACTCCGGATGACCGGCCACCCATTTTTTCAATGCTTGGTGCTCTCGACTTTCGCCGCCGCCCCCAAAAGGCGGCGACGGGATGTCCAATGCGCCCCCGTCGTCCAACGGACCGGACGCGACATCCAATAAATCGACGCCCAGCGCCCGAGCGACTTTCACCCAGTTCTCGCCGTAGTCGAAAACGGCTTCGGTCGCGCTCTGCATCATCTCGGCGCGGTCGTCTTCGGAGAACTTGCTAGCCTTCGCCCCGCGGAAGAAGTAGCGCACGATCTCGTCGGCACCGGTACCGGGAAGCCCAGTACTCTTCCTGACCACCAGCACATTGATGGGCGGAACACTGCTCTTCCAACGCTTCTCAAGATCCTGCAGCACATACCCAACCACACCGACAGGCCGGCCATACAGCGTCTTCCGCGCCTTCGGTTCAAGTCCGTAGCGCAGGTGCAACTCTTCCGCCAGTTCGCCGTAGGTGATGGGCATGCCTTCTCTCGCACGCTTAATCAAGATTGGCAGAACACAGGGCGCCACCTCTATCGACCACGGCGCCGACTCCCATTCGCTCCAGTTCACTCCCCGTGTTGCCATGCTCTCCCCCATCGCACTGGTCGCCCACCACACAGCGTTCGCACGAAGGCAGACGCGAAACCGACTCCTACGTAGCCGCCGAAGGCGATTCGGCACGACTCCGCCGCAACTTACGTTTACCAACGCGTCGCGTAGCAACAATCGATTTCGCGTTAGGAGAACCTCGCTCCCATAGAAGCGTGGCTGTCCACCGCGGCACCGACTCATTCGCGCTGTCCAATCGCTCTGCGCCCATCAGCATGCGGTAAGCAAATACCGCCGACTCCACAGCCAATATCCAGAAACATAGGCCGGCAAAGGTTTTGCCGCTGAGCGCGCCCGCCCCAGCGAAGACGAATGCGGCGACGCCCAAAATACCGTAAGCAATAAGGCTGGCAGCGTGTTCCAGCCGCCTCAGCAATTTCGAATAGTGCCAGCTCCGGCGCCAGCGCAAAGCGCCAGTCGCATCGTCTACATCCAACAAAGGCCATGCGAACGCCAAATTCCCCAAAGCCCGCGCGCCCTGCGGGTGATTGAGAAAGCGATGAATTAGCGCGGGAGGAATTACCTCTCCGAACACATGCCGAATCGCCACTTGCAGCCACAAGTCATCCGTTTTGTCTGTCTTTGCCCACAGGTCGAGGAAATCTTTTCGGTCCTGACTGCGTGACCGATGCAGACCAAACAACCCCTTGGCCAATACAACTGCGGCCGCTGCAATGGCGATTGGTATGACCCATTGCCCCCCATCCTCTTTCAGCAGTTCATTGAGCATCGCTCATCCTTGTGTGCAACCGCCTATACGCCAGTCAGCTACTCAGTGGCTGGAGGCACTAAAGCGCCTCCAGCCTCCACAGGCCTAGTGCTTCTCGTCCCTAGGCGGACTCGGATCGTTCCCGTAGCTATCGCTGTCCTGAATCTTCCCGTCCCGCCCATGGATGACGAGTTCAACCTCGTCCTTCCGCGCCAGCTCGCGGCCGGCGTCCAGCGCGTCTTCCTTGCGCTCATGCACCGAACTGGCCCGCTCGCCGCCTTCGCGCTTCACGGCCCAGCCATCGGGGTGCGGTACGACCTGGATGTCTTTCTTCGACATGGTCCTTTGTCCTGTTGGGCTCGCGCGCCGATCGCGCGAACCGACGCTAGCACCGGCGCTGCGATCTTCCTGGCGGTTTATGCAATCCGCGTGCCCTGGTGTGCCGCGTCTTTACCAAAACGAGACTGGGCTCGGATCGAGGACACTGCCGACGGAGCGAAAAGCTCGCCGGACGGAGCAGGTTGCTCGACGCAGGAAGCGCGAAGCTGGCTAGGCCAAGCCATTTTCTCCGTCGATCGAGCGCAATGCTCAGCGCCCAGAGCTTTACGCTCGGACGACCGAGTTCTGCGCTGGATCGACCAGGCTCGCCGCTCGGACGTCCGAGCCCATCGCTCCAACCGCCAGGCATTTAGCCCGGACGCCCGAGCGGCGAGCTCTGTCGACCGAGCTTCTTGCTCGGCCGAACCAGCACGGCGCAACAAACCGCTCCCCCTGCCCCGCCCACAACCGGCCGCCCGGCCGCGCTACCGACGCCCAACCGCTGCCGGACAAAAAGAAGCCGCCCGAAGGCGGCATACAGGTCCAGAACCTTGGGCAGGCGCCGAGACGGCATCGCCTCAAACGGGCGGCGCGGCGGGCTCGCGACGGGCACGCGACCAACGCGCCGACATCTCCTTGCGCAGCCCGTCCAGCCCCTGGTTCTTGCCGGCCACCTTGAGCAGCCCGTAGGCCTCCAGCGAGAACGCCATGATGCGGCGCCCAGCGCCAGCTCCGTATCGTCGCCGCGCTCGGCCAAGCGCTGCAGGCGGACGAACAGCGGGCTCAGGCGGTCGAGCGTGCGCAGGTCCAGCAACGCGCCGGCCACGTCCACGCTGGGCGGCACCACCTGCGGGTTCTGCTGCAGCACCCGCACCGCCTGCCGGCAGAACGCCTCGGACTTCGGGCCCATCTTGGCGAGCCGGCGGCGATCATCCGGGGACAGCGACACCAGTCCGAACAGCACCGTTTCCAACTGGGACAAGGCCGCGTGGGCGGCGGCGAGTTGGTCGTCGCTGACTTCGAGGGTGACCAGATTCTGACTCATCGAAGAACATCTAATGTTGCCAAATATGTTTTTTCCAACGTCTCTTCGAGCCTAGTCAGTGTAGACATAACATCACGCTTTGACCTCAACCGCCCAACTGTATTCGGCAATTGCTCCCCGTGCGCAACAGTATTTCGATCATCCGCCAAGGTTTCAAGAGATTGCTTATGAATTATAGACGGGAAGGGACTGCCATCTATCCGGAATAGATTCCAGAAAAGCTCGATATGACGTGGCCTAAGAGTCTTTCCATCATAAGGCAAAGAAAAGGACATGTCTTTTCTATCAGCTGACACCATACTTTCTATTAGCGCAAAAGAGCGCTCCCATCTAGGATTGAGCTCTTTAGTAACATCGCAAAACATTCGCTCAAGAAAAAAGATAGATTGCGCCCGCGCATTCCTTCGATGAGCCATGACGGATGATTGCGCAAACGCCTTGCACGTAGCATGCAAGAAAGGCTTCCAGAATGACTCTGCAGCGGCTCCCATCCAAACAATGGCCCAGCCCCTAACATTAGCAGCCATCTCTGGAGAAAACCCTTCCACCTCACCCTCACCCTGCAGAATAAGCCAACGCCTGATAAGCATTGTTCGCGACAAAAATTCTACATGCGCCTGTTCGATACCTTCTGTCATAACTAAACCTTCGGTTTCGCACCCTGCAACAACTCCTTGGATCGCGCGATGCGCCCCTCGAGATAAGATCGGGTATTAGTTCCCTTCGTCGAATACTTCAGCAAATCCTTATCAGCCAACCAGTTCTTTGCAGGCTTAAACTGAGATTTTCTTGACGAAATTAACTCCGCCGCACCAACGAATATCCCTTCAGCCAAATTCAGAGGCGTCACCGAGTAGCCCTTCTTTAGGATCGGACCCGAAATTACCTTACCCAGAGACAGAACCACTTTGCGAAGGAGTCGCGCCCCCGCTAGGGCGTCAAAATTCGTCGCGACTTGTTCACTATAGGAATTAAGAAATGCAGTAACTGCGCCATCAAAGTTCGATCTATAATTCTTATAGGCAAACATCTTCAAAACGAACTCTTCGAGCGTGCCATCATCTTGCCGACCACTTTGAAGCTTAATAAGAGTTCTCAGTTGTACATCTGCGGCCGCCGCCTCTAAAAAATCTATCAGCGGCCCTCGATATACACACGCGCGAATTTCTTGAGACGTCAGGACTATTCCGCCGGTATTGAGCCTTTGAAATGTATCAAACCTAACCTGTCTATCTGATTTATCGCTAATCGCCGTAACTCGAAGCGACCTCTTCATAAACTGAAGACGAATTGTCTCCGGCAAATCTGCATACGTCTTGCCATTAAACGAATCCAACTGCTCCAATCCGCACAAAGTCAAAGGCTCAACTTTTCCAACAGACTTATAACCTTCATCGTGCGGCATTTCGGTAACGAAATGAACAAGAGACGATACGCGCTGCAAGCCGTCCACAAGCTCCCACGTCCCGTCTTTATTCGTCGCGACAAATATAGTCGGAACAGGCAATCCCAGAATAATTGACTCAATCAGCCTCGACTCACGATCCTCGCCCCATCGAAACTTTCTCTGATATTCAGCCGCACGATCTATCTCATTTGAATTAACCATTCTCACCAATTCTCGAACAGTCACATCCAAATTATCTACATCGACCTTTCGACGCTGCTTGTCATACTGCGCGTACATTTCAGACATTTTCTTTATCCCAAAATTTTATTAATCAATAAGCATCTGCGCGCCCAGAATCGACCAAAGCCTCAACAAGCTCCGCTTTAGATCGCCCACTAACGCACAAAGCAATCAAAGAACATACAGCAGCCATGACCCATTATGAAACGAAAAACCAGGACTTAGCTTTGCGTTATCGCCAAAATCCCCTTAGAGAACAAGCCAAATTCGTTCTCAATCTGCTGCATATTCTTGCCATCTTGCAAATCCTCGCACAGCCGACCATCTAGGCCGATGATCATATCTATTGCGTTAGGCGCCAATCTACAACTCGCATAATCGCTGAGACAAAGCCCCGTCGCTACGTCGAGCTGCCGCACAACTGGCCCCAATACCACACGCATAGCGTCAAAATGGCCCTCGAGTTCCGTCGTAGCATCAAAACCTTGCAAGACCCGGGAAAGATCGGCTTCAAAACTGTCTAGATTCCACATGGCAGCAATCAAATCAGCCCCACGCTGGCACCGAGCCCGCACATCGTCCCCTATCGCCAGGTCTCTCAGAACCCTCTCAGCCACCCCACGCCAAGCCCCCGGATCCCTCTGCCCCCGAGCGTCCTCGACCATATCGAACGTCTCGTAAACATTGATCCCGTGCTCGGGCGGCAACAGAAACCGGTTGTTTCCGACCCCGTTGGTATAAACCGGACACCCTTGGTACACCGACTCCAGCACATAGAACCCAAACGGCTCGGGAAATCGGTTGTACGCCAACCCAAACCGACACCCCCGCATCAGTCGAAACAACGCAGCCTGGCTCAAATGCGGGACACGCACGAAGTAGTCGGCGCAACTGCGCCTGGCCGGAGCCAGCATCGCGTCCAACCCGCGACGAACGTCCTCGGTAAGCGAGTGTTCCGACACGAACAGCCGAATCCGCGGCACCGGCGCAGTGCGCAGCTCGTTGAGCCAGTAAAGAATGCTCAACGTCGCCAGCCAATCCTGCTTGCCCGGTTGCAGGGCATGCCCCCACACCGTGGCGCCGCTGTCGAGCTCCCGCAGCAGCGCCGGCGGCAGATCGACCCCGTGGGCGAAGCCAGGATGCCCATCGCGGCATTCGACGCTGGGCAGCGGCAGGCGTATCGACTTGGTGCGCATCAACCCACGCGGGTTAAGCACGCGCCGCTGTCGCCAGTTGGGAAAGGCGAACAGCGATTGCAGCACGCGCGCCAGATAGGGCGAGTTGGCCAGATGCAGATCGACGGCGGGATTGGCCATCCACGCGCCGGTGCCGTAAGCCAGCCCGTGGTACAGCACGACGTTGTGCCGCGCCCAGCCGCGCTCGGGCGAGCGCACGGCGGTGCCGGTGGCGTCGTACAGGGCGATGTGCGGGGGCGCGTCGCCGTCCAGGCGGGAGATTTGGCCGGCGAGGCCGTACGGCAGCATGGCTTCTTCGCCGAGGTCGTTGCGCGGCGGTTCGAACGAACGCACGTTCCAGCCGTTGCGGCTCAGGATCGGGCCGATGGCGTGGTTGACGTAGCCGACGGAGTGGAACGGGGGGCCGCCGCTCTGCGACAACATCAACGCGATCGTATCGGCCATCCGGTTCCCCTTTCCCTGTGCGGCGGACTGCGTCGGTACGCCATCCGCTCTCGTTGCGTGTGGGGCTTAGCTTACCTCTTGGGTGCGCTGGCGCACCGGTGCGGCCGAGGCCGCTGCGGGGCGCTGGGGCCTCAGGCCGGATCGACAACGATGTAGTGCTGCAACTCCTCCGGAAAGTCGAGGAATTTCGCTCTCTTGCCGAACTTCAGGCGCTTGAATTCGCCTTTGCCGATGGCGGCGTGCAGCAACTTCTCCAGTTTCTTGCCGGCGATCAGGCGGGAGTCCTTGCCGAGATACTTTTGCAGGGGGTATTCGTCGCCCGCGGCGAAATCGTCGAGCTTGCCGTTCAAGAGTGCCTCGAACTTCGGAAAGTCTTCGATCAGGGCGTCCAGGGCGTCCTTGGATTCCTGGTCCAGGACGTACACCGTCGTCATCAGGTGCTCGACGATGACCAGCGCTGCTTGAAGCGACCGGTCCGACGGTATTTTGATGTCGTGGGCGGCGTCGTTGCCGAGGAATCGGATCGAGTGCAGGCGCCCCGAATCCTTCTTGGAGATCAGGCCCTTGGACGCCAGGTTGTTGATACGGGCGCTAAGCTCTTTGCCGCCGATCTCCTGGTCGTTGCAGATCGCTTCGATCGTGGCGCGGAAGCCGATGCCGGCGAGAATCCGTGCCCCGCTCTTGTACGCGCTGCAGGTTTCGCTGTAGATGCTCTCGACGATCTCCGGCAAGTGACGGATGTCGACGCTTCCGGCTCTGGCAGGCGGGTAGTTTTCGACCGTGATGGGCACGTTCCACTCGTTGTACTCATCGGGATAAGCCCCTTCGTAATCGTGGAAGGCCTTACGAAACGACACGGTGTCGCAGCCGCAGCATTTCACCACCGCATGTTCGGTCATGCAGTGGTAGATATCCGGGTCCGTGGTGAGGCGATGGACGCCTTCGATGCTGTGGTGCGTGTCCTGCCCGCAGGAATCGCAGTAATTCTTGACCTTGTCGTTCACTGGCGCCCCCTCTGCGCAGTGGCGGCCCAGAGCCGTCGCCGGGCCTGGGTGGTTCGAATGTCTTTTATAGCGGCCCGACACATTCGTGCATAGCGGCGAATGCCGATGCACCGCTCAACGAGAAAGCGCGAGGTTGCCGACCACGCTCGTCCGTGAGCGCAAGTACGAACGGCCTACCTCAACCGCGCCAGTTGGCGTGCGCGCTCCAGAATTCGACGCTGCGCCGATACGCCTCCCGATCCAACGCCACCCCCGACCCACCCTCCTCCACCCCCAACGCATTGCGCATCATCGTAATCGGCGCCATCGGCGTCTCCACCGGCTCGGCGGTGTACATGCAGCCGACCACGCCCCAGTCGGCGTCGGTGGCGGTGCCCTCTTTCGCCAGCTGTTCGCGGCTGTAGAGGATGACGATGAGGTACTCGGCCACCGGCGGGTCGATGTCTTCGAACCAGCGCGTCAGCACCGGCAGCTCGTCCTTGGTGCGGGCGTCGTAGCCGCTGCGCAGCAGGTGGCGGTTGGCGTCGGTGATCGGTACGGCGAGGCAGCGGGTGCTGGTCCAGTTGCGGTGGACGTGCAGTTTGCAGAACGGGGCGTAGCCGTCGAGCACGGCCAGCGGCGGGGTTTCGTTGAGGTGGCGCTCGAACTGTTCGGGGGTGATGTCCTGGATGGTGTTGCGGCGCGGTTCGCGCGGGAACAGGCGCGGGCGGGCGAAGTCGGTCAGGGTGATGGTCATGCGGGGATTATCGGTCGGTCGGCCGGTGCGCGGAACTGCGGACGCGGGCGTCAGGGCGCGGGGGCGGCGCCGGGTTGGGCGTCGAAGCGCCGGCGCGCGGCGGCGAAGGCGTCGGCGTTGTCGATCACCCAGGTCCACAGCGGGATCATCTGTACGAGCAGGCCCAGGCCGAGTGGGGTCAGCTTGTATTCGACCCGCGGCGGGACTTCGTGGAAGTCGCGGCGTTCGATCAGGCCGTCGCGTTCGAGCTGGCGCAGGGTGCGGGTCAGCATGCGCTGGGTGACGCCGGGCAGTTGTCGGCGCAGTTCGGCGTGGCGCAAGGGACTGGTTACGCCCAGTGCGTAGACCACGCCGAGCGACCAGCGGTTGCCGGCGTGGCCGAGGATGTCGCGCTTGAGGCCGTCGTGGTCGTCGCTGAGCGCGGCGCAGGCGGCTTGCGAGCGGCGGACGATCTCGCGCGGGTCGAGGCCGTGCGGTATCACCGGTGTGCCTACTTCTGATGGGTCGTGCGGCATGACAGCATCTCCGGCCTCGATTCGAAGCGATGTACGCAGGAGTGCACGATGCAAGGCGATGCGGCGCAGGTCAAACAGCGGATTTTGGTGGTGGGTGCGGGCGAGCTGGGGCTGGCGGTGTTGCGCGGGCTGGCTGCGCACGAGGGCGGAACGCAGGCGGACATCGCGGTGTTGCTGCGTCCCGCGACGGTGAGCAGTCAGGCGCCGGGCAAGCTTGCGGAACTCGACGAGATCCGCGCGTTGGGCGTCGCGGTCGAACCGGCCGATGTCGCAGCCGCGTCGGTGGCGGAGTTGGCGGCGGTGTTCGCGCGCTACGACACGGTGATCGGGTGCGTCGGTTTCGCCGCGGGGCGCGGCATGCAGCGCAAGTTGACTCAGGCGGTGTTGGACGCGGGTGTTGCGCGCTATGTGCCTTGGCAGTTCGGCGTCGACTACGACGCGATCGGCCGCGGCAGCCCGCAGGATGGGTTCGATGAGCAGCTCGATGTGCGCGATATGCTGCGGGCGCAGCGGCGGACCGAGTGGATCGTCATTTCGACGGGGATGTTCACCAGTTTCCTGTTCGAGCCTGCGTTCGGGGTGGTGGATCTGGCCGGTGCGCGGGTGACTGCGTTGGGCAGTCTGGACACGGCGGTGACGGTGACTACGCCGGAGGATATCGGGCGGTTGACTGCGGCGATCGTGTTGCAGCGGCCGCGTATCGCCAACGAGGTGGTGTACACCGCTGGGGATACGCTCACTTATGGCGAGTTGGCGGATCTGCTCGAACGCGCGACCGGGCGCAGGTTCGAGCGGCAGGTGCGCAGCGTGCCGCAGTTGCTGGCCGATCTGGCCGAGGCGCCGGACGACAACCTGCGCAAGTATCGCGCGGTGTTCGGGCTGGGCCGGGGTGTGGCGTGGGAGGTGGCGCGGACGTACAACGCGCGCAACGGGATTGCGGTGGTGGGCGCGGAGCAGTGGGTGCGGGAGCGCTTGGTGGCGGGTTGAGGTGTGGAGTGGGTCGTGGGTTTGCGGGCGGGTGACGCCGGCGGGGGTGGCGGCGCGGTCGCGGCTTGCGCCGCTCCTACAGTGGGATCGCGTAGTTGATGGCTTTTTGTAGGAGCGGCGCGAGCCGCGACCGCGGGGTTGCAGGTCGCGGCGCAACCCCGCGCCGAGGTCAGACGGCCGGCGCGCCGCTCAGCAGCGGGTCGGTGATGCTCGCCGCGCCGGTTTCGATATGCCCGGCCAGTTGGCGCACGAAGCCGGCGGGCGCATCGCTGGTGACGCTCAGGTCGTACCAACCGCCGCTGTCGGCGAAGCTCCAATGCACGTTGACGGTCTGGCCGGGCTCGATGCGGTAGCTGCGCGCGGGCTCGGCGCTGTAGGCGTTGGCGGCGACCTTCACCGTGCACGCGACGTCGCCGCTGTTTTCGATCGCCAGCGCAAGGCGCGCACGGGCCTTGTCGTAGATCGCGATCACGTCCGGGCGCGCGCCGGCGGCGGCGACGCGGCCGGCGAAGCGGCGGACGTAGCCGTTGGGGCCGTAGACGATCAGGTCGTAAGCGCCTTGCGCGTCGGCCTTCCAGTAGTCGCTGAGTTGCTTGCCGGTTTCGACGGTGTAGGTCCACGGGCCGGCGCTGCCGTCGGCGGCGTAGACCTGGAACACCGCCGCGCGTTGGCCTTCGTTGGAGAATTCCAGCCAGAACTCGCGCTGCGCCGGTTCGCTCCAGGAGCTGACGTACAGGTCGTACGGCACGGCGCGCGCGGGCTTGATGCCGGGCTCCTGCGGCGGCAGCGCCGGCGAGGCGGCCGGGTAGTCGGGTTTGGCGTAGTAGTACTGTTTCCAGTACGCGTCGTTCATATGCTTGGCGGCCGCTTCGACGTCGCGCGCGCTCGCGGGTGCGGCGCCGTCGGCGGCGTCGACGCTGAAGTCGAACAGCGAGGTAAGGTCGCCGCATACCGCGCGCCGCCATTCGCTGATGTTCGGCTCGGCGACGCCGAAGCGCGCTTCGAGGAAGCGGATCACCGAGGTGTGGTCGAACACTTCCGAGCTGACCCAGCCGCCCTTGCTCCACGGCGAGATCGCCAGCATCGGCACGCGATGGCCGAGGCCGACCGGCAGGCCGGAGGCGGCTTCGATGTCGCCGGTGGTGTGCACGGTCGAGGCGCCCTTGCCTTGCGCCCACGGCGGCGTCGGCGGCGGCATGTGGTCGAAGAAGCCGTCGCATTCGTCGTAGGTCAGCAGGAATACGGTCTTGGCCCAGACTTCGGGCTTCGCGGTCAGCGCTTCGATGATCTTGGCCACATACAGCTCGCCGAACGCCGGGCCCCACCACGGGTGTTCGGACGAAGAGAACGACGGCACCAGCCACGACACTTGCGGCAGTGCGTCGTTGAGCACGTCTTCGCGCAGCCTGTCGAGGCCGCGCACGGTCATCGCGCGCTCCCACAACTGCGAGGCGCGCGGGGCGTTCTTGAACTGGCCGAACCAGGCCAGCGCATTGCAGTCGTAGTTGTTGTTGTCGTCGATCTTGTAGCGGCTGAGCAGGAAGTTCAGCGCCGCGTTGTACGAGCCGACCGCGCCTTGCTGGTAGATCCGCCACGACACGCCGGCCTGTTGCAGGCGCTCGGCGTAGCTGGTCCAGTTCACCGAGCCGCCGGTGTCGGCCATGTCGTTGCCGGTGTGCACGCCGCTGCCGTCGCCCTGGGCCGAGGCGCGGCCGCTCATCAGGTACAGGCGATTGGGATTGGTCGGGCCGAGCATCGACGCGTGGTAGGCGTCGCAGACGGTGAAGCTGTCGGCCAGCGGGTAGTAGTACGGCAGGTCGGCGCGGGTGAAGTAGCCCATCGCCTGCGGCCACTGCACGTGCATCCACTGGTCGTTGCGGCCCTGGTTCCAGCAGTCGTGCAGGCCGCTCCAGCCGTGGTCGTTGCTCTCCAGCCACTGCGCCCAGGTCTTGCTGGTGTCGAGGTGGTACGGGGTGTAGTCGCGGCCCTTGTAGTTCTGCTGCCACACCGGCCGGCCGTCGGACCGGCGGATCGCGCGCGGGTCGTTGAAGCCGCGCACGCCGCCGAGGGTGCCGAAGTAATGGTCGAACGAGCGGTTCTCCTGCATCAGGATCACCACATGCTGAACATCCTGAAGCGTGCCGCTGACGCGCGCGGGCGCGATCGACAGGGCCTTGGCGATCGACGGCGGCAGCATTGCGCCGGCGGCCAGGGCGGCGGCGGATTGGCCGGCGAGGCGGAGGAAGTCGCGGCGGGTGGGAGCGGACATGGGCGGGCCTGCGCGGCAAAACGCAGGACGCTAACCAGCGCGGATGACCCGCGAATGACGACGCGCCGCCGATCGGCGGACGCGCGGGAGTTTTGTCCGGAACCGGAATCGGCTGCGCGCTTCAGGTTTCCCTGGAGACCTCGCCGCTTGCGCGGCGGTGCGCACCGCGCGGCGAAGTCCGACGCGCCGCGGCAGTCGCTTGCGCCGTGGGCCGGCCCTAGAAGCGGGTCCGGCCGATGCGCTTACCCCTTGAACAGAACCAGGATGCCAAGCACCAGCAGCACCGGCCACCAGAACCGCGTGGGGATCGAGAACAGCGACGAATCCTCAAGCGAGCCCCTCACGCCGAACAATATCGCAGCCGATGCCAGGCATGCGATCGCCACGCCGATAGGGCCCAAGCACTTGTTCGCCGAGGCGATGCCCGCCGCAACCAGCAAGCCTATCCACAGGCCGTTCCCTCTCCACCAGACCACGCCTTCCCCCAAGGAATCGTAGGTTCGCGAACTCAGCGTCGCGATTCGTCCGGCGCCGCGTTGTCGGCGCCAGGTTCGCGCGGGGCGACCGCAGCGTCGGACCCAGGCGCTTTGTCCCGGGCGTGGAACCGCAGCACCACGGAGCGGCGGAACACGCTTTCGAAGCCGGCGTAAGGCAAGGGCTCCGCCTTGCGCACGGCGGCTTCGACCGAACGGCGGCCGGCGGCGTCGAACTCGCAATCGACTCTCGCCGTCGCGACGATCACGTAACCGCCCGGAAGCATCCGGACCTCGACCGGGCACACCTGTTCGAGGGTCACGCTGTCGGGGCGCACCCATTGCTGTTCGACCGCTTCGCTCAAGGCCGCCACGTAACGTTGCAGCAAGCGCTCGTTGTTCGCGTCCGCTGCCGTTTGCGCGCCGGCCGTGGCGGCGCACAGGCCCAGGCCCAGCGACGCTCCCCGTATCCAATTACTCATCGCTCCCCCGATGCGACCGGCCCATCGCACGAGACCCGCGTTCGCGGGTCCCGTGACTGGCCTGTGTTTGCCTTGCCGCCGCTTACATGTTGCGCCGGTACTCGCCGCCCACGTCGTACAAGGCATGGCTGATCTGCCCCAGGCTATGCGTCTTCACCGCCTCCATCAGGCTGGCGAACACGTTGCGGCGCTCGCGCGCCGCCGCCTGCAGGCCGCGCAGGCCTTCGGCGGCGTACGCGTTGCGGCCGGCCTGATAGGCCTTGACGTTGTCAATCTGCTGGCCCTTCTCGCCCTCGGTCGAACGGATCAGTTCGATCTCGGTGACGATGTCGCCGCCGTGGTCCTTCGGCAGGAAGGTGTTGACGCCGACCAGCGGCAGCGAGCCGTCGTGCTTCTTGTGCTCGTAGTACAGGCTTTCTTCCTGGATCTTGCCGCGCTGGTACATGGTGTCCATCGCGCCGAGCACGCCGCCGCGCTCGCTGATCGCTTCGAATTCCTTGTACACCGCCTCCTCGACGATGTCGGTGAGCTTGTCGACGATGAAGCTGCCCTGCCAGGGGTTCTCGTTGAAGTTCAGCCCCAACTCCTTGTTGATGATCATCTGGATCGCGACCGCGCGGCGCACGCTTTCTTCGGTCGGGGTGGTGATGGCTTCGTCGTAGGCGTTGGTGTGCAGGCTGTTGCAGTTGTCGAACAGCGCGTACAGCGCCTGCAAGGTGGTGCGGATGTCGTTGAACTGGATTTCCTGGGCGTGCAGCGAGCGGCCCGAGGTCTGGATGTGGTACTTCATCATCTGGCTGCGCGGGTCGGCGCCGTAGCGCTCGCGCATGGCGCGCGCCCAGATGCGGCGGGCGACGCGGCCGATGACGGTGTATTCCGGGTCCATGCCGTTGGAGAAGAAGAACGACAGGTTCGGCGCGAAGTCGTCGATCTTCATCCCGCGCGCGAGGTAGTACTCGACGATGGTGAAGCCGTTGGACAGGGTGAAGGCGAGCTGGCTGATCGGGTTCGCGCCGGCTTCGGCGATGTGGTAGCCCGAGATCGACACCGAGTAGAAGTTGCGCACGTTCTTGTCGACGAAGAACTGCTGGATGTCGCCCATCATGCGCAGGGCGAACTCGGTGCTGAAGATGCAGGTGTTCTGGGCCTGGTCCTCTTTGAGGATGTCGGCCTGAACGGTGCCGCGCACGGTCGCCAAGGTCTGGTCGCGGATGCGCTGGTAGGTCTCGGCGTCGACGACCTGGTCGCCGGTGATGCCGAGCAGGCCCAGGCCGAGGCCGTCGTTGGTTTCCGGCAGCAGGCCGCTGTACTCGGGGCGCTTGCGGCCTTCGAACAGGGCTTCGATCTTGTCGTGGGCGGCGTCCCAACGCGCTTGGTCTTCGCGCAGGTATTTCTCGACCTGTTGGTCGATGGCGGTGTTCATGAACATCGCCAGGATGATCGGCGCCGGGCCGTTGATGGTCATCGACACCGAGGTGCTCGGCGCGCACAGGTCGAAGCCCGAGTACAGCTTCTTCATGTCGTCGAGCGAGGCGATGTTGACGCCGGAGTTGCCGATCTTGCCGAAGATGTCCGGGCGCACGGCCGGGTCTTCGCCGTACAGGGTGACGCTGTCGAACGCGGTCGACAGGCGCGCGGCCGGCTGGCCGACGGACAGGTAATGGAAGCGGCGGTTGGTGCGCTCCGGGGTGCCCTCGCCGGCGAACATGCGGATCGGGTCTTCGCCGGTGCGGCGGTACGGGTAGACGCCGCCGGTGTAGGGGTAATAGCCCGGCAGGTTTTCCTTTTGCAGGAAGGTCAGCAGCTCGCCCCAGCTCTTGTAGGTCGGCGCGGCGATCTTCGGGATCTGCTGGTGGCTCAGCGATACGCGGTAGTTCTCGACCCGGATGACCTTGTCGCGGACCTTGTATTCGTTGACTTCGTCGGTGATCGACTTCAGGCGCGCGGGCCAGTCGCGCAGCAGCTTCAGCGCGTCGGAGGTCAGCGACTGGACGGCGTCGTTGTAGCGTTGGCGCAGGGTCAGCAGGGTGCGGTCGACCGACCGCCCCTTGGCGAGCGCGCGCGCCTCGATCTCGCGGATCCGCTGGCGCGTCGCAGCGAATTGTTCGCGGACGGCAGGATCGACATTCTGCAAAGCGGCGTCGACGTCGTCGTCGGACGGCGCCGCCGGTTCGTCCTTCGAGGGCAGCAGCGCGTCGGAGTGATAAAGATCGAGCGCGTTGGGCACCTGATCGCCCAGATCGTGCAGCGACTGCCAATACGACTGCGCCCGATCGGCGATTTCCGACTGCGTCTCGATCTGCCGGTTGATCGAACGCCCCTGCTCGGCGATTTCGGCGAGGTAACGAACGCGCGCGCCGGGAATCAGCACGGTGGCGCGCGGTTCCTTGAGGTCGGTGTTGACGTCCGGCGTCCACTTGTCGGCCGGCAGCGACAGCTTCTCGCGCAGCAGGCGGCACAGGTTGGCGAACATCCAGCTGATGCCGGGGTCGTTGAACTGGCTGGCGATAGTCGGGTAGACCGGGACGTCCTCGTCCTTGGTCTGGAACGCGACGCGGTTGCGCTTCCACTGCTTGCGCACGTCGCGCAGCGCGTCTTCGGCGCCGCGCTTGTCGAACTTGTTGAGTACGACCAGTTCGGCGTAGTCGAGCATGTCGATCTTTTCCAGCTGGCTCGGCGCGCCGAAGTCGCTGGTCATGACGTACATCGGGAAATCGACCAGATCGACGATTTCCGAATCGCTCTGGCCGATGCCGGCGGTTTCGACGATGACCAGATCGTAGCCGAGGCTGCGCAGGTAGCCGATGCAATCCTTCAGCACCGTGTTGGTCGCCGAGTTCTGCCGGCGTGTGGCCATCGAGCGCATGTAGACGCGGTGGCTGCGCAGCGAGTTCATGCGGATGCGGTCGCCAAGCAGCGCGCCGCCGGTGCGGCGGCGGGTCGGGTCGACCGAGATCACCGCCATGCGCATGTCGGGGAAGTTGGCGAGGAAGCGGTTCAGCAGTTCGTCGGTGACCGACGACTTGCCGGCGCCGCCGGTGCCGGTGAT
The DNA here is from genome assembly GCF_017355525.1 of Lysobacter enzymogenes. Taxonomy (NCBI): domain Bacteria; kingdom Pseudomonadati; phylum Pseudomonadota; class Gammaproteobacteria; order Lysobacterales; family Lysobacteraceae; genus Lysobacter; species Lysobacter enzymogenes. The sequence continues at coordinate 249,805 of NZ_CP067395.1, read as the reverse complement.
GCCGACCACCGGGGTCTTGCCGCCGGCCAGCTGCCACTGCTTGCGCAGATGCGCGAGCTGCGGTTCGTCGAACGCGCCTTCCTCGATCGCGCTGAGGGTGCGGCCGATGCTGATCTCGTCGTCGATGCTGGAGACCTGCGGGCTGGATTCGGTCGCCAGGCGCGCGTCGCTGGCGCGGCGCACCACGTCTTCGATCATCGCAACGAGGCCCATGTGCATGCCGTCGTTGGGATGGTAGATGCGCTCGACGCCGTAGGCCTGCAGCTCGCGGATTTCTTCCGGCGTGATCGTGCCGCCGCCGCCGCCGAACACGCGGATGTGGCCGGCGCCGCGTTCTTTCAGCATGTCGACCATGTACTTGAAGTATTCGACATGGCCGCCCTGGTAGCTCGACAGCGCGATGCCGTCGGCGTCTTCCTGCAGCGCGGCGCGGACCACGTCTTCGACCGAGCGGTTGTGGCCGAGGTGGACGACTTCGGCGCCCTGCCCCTGGATCAGCCGGCGCATGATGTTGATCGCGGCGTCGTGGCCGTCGAACAGGCTGGCGGCGGTGACGAAGCGCAGCGGGGTCGCGTCGGGCTGGGCGGCGGGGATGTTCGCGGCGGTGGTGCTCATGGGCATCTCGATACGCAGGACGGTCTGCGCGTATTGTAGCTCTGTGCGCGGCGGCCCGGTTTGCGGCGCGCATTCGGGGGCGTAGGGGGCGGCGGCGCTAGCGAAGACGGGGCGGCGGCGTCAATAGGGCGGCCGTGTGGCGGCGGTGCGGGAACTGCCGGGCGGGTCGCAAGTGGCGATGGTGCGGGCGGTTTGGACGGATCCGCTATGCCGGAACGACACCGTCGCCAGTTGCGCGATTCAGCGCGCTGTCCGCAGTCCCGCTGTAGGAGCGGCGCGAGCCGCGACCGCGGGGTAGCCGCTTGCGCCGAACCTTTCGCCGTAATTGCGTTGGCGCGGTCGCGGCTCGCGCCGCTCCTACAGGGGGTTTGCCGGCATTGCCGAATGGGTGTGCGGGCGCAGCAATGCTTGGTCGCGGTCAACCGCCCTGCCCCGCAACCGTTTTCCAGCAAGCCCGGCTTCAGCAATCCGGCGCGTTCGTGAACGCGCGCCTGCGCTGCGTCAACACACGCGGCGGGCGCGACGTTGCCATTCCCGAACCGGCGGGTGGCCGCTGGAACGAGGAGAAGATCATGGCGATGCGTCCTTTGATGGTGGCGGCGGCGATGGGTCTGGCGACGATGGCGGGCGTGCATGCGACGCCGGCGCAGGCGCGCGCGTACGTCGATGTGGATGTGCGGGTGGCGCCGCCGGCGCCGCGTTACGAGCGGGTGCGGGTGCGGCCGGGCTATGTGTGGACGCCGGGCTACTGGAGCTGGAACGGGCGCCGTCACGTCTGGATCGGCGGCAGTTATGTGGTCGCGCGGCCGGGCTATGCCTATGTCGGTCCGCGCTGGGTGTCGTACGGGCCGGCGTGGCGTTTCCATGCGGGGCGCTGGGTGCGGCGCTGAGCCGCGGCGGGATCTTGCAGCGACCGCAAAGCTGAAAGCCTTTCGATTTTTGCCGGAACCACGGTCGGGTAGATTCGAGGCCGTCGCCGCAACGGCGGCGGGGTAGTTCCGATGCGGCGGCTCCCCTGCGCGACGCGCCTCGATCCGGGCGCGTCGCGCACTGTCCGCCGTGCCGCGTCCTGCGGCCCGGTTCTAACGCGGCACCGTATCCGCGCGTCGAACCTGCGTTCCCTGCGTTGCCGCGCCTGCTTGCGCTGCGTCCTTGCCGCGCCGCTGCGCGACGCCCCGCGTCCCTGCCCGCCGCCTGCGCGGCGTCCGCTTCCCTGCCCTGCGCCGCCTCCCTGCGGCGCCGTCCGCTTACCGCTTCGCCAGCCCGTGCGCGATCTTGGCGCGGCGCTCGGCGATGCCGGACTCGGAACGATGCAGATCGAAACCGCTCTTGGCGCTGGCGCGGCCGAGAATGCGCGCCAGCGTCGCCGCCAAGGTCGCGCGGTCTTCGTCGAAGCCGCCGTGCGAGGTCGCGAACGCGGCGTGCGGCGAGCCTTCGGCCTGACCTGAAGTCGGCGATTGCACCCAGTCGATCAGGCCGCGGTCGAGCAGTTCGCGCAATTCGGCCGAGCCCTGTTCGGCGCCCCGGTCGAGGAACTTCGCCATGCCCAGCAGCGGCGTGCCGTTGCGCAAACGTCGGTTGATCCAGCTGCGCGGCTGTTGTTCGAACGCGTGCGCGACCAGGTACAGCAGCGACTTGTGATAGATGCTGGCGCAGTGGTCGTCGTTCTCGGCCTTGTCGGTCAGGGTGAACAAGGCCATGCGCTTGATCTTGCCGCTGCGCAGCGCCGGCGCGTAGGTGTCGAGGAACAGTTCGACGGTGATCGCCGGCGCCCACAGGTTGACGCTTTCGATCGTCATGCCCAGCCCTTGCATGCCGACCGCGGGGCCGCTGGGGACGATGCCGTCGGCGGTCAGCAGCTGCACCAGCGGCGCCAGCAGGATCGAGCCGGCGCTGTGGCCGGTGAGGTGCAGTTCGACCTGCTTGTCGCGCGCCTTCCATTCGTGCAGCAAGCGCGCGACCAGCGCCGCGCCGCCGGCTTCCTGCGCCTGTCCGTTGGCGGCCACGGTGCGCGCGGTGGTCGCGAGCTGGCCGTTCTCCTTCATCTCGTCCCACAGCAGCTTGCCGCCGGCGACCCGCGCCAGCGGTTCCAAGGTGTCGTCGAGGCGGTCGAGCAACAGGTTCTTGGCGCTGTCGACGATGCCTTCGCTGCGCGGCTTGGCGACGTCGCGCAGGATGTTGCCGAGCGTGGTCCAGGCGTCGGTCTTCCAGACGAACGACAGCGGATAGATCTGCTGTTCCAGCAGCGCGTTGCGGTAATCGGCGACGCGCTGGATCGCGGCCTGTTCCGCCACCAGGCCGCCGTGGGCGTACAGCAGTACGCGCTTTTTCGCCCACTTCGCGGTGATCCGCGGCAGGTCGTTGCGGATCAGGTTGCGCACGTCGTCGAGCGTGGTGCCGAAGCGGCCGTCGTCGCGCAGCGCGCCGTTGTTGCCGAGGCTGACGATGTGCGGGCGCAGGTCGGCCTGCGAATAGCCGGTGGACTGGCGCGCCAGGCTGGAATGGCTGACCGCGCTGGACTGCGCGCTGTGCAGCCGCACCGGCACCGCCAGCCGCGCGACCCACACGTCGGTGCCGCGTTCCAGCCACTCGTCGTAGCTGACGTAGCCGTAGCCGCCGCGGCCCCAGGTCTTGCCCCAGGAGTTCTGGATCCAGAACCCGCCTTCGTCGTAACCGACGATGGCGAAGGCGTGGTAGCCGGCGATGTCCTGCTGGGTCCAGGCGATGACGCCGCGGCGCGGATCGTCCCAACCGTCGTGCACGGCGGCGGAGGCGTACAGCACGCCGACTTCGGCGAAGGCCGCGTGCATCGCCACCAGGTCCTTGTGGTTGACCCGGAAGTACGCGCCCAGCGGCCGCTGCGCGGCGTCGCGCGCGCGCTGCTCGGTGTAGGTCTCCAGGCGCTGGCCGGGCCGGTACGGCCACACCGTTTCGGCGCAGACGCCGTGGTGGTGCCAGCCTTTCATCGCGCCGCGGCAGCTGGAACCGGAATAGTCCTCGCCGCGCCATTCGTCGTAGCGCCGCGCCATGTCGTAGAACATGCGCGTGCTGACCGGCCGCAGCGCCGCGCGCGGGTTGCGCTTGCGCAGCAGGGCGTGGGCGACGGTGGCCAGGCCGAACGCGGTGCAGGCGCCTTCGTCGCCCTGGTCGAGGATCGGCAGGCGCAGCTTGAGGTGCTCGCTCAGCGGCTTGTGCGCGGGCACGTCGACCAGGGTCGGTTCGAACATGCGGTCGCGGAAGTCCGCGGTGTCGGGGCGGGCGTCGAGCAGGCGCGTGTTGAGCTTGCGCACGCCGGCCTTGGCGCGGGCGGCGGCGGATGTGGATGTGGATGCGGCTCGGGCCGGCTTGCGCGCGGCGGCGGTCCTTGCGGTGGCCATGGGGGAACGGCGTCCTGAATGGGGCGAGTGCGAATACGGGCAAGAGCAGGTGCATCCGGGGAAACGCCGCCGCGCGGCCGGCCCGGACACAACGCTTGCGCCATTATCGTGTTCGACGGACATAACCGTTGCGAGTCGGGCGCGCTTGCCCGCCGCCGCCGACGCGCCGCGGCGAATTTTGGATCGAGCCAAACAACAAGCCCGGCAAACCCGCGCCGCGAGCGCTCGGGTATACGCCGCGCCAGTACGCCGGGCATACCTAGCCGTATTGCCCGATTGCTTTAGACTAGCGGCCCTGCGCCGGCCGACGTTCCGCCGCCGCACAGGCGATTTCTACTCATTTCAACGACTTAACCCACAGCCAGGCGAAACCGCGCTCGCATCAGCGCCGCGCAACCCGCCCGGTTCGGAGCACCCGATGATTTTCGAAACCCTCGACACCTTCGGCCATGAGCAGGTCGTGTTCTGCCATAACAAGGACGCCGGCCTGAAGGCCATCATCGCGATTCACAACACCGTGCTCGGCCCGGCCCTGGGTGGCCTGCGGATGTGGCCGTACAAGACCGAGCAGGACGCGCTCAACGACGTGCTGCGCCTGAGCCGCGGCATGACCTACAAGAACGCGGTCGCCGGCCTCAACATCGGCGGCGGCAAGGCGGTCATCATCGGCGACCCGTCCGCCGACAAGTCCGAAGCGCTGTTCCGCGCGTTCGGCAAGTTCGTCGATTCGCTGGGCGGCCGCTACATCACCGCCGAAGACGTCGGCATCGACGTCAACGATATGGAATACGTCTACCGCGAGACCGAGTACGTCACCGGCGTGCACCAGGTCCACGGCGGTTCGGGCGACCCGTCGCCGTTCACCGCCTACGGCACCCTGCAGGGCCTGATGGCGTCGTTGAACAAGCGCTTCGGCGACGAGGAAGTCGGCAAGTACAGCTACGCCGTGCAGGGCCTGGGCCATGTCGGCATGGAATTCGTCAAGCTGCTCAAGGAGCGCGGCGCGAAGATCTTCGTCACCGACATCAACAAGGGCCTGGTCGACAAGGCCGTGTCCGAGTACGGCGCCGAAGCGGTCGGCCTGGACGAGATCTACGACGTCAACGCCGACGTGTACTCGCCGTGCGCGCTCGGCGGCACCGTCAACGAGCAGACCCTGCCGCGCCTGAAGGCCAAGATCATCTGCGGCGCCGCCAACAACCAGCTGGCCAACAACGCCATCGGCGACGAAGTGGCCAAGCGCGGCATCCTGTACGCGCCGGACTACGCCGTGAACGCCGGCGGCGTGATGAACGTGGCGCTGGAACTCGACGGCTACAACCGCGAGCGCGCCATGCGCATGATGCGCACGATCTACCACAACCTCGGCCGCATCTTCGAGATCGCCGAGCGCGACAGCATCCCGACCTACACCGCCGCCGACCGTCTGGCGGAGGAGCGCATCAGCGCGATCGGCAAGCTCAAGCTGCCGCTCGGACGCTCCAACCCGAGCTTCCGCGGACGCATCCGCAGCGGCCACTGAAGCACACTTCGACGGGGCCAACGGCCCCGTCGTCGTATTCGCGGTAGGGTTTTGCGTGCGTTTCTGCGTTTAGCAGGACGCACGCGTTATGCAACATCCCCCTCATAGCGTCGCCAGCCCCTGGAGCCAAGCCATGCGTTCGTCCGCTTTCGCTGTGCCTGCCGTTGCTGCGCTGTCCATCGCCCTCGCCTGCGCCGCCGGCGCCAGCGAGCCGGCCAAGCCGGCGGCCGCCGCCGGCCATCACGAGGTCTACGACTACGATCACCAGGAAGCCTGGCAGGCGCTGCACGACAAGTCGCAGTCGCCGATCGACATCGTCAGCGCCGGCGCCACCGCCGCCGATCCCGGCGAGCCGCGCGCGATCGAGTTCAGCCACACCCACGGCGCGGTCGACAAGGTCGAGGACAACGGCCACGCGGTCCAGGTCGACACCCACGCCACCGAGGCGATCATCCGCGGCCGCCATTTCAAGCTGGCCCAGTTCCACTTCCACGCCCAGAGCGAGCACACCCTCGACGGCAAGCACTTCCCGCTCGAAGGCCACTTCGTGTTCAAGGCCCAGGACGGCCGGCTGGCGGTGGTCGGGGTGATGTATGAACAGGGCGCGGCCAATCCGGTGGCGCAGGACGTGCTCGACGATCTCAAGCCCGGCAAGGCCAAGCCGGCCCAGCAGGAGATCGATATCGAGGGGCTGATTCCGAAATCGCACGGCTACTACCACTACCTGGGCTCGCTCACGACCCCGCCGCTGACGGAAAATGTCGAGTGGTACGTGATGCCGGCGCCGGTCACCATGTCGAAGCGGCAGATCGACGGCTTCCTTTCCCACTACCGCCGCAACAACCGCAACATCCAACCGCTCAATGGGCGGCCGCTGATTCGTTACGAGGGCTGATATGCGTAGTTTTCCCCTGGGTGAAGAGATCGACGCGCTGCGCGATGCCGTGCGCCGTTTCGCCGAAGCCGAAATCGCTCCGCGCGCGGAGCGCATCGACCACGACAACGCGTTCCCGCAGGACCTGTGGCCCAAGCTCGGCGAGATGGGTCTGCTCGGCATGACCGTGCCGGGTGAGTTCGGCGGCAGCGAGATGGGCTATCTGGCCCATCTGGTCGCGATGGAGGAGATTTCGCGCGCCTCCGGTTCGGTCGGTCTCTCCTACGGCGCGCATTCCAACCTGTGCGTGTCCAATCTTTACGCCAACGGCAATCAGGCCCAGCGCGCCAAGTACCTGCCCAAGCTGTGCAGCGGCGAATGGAAGGGCGCGCTGGCGATGAGCGAGCCGGGCGCCGGTTCCGACGTGGTCGGCTCGATGAGCTGCCGCGCCGAGCTGCGCGACGGCGTGTGGGTCGCCAACGGCAACAAGATGTGGATCACCAACGGCCCCGAGGCGGACGTGTTGCTGGTCTACATGCGCACGGCCGGCAAGTCCGCGGGCAGCAAGTGCATGACCGCGTTCATCGTCGAAAAGGGCATGAAGGGCTTCAGCACCGCGCAGAAGCTCGACAAGCTCGGCATGCGCGGCTCCAACACCTGCGAGCTGGTGTTCGAGGACTGCGAGATCCCGGCCGAGAACGTGGTCGGCGAGGTCAACCAGGGCGTCAAGGTGCTGATGAGCGGCCTCAACACCGAGCGCCTGGTGCTGACCGGCGGCCCGCTCGGGCTGATGCAGGCGGCGATGGACATCGCCCTGCCCTACGTGCGCGAGCGCAAGCAGTTCGACGCGGCGATCGGCACCTTCGGCCTGATGCAGGGCAAGATCGCCGACATGTACACCTCGCTGCAGTCCAGCCGCGCGTTCGCCTATCAGGTCGCGCGCGATTTCGATTCGGGCTACAAGAGCCGCGTCGACGCCGCCTCGTGCCTGCTGCACGCCTCCGACGCCGCGGTCGAGGTGGCGCTGGAAGCGATCCAGACCCTCGGCGGCAACGGCTACATCAACGAGTTCGCGACCGGCCGGATCCTGCGCGACGCCAAGCTGTACGCGATCGGTGCGGGCACCAATGAGATCCGGCGCATGCTGATCGGGCGCGAGCTGTTCGACGGCAAGAGCTGAGCGGGCCGCGGGTTCGCAAAAACAAACGCCGCCGTGGCAACACGGCGGCGTTTTCGTACATGGCCTACCTGTAGGAGCGGCGCAAGCCGCGACCGCGAAACCTCAACCGCAACGAACGCCAACGCGGCCCGTATCCTCGCACCCCAGGCCCGCGCCGGACGGCGCGGCTTCGCGGTCGCGGCTCGCGCCGCTCCTACAGGTAGCAGCCGAACCCACGCTCAGAACGGCACCGACCAACTCGCGAACGCGCGCGGATACTGCCGGCCGAACTCATAACGATTGTCGAAGTCCAGGCCGAACACGCCGGCGCGGGCGAAGCGCGCATTGAAGCTCACGCCCAGCACGCCGGCCTCGCGCGCGAACGCGTCGCCGACGATCGGCGACCACACTTCCATCCCGGTGAAACGCGCATCGATGTAACGGCCCGACTGCGCCAGCGTGCGTTGCCATTCGGCGCGGCCGCTGAGGCTCAGGCGCGCCGCGCCGAGCCGCCATTGCCGCTCCAGCCGCGCGCCGGCGAGGAACTGGGTCGCGCTGAGGGTCGAATCGCCGGCGCTGAGGCCGAACCCGGCCGCGCCGGCTTCCTCGAAACCGCCGCGTTCCAGACGCAGGGTCTGCGCGCCGACGTACGGCGTCAGCACGCCCTCGCCGATGCGCAGGTGCTGGCCGGCCTGCACGTTCAAGCTCAGATAGCGCTCGCCGTAATCGCTGCCGGTGCCGAACTGGGCCGCGCCGAGCTGCACTTCGCGTTGCAGATACCGATCCATGTGGCCGAACGCCGCGCGCCCGAGCAGGTAGCGGTCGTCGCGGTTCCAGGCGGCGTAGAACTGGCCTTCGACCTGACGGTTGCGCTCGCGGTCGCGGCGCTGCGCGCTGTAGGCGTAGCCATCGGTCTGGCTCAGCGCCGCGCCGACGCTCCACTCGCCCAAACGCTGGTCGTGGCCGACGATCCAGCCCGACGCGTCGAGGTCGAAGCGCCCGGCCATCGCCCGGCGCGCGTCGAGCCTGTCGCTCCACGCGCCGAAGCGGGTGCCGTCGAGGTATTGCGCGTCCAGGCGCGATTCCAGCGCGCGCCGGTTGCCTTCGATCGCCATCAATGCGAACGCCGCGTCGGCGCTGTGCAACTCGCCCGACAGGCTCGCCAGCGACTGCTGCGCCGCCTGCGCGCTGGCCGAACGCTGCAAGGCGCCGGCGGCGCCTTCGAACGCGGCCGCCCCGCCCGGCGCGGTCACCGCCGCGCCGTTGCCGAGGCGGTTCAAGGCCGCGTCCACGCGCGCGGCCGAAGCCACGTCGGCCGCCTGCATGCCCAGCGATTGCGCGGTGGCGCTGATGTTCAGCGCGCTGATGTCGAGCCAGGCCTGGGTGCTGCTGTAGCCCAGCGTCGCGGTCAGGAACACGCCGGACGCGCTCGACAGGCTGTCGAACTGGCCGCTGATGCTGCCGGCGTTGAGGAACACCTCGCGACTGGAGCGCACATACCCCTGCAACTGGCCGAGCACGAACGCATTGCCGGCCAGCGCGGCGTTGCCGCCGACGTCGAGCTTGCCGCCGATGAAGAACTGCAACTGGCCGGCCGCCGACTGCGCGTAGTCGCCGTCGATGCGCAGGCCCGCGTTTTCGACCCGCACCGCGCCCTGGTTGTCGACCCGGTTGGCGACCTTGGCGCCGTTGCCGGCGGAGAACACCGCGCCGCTGCGCACGGTCACCGGCGAGGCGAGGCTGCCGCCGTCGATCAGGCGCAAGGTGCCGCCGGCGACGTCGGTGGGGCCGGTGTAGGTATGCGCGGCGGCGCTGTCCAGGCGCAGCGTGCCGCTGCCGTCCTTGGTCAGGCCGCCGGCGCCGGTCAGCGGGTTGCTCCAGGTCGAGCTGCCGTCGAAGGCGACGCGCACGTTGCCGAAGTCGAGCCGGTGCAGGCCGCGCACCGCCGCGCCGACGTCGAGCAGGCCCTGGCCGAACACCGGGTCGACGCCCGATGCGCCGAGGTCCTTGGCGTTGCCGAGCAGCGCCTGCCGGACCAGATCGTTGTTGAAGTACGGGAACGCCTGCCACACCAGCGCCGCCGCGCCCGACACCTGCGGCGCGGCGAACGAGGTGCCGCGCACCACCCAGTAGCTGGGATTGCCGACCGCGTCGGTGACGCCGGTGGCCTGCACGTCGCCGGGCGCGACCAGACAGTAGTTCATGGCGATGCCGCAGGCGTTGGAATAGCTCGCCAGCCGGGTCGGGTTGAGCGAGTCCAGCGCGGCCGCGGCGATCCAGCCGCGCTCGAGCACGTCGGCGCCGGCGCCCTGGCTCGGCAGCGAAGCGTTGTCGGACGGCTGCGCCTTGGATTCGTTGCCGGTCGCGAACACCACCAGCCCGCCGTTGTCGATGAAGGGCTTGTACGCGTCGATGAAGCTGCGGGTGACGTTGTCGCCGGTCCAGTACAGCCCGCCCCAGGAGTTGTTCATGATCCGCACGCCGGCGTTCATGAGGTCGCGGCTGACGATGTCGAGGCCGCCGTTGCCGGTGGCCTGGTTGCCCATGCCCGAGCCGTCGTCGCTGGGCCGGGTGTCGGCGAGGATGCGTGCGGAGACGATGGTCGCGCCCGGCGCGATGCCGCCCGGCCAGGCGCCGACCGGGGTGCCGGCGATGATCTGCGAAACGTAGGTGCCGTGGCCGAGCACGTCGTCGACGCGGTGGTTGTTGCTGCGCGGGTCGGTGTAGATCAGCATCGGCCCGACCCGGCCGTTGAGCGCGGGATGGTCGCGGCGCACGCCGCTGTCGACGACGCCGATGCGCACGCCGGCCCCGGTCAGCCCCAACGCCTGCGCCGAGCGCGCGTTGGTCAGATCCAGGTGCGCGCCGATCGGCGGCGGCGGCGTGGTCGGCGGATTGGTCGGCGTGTTCGGATTGCCGGGCGGCGGGTCCTGGCGCACGTTGCCGCCGCCTCCGCCGCCGCCGCAGGCGGTCAGCACCGCCGCCGCGAGCGCGCACAACGCCCAACGCGTCTTGCGCCGCACTGCCGGTTCGAATCGTTTCATGGCTCACCCCGAGCTGCTCTGGATCAGGAAGACGCGGCCGCTCCCGCAGCGGCCGGCCGCGACGGGCCGCAGCGCGCGGCACCGGCGTTTTTCAATCCGAACCCGCTCGTTTTAATGCAAACACCGGCGGCCGACAAACGAATCGGGCGGCGGCGAAGCAAAAGCGCGAGAAGTCCGGGGACGGCGCTTGGGCGCATCGCTTTACCGCGGCCGGAGAGGACACGCGAGCGTGGCCGAGGATCTGCGGGAGGGACTTCAGTCCCGACGCTTTCCCGGCCCGGTCGCCGCGATCCGAAACCGGAGCGTCGGGACTGAAGCCCCTTCCACAATCAGATCACCGCGACATGAGACACCGGCGCCGGCGCTGAAACCCCTTCCACAGGCCGGCGCCGAATTCAGTCGCGGGCCGGGCTTGTCGTCGGATTTGTTGGTTTTTCGTTATCCGCGGCATCCCCTTTCCCCCTGCCCGAACGGACATTTGCGGCACCGCAACACGGCGCCGCATAATCGGCGGGTTCCGGTCCCCGGCCCCGTCCGGCGCCGGCCCCCACAGCCACAGATTTCCGGAGTTCCGCCATGAGCGATGTCGTCATCGTCGGTGCCAAGCGCACCGCCATCGGTTCCTTCCTCGGCCAGTTCACCGGCGTCCCGACCCCGACCCTGGGCAGCGCCGCGATCGCCGGCGCGCTGGAACAGGCCGGCGTGGCCGCCGACCAGGTCGACGAAGTCATCATGGGCTGCGTGCTCCCGGCCGGCCTCGGCCAGGCCCCGGCGCGCCAGGCCGCGCTCGGCGCCGGCCTGCCGACCTCGGCCGGCTGCACCACCATCAACAAGGTCTGCGGCTCGGGCATGAAGGCGATCATGCTCGCCCACGACCTGATCCAGGCCGGCTCGGCCAAGGTCGTCGTCGCCGGCGGCATGGAGTCGATGACCAACGCCCCGCACCTGCTCAACAACTCGCGCACCGGCATCCGCTACGGCAGCGCTGAGTTCCTCGACCACATGGCCTGGGACGGCCTGACCAACCCGTACGACGGCAAGGCGATGGGCGTGTTCGGCGACGCCGCCTGCGCCAAGTACGGCTACGATCGCGCCGCCATCGACGCGTATTCGGAAGAGAGCGTCAAGCGCGCCCAGGCCGCGCAGTCGGCCGGCCACTTCAAGGATGAAATCGTTTCCGTGACGGTCAAGGGCCGCAAGGGCGACGTCGTCGTCGACGCCGACGAGGAGCCGGCCAAGATCGACGTCAGCAAGATTCCGACCCTGCGTCCTGCGTTCGGCAAGGACGGCGTGCTGACCGCCGCGGCCTCGTCGAAGATTTCCGACGGCGCCGCCGCGGCCGCGCTGATGAGCGCGCAGGAAGCCGCCGCGCGCGGGCTCAAGCCGCTGGCGCGCATCGTCGCCCACGCCGGCCACGCGCAGGCCCCGGAATGGTTCACCACCGCGCCGGTGAAAGCGATTTCAAACGTGCTCGAAAAGGCCGGCTGGAAGGTCGAAGACGTCGATCTGTTCGAGATCAACGAGGCGTTTTCGGTGGTCGCGATGGCGCCGATGACCGAGCTCGGCATCGCCCACGACAAGCTCAACGTGCACGGCGGCGCGGTCGCGCTGGGCCACCCGATCGGCGCCAGCGGCGCGCGCCTGGTGGTCACGCTGATCAACGCCCTGCGCATTCGCGGCGGCAAGCGCGGCGTCGCCTCGCTGTGCATCGGCGGCGGCGAAGCCACGGCGATCGCTATCGAATTGCTGTAAAAAGTTAAAAACGCGTTGCACAAAAAAAACCCGGCATGCCGCTTGACACACGTCACCGGCTTGTCATCATGTTATCGGCGCGCTTTTGCGCGTTGCCTAACTAAACGACGAGGAAACCGAATCATGAATTTCAACAAGGCGCTGATCGCCCTGGCTCTGGGTCTGGCCCTGGCCGCTTGCTCGAACCAGAAGCAGGCTGAAAATGCTTCCGCCGACGCTGCTGCCGCTTCGACCGAAGCCCAGGCCGCCGCCGACACCGCCGCCGCCGCTGGCGACGCCGCCACCGCCGACGCCGCCGCTGCTTCGGCCGACGCCGCTGCCACCGCCGCCGACGCCGCCGCCACCTCGGCCGACGCCGCTGCCAACGCCGCGACCCCGGCCGCTGCCGACGCTGCTGCCGACGCCGCCGCTGGCGCCGCCGACGCTGCCAAGGACGCCGCTGGCGCCGCCAAGGACGCTGCCGCTCCGGCGGAAGCTGCCAAGGAAGAAGCGAAGAAGTAATATCGCGCAAGCGATACTGCTAGTTCCGACGCGGGATCCGCGTCGAACGGGAAAGCCGCCGGTTCTCCGGCGGCTTTTTCCGTAAGGTCAGTGAACGATCGAAGCCGGCTTGCCGGACCGCTGCGAGCACTGGCGTTGCCTGACAGATCCAAACAGCTCCATTTCTCAGACAACTCCTCAGGAGACAGCTCATGAAGACCCATCTCTACGTCCTGCTCGCCGCCGCCGTTCTGGCCCTGTCGGCTTGCGCCCAGAAGACCGAAGAAGCCAAGGACGCCGCTGCCGAAGCCTCGGCCGCCGCCGAGCAGGCCGGTGCCGACGCCGCCAAGGCCGCTGATTCGGCCGGCGCCGCCGCCGCCGCTGGCGCCGAAGCCGCCGGCGCTGCCGCGTCCGACGCCGCCGCCGCTGCCGCTGCCGGCGCCAACGACGCCGCCGCCGCTGCGGGCGACGCCGCCGCCAAGGCCGGCGACGCTGCCGCCGCCGCGACCGACGCCGCCGCTGCCGGCGCCGCCGACGCTGCTTCCAAGGCCGCCAACGCGACCGCCGACGCTGCGCAGAAGGTCGCCGACAAGGCCGACGCCGCTGCCGCCGAAGCCAAGAAGGAAGAAGCCAAGCACTAATCGGCTTGCGCTCTCGTTCGCTGAAAGGCCCGCCTGGTGCGGGCCTTTCTTTTTTGCGCCAGCGCTCGTTGCGGCAGCGCGCTTGCGGCAGAGGCGGCCTGCGACGCAGCGGCCCGAGCCGCTCACACAAACCAAGCGCGCATGTCGCATTCCGTGCGCATACGCCGGCGTTTGCCGCCGCGACGCCCGCCGAAGCCATTGGCCGGCGCAGGCGCTTTATGTTTTGATGCCGCGTCTCCCGCTTCCGGCCGTTCCCGCAATGCCCGCGATCACTTCCCAGCTCGACCCGCGCTCGCAGGACTTCCGCGACAACGTCGCCTACCACCGCGCCCTGGTCGAAGAACTGGATGCGCGTCTGGCGCGCGCCGCCCACGGCGGCGGCGACAAGGCCCGCGCCAAGCACACCGAACGCGGCAAGCTGCTCGCGCGCGACCGCATCGCCGCCCTGCTCGACCCGGGTTCGCCGTTCCTGGAAATCGCGCCGCTCGCGGCCGAAGGCATGTACGACGACGCCGCGCCGGCCGCAGGCATGGTCGCCGGCATCGGCCGGGTGCAGGGGCTGGAAGTGGTCATCGTCGCCAACGACGCCACCGTCAAGGGCGGCACCTATTTCCCGATGACGGTGAAGAAGCATCTGCGCGCGCAGGAGATCGCGCGCGAGAACCGCCTGCCCTGCGTCTACCTGGTCGACTCCGGCGGCGCGTTCCTGCCGCTGCAGGACGAGGTGTTTCCGGACAAGGAACACTTCGGCCGGATCTTCTACAACCAGGCGCGGCTCAGCGCCGAGAACATCCCGCAGGTCGCGGTGGTCATGGGCAGTTGCACCGCCGGCGGCGCCTACGTGCCGGCGATGTGCGACGAGTCGGTCATCGTCAAGGAACAAGGCACGATCTTCCTCGGCGGCCCGCCGCTGGTGAAGGCCGCGACCGGCGAAGTGGTCGACGCCGAAGCGCTCGGCGGCGCCGACGTGCACACCGCGGTGTCCGGCGTGGCCGACCATTTCGCCGAAGACGACCGCCACGCGCTGCAGATCGCGCGCGACATCGTCGCCACGTTCAACCGCAGCAAAACCCTGCCGGTGGCGACCCGGCCCGCGCGCGAGCCGCTGTACCCGGCCGACGAGCTGTACGGCATCGTGCCCAAGGACACGCGCAAGCCGTTCGACATCCGCGAAGCGATCGCGCGCATCGTCGACGGCAGCGAGCTGCAGGAATTCAAGGCGCGCTACGGCAAGACCCTGATCACCGGCTTCGCCCACCTGCACGGCTATCCGGTCGGCATCGTCGCCAACAACGGCATCCTGTTCGCCGAGAGCGCGCTCAAGGGCGCGCACTTCATCGAGCTGTGCAACCAGCGCGGCATCCCGCTGGTGTTCCTGCAGAACATCACCGGCTTCATGGTCGGCAAGAAGTACGAGAACGCCGGCATCGCCAAGGACGGGGCCAAGATGGTGACCGCGGTGGCGTGCTCGCACGTGCCCAAGTTCACCGTGGTCCTCGGCGGCAGCTTCGGCGCCGGCAACTACGCCATGTGCGGCCGCGCCTACGGCGCGCGCTTCCTGTGGATGTGGCCGAACGCGCGCATCAGCGTGATGGGCGGCGAGCAGGCCGCCTCGGTGCTGGCGACGGTGCGCCGCGACGGCATCGAGGCCGCCGGCAAGCAGTGGTCGGCCGAGGACGAGGACGGTTTCAAGGCGCCGATCCGCGAACAGTACGAACACCAGGGCAACCCCTACTACGCCACCGCGCGGCTGTGGGACGACGGCATCATCGATCCGGCCGACACCCGCCGGGTGCTCGGCCTGGGCCTGTCGGCCAGCCTCAACGCGCCGATCGAAGATCGCACCCGCTTCGGCGTGTTCCGCATGTAATCTGTGCGCTCCATCGCAATGGACTGTAGGTTCGTATGATCGTCGGCATCGACCTGGGCACCACTCATTCGCTGATCGGCGTGTACGGGGCCGACGGCCCGCGCCTGATCCGCAACGCCCTGGGCGCGCTGCTGACGCCCTCGGCGGTCAGCGTGGACGAGGACGACCGCGTCATCGTCGGCCAGGCCGCGCGCGAGCGCCTGGTCTCGCACCCGCGCCAGAGCGTGGCCGCGTTCAAGCGCTGGATGGGCAGCGACCGGGTCACCGCGCTGGGCTCGCACCGGTTCCGTCCGGAGGAGCTGTCGGCGCTGGTGCTCAAGTCGCTGATCGCCGACGCCGAGGCCGACCTCGGCGAGCGCGTGGCCGAGGCGGTCATCAGCGTGCCGGCCTATTTCTCCGACAGCCAGCGCAAGGCCACGCGCATCGCCGGCGAACTGGCCGGGATCAAGGTCGAGCGGCTGATCAACGAGCCGACCGCCGCGGCCCTGGCCTACGGCCTGCAACAGAGCGACGACGGCGGCCGCTACCTGATCTTCGACCTCGGCGGCGGCACCTTCGACGTATCGATCCTGGAGCTGTTCGACGGGATCATGGAAGTGCACGCCAGCGCCGGCGACAACTTCCTCGGCGGCGAGGATTTCTCGCGCGCCCTGCTCGACGGCTTCCTGCGCGAACACGGCCTGTCGGCCAGCGCGCTGCCGCTCGGCGAACTGGCGGTGCTGGAGCGGCGCATCGAGGCGTTCAAGCAGCAGCTCGCCAGCGGCGGCGAGGCCGCGCTCGAACTCACCCTGTCCGGCCAGGCGCGCAGCTGGCGCCTGGACGAGGACGGCTTCGCCCGCCTGTGCGAACCGCTGGTGCAGCGCCTGCGCGCGCCGCTGGAACGGGCGATGCGCGACGCCAAGCTGGCGCCGGGGCAGCTCGACCAGATCGTCCTGGTCGGCGGCGCCTCGCGCATGCCGCTGTGCGCCAAGCTGGTCTCGCGCATGTTCGGCCGGCTGCCGCTGCGCCACCTCAACCCGGACGAGGCGATCGCCCACGGCGCCTGCGTCGCAGCCGGGATGAAGGCGCGCAACCAGGCGCTGGAAGAAGTGGTGCTGACCGACGTGTGCCCGCACAGCCTCGGCGTGAGCACCGGCCAGGAAGTCGACGGGCGCTTCGTCAACGGCCTGTTCTCGCCGATCATCCACCGCAACAGCACCGTGCCGGTGAGCCGGATCGAGCGCTACTACCCGGTGCGCGACCAGCAGCGCAAGGTCGAGCTGGAGATCTACCAGGGCGAAAGCCCGCGGGTGGAGAACAACGTGCGGCTCGGCGCGATCACCATCGAGCTGCCGGCCAAGGCGCGCCACGACAATCCCATCGATGTGCGCTTCACCTACGACATCAACGGCCTGCTCCAGGTCGAGGCCGAGGCGGTCGCCAGCGGCTTCAAGCACGAGGTGGTGCTGGAGAAGAATCCCGGCGTGCTGAGTCCCGAGCAGATCCGCGAGCGCCTGCAGGCGCTGGCGGCGCTGAAGGTGCACCCGCGCGAGCATCAGGAGAACGTCGCGCTGATCGCGCGCGCCGAGCGTCTGTATGAAGAACTGCTGTGGGCGCGCGAGCAGGTGCAGACGGCGCTGGTCCGTTTCCGCGGCGTGCTGGATCTGCAGGACGACGCGATGATCGCCGAGCACCGCCGCGACTTCGCCCACTTCCTCGACGCGGTCGAGGCGCAGGCCGGCGGCGTATGAACCCGTTCGCCGCGCTGGGCCTGTCCGCCGACGCGGACGAGGCGCAGATCAAGCGCGCCTACGCCAGGCTGCTGCGCGCGAACCGGCCCGACGACGATCCGGCCGGGTTCCAGCGTTTGAACGAGGCGTATCAGCAATGCCTGGAATGGGCGCGGCGGCGCGTTGCGGCCGAGGTCGCGATGGCGACGGACGCCTTCGAAGACGAGGACGACGCAGAAGACGACGACGCGCTCGCGCAAGGCATGCGCATGCCGCCGGCGCCGCGGCCGGCGCCGATTCCGCTCGCGCCCGCCGGCGGCTCGACCGCGCCGACGCCGCCCGCCGCGCCGCTGCCGTCCGCACCGCCCGCACCCAGGGCGCCGTTCGTGGCGCCGCCGGCGCCGGCGCAACCCTCGCCGCCGAGCGCGCCTGCCGCTGCGTCCGTGCCGGTCGCGCCGAGCGCTCCCGCGGCGCCGGTCCCGGTGCCGCCGCCTGCGCCCGCCGCGCCGAAGCCGCCGAGCGCGTCCGCGGGCGCCGCCGCGCAGGCCGCGCCGGCGAACATTGCCGAGGCGCCTGAAGCCGAATTCGACGCCAGACACTTCCTCGACGAGCTCTACCGCCACGCCGAAACCGGCAGCGTCGCCGGGCTCGAGCGCTGGCTGGTCAAGCACCCGGCGCTGTACCAGCTCGAGCGCAAGCACGCGCTGGCGCCGGCGCTGATCGCCCACCTGAGCGCGCGCGCGCCGCTGTACCTGCCGCAACTGGACGCGCTGCTGCGCTTTTTCGACCTGGACACCGTGCACGCGCATTCGGCCGGGCTGCAGGCGCGCATCGTCGAACTGCGCGCGCGTGCGCGCCGCAGCGGCGCGGACCTGAGCGGCGTCCAGTTCGGCTCCGCGCGCGGGCGCAGCCAGCCCGGCCTGTTTCCCGAACGCGGGCTGCGCCTGCGAACGGTGGTGCTGGTGATGCTGTCGCTCGGCGTGATCGGCGCGATGCTGCAGTACCTGATGGGACCGGGACAGCCGTGACGCCGTTCCAGCGCCTGGGCCTCGCGCCGGACAGCGACGAACGCGCGATCAAGCGCGCGTATGCGCGCGAGCTCAAGCGCTGCCGGCCGGACGACGATCCGGAGGGATTCCAGGCGCTGCAGGAGGCCTATCGCGAGTGCCTGCACCACGCCGCACGACTGCGGATCGTCGGGGCGGGCGACATCGACGTCGACAACTGCACCATCGCGCTCGGAGAGGACGGCCCGGCGGTGTTCCCCGCCGCGCCCGGCGACGAAGGCGCTGAGGTCGATGTGCCCGACCAGCCCGACGCTGCTTCCGACTCGGACATCGCCCGTCCGTTTTCGCCCCCGTCTTCCCCAGCTTCCCACGCGGCCTCAGACGGCAGGTTCGCGCCGCTCTCCGCGCAGCGCTTCGACGCCGACGCGTTCATGCACGAGTTGCTGCAGCGCGCGCGAGAGACTTCGCCTGAGCAGCTTGAGAATTGGCTGCAAAACCTGAAGCCGCTGTATTCACTCGAACTTAAATACGCACTGCGCGAACCGTTGGCGCAGACGCTGGCCCAGATCGAGCCGCGGTTGCCGCCGAACGTGCTGCGCATGGTGTTCGCCTTCTTCGCCCTCGACCAAGTCGGCGCGCGCGACGCGCAGTTGCTGGAGTACACCCGTCGCGCCCAAGCTCGCGCCGACGGCGCGCAGGAGTACGAGCGCATCCTTGCCCAATATCAGCCGCCGCAAGGAACCTCGCTCGATTTGATGCTGCTGCGCGAATTGCACGGGCCGCGCTCGTGGTGGCGACGATTGACGATCGCGTTGTTTCCCGGCCAGCCCGGACGCGCCGCAAGACTGGCGATGAACTTGCTGCGCGCAGATCGCGATCGCGCCGCACAGCAGTTGGACCACGAAAGCGTCGAGCTATGGCAACGCGCTGCCGACCCGACCCGGATCGCGTTGCCGCGCCTGATCGTGGTATTGCTGCGGATGCTGCTCTATCCCCTGCCGCTGCTGGGCCCGATCTCGCTCGACAGGGCCAAAGGGTCGCCGGATGGACTGCTGACGATCTGCCTGACACTGGCTGCGCTGTGGCTGCTGGGCTCGACGATCCGCATGCTGTGGCTGCGCTGGCTGATCGCTCTCCAGCGCGGCCAGGTCGTGCCGGTCTGGCGCGATGCGCCGCTGCAATTGTTTGTCGGCTTCGCCATCGCCAGCCTCGCGCTGTTGCCGGTCTCGACCGGTTTCGCCGCCCTGACCACGGTCGGCGCCGGTTGGATATGGCTGATTGCGCGCGGCCGCGAGCGCGTCCCCCGGACCCTGGCTGCGCACGTCGCGGGCCTCCTGCTGGCGATGTGCGTTCCGCAACTGTTCGGCGCTGCTTTCGCTTTGCCGGAGCGGCCCTCGCCGCAAACCTGGCTGACAGGCCTGCAAAGCGACCCGAGCGGCCGCATCGGCTGGGTGCCGCCGTGCTTGCTGTTCGCTGCGGCCACGCCGGTGCTGCAGGATCTGTGGCGCGCCGGACGCGAACGCATCGATTTGGTTTACGCGCGAGAAATGGCGGCGCGGCCGTGGGCGCTGCTGGCCGCGGCCGGGCTTGCCCTGGCCGCGTGCATCGCCATCGTCACAGGAACGGCGCTCGCATGACGCCGTTCCAGCGCCTGGGCCTCGCGCCGGACAGCGACGAACGCGCGATCAAGCGCGCGTATGCGCGCGAGCTCAAGCGCTGCCGGCCGGACGACGATCCGGAGGGGTTCCAGGCGCTCAACGAGACTTACCAGCAATGCCTGCACATCGCGGCGCAACGCGCGTTCGCGCTCGCTGTCGCGCAGGACGAGGAAGGCGACGGCGCTGGCGCGCAGGCCGACGCAGCGGCGCAAGCGATGCCTCGTCCTGCCGCGCCTGCGCCGCCCTCGCCGCCCGCAGCGCCCACGCGCGCAGCCGTGCCCGCAGGCGACGCCCCGCGGCCTCGGCCCGCGACCGAGCCGCAGCCCGAACCGCGCCACGAACCGCAACACGCCGACGAGCCGGAACCGCAGCCGCGCTACTTCGACCTGCGCGCCTTCCTGACCGAACTGTTCGACTTCGCCCAGCGCCGCCTCGCCGTCGACCTGCAACGCTGGCTGCGCGATTGCGAACCGCTGTACTCGCTGGAACTCAAGCACGCGCTGCGCGCGCCGGTCGCGCATGCGCTGGCCGAATGCGAGCCGCCGCTGGCGCCGGCGGCGACCGACGCGATCGCCGAATACTTCGATCTGGGCGCGCTGTACGATCCCGACCCGCGCCTGCGCCACTGGCTCGCGGTCGCCACCGACCGCGGCGCGCGCAGCGTCGCGTTCGAGCGCATCCTCGGCGAGTACCGCAACGCCCACGACCGGCTGGTCGACCGCTGGCTGTTCGGCGAACTGCAACGGCCGGCGTTCTGGCCGCGGCGCGCGCTGATCGCGCTGATCCCGACGCTGCCGAGCCGCCTGCGCGGCCTGTTGCTGCGCCTGCAACGGGTCGGCCCGGAGTGGCTGGGGCAGCGCCTGAACCCCGGCGCGGTCGGCTTCTGGCTGCGCGCCTGCGATCCCGAGCGCCTGGACCCGCGCCGCATCGCCATCGCCGCCGCGCGCATTCCGCTGTATTACCTGGCCACGGTCTGGTTCGTCTCGATGCTGATGGGCTTCGACCCGGCGCCGCGCGAGAACGCCGCGCGCAACATCGGCCTGATCTTCGCCGGCTGGGCCGCCGCGGCGCTGGCCTGGATCGGGCTGTGCCGCGCGCAGCGCTGGATGGCCCAGCGCATGCGCTGGGATCCGCTCAGCGCGTACACCTTGGTCCTGCTCGCCGCGTGCGCGGCCGGCGCGTACTGGCTGCCGTTCCAGGCCACGTTGATCGCCGGCATCGTCGGCTTCGTGCAGGCGCGTTCGCGCGCCACGCCGGTGCCGGCGGTGATCTGCCTGCTGACCGCCACGCTCGCCGCGCTGGCGGCGACGCCGCCGTCCGCGCTGGCCTACGACGCGGCGGTGCCGTTGGTCGCCGTCGCCGCCGCGGCGGTGCTGCCGCTGCACGACTTCGCCCTGGCCCGCCGTTTCGGCGTGACGCTGGCCGAGATCCGCGCCGGCGCCGGCAAGCTCTGGCGTTTGGCCCAGATCCTGGCGGCGGTGGCCGTGGCCGGTTACCTGTTGCACTGAGCCGAGCCGACATGACCCCGCACGAACGCCTGGGCCTGGAGCAAGACGCCGACGAGCGCGCGATCAAGCGCGCCTACGCGCGGGCGCTGCGCGAGACCCGCCCGGACGAGGACGCGCAGGGCTTCCAGACCTTGCACGAGGCGTATCAGGCCGCGCTGTCGATGCTGCGCCAGGCCGAGTACGAGCGCTGGCTGCAGCAGCGCGAGGCCGAACAGGCGCAGGACGAAAACGCCGAGGCCGGCGCCGACGCTTCGCCGCCGCCGCCGACGCCGCCCGCCGGCGCCGCGGGAAGCCATGCCGATGCGCCGCCGGCCGCCGCACCCGCCGACGCGGCCTCGACCAACGACAGCGACGAAGACGACGACCGCATCGAACTGTCGATCGACCAGATCGGCAACGCCGTCATCGTCGGCGCCCTGCGCCTGTCGCCGGCCGACTACGAAGCGTGGCTGCGCGAATTCCCGCCGCTGTACTCGCTCTACGTCAAGGACGTGATCGCGCCGCAATTGCCGCGCGCGCTGGCGCAGGCGCCGCAACTGCCCAGCGCGCAGTTGGAAGCGATCGCGCGCTTCTTCGACCTGGACACGCTCGGCACGCTCGACACCGAAGGGCATTGGCTGCTGCACCGCCTGCGCCGGCGCAGCGGCGTCGATTTCGACGCGTTCCTGGCCGAACTGCGCGAGCGCTGCGCGCACCGCAATCCGGAATCGCTGCGCAACTGGCTGATGTATCGGGAAGAAGTGCGCGACCCGGACCTGCGCGACTATGTCGGCGCGCTGCTGTACCGCGAGCTGGAGGCCGCCCGCGGCGCCTCGACGCTGCCGCCCGAAGCCATGCAACTGGTCGGCGAATTCTTCGCTTATCCCGAAAACGACCCGCTGCGCCTGCGCAACAACGCGTTGTGGGCGCTGACGCACGAAGACGCGCGCGCGTTCGGGCATCCCTCGCCGAAGGTGGTGGAGGAACTCAAGCGGCCGTACTCGTCGTGGCGCGCGCTGCGCGTGGCGACGCTGCAAGCCGAACTCTCGCTCGCCGTCGCCCGTCTCGGCGGCCAGTTGCGCCAGGCTTGCGGCGAACTGCCGGCGTCGATCGATCCGCGCCAATACCTGTTCCATGCGCGCCTGGCCTATCGCGGCTACTGGGGGCTGTGGCGCTGGGCGATCTATCTGTTGCGCACCGCGCTGGTGCTGCTGCCGCTGTGCTGGTTCATGGATCCGGTCCGGGCCGCGTCCTACGCCGGCGGCGTGCTGCTGGCGCAGGTCGGCTGGCTGGCCTACGACAGCGTGCTCGGCCACGGCCCGGCGCCGCCGCGGCCGATCCGGCCCGCCGCAAGCGAGCCGGATCCGGGCGGCGCCGGCGACCCGGCCTGAGCGTTTCCGCTGCGCCCGACCGCCGGCCCCGGCCGGCCGCCGCGGCCTGATCCGATGCGACCGTGCCGCCGCGCGCCGCATTCATCGATCTGAAATGTTTCTTAATCACTGTCGTGCGTGCGCGCGTTCTCGCGCGCGCCGCGAACGCGCGCACGCAGGCGCCGCAAGGCCGCGCGCGAGGGGTCGAAACTGAATCCGCACAGGCCTTCACAGCCGCTGCGAAACGGTGAGATTCGTCACAGTGGGCGCTTCGTATCAGCGTGTTAGGCTCCAAAGTTCACGCGTGTCATCACCTGATCCCCCGACCTGAGGAACACCGCGTCATGGCCATTTTCAACCAGCCCGCACCGCCCAAGCGCGACACTCCGCTGCCGCCGCTGCAGCCGGAAACCGCCCTCAAGAAGGAGCCCGACGCGGCCACCGAATTCAGCTTCGGCCAGCCCAGCGCGCCGGCGCCCGCGCCGATCAGCGCGCCGCCGCCGCAGCAGGCCGCGCCGCAGCGTCAGGCCGAGCCGCGCGAGACGGTCAAGGAATCGCTGATCGCCGCCGACCTGACCATCGAAGGCAAGATCCACGGCGCCGGCCACATCCGCATCGCCGGCCGCTTCAAGGGCGACGTGCAGGTCGACGGCGACCTCACCGTCGAACTCGGCGCCAAGGTCAACGGCGGCGTGCGCGCGCGCAAGGTCGTGATCGCCGGGGAACTGGAAGGCAATATCGATTCGGCCCAGCGCGTGGAACTGCTGGAAACCGGCGTGGTGGTCGGCGACGTCAAGGCCGGCAACGTCACCGTCGCCGCCGGCGCGCGCGTGCGCGGCCAGGTCGAGTTCGGTTGGGAAGACAGCGGCAAGGCGGTCGCGCGCAACGACAAGAGCGACAAGTCCGACAACGGCAAGTCCGACAAGAACGCCAAGGCGGAGACCGGCGCCGACTCATGAGCGCGCAACGCCAGGGCATGCCCGGGGCGACGCGCGTTTGTCCGCATTGCAAGGCGACGATCCTGGAATCGGCCAGCGTGTGCCCGGCCTGCCGGCACCACCTGCGCTTCGATTCCGACGCCAACGCGCTGGCGGCGAAACGGTTTTCGCCGCTCAGCGTAGAGGGCACCATCCGCCACCCGCCCAGCGACGGCGCGTGGGAATACTCGATGGTGCTGTCGATCAAGAACGACCGCGGCGAGGAGATCACCCGCCAGGTCGTCGGCGTGGGCGCGCTGTTTTCGGGGGAGGAGCGCACCTTCACGCTCTCGGTCGAAGCGTTCGAAGCGGTCGGCTACAAGGCCGCCGGCAAGGGCCGGCTGCGCCGCTGAGCGGCGGCGCGCCGGTGTCACAGGAAAGGATCCCGCCGATGTCGGAACCCGCATCGTTGTACGCCCGTTTCACCCTCAGCCACGAGCAGTACCAAGCCTTCATGAGCTCCGCGCCGGCGCGTCCGGCCGGGTTCGACGATTGGCAGCCCTGGTTCGACCGCCAGCAGATGAGCGGCGGCAACCGGGTGCCGCCGGAAATCCTCGCCGACCTCGACGCGGCCAGCGTGGCCGAGGTCGTCAAGGCCTGGCGCGAGGACGCCTGGACCGGCACCCCGCCGGTCGAGTACGACGAGATCCGGCGCACCTTGCGCATCGCCATGCTGCAGGCGTCGGAGAACTATCACGAGATGCTGCGCCTGCTGACGCCGCTGCGCGGCGCGGCGCGCTTCAACGACCCGGACGCCGACGACTTCGTGGTGATCCTGGATTTCCTCTGGGGCGAGGAGGAGATCAACGCTTGTCTGCGGTTCGGCGACGGCGCCAGCCGGTTCGAGGAGAGCTGCGCGCCGGAGCATCTGGACGAGGCGCGGGCGTATCTGCAGGAGGCTTGGGATTATTTGCAGAACCGTGCGGGGTAGGCACGGTTCGTCGCAGTTGAGTTGTCGCGGTCGCGGCTTGCGCCGCTCCTACAGGTGGGCCATGCGGCCACGCGGCTGCGGTAACCCCCGCCGCGCGCGACTCAATCCGACGGCCCGCAGCTGTCGCAACCGGCGCAATTCGGACCGCCCGCGCGCGCCGGCGGCGCGATGCGCTTGCCGAGCGCGCGCATCCACGCCGGACGGCCGTCGCGCACCAGCGGCAGCGCGCAGGCGATGCGCAGGCGGCGCACGCCGCCGGGGAACTGCTTGCGCGCGACCACGACCGCGCTGACCAGCACCGCGATCGCGATCACCACGTATTGCGCGAACAGTCCGGCGCTCATCTCATTCTCCTCAGCCCGCGCCCAACGCGACCGCGATCTGGTAGGTCAGGAACGAAGCCAGATACGCCAGCGCGAAAAGATAACCGGCGCTGATCGCCACCTGCTTCCACGAACCGGTCTCGCGCCGGATCGTGGCCAGGGTCGAGATGCACTGCGGCGCGTAGATGAACCACACCAGCAGCGACAGCGCGGTCGCCAGCGACCAGGTGTCGGTGATGATCGGGGTCAGCGCCTGCGCGGCCGCGTCGTCGTCGGCCGCCGACAGCGCGTACACCGTCGCCAGCGACGCCACCGCGACTTCGCGCGCGGCCAGGCCCGGGATCAGCGCGATGCAGATCTGCCAGTTGAAGCCGATCGGCGCGAACACCGCCGACAGCGCGTGGCCGATGCGGCCGGCGAAGCTGTAGTCGATCGCCGGCTGGGTCGCGCCTTCCGGCGCGCCGGGGAACGACAGCAGGAACCACAGCAGCACGGTCAGCGCCAGGATGATGCCGCCGACCCGGCGCAGGAAGATCCACGCGCGCTCCCACAGGCCGATGGCCAGATCGCGCAGGTGCGGAATGCGGTAGGACGGCAGCTCCAGCAGCAGCGGATGCTCGCTCTTGTCGCGGCGCCACTTCTTCATCACCCACGACACCATCAGCGCGCTGACGATGCCGGCCATGTACAGGCCGAACAGCACCAGCCCCTGCAGGTTGAACGCGCCCCAGACCTTCTGCTGCGGAATGAACGCGCCGATCAGCAGCGCGTACACCGGCAGGCGCGCCGAACAGGTCATCAACGGCGCGACGATGATCGTGGCGAGGCGGTCGCGCGGGTCCTGGATCGAGCGCGTGGCCATGATCCCGGGAATCGCACAGGCGAAGCTCGACAGCAGCGGAATGAACGAGCGCCCGGACAGGCCGGCGCCGGCCATCATCTTGTCGAGCAGGAACGCCGCGCGCGGCAGGTAGCCCGATTCCTCCAGCGCCAGGATGAAGGCGAACAGGATCAGGATCTGCGGCAGGAACACCACCACGCCGCCGAGGCCGGCGATGATGCCGTCGACCAGCAGGCTGCGCAGCGGCCCGTCGGGCAGCAGTTCGCCGACGTGCGCGCCGACCCAGGCGGTGCCCGCCTCGATCGCATCCATCAGCGGCGTGGCCCAGGCGTACACCGCCTGGAAGATCAGGAACATCACTACCGCCAGCGACAGCAGGCCAAGCACCGGGTGCAGCAGCCAGCGGTCGAGCGCGTCGTCGATCTTGGCGGTGCGGGTCGGCATGGTCACCGTCAGCGCGAGCAGGCGCCGGGTTTCCGCGTGCAGGTCGGCGCCTTCGGCCAGGCGCGCGCGCGGCTCGTGCGGTGCGGCGGCGACTTGATCGAGCGTCGCCACCAGTTCGCGCGCGCCGCCGCGCTTGACCGCGACCGTCGCCACCACCGGCACGCCGAGCTCGCTTTCCAGCGCGGCCAGATCGATGCCGATGCCGCGGCGCTTGGCCGCGTCCATCATGTTGACCGCGACGATCATCGGCCGGCCGAGCTCGCGCAGTTCCAGCACGAAGCGCAGGTGCAGGCGCAGGTTGGTCGCATCGACCACGCACAGCAGCACGTCGGGGGCCGGCTCGCCGGGGTAGAAACCGCGCAGCACGTCGCGGGTCACCGCTTCGTCGAGGCTGGCGGCGCTGAGGCTGTAGGCGCCGGGCAGGTCGAGCACGGCGTAGTGCCGGCCCGACGGCGCGTGCAGCCGGCCTTCCTTGCGCTCCACGGTCACGCCGGCGTAGTTGGCGACCTTCTGCCGGCTGCCGGTCAGCAGGTTGAACAGCGCGGTCTTGCCGCAGTTCGGATTGCCGACCAGGGCGACGCGCAGGTTGGCGCCGGCGGCTTCGCGCGGCGCGCTCATCGCGGGGGCGGCGGCGCTCATGCCGCGCTCTCCGTGGCGCCGTTCTCCGCGCCGTCGTTGCGCAACAGCGCGACGCGCACCCGCGCCGCCTCGCTGCGGCGCAGGGCGAAACGGGTGTAGCCGACCTGCACCAGCAGCGGTTCGGCGGCGACCGGGCCGGCGGCCATCACTTCCACCCGCTCGCCGGCGACGAAGCCGAGTTCGCGCAGGCGTCTTGCGATGGTGTCGTTTGGTGCTTGGTCATCGACGGTCTCGACCGTCGCCGCGGTACGGTGCGGCAATTCGGACAGCTTCAATGGGGAGGCTTCCACGAGTCGGTGGCGTCCCAAATGGGAATTGTTCTCATTCTAGCACCGACCGCCGTACAGGGGCGGAGGGAGCAAGCTGAACGGTATCATTCGGCCAACTCCCACAAACTCCCCCGACCCGATGAACCACCCGCTGCTGAGCCTGCGCGACGGTCCGATCGCCCGTCTGCGCCTGAACCGTCCCGAGCTGCACAACGCCTTCGACGCGGTGCTGATCGCCGCGCTGACCGGCGCGCTGGAAGCCGCCGGCGCCGATCCCGGCGTGCGGGTGGTGGTGATCGAGGGCGAAGGCGCCTCGTTCTCGGCCGGCGCCGACCTGAACTGGATGCGCGGCATGGCCGCGGCCGGCGAAGCCGAGAACCGCGAAGACGCGCTGGCGCTGGCACGGCTGATGCGCACGCTCAACGAACTGCCCAAGCCGACCCTGGCCCGCGTCCACGGCGCGGCCTTCGGCGGCGGCGTCGGCCTGGTGGCCTGCTGCGACATCGCCATCGGCGTGCCGGAGGCCAAGTTCGGCCTGACCGAGAGCAAGCTCGGCTTATTGCCGGCGGTGATCTCGCCGTACGTGATCGAAGCCATCGGCGCGCGCCAGGCGCGGCGCTGGTTCGCGACCGCGGAGATTTTCGACGCGACCGTGGCCCAGAGCATCGGCCTGCTGCATCAAGTGGTGCCGGCCGAATCGCTGGACGCCGCGGTCGCGCGCCAGACCGGCCTGCTGCTCAAGGCCGGCCCGCATGCGGCGGCCACCGCCAAGACCCTGGTCCGGCGCGTCGCGGGCGAGCGCGACGGCGGCAAGCTCGACGACGACAACGCGGCGTTGATCGCGGGGTTGCGGGTTTCGGCGGAAGGCCAGGAAGGGTTGTCGGCGTTCTTGGGCAAGCGCTCGCCGTCGTGGACGGTGTGAGTGCGTTTGTGCGGCGTCGGCGTATGTGATGCGCAGGCGGCGAGCGACGACGGGCGCGTGAGGCGTTCGGCGTCGTTGTGTTGGAGCGGTCGCGACTTGCGTCGCTCCTACAGTCGGATACGAACCTGTTTCGGAACTCGCAACGACGAGTGAGGACAAGCCAAGATCCAGAGCTTCCGTCCGCAAGCGGCCGGGTCACTTTCTTTGTCTTGCCAAAGAAAGTAACCAAAGAAAGGCGCTTTCCTTGTTTTCGAATCAAGAGCCACTAAGGTTCGGTGCTTGCGCAGGGATGCGGGACAAGGGCCATCCTGGCCCGGTCCCGCACGCGCGCATCCATGCGCGCGCCCTTCGGGTCTACGGTTGCCTGTGGCGAGTTCGCAGCGACGGGGGGAGCGAAAAGCTAAGGGCAAAGGCGAAACAGGTCGCGGGTTTTACCGGAGTGACGAACCTAAAGATGCTTCACGCCGCAAGCACTCCCCGCCCTACCCCAGCACTGCACCGTATGGCACCGCAAACACACCGCCAGACGCTGTAACCGGGCGCCCCGTCGCGCAACCGCCGCACCCAGGCTTCGCCATCAGGCGACAGCCGCCTCCGCATCGGCCAAAATCCCCAGGTTCGCGCCGGCCCGCCGCCGCGGCCGTCCGCCTTCCCTTCACGCGCGTCCGCGCGCCACCGACCTGCGAAGTGCCCATGTTCGAGAAGATCCTGATCGCCAATCGCGGCGAAATCGCCTGCCGGGTGATCCGCACCTGCCGCACGCTCGGCATCCGCACCGTCGCGGTCTATTCCGAAGCCGACGCCGACGCCCAGCACGTGCGCCAGGCCGACGAGGCCTATCCCATCGGCGGCCCGCGTCCGGCCGACAGCTATCTGCGCGGCGATGCGATCATCGAAGTCGCGCTGCGCAGCGGCGCGCAGGCGATCCATCCGGGCTACGGCTTCCTCAGCGAGAACGCCGATTTCGCCGACGCGGTCGAAGCCGCCGGCATCGCCTTCATCGGCCCCAAGGCCGCCTCGATGCGCAAGATGGGCAGCAAGGCCGGGGCCAAGGAACTGATGCAGGCCGCCGGCGTGCCGGTCGTGCCCGGCTACACCGGCGAAGACCAGGACCCGGCCCGGCTGCAACGCGAAGCCGACGCGATCGGTTACCCGCTGATGATCAAGGCCGCGCACGGCGGCGGCGGCAAGGGCATGCGCATCGTGCGCGCGTCGGCCGAGTTCGCCGCCAATCTGGAAAGCTGCCAGCGCGAAGCGCGCAACGCCTTCGGCCGCGACCGGGTGCTGCTGGAACGCTACGTCGAGCGCCCGCGCCATATCGAAATCCAGATCTTCGGCGACAGCGCCGGCCAGGTGATCCACCTCAACGAGCGCGAATGCTCGGCCCAGCGCCGCTACCAGAAGGTGCTGGAGGAATCGCCCTCGCCGTTCCTGACCCCCGAGCTGCGCGCGCAGATGGGCGCCGCCGCGGTCCAGGCCGGCCACGCCATCGATTACGTCAACGCCGGCACCGTCGAGTTCATCGTCGGTCAGGACGGCGGTTTCTACTTCATGGAAATCAACACCCGCTTGCAGGTCGAGCACCCGGTCACCGAACTCGTCACCGGCCTGGACCTGGTCGAATGGCAGCTGCGCGTCGCCGCCGGCGAAGCGCTGCCGCTGGCGCAGGAACAGATCGTCCAGCGCGGCCACGCGATCGAAGTGCGGCTGTACGCCGAAGACCCGGAAGCCGGCTTCCTGCCCGGCTCGGGCAAGCTCGAACGCCTGCGCCTGCCGGCCGCCGACGCGCACGTGCGCCTGGATTCGGGCGTGGTCGAAGGCGACACGGTGACGATCTTCTACGACCCGATGATCGCCAAGCTGATCGTCTCCGACGCCGACCGCCCGCGCGCGCTGGCGCGGCTGCGCGCGGCGCTGGCGCACAGCGACATCGCCGGGCCGAAGTCGAACATCGAATTCCTCGAACGGCTCGCGCGGCATCCGGCGGTGGTCGAGGGCACCATCGACACCGGCTATCTCGACCGCCACCTCGAGGAATTCATGCCGGCCGCGCAGGCCGACCAGGCCGCCGACGCCGACCTGCTGGCCGGCGCGGCGGTCGCGGAACTGCTGGCGCAGGAACGCCGCACGCGCGAAGACGCCGCCGCATCCACCGACCCGACCTCGCCCTGGGCCATCGCCGACGGCTGGCGCCTGGGCCACGGCGGCCGCCGCAGCCTCGCCTTCCTGCGCCGCGAGCAGCGCCTGGAACTGTCGGCGCAGGGCAGTGGCGGCGATTACCGCATCGACGGCATCCACCGCATCGACGGCAGCGACGGCAGCGGCAGCGGCGAAACCGCGGTCGAAGTGCGCGGCGCGCGCTTGGCCGGCGACGAGCTGAGCCTGCGCATCGACGGCCGCGCGCGCCGCCTGCGCACCCTCGGCGACGGCGCGCGCGTGGTCGTGCACGACGGCGAGCGCCGCCTGCGCCTGGACGCGGTGCCGGTGTACCGCCACGAAAGCGGCGCCGCCGGCGGGTCCGGCCACAGCGTCAACGCGCCGATGCCGGGCCGGGTGGTGGTGGTCAAGGCCGCCCCAGGCGACGCGGTCGAAGCCGGCCAGGAAGTGATGGTGATCGAGGCGATGAAGATGGAGCTGAGCCTGAAGGCCCCGCGCGCCGGCACCGTCGCCGAAATCCGCGCCGCCGCCGGCGACTTCGTCGAGGCCGATGCGGTGCTGGTGACCCTGGAAAGCGCGTGACGGCCGCCTGAACCCGGGGGGCGCGGCCGACACGTCGCCGCGACCCTGGGCGCGCAACGCTGTGTCGCCGCGTCCGCTGCGCGCTTGCCGCGGCCGGTAGCCGCCGCCATTTCACGTTCACCCCGTTGGACGCTCTTCCTGCGCGAGTCGCCCGCCATGAACCTGCTCAAGCACACCGCGTTCCAAGCCGCACTGCGCCCGGCCCTGGCCGTCGCGCTGGCGGCCGGCCTGTCCGCCTGCGTCGCCTTCGAGCGCGCGCCGGTCGCCGAGCTGAGCTGCGACCCGGACCTCGCCGGCGCCTGGACGGTCAAGGCCGGCGGCAACGCGCACAAGACCGTACACGTCGACGCCCGCTGCCGCAGCGAGGATTGGCCCGGCATGGGCGACAAGCCGACCACGCTGGAGCTGACCGGCTTCGTCGTCGGCCAGGACCGCTACATCGTGCTCACGCCCGAGCAGGCCCAGCGCGCGATCGGCGCCGACACCGGCAGCCTGACCGCCACCGCGCCCAAGGATTCGGTGTTCCTGGTGCTGTACCGCATCAACGCGCGCGGCAGCCTGGACGCCTGGTTGCCCGACTCGCAGCGCGCGCTCGCCGCGATCGCCCGCGGCGAGCTCGCCGGGCGCAAACTCGACGAACGTTTCGCCCTGGTCCAGGGCACGCCCGAGCAGTTGCGCGATACCCTCGCGCAACGCCTGAATCTCTTGTACGACACCGACAGAAAGGCCATGGTGTTCGAACGCGCCAAGGCCGCCCGCCAGGATTCCCGATGAACCAGCCGAGCCCCCTCCCGCATCAGCCCGCGTCCGTGCGCATCGTCGAAGTCGGCCCGCGCGACGGGTTGCAGAACGAAAAGGCGCAGATCGCCACCGCCGACAAGATCGCCCTGATCGACCGCCTCTCGGCGACCGGCCTGCGCAGCATCGAAGCGACCAGCTTCGTCAGCCCCAAGTGGGTGCCGCAGTTGGCCGACGCCGCCGACGTGTTCGCCGGCATCCATCGCAAGCCCGGTGTGCATTACCCGGTGCTGGTGCCGAACGAACAGGGCTACGAGCGCGCGCGCGCGGTCGGGGTCGAGGAAATCGCGGTGTTCACCGCCGCCTCGGAAGCCTTCAACCGCACCAACATCAACGCCTCCATCGACGAATCGCTGGCGCGCTTCGCGCCGGTGATGGCGCGCGCCAAGGCCGACGGCGTGGCCGTGCGCGGCTACGTCTCGACCGTGCTCGGCTGCCCTTACCAGGGCGAGGTGCCGCTCAACGACGTGGTGCGGGTCGCGCGCGCCCTGCACGAGATGGGCTGCTACGAGATCTCGCTCGGCGACACCATCGGCGTCGGCACCCCGGGCAAGGCCCGCGCGATGTTCAAGGCGGTCGCCGCCGAAGTGCCGGTGGCGGCGCTGGCCGTGCATTTCCACGACACCTACGGCCAGGCGCTGTCGAACATCCTGGCGTGCCTGGAAGAAGGCGTGGCGGTCGTCGACTCGGCGGTGTCCGGCGCCGGCGGCTGCCCCTACGCCAAGGGCGCCAGCGGCAACGTCGCCAGCGAGGACGTGGTCTACATGCTGCACGGCCTCGGCATCCGCACCGGCGTCGACCTCGACGCGCTGGCCGACACCGGCCGCTGGCTGGCCGCCCTGCTCGGCCGCGAGACCGGCAGCAAGGTCGGCAAGGCGCTGGCCGCGGCGTGAAGCCCGAACCGCCCGCGCCCGCCGGTACGGCCGCCTGCGCCGCTGCGGATGCGGCGCCGCAGGCGGGCGCGGCCGACGCGCTGGCTGCGCTGGACGCGGCCCTGCGCGACCCGCAACTGCCCGCGCACCTGCGCGACGGGCTCGAACGCGCCGCCGACGCGCTGCGCCGCGAGCGCGACGGCGCGGCCCTGATCCGCGAAGCCTTCGACGCGATTCCCGACTTGGTCACCGTGCTCGACGAAGACGGCACCGTGGTCGAGATCAACCGCCACGGCATGCGCGCGCACCGGCGCCTGCGCGAGGACATCGTCGGCCAGCCGATCCACGTGCTCAACCCGGAACTGCCCGCGGACCACCTGGCGCCGGTGTGGGAAAGCCTCAACCGCGGCGACAGCTACATCATCGAAGTCACCAACAAGCGCGGCGACGGCACCCGCTTCCCGGTCGAAGTGCATTCGGCCGGCTTCGTCCACGACGGCGCGCGCCGGATCATCGCGGTCGCGCGCGACCTCAGCAGCCGCGAGGAGAACGAGCTGCGCTTCCGCGAACTGGTCGAATCCATCGACCGCGGCCTGATCGTGCAGGACGACGCGCTGCGCATCGTCTACGCCAACAGCGCGGCGATGCGCCTGCTGTCGCTGCACAGCGGCGAGAGCATCGCCGACGAACTGCGCTCGGGCGACTGGATGGTGGTCGACGAACACGGCCACGAGCTGGCGCCGGAACGCTACCCCTCGCGCGTCGCCCTGGACACCGGCGCGGTCGTCGCCAGCACCGTGCTCGGGCTCTACCACCGCGTGCGCCGCGAACTGATCTGGCTGGCGATCACCGCGGTGCCGCAGTTCCCGCCCGGCGGCGACCGCCCGCATCAGGTGTTCGCGCTGTTCTCCAACATCACCGTGCTCAAGCGCGACAGCGCCCTGTTCGACCGCGCCCAGGCCCTGGCCCAGATCGGCGGCTGGGAATGGGACGCCGGCCGCGACCGGCTCTACCTCACCTTCGAAGCCCAGCGCATCCTCGGCCGCGAACCCGCGCCGACCAAGATCGAGGAACTGATCGGCTGCCTGCAGCCGCTGGACCGCCACCGCCTGCGCAACGCGCTCGAACGCACCCTCGCCGGCGGCCGCAGCCTGGACCTGGAACTGCAGGGCCTGCGCGCCGACGGCAGCGCGTTCTGGGTGCGCGCGATCGCCGACGCCGGCCTCGGCGACGTGGTCCGCCAGGTGCTGACCGGAACGCTGCAAGACATCACCGAACGCAAGCTCGAAGAAGATCAGTTGCGGATCCAGGCGCGCAGCGACCCGCTGACCGGCCTGCTCAACCGCGACGCGGTGCAGGACGAACTGGAGCGGCGCCTGGACGCGTTCCCGCACGCGCCGCTCGGCGTGCTCTACATCGACCTGGACCGCTTCAAGGTGGTCAACGACATCCTCGGCCACGCCGCCGGCGACCGCCTGCTGGCCTCGGCCGCGCGGCGCATCCGCCACGCGGTCGGCGACCGCGCCCAGATCGCCCGCTTCGGCGGCGACGAATTCCTGGTGGTGTGCTCGCTCGACGGCGATCCGACCTGCGCCGAGCGCCTCGCCGACGCGATCCTGGAAGTCTTCGGCGACACCTTCCGCGTCGACGGCGAGGAATTCACCATCACCGCCAGCATCGGCATCGCCCAGTCGCCGCTCGACGGCCGCACCGCGCAGCAGCTGATCCAGAGCGCCGACGTGGCCATGTACGACAGCAAGCGCCGCGGCCGCAACAGCTGGCAGGCGTTCACCCCGGAACTGGCCGAGCAGCAGCTGCACCGCCTGCAGCTGGAAACCCATCTGCGCCGCGCCGTGCACAACGACGAGTTCCATCTGGTCTACCAGCCGCAGGTGAACCTGCACGACGGCCGCGTGGTCGCCGCCGAAGCGCTGATCCGCTGGCGCAACCGCTCGCTCGGCGAAATGAGCCCGGACCGCTTCATCGACCACGCCGAAACCACCGGCGACATCGTCGGCATCGGCGGCTGGGTGCTGCACGAAGCCTGCCGCCAGCTGCGCCAGTGGCGCGACCAGGGCCTGGGCATCGAACGCGTCGCGGTCAACGTCTCGTACCGCCAGTTCCTCGGCGACGACCTCGGCCACACCGTCGCCGCCGCGCTGGCCGAACACGGCCTGCCCGGCAGCGCGCTGGAACTGGAATTCACCGAGCGCGTGCTGATCGAGGACGCGCCCGACACCGTGCGCACCTTCGCCCGCCTGCGCGAACTCGGGGTCAGCCTGTCGATCGACGACTTCGGCGAAGGCTACAGCGCGCTGAACTACATCCGCCGCCTGCCGATCCACGGGCTCAAGCTCAGCCAGTTGTTCGTCCAGGGCGTGCCCGACAACCAGTCCGATGTGGCGGTCTGCCAGGCGGTGACCGGCATCGCCCGCAGCCTCGGCCTCGGCCTGGTCGCCGAAGGCGTGGAAACCCAGCGCCAGCGCGCGTTCCTGCGCGAGCTCGGCGTACTGATCGGCCAGGGCTTTTTGTTCGCGCCCGGATTGGCGCCGGACGAATTGCGCGACTACTGCCTCGCGCAGTCCGCCCACTGACCGCGCAAGCTCGTTTCAAACTGTAGGAGCGGCGCAAGCCGCGACCGCGAAACCTCGCTTGCGTCGCAAGCCGGAGGTCGCGGTCGCGGCTCGCGCCGCTCCTACAGTCGGGCTTCCATCGTCGCGACGACGAAGGCCTCAAGCCGCCAGATGCGCCGCCTCGCGCGTCCCGCCCGCCATCATCCCGGCGATCTCCTTGACCAGCTTCGCCGCGACCAGCGCGGTCGCGTTGCCGATATCGCAACGCGGGTTGTACTCGACCACATCGGCCGCCACCAACGGCGCGCCGAGCCCCTGGATCAGCCCGATCACCTGCCGCGGCGTCACCCCGCCCGGTTCGCGGTGCGACACGCCCGGCGCATACGCCGGGTCCAGCGCATCCAGGTCGAGCGACAGGTACACCGGCGTGTCGATCTTCAGCCGCAGTTCGCCGGTCCATTGCGCCGCGCTGACCGTCTCCACGCCGAAGCGGCGGAACTGCGCGCGGTGCTCGGCGCTGGTCGCGCGCAGCCCGACCTGGATCAGGCGGTCGGCCAGCCCTTCTTCCATGATCCGCGCGAACGGCGAGGCGTGCGAACGCGGATTGCCCTGGTAAGCGTCGTAGAGATCCGGATGCGCGTCGACATGCACGATGGTCAGGCGCGGATGACGCCGCCGCACCGCGCGCAGGATCGGATGGGTCACCGCATGATCGCCGCCGAGCGAGATCAGCGGATGCCCGGGTTCCAGCGCGCGCGCCACCGCGGTTTCGATCGCCAGCCACGGATCGAGCCCGGCCTCGAACGCCACATCGCCGTTGTCGATCCAGCGGCCCGGCACCGACAGATCCACGCCGCTTTCGCTGCACTGCGCATAGGCGTCGGAAAACAGCTCGCGCCGGATCGCCGCCGGCGCGTCGGCCGGGCCGCGCAGGTAGGAAGAATTCTCGTCGTTGGGAACGCCCAACAGCGCGATCGGAGTCATCGCGAAATCCTGGTGTCGATGAAAGGTTCGGGGTCGAAAATGCGGTACGCCAGCGGCCGCGGCGGCGCGCCGCCGTTGCAGGTCGCGGCCGGGCACGCGGACACCGCGACGGCCAGGTCCATGTCGGCGCGCAGTTCGATCCAGTCGCCGGCGCGCGAGCGCGGCGGCCGGATCGTCAGCCGGCCGTCGGCGCCGAGGTCGGCGTGCATGAACAGATTGAACGGCGTCGGCAGCGGCTCCGGCGCCAGCCCCAGCGAACGCAGCGCCGCGCACAGGTTGTCGCGGCAGTTGCGCGGCTCGCCTTCGATGCCCCGGCCTTCAAGGCCGTACTGCAGGCGATACATCGGCGCGCTGCACGCCGCGTGCAGGAAATCGTGGCGGCCGACGCGGTCGTCGAGAATCGTCAGCATGCGCCGGCTATGGTCCGACCACAGCGCATCGCCGCGGCCGAGCAGCACGGTGCCGGCGTAGTCGAAGGTGCAGCCGTTGCTGAGCCGTTCGCGGCCGTCGGCCGAGTACGCCATCAGGTCGCCGCTCTGGCCGCCGTGCGGGTCGTAGACGCGCAGGCGCTGGCCCGCGCGCAGGCGCAGCGCGACCGCGCCGGCGGCGGGGATTGGCGTCGCGGCCGCGGCGGGCGCGGCCGCAACGGGAGGCATCGGAGGCATGGGCGAGTCCTGGCGGGTCGCTGCGGCCCGCCCCAAGCGGCCCGCCTCAGTCCGACCCGGCGCCGACCTTAGCCGCCCCGATTTCGCAGGTCCACTTCACGAAGCTAAGGATCGCTGTAAGATTTTCTGCATGTTCGACCTGACCCGCCTGCGCCTGCTGCGCGAACTCGCCCACCGCGGCACCATGACCGCGGTGGCCGAAGCGATGGGAATGACCTCGTCGGCGGTATCGCAGCAACTGGCCACGCTGGCGCGCGAGGCCGGGGTCGAATTGCTGGAACAGGTCGGGCGGCGGGTGCGCCTGACCGCGCAGGGCGAGCGGCTCGCCGCGCATGCCGACACCGTCCTGCGCCAGCTCGACGCGGCCGCGCTGGAACTGCGCGAATTCGCCCAGCAACCGGCCGGCGAGCTGCAAGTCGCCGGCTTCTCCACCTTCGCCAAGCACTACCTGCTGCCGGCGGTCGCGCGCGCGCAGCGGCGCTTCCCGCGCTTGCGCGTGCGCCTGAGCGAACTGGAATCCGACGATGCGCTGGCCGCGGTGCGCGAAGGCCGTTGCGATCTGGCGCTGAGCTTCGCCTACAACCTGGTGCCGCGCGCGCCGGTCGCCGGCCTGAGCGCGCAAGCGCTGCTGGAGGAACCGGTGCTGCTGGCGCTGCCGGCGACGTGGCGCGACCGCGGCGGCGCGGTCGACCTGCGCCGGCTCGCGCGCCAGGACTGGATCGTCGGCGCGCGCCAGAGCGACGACGGCCTGCTGGCCGAACGCGCCTGCGCCGCGGCCGGCTTCGTCCCGCGCATCGCCCACACCATCGACGATTACGACCTGATGCTGCGCATGGTCGCGGCCGGTTTCGGCATCGGCTTCGTACCGCAGCTGGCGCTGCGCGCGCCCAGCGCCGCAGCGGTGGCGGTGCGCGCGGTGCGCGGCGCGCCGCCGACCCGGCGCATCCACGCCTGGACCCGCGACGCGCTGGCCGAATCGCCGCTGGTGCGCGCCTTGCTGGCGGAGTTGCGCGAAGTCGTCGCGGCGGACGCGCGCTGAACTACGGGTTCGAATCCAGCGACGAAGCGCCCCGCCGCAGCGGAGCGCTTCGCGCCGACCGCTTACGGAATGAGGCAGCAGCTCAGGCGGTCGCCGCCGTAGGTGCAACCGGCGCGGCACTTGCACCCGGTCTCCGGGTGCACGCACTTGCCGTCGACGAAGGTGGGCTGCACCGCCACCGCGCCGAAGCTGAAAGAACCGGCAACGAGCGCGGCGAACAGCGCCGACTTCATCCGCGAACCGAACTTCTTCATGTTGCGTCTCCTGATGGGAACCGCGCGCTACCGTCCCTGGCGCGCAACGCGGCCGGCTGAGGCGACGTCCTTGTCCGGTTCGATACGGCGGCAGAACGCGGCCCGGCGCGACCCGGCAGCGCCCCGACCCGGAGCTGCGCCCAGGCTGCCAGAGCGCACTGCGGCGGCGGCCACCGCACACGCGCACGCAACGCCAAGCCGCCCACTGCGTCACGGTCGCAGCGCCGGTTTCAGCGCTGGAACGCGGATTCGGCCCAGCGCGGGCCGGCCGCGCTGCGAGGCGCGCCTGCGGCCGCGGCGTTCGGGCGCGAATCAGTCCTTGAAACAGCCGCCCAGCAGCGGATTGAGCACGCCGCCGATCTTCTGCGCCGCGAGCGGATTCGACGACACCGTCGCCGCGCGCAGCTTCTTGTACGCCGGCGACTCCATCGTCGCCTTGGCCTGCGCCCATTCCTCCGGGGTGAAGGTCTTGTCCGGATCGGCGTTGGCCAGCATCGCCGCCTGGTACTTGGCGCCGAGCGCGCTGGCGTAGAAGGTCTCCAGCGCCGCGCGGTCGTCGGCGCCGAGGCTGGCGTCGATCACCTCCTGCACCGGCGCGGCCACCGCATCGTCGGCGATCGCGCGCACGCACTGCAGTTGCGCCGGCTTGGCGTTGCGGTCCTGCTGCGCGCCCTGGCGGATGCCGGCGACGATGCCGCCCGAAACCGCGCGCGCGGTGGCGCTGAGCGCCGGCTTGGCCGCGCCGTCGGCGGGTTTCGCCGCGACGGCGGGTTCCAGCGCGTGCGCGGCGAAGGCGGCGGTCAGGGCGAAGCACAGGGTCAGCGAGGCGGCGGCGCGAAGCATGCGAAGGTCCGTGGCGGAAGCGGCCGCGGCGCGGCTGCGTTGCCGGCCACGATACCGCACGCGGCGGCCGCGCGCGGCCTCACGGCGCCTGCGCCGGCTCGGCGGCGAACGCGGCGTGCAGCGCGCGCAGGAACTGGGGCGCCGGCGGCAGCGCGGTCTCGCCGATGCGCCGCACCGCCACGCCCGGCGTCCACGAGTTCATCACCGCCGCGCCCTTGAGCGCCGGCAAGTCGGCCGGCGTCAGCGCGCGCTCGCGCTGGGGCATGCCCTGGCGTTCGAGCTGGCGGCGGACGATGCCCTGGGTCGTGCCGGCCAGCATCGCGGCCTGCGGCCACACCACCGCCTCGCCGTCCCAGAACGCCAGATTCCAGATCGTCGCCTCGCTGAAACGGCCGGCGCGGTCGACGAACGCCGCATCGTCGAAACCCTGCGCGACCGCGCGGCGCAGGTGGTAGGTCTTGGCGCTTTCGCCGACGTGCTTGAACTGCGGCAGCATCCGCTCGTGCTCCACCGCCGCCAGCGCCAGCGGCCCGCGCGGGCCGTCCGACGGCGGCGCGGTGCGCACCAGCAGCGACGGCGGCGCGCCGTCGTCGGCCGCGGTGAACTCGCCGGCCGGCAGGAACGCCGTCGCGGTCAGCGACAGATCGCGCGGCGAGCGCTGCAAGGCCTCGCGCAGACGGTCCAGCACGATCTCGTCGGGCAGCGCTCGGCCGTACAGCGCCAGCGAGGCCTCGCGCAAGCGGCGCAGGTGCAGGTCGAGCCCGCGCACGCCGCCGTCGCGGACCTGCATCGCGGTGAAATGGGCGTGGCCGGCGAACGCCAGCGGCGCCAGCGCGGCGGCCGCGGCGTCGCGACCGTCGATGCGGGCCAAAGCGACGAACGGGTCGGGGAAAACAGCGGACATGGCGACACTCCGAAGAACGATGCGGCGACTATCGAAGATTGACCGCGCGCGGGGAAACGAGTAGTTCTCGCCGCACCGTCAAATTCCGCTTGAAGATCGATGGCCCGCACCCTGCCCGGCACCCGCGCCCTGCGTACGTTCGAAGCCGCCGCGCGGCATCTCAACTTCACCCGCGCCGCGCAGGAGGTCGGGCTGACCCCGGCCGCGGTGAGCTACCAGATCAAGGAACTGGAAGACCAACTCGGCGTGACCCTGTTCGTGCGCAACAGCCGCAGCATCCAGCTGACCGCCGCCGGCGCCGAACTGCACCGCGCCGCGGTCGAGGCGCTGGGCACGCTGCAACGCGCGCTCGGCCGCGCCCGGCGGCTGGCGCGCGGCGACGGCCCGCTGCGGCTGTCGCTGAGCGCGCGCATCGCCAGCAACTGGCTGCTGCCGCGCCTGCCGCGCTTGAAGGCCGCGCATCCCGAGCTGAGCTTGAGTTTCGACGTCAGCGACGAGCTGCGCGATTTCGACGCCGACGACATCGATCTGGCGATCCGCTTCGACGCCGGCTCAGACGCCGGCCTGCGCAGCGCGACGCTGTTCGCGCCGACCATCGTCGCGGTCTGCAGCCCCGCGCTGCTGCGCGAAGACGCACCGCTGCGGCAGCCGCGCGATCTGCTCGAACGCGGCCTGTGCCTGAGCCACGTGGTCTGGCGCAGCGGCGAAACGGTGTGGCCGGACTGGCCGCAGTGGATGGCCGCGGCCGGCATCGCCGATTTCGACGACAGCGCGTGCATGGGCTTCGCCGATTCGGCGCACGTGGTCCAGGCCGCGCTCGACGGGCATGCGGTCGGGCTGGCCGAACTGGAACTGATCGGCGCCGATCTGGCCCAGGGCCGGCTGCTGCGGCTATTCGACATCGCCGTGCCGATGCCGGACGGCTACGCCTATCGCGTAGTGCACGCGCCGCAGCGCGACGACGACGCCCGCGTCGCCGCGGTGCGCGACTGGCTGCTCGACGAAGCGCGGCGCGCGCCGGATTGAACGCTCAGCGAATTTCGCTGGCCGCCGCCGGCGCCTGGCCCGGCGCGGTCACGATCCACGGCAGCGGCACTCTCGCCTGCATCCGCCCTGCGCAGGCCGCGGGCGCGGCCTTGCAAGCCTGCGCCGGTTCGTAACGCACGCCTTCCGGCGGAATCGGCCCGAGCGCATCCGGCAGACGCGTGGCGACCAGGCTCAGGGCCACTTCGATCAAGGCCGCGCAACGCATCTGGCGCTGCTCGGCGGAGGCTTCCTCGAGCGATTCGGGGCAGTCGACCCGGATCGCCTCGCCGTTGGCCCGCAACACGATCTCGTCGGCCATCGCGAAGTCGTAGATCGCGCATTGCGCGCTGCCCGGCAGGCACGGCGAAGCGTCGGGCGCTTTGTCGACCACTTGCTTGCCGGCGCAGGCGCTCAGCAGGCAGGCCGCGACCATGGCGGTGGCTTTGATCGAGTAGCGGCTAACCTTGTGTTCCTGCACTGATTCGCTCCTGTCGGCCCCGCGTGGGAGAGTCGGCCTTGGCCATTGTAGTCGGTGCGCTGGCGACGCCGTTCGAACCCGGACACACAACAGACAAGAGCCGTCGCGCCGGAGCGGCCGAAGTCAGCGCCTCGACGGCGGCTTCAGCCAACGCAGCGGCACCCGCGCTTCGATCCAATCGAAGCAATCCAGGCCTTCGCGTCCTGGAATGAAAGTGTCCGCGCACGCGCTGCGTTTCTCGTAACTCACCTGCTCCGCAGAGACCGGCGCCAAGTCGCCGGAAAAACGGCTGTTCAACAGCACCAGCGCGGCAGCGATCAACTCGACGCACTGCGCGCGTTGCGCCTCGATCGTCCCGGTGTTCGCCAGATCCCTGCAACTGACCTCAACCGCCTGCGGGTTCGCGCGCAGCGCCGCCTCATCGGCGGACGCCAGATCGTAGACCTCGCAGTAACCGGTGTCGGGATGACAAATCGGAGGATCTTCCCCCTCGACCAGCCGCGTACTGGCGCAGCCGCTGGCCCACAACGCGCCGACGATCGCGGCGACCGCGATCAGGCGCCTCATGCCTGCTCGCCCGCAGCGCTCGCCGCCAGATCCTCAAGCAAATGCCGCTGCAACTCCGGATCGATGCGGAAAAACCCGCGCGCGCTGAGAATGCGGTGATTCGGATTGGCCCGATAACTGTCGGCGACGATGCGGCCGTCGGCGACCTGGAACGCGCCGACCACGTCCTCCGGCGGCACCGCGTCCGCCGGCGTTTCGGCGCGGCCGTCGACGATCACCACCAATCCCTCGCCCTGGCGCTGCGCTTCGTCGATCAACCCCGGCAGCGAAGGCCCGTGGCGGGCGATCACCGCATGCAGGAACTCGACGAACACCCGGTTGCGGGCGAAGTTGTCCGGCGCGACGCCGGGAAGGTTGGGATCGATGATCTGGCCGACGATTTCCTGCGGCGCGATGCCGCGCACGCTCAGTTGGTCCTGCGGCGTCAGCGTGACATAGGCCACCGGGCCCTCGGGTTGATCGACCTTGCACACCAGCAGGGGCAGATCCGATTGCATACGGACTCCAGCGATACGGGGCCGCGGCGCGGCACGCGCGCCATCCTAGCCCGGCCCGCGGCGCGGCGCACGGCCGCGCGGCGCGGCCCCGTCCGCGATGACGGATCCGCGCCGGCCCGGACGCCGGCGCAGACGCCGCGCCCGGCGGCGATCCGCTGCGGCGCAACGCCTCGCCGCAGCGGACCCTGCCCGTCAGAACACCCGCCAGGGCCGGCCGGCCGATCCCGGATCGGCGATGCCCGGATCGCAGTAATGGGTGATGTAGGCCATCGGAATCATCGCCAGGAACGCCAGCTCCACGCCGGGATCGACCGAGCCGCCGCTGAT
The DNA here is from genome assembly GCF_017355525.1 of Lysobacter enzymogenes. Taxonomy (NCBI): domain Bacteria; kingdom Pseudomonadati; phylum Pseudomonadota; class Gammaproteobacteria; order Lysobacterales; family Lysobacteraceae; genus Lysobacter; species Lysobacter enzymogenes. The sequence continues at coordinate 207,328 of NZ_CP067395.1, read as the reverse complement.
GCCGAACAGGTTCGAGGTCGCCAGGGTCGCGCCGTCGAAGAACACATTGCCGCTGACCCGGCTCTGCAACTGCAGCGGATCGTTGACCGCGGCGATCGCGCCGATGCCGTTGGCCTGCACGTTGAGAGTGAAGCGCATCCGGTAGACGTAGCCGCTGGAATAACCGCCGCACAACGGCGAGGTGTCGGTGGACACGTGCACCGTGCGCTGGTTCTTCTCGGTCTTGATGTCGCGCAACACGTCGATGAGCTTGACCGTGTCGGTCAGCAACAACGCCTGCAAGGTGGTCTGGTTCGCCGGCGGCGGCAGATGCGGCGCCGGCGTGCGCGGCACCAGGCAACGGGTGATGATCCCGCGGCCGGTGGCGGCGTCGGTGGCGACGCGCGGGCGGAACCCCTGGTCGGCGCGGATCTGGGCCGGCGTACGCGAGTCGCCGCGGTAGATATCGATGGGCATGGAACGCTCCTGGCTGCGCGGCCGGCGGCCGCGGGGGACGGACGCGCGGCGCGGCCCGCGGATCGGGGCTGCGGCGGCGCGCATCGGTTCCAACGCGTCGGGCCGGAACGCGTGAACGCGGCGGAACGAGGCCCGCCGCGCAGATGCGCGGCTTGCGGTCGCGGCGTGCGGGCATTGAATCGCCGCGCAGCGCGGCGCCGCGCATCCTTCGACGCGGTGCGGTCGATGCCGCCGCTCAGCGGCGGAAAGACGCCAACGCATCGTCGCGGCCGAGCTCGCGCAGCCGCGCCCCGACTTCGCCCAGCCATTGCGCCTCGCTGCGCCGGGTCGCCCAACCGTAGGTCTGCGCGAACACCCAGGGGCGATCGTCGAACGCCGAAATCAGCAGGTCGTTCAACGAATCCGTAGCGATCGGCCGGCGGCCGGGAACGCGAAGCTCCAGTTCTTCCGCATGCCTCGCCACGGTTTCGAGAATGCGCTGCCGCTCATGCGGATCGCGCTCATGCGCCCGTTCGTAGACCGAGTGGGCGACCAGCAGGTCCGGCGCCCGATCTTCCAGCAGCGCGGCCTGCAAGCGCGCGTGCCCGTCGACGATCACGTAAGCCTCCAGGCAGCTGAGATACCACAGCAGCACCGGCGGCAACACGCCCTCCCTCGATTTCTTGCGCCACCCATCGATGCGCCCTTCGTCGGCGTCGGTCAAGGCGCGCAGGCTCAACACTTCGCGCCGCGGACGCCACCAGTCCAGATAGGTCAACGGATCCTCGCGCAAGGCCTCGCGCAGGTTCTCGACCCAGCGATAGCGATACGGCTCCATGCCGCGCAGCGGCCCGGTCTCGAACTGCCAGTCCTTGGCTTCGTGCGCTCCCAGCAACACCCAGTCGCCCGAGTGCAGGAACGACGTGGACGCATCGGCCAAGGCTCTGGCGAACACACGGCTCCAACTGGCCATGCGCAGCTCGGGTTCGAGCGCCGCGTGCCGCTGCAGCGTGGCCGAGTCCAGCACGGACGCCGGCACCGGCGATGCCACCGCCGCATCGCTGCGCAGCAGATGGACGCCATCGAACTCCGGTTCTTGCCTGGCCCACAAGCGCACCCGCAGCTCGTCGGACCCGACGCAGTCCTGGACCAGCCGCAACCAACCGTCGGCGCCGCTCTCCAGGCGCAGCGCGGCCTTGCGCAGGCCGGGCTCGCGCTCGCCGCACTTGATCTGCAGTCCGACCCAGCGGCCTTTATCGCTCTCGATATCCTTCCAATACATCGCTTGAGGCTCCTTGGGCCCGTCCGCTGAACCCGCGCGTTTCCGGGCGGGCTCCGCCCGGCGGCATCTTGCGCCGGGAAAACTGCGCTTTCCAGCACAAATCGCAACAGGCCCCGCTCCTAGCATGGACCGGCCGCGCAAGGACCGCCCGGTCGGGCGTCCGCGAGCGGCTTCGCCACTTTCCAGGAGGTTTTCGATGAAGCAGCAAGGAATCCCCCGCTTGGCCCTGGCCGTGTTCGCCTTCGGCCTGTCGCTCTCGCTCAGCGCGTTCGCCGCGCCCAACCCTTGCGTGATCTGCGAGACGACGTACCAGCGATGCCTGGACGCCAACATCCTCACCGACCAGCAGTGCACGACCAACTATCTGGCCTGCATGCGGCGCGGCGACGGCCACGCGCCCTGCCCGCTCTGATCCGGACCCGCGCCGCGTCCGCGCCGGAGCGCATCCGGCGCGGACGCCTTCGCCGGCGCCGTGGCTAAAGCCCGATGCGCGTGCGCCGGCATTCCGACTTCAGGAGACTTCGATGCAAACCCCGACCCGCCTGCGTCTGGCGCTGGCGACGTTCGCCTTCGGCCTGGCCGCATCGCTCGGCGCCAACGCCGCCACCGATGTGTGCAAGCGCTGCGAGAACAATTACGAGTCCTGCGTGTCCAGCGGCACCAGCGAGCCGCAATGCTTTACGTGGTATGTGGCATGCCTGAAATACGGCGATGGGCAGCGGCCGTGCCCGATGCCGCGCTGAATGCTTCACTCCGCGATCCGCGCCTGCCAGGCATGCGCGGCTCGCGGTCGTCCAAGCGGGTGCCCTCGTCGACTCAGCGCAAGCATCGCCATCGGGTTTCCTCGCACCCGGGCCGCTCATCGGTGGACGTACGAACCCATGCCGTCGCAACGAAACCGGCCAAGCCCGGCACCGACCGCATGCGCAGCCCAGGGCCAGCGAGTACGGCATAGCCGCCGGCACGGCGAAGACGCTGCGCCAGCGCCGCAGCAGGCAAGCGCGGCACGATGCCGCGCAGTTGCGTACCGAAGTGGTCCTTCAGCAACGCCGCAAGCGAGACCGGCGGCCCAGCGGCGCGGGAAAACTGCCCGATTCCACCGCTGAAGCAAAGCGATCCGTCGAGATGCGACGCAATACCCAGGGCCCTGGAAAAAGAAGTCGCGCACCCACTCCCGTCTTCGTTCTCCGCCCAGTATCGGCGGTCCTCCAAGGGCGCAGGAAGATCCAGCAACCAAACGCCGTAACGCAGCGCTATCTCGCTCATTGCCGGCGCGCCTGCGTTCGACTCATCCGCGGCTCGCCGGCTTGCGCCGCACCGCCCACCAGAACGCCAACGCCGACGCAGCGCCCACGGCGCACAACAAGGGAAGGTCGCTCAGGCTCGGCGCACCGGGCCAACGCACGATCGCCGCTATCGCCGCGCCGCCAGCGACGCCCGCCAACGCCGACGACCACCACCGCGCCCAGCCCAACCAGCGCAGAGTCAGGAACAGCGGCACCCCGATCACGATCACCGCCGGCAACGCGAAGTAGAACGCGAACAGCGCCATGCCGAAATCGGAAAGCTCCAGGCTGCCGCGCCTGAGCGGCTCAGTCGAGGCCAGCGCCACACCGGCGACCGCGGCCGCCAGCGCCGTCCCGCGCAGCAACGGCTTCCATCCCTGCTCGATCGATTCGTCCATGCGCGCAGTATGCGCGAAGCCCGCGACGAACGGCTCGCCGCGACTGTCGCAGCCGCCACGGGGCCGCGAAACCGCCCCGAAAAACAAAACGGGAAGGGCTTTCGCCCTTCCCGGTATCAACATAGTACCGCCTCCAGGGATTGCAGCAAGCCCCCCGCGCGGGCGCAGGATCGCCGCCGTCCGCCGCTGTCGGCGCAAACGGGAGTAAGGCCATGCGTGTTTTGTTATCGACGTTCGGCTCGCGCGGGGACGCCGAGCCCCTGGCCGCCCTGGCCGCGGCCTTGCAGGCGCAAGGCGCGCAGGCGCGGGTGTGCACGGCGCCGGACTTCGCCCCGCGCTTCGAGCAGGCCGGGGTGGAGCTGTTCCCGGTCGGCCCCACCGTGCGCGACTGGATCCGCGAGGTGATGGCCGACCCCAAGCCCAACATCCGCGAACGCGGCGCGCAGGTCATGGACATGTATTTCGACGCGCTGCCGCGCGCCGCCGAAGGCTGCGACGCGATCCTCGCCACCGGCCTGTTCCCGTCCACCGTCGCCGCCCAATCGGTCGCCGAGCGCTACGGCCTGCGCTACGTCTACGCCGGCTACTGCCCGATCTACCTGCCCTCGGCGCACCACCGTCCGTTTCAGTTCCCGGACCGCCCGCCGCCGCCGGACAGCGCCGACAACCGCGAACGCTGGGCGCTGAACACGACGATCATGCAGGACGTGTTCGGCGACGCCGCCAACCGCCACCGCGCCGCGCTCGGCCTGCCGCCCGCCGACCGCCTGCGCGACCGCGTCTTCACCGACCGCCCCTGGCTCGCCTCCGACCCGGTGCTGAGCCCATGGGCGCCGACCAGCCTGTGCGAAGTCGAGCAGACCGGCGCGTGGATCCTGCCCGACGACCGCCCGCTGGCGCCGGACCTGCGCGACTTCATCGAGGCCGGCGACGCGCCGGTGTACGTCGGCTTCGGCAGCATGGGGTTGCATGCGTGGAGCGACGCCGCGCGCGTCGCCATCGACGCGGCGCGCGGGCTCGGTCGTCGCATCGTGCTCTCCGGCGGCTGGGCCGGGTTGGCGCCGGTCGATGCGGGCGAGGACTGCTTCGCGGTCGGCGAAGTCAATCAGCAGGCGTTGTTCCCGCGCATGGCGGCGATCGTGCATCACGGCGGCGCGGGGACGACGACGGCGGCGACGCGGTCGGGGACGCCGCAGGTGATCGTGCCGCAGATTGCCGATCAGCCGTATTGGGCCGGGCGCGTCGCCGACCTCGGCATGGGGGTGGCGCATGCGGGGCCTATCGCCAGCGTGGAATCGCTGGGCGAAGCGTTGGCTGCGGCGTTGCGCCCGGAGACGCGGGCGCGTGCGCGGGTGGTCGCTGAAATGGTGCGCGGAGATGGCGCGGCGGTGGCGGCCAAGCGGTTGATTAATTCGGTCAATAACTAAGCGAGAACCGCTGAGCGCACGTTCGGGTGGCCGCCGCGCGCTTAGCTTTTCATAAGGTCGGTAGAGCAGATCGCGCTGCCAAGACTATTCGAGACTGACTGCCCCCTTCTCTTGACTCTAGGCCAACCACTGATAGTCCCGTGCTTGAGCCCTGTTGCACGCTTTGCTGGAGTTGTAACGCCGAATTGATGTCATCGACCATCGCATCGCCAGCGCAGTTCGTTATGCCGACATAGTGATAGTCCGCCCCCAACCCACAACACCACCACCATTATTATTGTCAAATCACTCCGCAGCATTCCTTATATTTCAACCCACTATGACAAGGACAGTCGGAGTTCCTAGAAGGCAGGCGTCCATTGCCTCCCTCTTCTTGCGCCTTAGCTATCGCCTCATCCAGCACAAACAACTCTCTAGCCTGAATCACATAGCCTAAATTGCTAGGAATAGAGCTAAATGAAACAACCCTTGTATCTGTCGGGACATCTACGACCCTCACATCTCCAGCCGCAGTATACTGCGGACCAGAATATAAAGTCCCAAGTAAAGCAATTCTTGTGGCGGCGTGAAGCAACCCATTGGAGTCTAAATAAGTCCCTATATTCGCTAAAAAAACAGGGGAACCAGAAGACCCAGGAAAACAAGCGGCATCGATAAGGAATTCAGGCTTACCATTCAACCTCAGCCTTGGATGGGTAGCAGTTATCCCCTTTCGGACAATTGGGAGATTGTGAAATTCATCCCAAAGCCCGTTCGGATAACCAATCATCACTATCTCCTCCATTGGAGATAGCGACTCAAGCAGATCATCCGCAGCAACGGTATCCTTTCCTATCATCGTGAAGAAGAATTGCCGTCCACTGACGCCGTCATTAAGAATACTCCCAATAGGAAACGCAACCAAATCAATACCAGGATCCGGGTGATAGACGCAACATTGCGCCACATTATCGACAGCCACAGCCTCATGCGATCCTAAATCAGCACTTCCATCCTCTTTTCGCAAAGTAAGATGAAATATCACGCGAGCCGCCCCCCTCACAACGTGCTTATTAGTAACCACTCCAGGACGACAGCCCTTTTCACTCTCGCAGAACCCATAAACGTATCCTGTGCCTGACGACACAGAACCGTCGCGCCCAATGCATTCAATTCTAACCGTTCCATGCACTAACTTTGAAAGAGGGTGTGAAAATTTCGACACAGGCTTAGCTCCAAGATATTTACTTATAGTCCTAGACACGAAAAACATGAGTCAATCAAACATTACTCTATCCACACCATCACCACTGGCTACACACTCGGCAAGTTGACCAATGCATATTTAATCCGCGACCGTCAGGTGCAGCCGTTACTTTCACTAACCGAGGGAGGCCCAGGTCGACAACAGCGTCGATGCGCGTGACGACGTCACTTTGCCAAGTCCGAACCTGATCGGGAGCGACGCCCTGAGGACTTCGGGTAGGGACATCGCAATGCAACCAAAGCACCATACGCACTACATAGCAAAAGTGATCTAGAAGCACGGTTCGTCGCCAAGATACGTTTGAAGATTTTTTCACCATTGACTGAAGGCAGAAGTTCGCGGACATTGGCCTCCGGAGCCTCGGAACTCCCGTACAGCGCACCGCCGTCGACGAAGCGATGGCCGCCCTCTCACCTGGGAGTTCCGCTTAATGTCTCGCAAATCCGCTCCTGCCGCACTTCGCCTCTCTGTCGATGCCTATAAAGCCCTCTGCACGCTTCATGATGAAATGCTGCTTGCAGCCGACACGATTGACTCTGCAACCTCGCTGCAAGCTACCCCGCGTAAAACCGAGTACGCGCGGCGTCGCGCCTTAGCATCTGTCTTTCGTGTCTGGGCAAATCAAGTTCGGGCCGGCCTGGACGACGTTCGTTCCGATTGATCTACGGAAGCGACGGCTCGTTACCGGCGTCTACGCAGCGTGCACCACGCCCATATGGAGTGGCGCACGCTCTTTTATCTCGCACGCGACATAGCTCGATCGAATCGCAACTCTTTTTTCTTAGCTTGTAACGCGCATGCCCCTGGACGCAAAGAATTCCGCCGCACACCCGGCACGAATTCAGCTGTCCGCATACTTCTGTAGCTCAGCCGCAAAGCCCAATAGCTCGCGCGCAAGCCTTTTTCCCCGACCCTCGCACCAACTTGGTTCAACGCCGACCCCACACAGCTTGCGCGCAAGCCGAAAAGCGTCGCGCGCGAGCCGCAACGGCTTGCGCGCGCGGCAAAATGCCTCGCGAATCGGCGCCTGAACGATTTCCAGCGGCGCTTTTCGGGTTGCGCGCAAGCCTTCGCGGCTTGCGCGCAAGCCAAACCGCCTTGCGCGCGAGTCCCGCCCTGCCCGGCGCCGCTCCATTTTGGGGCAACGCCGGGACTTTACGGCTTGCGGCCAAGGCCGCCGCGCTTGCGCGCAAGCGCGCGCGGCTTGTGCGCAACGGTGCGCGGCTTGCGCGCAAGCCGCTGCGGCCCGCGAGGAGCATCGCGGCGCCTGCGCGCCGCCCTCCCCGCCCCAACCGCCCCTCAATCCGCGTCCCGATCCACCCGCGGCAACGCCGGCGCGTTGCTCAAATCCACCGGCACGGTCGCCTTGAGGTTCCGCGTCGCTCGCCCCGCTTCCGCCGCCACCGGCGCCACCGGCTGGCTGCGCAGGTTCTGGTAGTAGTTGCGGATCCCACCGGTCACCTGCAACGAGTAGTCGGTGGTCATGAACTGACTCCCGTCCTGCGTCTCCACATGCGCCCCGTCCGGGATCGGCTTGAAGAACTCGTCGAACTTGTCCATCGGGTATTCGCTGGGCTTGCTCGCGCTGAACACCGCCATCGCCATCGGGCGGCCGCGGTTGACCGGGTCGGCGGCGTTGGCGAAGGTGCCGGCGCGGCCGTGGCAGGACACGCACGAGGACACCGGGCTGTCGATCGGGCCGTTGACCCGGCCGCCGAGGCCGTGATGGCGCACGTAGGCGCGGTCGCCGTAGTCCCAGCCGGGCTGTTCGACCAGGAAGCTGTTGATCCGCGTCTGGGTCAGCGCGGTGTTGACGAACACGCCGTTGCGCTGGGCGTCGGTGCGCACCGCCTGGTCGTCGCCCCAGCTCAGGCCGACCGGGCTCATGCGGTCCCACACGGTCTTGCCGGGCGAGCCGCCGTCGTAGACGAAGGTGCCGAACACCCAGCCGGTGCTGCGCGCCAGGCGCGGGTCTTTGACCGCCACGTCGAGTTGCAGCAGGCGCATCTCGCGGTCGACGCGCGGCTTGTCGTAGTTGGTGTCGGGGTAGATGTTGGCGGTCCACACCTTGCCGTTGCGCAGGTACGGCACTTGTTCGACCGGCGCGTCGGTGAACAGCAGTTTGCAGGCGACGGTGTTCGGCGGGAACGTGGACTTGCTCGGGTCGGGGCGGCCGTCGGCGGTCAGCCAGACCTTGCCGAGGCCGACGCCGCCGCGGTCGTTGTAGAAGCCGACCGCCCAGTTCTGGCCGCGGCCGGTCTGTTTGGTGTGCAGTTCGAACGGGCGCGACATGCGTTCGCGGGTCATGCCGCGGCGCCATTCGCGGCCGCCGCCGAACTGGGCGCCGTCGTCGTGCAGCCACGGCGCGTGGTACCACTTGCGCACCGGGTTGTCCTGCACGCGGAAGTCGACGTCGACGTTGCCTTCCAGGCAGTAGTTCAGCACCGAACGCAGGTATTCGTTGGGGAAGGCCTTGAAGTCGATCTTCTCCCACGGGAAGGTGTCGGCGGCGTAGGTCTTGGGGAAGTCCTGGCTGAGCCGGAACACCTGCGCCGGCGGCGTGCCCGGCGGCGGCGGGTAGCGCGGGTCGTAGCTGGGGAAGCGCGCGGCGCTCGCGGCGGCGCCGGCGGGTGCGGCGCCGGCGGGCGCGGCGGTGCGTTCCTGCGATACGGCCGCGCCGAGCGCGCAGGTCAAGGCAATCACCGCTACGGTCAGTGCGGTCTTCATCGTGATGTCTTCCCCTGTGGATTGACCCTGTTAACGCGAACGCGTCCGGCCCGAGGCCAGCGCGGCCGCGGCGGCGGCCTCACCCTCGCTCACACCGCGACCGGGCGCGCAGTGGCGGGCGGCTTCGCAAACGCGGCGATCTGAGCGAGGATGAACGCCGCGTCCCTGCCGAGACCCCGCCCGCTATGACCTTGCCGCCCGGAGTCGTTTTGCGTCCGATCCTGCCGCGCGACGATGCGGCGGTGGCGGCGGTCACGCGACAAGTGCTGGCGGAGTTCGGGTCGGGGTTGGCCAGCGATCCGGAGATCGATGCGATGCAGCGCGCCTACAGCCGGCCGCGCAGCGCCTACTTCGTGGTCGAGCGCGACGGCCGGCTCGGCGGCGGCGCCGGCATCGCGCCGCTGCTCGGCGGCGACGAGGGCATCTGCGAGCTGCGCAAGTTCTATCTGCTGCCGGGCGTGCGCGGGATGGGCCTGGGTCAGGCGCTGCTGGACAAGTGCCTGCTGACCGCGCGCGGCTTCGGTTACGGGCAGTGCTATGTCGAGGCGCTGGACCGCATGGCGGTGGCGCACCGTCTGCTGGAGGCCAACAGCTTCCAGTTGCTGCAAGCGCCGTTGGGTTACGGCGAGTTGCGCGGCAGCAATACCTGGTATTTGCGTTCGATCTGAGCGCGGGCGCGCCGCAGCCGGCGCGGCCTCGCCACGACCTGAACGCGCGCGCCGGGCCACAGGCGCATCGCGGCGAAATCGCCGAAAAGCCCGATCCGGTCCGGTTTCGGCGGCGTTCCCGGCGCGCCCGCCCGGCCGCGCAGCGGCGGCGGGTCGCCCGGTCCTTTAGAATGGCGCCTTTTCCGCCCTCAGGACCGCCCCATGCAACTGCAAAATGCCCGCGCCGCGATCACCGGCGGCGTCTCCGGCCTCGGTTTCGCCGTCGCCCAGCATCTGGTCGCCGCCGGCGGCAAGGTCGCGCTGTTCGACGTCAACGACGACAAGGGCGCGCAGGCCGTGGCCGCGCTGGGCGAGGCCAACGCCCGCTACTTCCGCACCGACGTCACCGACGAAGCCGGCGTGGCGGCGAACCTGCAGGCGGCCAAGGAGTTCCTCGGCGGCCTGAACGCGGCGATCAACTGCGCCGGCATCCTCGGCGCGGGCCGGGTGCTCGGCAAGGAAGCGCCGATGCCGCTGGGGCAGTTCCAGACCACGGTGATGGTGAACTTGGTCGGCAGCTTCAACGTGGCCAAGGCCGCGGCCAACCTGATGCAGCACAACGAGGCCGGCGACGACGGCGAGCGCGGGGTGATCGTCAACACCGCGTCGGTGGCCGCGTACGAGGGCCAGATCGGCCAGGCCGCGTATTCGGCCAGCAAGGGCGGCGTGGTCGGCATGACCCTGCCGATGGCGCGCGAGCTGTCGCGCTTCGGCATCCGGGTGATGACCGTCGCCCCCGGCATCTTCTGGACCCCGATGGTCGACGGCATGCCCGAGTCGGTGCAGCAGTCGCTGTCGGCCTCGATCCCGTTCCCCTCGCGCCTGGGCCGGCCGGAGGAGTTCGCCGATCTGGTCGCCTACATTCTCGGCAACCGTTATTTGAACGGCGAGACCATCCGCCTGGACGGCGCGACCCGTCTGGCCCCGAAGTAAACCCCACCCGTTCTACCTGTAGGAGCGGCGCGAGCCGCGACCGCGACAACGCAACTACGCCGAAACTTTCGGCGCGACCGGATGACCCGCGGTCGCAGCTTGCGCAGCGCCTACAGTCGGATACGCAACGAACACATCGATCGGAATCGACGCAATGAAAGCCTACGACGTCAAGAAAGGTAACGTCATCGAACACAACGGCACCGTGTATCAGGTGCGCGACATCGAACGCAGCTCGCCGCAAGGCCGCGGCGGCAACGTGAAGTTCCGCTTCACCATGTACTCGGTCCCGGCCGGGGTGAAGTTCGACCTCAGCGTCGGCGGCGACGACGAGCTCAAGGAAGTCGAGCTGAGCCGCCGTCAGGCGACGTATTCGTACAAGGACGGCGACGCGTTCGTGTTCCTCGACGACGAGGACTACACGCCGTACACCCTCGACGCCGATGTGGTCGGCGACGCGGCCGGCTACATCATCGCCGACCTGTCCGGGTTCTACGTGCAGATCATCGACGACCTGCCGGTCGGCCTGCAGTTGCCGGCCAACGTGTCGCTGGAAGTCGTCGAAACCCCGCCGGAACTCAAAGGCGGCACCGCGACCAAGCGGCCGAAGCCGGCCAAGCTGGAAACCGGGCTCGAAATCATGGTGCCGGAGTACATCGGCACCGGCGAGCGCGTGCTGGTCAACACCGCCACCGGCGAATTCGCCGGGCGCGCGGACTGAGCAAGGCCGGGATTTTTCGCTAGACGCCGGCCCGCCTCGTGCGGGCCGGTTCGTTTCTGAGGTGAGCTTCATGCAAAACAACGACTACCGCTTCGTCTCCGCCACCGCCGCCGATATCGAACGGTTGATTCCGGTGCTGCGCGAGTTCTACGCCGTCGAACATCTGCCGTGGAACGAGCCGGCGCTGCGGCGCGCGCTCGGCGCGTTGGTGAGCGATCCGAATGCGGGGCGGCTGCGGCTGATCGTGCGCGAAGGCGAGATCGCCGGTTACTTCGTGCTGGGGTTTTGCTTCAGCCTTGAATTCGGCGGGCGCTTCGGCTTGCTCGACGAGTTGTTCGTGCTGCCGGCGCATCGCGGCGGCGGGCTGGCCAAGCGCGCGTTGGCCGAAGTCGAGGCGCTGTGCCGGGCCGAAGGGTTGGACGCGTTGCGGCTGGAAGTCAACGACGACAATGCGCATGCGCGCGGAATCTACGAGCGCGCGGGGTATGTGGCGCATCCGCGGCGATTGATGACCTTGTGGTTGCGCGGCTGAATCGCGGAAGGGCTTCAGCGCCGGCGCTGTTCGATCCATGGCCATACTTCGCCGGATCGAACAGCTCAATCGAAAACGAAAGAAAAAATCGGCTCCTGCTTTCGTTGCGCTGAATCCTCAAGCGCCGCGCCCGTCGAACCTCAAACCGCACAACGCCCGACATCGATAGCAGCGACCGCTTTCACATAAAAATCCCGAAAAAACCGCGCCGCCGGCTTGCCATTCCGTGATCGCGCACGCGCCGCAAACCTTGCCACGAATCTGCAATCTGCGCTTCCCAAGCTTTATCGTTTCCCCGGCGGCGCGTCCGCGCCGCGCCCAGCTTGGAGCAAGGCCTTGTCATCTCCCACCCGTCGCGATTTCCTCAAGCTCGCCGGCTCCGCCGCCGCGCTGAGCCTGCTGCCGCCCAGCATCCGCACCGCCCTGGCCACGCCGGCCGCGCGCGTCACCGGCACCATCCAGGATGTGCAGCACGTGGTGATCCTGATGCAGGAGAACCGGTCCTTCGACCATTACCTCGGCGCGTTGCGCGGCGTGCGCGGTTTCGACGACCCGCGGCCGATCCCGCTGCCCGGCGGCAAGACCGTGTTCGAGCAGCCCAAGACGGCGAGCAAGCCCAACGAGTTCGTGCTGCCGTTCCACCTCGACACCGCCCAGACCGCCGCGCACTGCCTGGCCGACATCGACCACAGCTGGAAGGGCGCGTATTCGCGCTGGAAGGACTACAACGCCTGGATCTCGGTCAAGGGCCCGATGTGCATGGGCCACTTCACCCGCGAGGACATGCCGTTCTATTACGCGCTGGCCGACGCGTTCACCGTCTGCGACGCGTATTACTGCTCGCACCACGGCCCGACCAATCCCAACCGCATGCATTTGTTCGCCGGCACCAGCGGCATGACCGTCGGCGACCTCGGGCCGCAGGCGGTCAACAACGCCGACGACGGCAACTGGACCGGCGACGCCTCGCGCGACAATCCCAATTTCGCCGGGCACAAGTGGACCACCTACGCCGAGCGTTTGCAGAACGCCGGGATTCCGTGGCGCGTGTATCAGGAACACGACAACTACGGCGACAACTCGCTCGCTTACTTCGCCGCGTTCCGCAAGCTCGATCCGAGTTCGCAGTTGTACAAGCGCGGCCGCGCGATCGTGCCGGGCTCGAACGAAGCCAACGCCAAGACCTCGCGCGGCGAGCACCTGATCGCCGAATTCGCCAAGGACGTGCGCAACGGCACCCTGCCGGCGGTGTCGTGGATCGTGCCGTCGTACATCATGAGCGAGCATCCGTCGGCGACCCCGGCCTATGGCGAATCGCTGACCGCGCGCCTGCTGGAGGCGCTGGTGGCCAATCCCGAGGTGTGGTCGAAGACCGTCTTCATCATCAACTACGATGAGAACGGCGGCTTCTTCGACCATCTGCCGGCGCCGTTGCCGGCGATCAACGCCGACCTCGGCAAGAGCACCGTCGACACCGCGACCGAGAACTACAACGGCATTCCGGTCGGGCTCGGCGTGCGCGTGCCGATGTTCGTGATCTCGCCGTGGAGCAAGGGCGGCTGGGTCAATTCGCAGGTGTTCGATCACACCTCGGTGCTGCGTTTCCTGGAAGCGCGCTTCGGCGTCGCCGAGCCGAACATCAGCGCGTGGCGCCGCACGGTGGCCGGCGACCTCAGCACCGCGTTCGATTTCGCCACGCCGAACGCGGCGTGGCCGGCGCTGCCGGACACCGACGACAGCATGAGCAACGCCGACGCCAGCTGCCGCCTCGCCGTGCCCAAGCCGCCGGCGCAGCAGCGCCTGCCCAAGCAGGAACGCGGCCAGCGCCCGGCGCGCGCGCTGCCGTACGAGTTGCAGGTCGGCGGCCGCATCGAAGCGTCCAGCGGGCGCTATTGGCTCGACTTCGGCAACAGCGGCGTCGCCGGCGCCTGCTTCAACGTGTATGCGGGCAACCGCGGCGACGGGCCGTGGTACTACACGCTCGACCCGGGCACGGCGCTGTCGGATTACTGGAGCGCCAAGCAGGTCACCAAGGGCGTCTACGATCTGTCGGCCTACGGCCCCAACGGCTTCCTGCGCGCGTTCCGCGGCGACCTCAACAAGGCCCTGGCCGCCGACGGCGCCAACCCGGAAGTGACGGTGCGCCACGACGTCGCCGGCGAGCGCCTGCTGCTGGAACTGGTCAACACCGGCAAGGCGGCGTGCACGCTGACCTTGAAGCCGAACCGCTACAGCGGCGCCGCCGCGCGTACCTACACGCTGGCGCCGGGCGCCAAGCGCAGCGACAGCTGGCCGCTGGCGGGCGGCAAGCGCTGGTACGACCTCAGCGTCACCTCGAACAAGGACACGCAGTATCTGCGCCGCTTCGCCGGGCATGCGGAGAACGGCGAGGACAGCGTCAGCGATCCGGCGATCGGGGTTTGATCCGGGGGCGCCGCACTGGCGCGGCGCCTTAGGGAACAAGGGACGCGGGGAACGGTGGGAACGCGCAATCGCCGCGTTCCCGCTCCCCTCGCCCCTGCGTTTCGCACATCGAATCGAGGCGGAACGCCCTCACCCGCCGGCCCGACCTTTGCTACGTTGCAGGCCAGCCGCAACCGGAGCCTGCCGATGAGCGCCGCCGACCGCCGCAACAACCGCCGCACCGTCGCGGCGTACGAAGGGTATGCGCGCGGCTATGCCGCCGCGGTGTCGGCCACGCCGTCGGCGCAGGCGGCCGAGGATCTGCGCCGCTTCGCCGCCGCGTTGGCGCCGCCGGCGCGGGTGCTCGACATCGGCTCGGGGCCGGGGTGGGATGCGGATTTTCTCGAAACCTTGGGCGCGCAGGTGCGGCGTACCGATGTTACGGCGGCGTTCGTGCGGTTTCAGATCGAGCGCGGCAAGCGGGCGTATCCGCTGGATCTGTTGGCCGACGAGATCGAAGGGACGTACGACGGGGTCTTGATGCTGTACGTGGTGCAGCACTTCGAGCGCGATCAGTTGGACGGCGTGCTGGGCAAGCTGGCGCAGGCGTTGCATGCGGGCGGCGTGGCGCTGCTGTCGCACATGCTCGGGGAAGGCGACGAGTGGGAAGGCGATGCGGGCGATTACCGGGTGGTGCGGTGGTCGGCGGCGGCGATGGATGAGCGGTTGCGGCGGGCGGGGTTCGCGGTGGAGTGGGAAAGCTTCATCGATAGCGAACAGCGGCCTTGGCGCAGCGTGATGGTGCGCAAGGGCGGGTGAGGATCGCAGCTCCGGCGGTGGCGCAGCGCGGTGAGCGGTGCGGCGTAGTTGGATTGGCGCGGTCGCGGCTTGCGCCGCTCCTACAGGGGGCATAGGCGGCCATGTCGTCCACGAAGGTTGCGTTTCTTCATTCGCGGTTGCGCTGCGCGGTGAATGGTGCGCCGTGGTTGTGCTGGCGCGGTCGCGGCTTGCGCCGCTCCTACAGGGGGCATAGGCGACCACGTCGTCCACGAAGGTTGCGTTTCTTCATTCGCGGTTGCGCTGCGCGGTGAATGGTGCGCCGTGGTTGTGTTGGCGCGGTCGCGGCTTGCGCCGCTCCTACAGGGGGCGTAGGCGGCCGCGTCGTTCGCGAAGGTTGCGTTTCTTCATTCGCGGTTGCGCTGCGCGGTGAATGGTGCGCCGTGGTTGCGTTGGCGCGGTCGCGGCTTGCGCCGCTCCTACAGGGGGCTACGGAGGCGACGTTTCTTCCTGTAGGAGCGGCGCGAGCCGCGACCGCGAACTCGCCCGGCACGGCGTCGGTTTCGCCGCGCTACAGCTTCATCCCCAGCCAGATCACCGTCTCGGTCGAAGCCGACACCACCGGCGACAGCAGCCGCGACCAGAAGCGGTCTTCGTGCAGGTGCTCCGCCGAGGTGTCGTGATGTTCGCGCTCCTCGTCGAGGATCGCGGCAATCGCCGTCGCTGCGGCCGGGTCGCGGCCTTCCAGCCTTTCCAGTTGATGGGCCAGATGGCGCAGCACCACCCGCTCCACCGCGACCGTGGTCGCGGCGATCGCGCGCGCGCCGAACAGGCCGGTGATGAGGCCCAGGGTGTAGCCGCCGAAGCCGCACAGCCCGTAGCTGCGGCAGCGCGGGCGGCCGCGGCGTTCGAGTTCGGCCCAGAACAGGGCGCGGTGGCGTTGTTCGTCGGCGCGGAAGGCGCTGAGTTCTTCGAGCAGGTGTGGCGCGGTCAGCCGGGCCATGCGGATCTGGCCGGCGTAGATGTTGACTGCGCCGTGTTCGCCGGCGTGGTTGACCTTGAGGATGCGGCTGCCGAGGTCGGTGTCGCTGCCGGCGTGCTGGACGACGGCGTTCATGGCGTTCGCGCCCGGCGCGGGGTTTTCAGCCAGCGCCGCAGTTGCGCGTACACCTGCGCGTCGCCGAGCAGGTCCAGATGATGCAGGCCGTAGCCGAGCCATTGCCGCGACGCGGGAATGCGCAGGTCGAACGCGGGATTGCGGTGCTGGCCCAGCGCGCTGGCGACCGGCACCAGCCCGTCGCCCGACGGCGGGTCGTCGCGGCGCTGGTCGCCTTCGTCGCGCGCGCGCTGCGCGTCGGTCGACACCGCGATCGCGTAGCTGCGCACGCCCTTGGGCAACGGCACCGGGGTGCGCGTGTCGGCGCGCGCGTCGGCGCCGGCGCGCTTGCGGTCGGCGTATGCGCGCCAGTCCGAATCGAGCAGGTTGCCGTGGCGCAGGTCCTGGATGCCGGCGCTGCGGATCTTGCCGAGGCGCGCGAACGGCGCGGTGTACGGGCTCAGCTGGATCACCGTGTCGAACCAACTGCCGGCGCGTTCGAGCGGCGCGCCCTGATGCGGCGTGCCGAGGAACACCAGACTGTCGAGCTTGTCGATCCAGTGGTGCCGCGCCTGCGCGGCGGCGTGGCAGGCGCTGCGCGCGACCAGGCCGCCCATGCTGTGGCAGACGATGGCGAGGCGTTCCACCGGCACCGGCCAATCGCGCAGCAGGCGTTCGAGCCGGGCGGAGAAGTCGCGGCCGTTGAACGAGATGTGGCGGCCGCTGTTGTAGCGCAGATAGACCGGGGTCCAACCCGCGTCGCGGGCCAGTTCGGCGCCGTAGTCGTGGCCGTTCCAGCGCCACTGGCGGTCGTTCATGCACAGGCCGTGGACCAGCACGACCAGTTTGCCGCTGGCCTGCGGCAGCGCCGCGCTCAAGGCCTTGCGGCCCGACGGCAACGGCCGGCCGTCGCGGCACAGGCGCATGCCGATCGCCAGCGGGTTGCCGGTGTCGTCGAGGTGATCGCCGAGCACGCCGTTGAGCGCGCTGATCGCCGCGTCGCGTTGCGGCAACGATTCGATCCGGTCCAGCCACGGCGCGACCTGCGCCAGCCCGAGGTCCAATGCGCTGCCGACCAGACGGGTGATGCCGCGCACGCCGCGGTACACCTGCCCGGTCAGGCCGCGGGTCGGGTCGTAGACCGGCGCGCCGAGCGGGCTCGGCAAGGCGGCGATGGTCGCGTGGACGGATTCGACCAGGTCGGTGACGCCGGTGATCGCGTCGATGGTGAGGCGGCCGATGCCGCGCAAATCGCCGCCGTAGCCGGTGGGGTTCGGGGCCGAGCGTTTGGTCGACATGCGGCGGCGCGGGCGGATGGGAGCTCAGCGTAGCGCAGTTGCTTGCGCGGCGGAGGCGGCGGCCGCGGCTTGGGCGCTTTCGCGGTCGCGGCTTCGGGCCGGGGCCGGGCGGCGCGGCGCCCGCGCGTCGTCAGCGTGCGCAGGAAACAAACGGGCAGGCGCGCGCGCCGCGCTCAGCCCGCGCGCGCCAGCCACTTGCGCGCGAGCCGGCGCATCGATTCGTCGCTGTCGGGATCGCTCAGCACCTCGTCGATGCCGCGCCAGGCCAGATCCAGCGATTCCTCGCTGACCACGAAGGTTTCGTCGTCGCCCGCGTGCACGACATAGCGCAAGTCGTAATGCCAATGCCCGGGCACGTCGCGGCGTTCGGGAATCCAGTGGCGGTCGAGGTCGAACAGCTCCGCGTCCACGCGCAGGCCGCTCAGGCCCGATTCTTCCTCGGCTTCCTTCAGCGCCACCGCGGCCATGTCGCGGTCGCCGTCGGCGTGGCCGCCGAGTTGCAGCCAGCGGCCGAGCTTGCGGTGGTGGGTCAGCAGCACGCGCGCGCCGGCGCGGTCGACCAGCCACGCGCCGCCGGTGAAATGGCCGGCCAGGCGGTCGCGGCGGAACGGGTCGGCCGGCATATGTTGCGCTGCATCATGCGCCGCGTCGAAATCCTCGGCCTCGCTCAGCAGTTGCAGGAACGGCGCCGTATGTTCGGCTTCTTCCGGCCAGCGGCGCGCATAGTCGGTCAGTGTGGAACGAAGTTCGGCGATGGCGTCGGGGCGTTGCGCTGGCATGGAGACGGGCTGGCGATTCAGGAACGGGAGGCCGGATTATCGCTGCCCGGACCATGACCGTGTGCGCTTGCCGCTTATTTACACCCTGAGTTAAGGTGGCCCGCCGCCCCGTACCGGGGTCGGTCACGTCGTCGCCAGAACGACGGGCACAGATCACTTCTTACGAGAGAGAGGGGAGTTCGATGTCGAGAGGCCTGTTCATCACCAAGCCGGTGGCACCCGCCGGTCATGTGGACGCCGGTGAGCCCGTAGAGGGCAGCCTCCAAGGCGAGGCAACGCTGAAACGGTCTCTGACCGCGACCCAATTGGTGATGCTGGGCATCGGCGCGGTCATCGGCGCCGGCATCTTCGTCCTCTCCGGCCACGCCGCCGCCGAACACGCCGGCCCGGCGATCGTGCTGAGCTTCATCGTCGCCGGCTTCGCCTGCGCACTGGCCGGCCTGTGCTACGCCGAGTTCTCGGCGATGCTGCCGGTGTCGGGCAGCGCCTACTCCTATTCCTATGCCACGCTCGGCGAGTTCGTCGCCTGGTTCATCGGTTGGAACCTGGTGCTGGAATACCTGTTCGCCGCCTCGACCGTCGCGGTCGGCTGGTCGGGTTACCTCAACAGCCTGCTGACCACCTTCGGCATGGGCCTGCCGGCCTCGCTGTCGGCCGCGCCGCTCAACATGGTCGACGGCGCGTTCGTCTACACCGGCGGGCTGGTCAATCTGCCGGCGGTGGTCATCGTCGCCGCGCTCAGCGGCCTGTGCTACGTCGGCATCACCCAGTCGGCCTTCATCAACACGATCATCGTCGCGATCAAGGTCGTGGTGATCACGCTGTTCGTCGCGTTCGCCGCCAAGTACGTCAACCCGGACAACTGGGTGCCGTTCATCCCGGAAAACCAGGGCCCCGGCAAGTACGGCATCGACGGCGTGATCCGCGGCGCCTCGGTGGTGTTCTTCGCCTACATCGGCTTCGACGCGGTCTCCACCGCCGCCGGCGAGGCCAAGAACCCGCAGCGCGACATGCCGATCGGCATCCTCGGCTCGCTGGTGATCTGCACCATCATCTACATCATCGTCTCCGGCGTGCTGACCGGCCTGCTGCCGTACCACATGCTGAGCACGCCGAAGCCGGTCGCGACCGCGCTGGAAGCCTATCCGGCGCTGGGCTGGCTCAAGCTGGTGGTCGAAGTCGGCGCCATCGCCGGCCTGAGTTCGGTGATCCTGGTCATGCTGATGGGCCAGCCGCGCATCTTCTATTCGATGGCGAAAGACGGCCTGCTGCCGAAGTTCTTCGCCAAGGTGCATCCGAAGTTCCAGACCCCGTACGTGGGCACGATCATCGTCGGCGTGTTCGCCTGCATCCTGGCCGGCCTGTTCCCGATCAACCTGCTCGGCGAGCTGGTGTCGATGGGCACCCTGCTGGCGTTCGCCACGGTCTGCGTCGGCGTGCTGATCCTGCGCAACACCCGCCCCGACCTGCCGCGTCCGTTCCGCGTGCCGCTGGCCGTCGTGGTCTGCCCGCTAGGCGCCGCGGCCTGTCTGTACCTGTTCTGGAAGCCGTTCGCCGAGCATTGGCACCTGATGACCGGCTGGACCGCGATCGGCATGCTGATCTACTTCGGCTACGGCTACCACAACAGCAAGCTGCGCAAGGCGGCGGGCGGCAAGGCCTGAGCCCGGCGCATCCATGATTCGAGGCCGGCGGGATTTCCCGCCGGCCTTTTTCCTTTTTATGCAGCGACGTTTCCACCGCAGCGACCGCGAACCCGAGTGCGTCGTTCTTTGAAGCCGTCATTCCCGCGAAGGCGGGAATCCAGGGCTTCACCGACACATGGCTCTGAAGTCTCTGGATTCCCGCCTTCGCGGGAATGACGGCCGAAGGATCGCAACGCGCGGATACACGCAACACCAGGACGAACCACCATGCTGGAACAACTCCGGGCGACCAAACACCCGCACGCCGCCCACACCGAGGCCGAGGGACTGAGCCTGCACCGCACCCTCGGCCCCTGGGGCCTGACCGCGCTCGGCATCGGCGCGGTCATCGGCGGCGGCATCTTCGTCATCACCGGCAAGGCCGCGGCAGAGCACGCCGGGCCGGCGATCATGCTGTCCTTCATTCTCGCGGCGATCTGTTGCACCTTCTGCGCGCTGGCCTATGCCGAGTTCGCGGCGATGGTGCCGGTGTCCGGCAGCGCCTACACCTACACCTACGCGACCCTGGGCGAGCTGTCGGCCTGGTTCATCGGCTGGATGCTGATCCTGGAGTACGGCGTCTCCGCTTCGGCGGTGGCGGTCAGTTGGACCGGTTACTTCCTGAGTCTGTTGCAACACTTCGACATCACCCTGCCCGCGGCCTTGGTGCAGGCGCCGCTGGACGCCAAGCTGCGCCCGACCGGCGCCATCGCCAACCTGCCGGCGGCGGCGATCGTGCTGCTGCTGACGTGGCTGTGCTATGTCGGCATCCGCAAGTCGTCGGCGATGAACATGGCGATGGTGGTGCTGAAGTCGGGCCTGATCGTGCTGGTCATCGCGGTCGGCTGGAAGTACGTGAATCCCGACCTGTGGCAGCCGTTCATTCCCGAATCGCAGGGCCACGGCAAGTACGGCTGGGAAGGCGTGCTGCGCGGCGCGTCGATGGTGTTCTTCGCCTACATCGGCTTCGAGGCGGTGTCGGTGGCGGCGCAGGAATCGCACAAGCCGCAGAAGGACATGCCGATCGGCATGATGGCGTCGCTGGCGATCTGCACGGTGCTGTACATCGGCATGGCCGCGGTGATGACGGGCCTGGCGCCGTACTACACCCTGGGCACCGACGAGCCGGTGGTGACCGCGATCGCCGCGCATCCGGCGCTGAACTGGCTGCGCATCGTGGTCGAGGTCGGCGCCCTGGTCGGGCTGTCGTCGGTGGTGCTGGTGATGATCATCGGCCAGCCGCGCATCTTCATGATCATGGCCC
This sequence comes from Lysobacter enzymogenes, assembly GCF_017355525.1. Taxonomy (NCBI): domain Bacteria; kingdom Pseudomonadati; phylum Pseudomonadota; class Gammaproteobacteria; order Lysobacterales; family Lysobacteraceae; genus Lysobacter; species Lysobacter enzymogenes. The sequence continues at coordinate 186,332 of NZ_CP067395.1, read as the reverse complement.
GCGACGGCCTGCTGCCGCCGGTGTTCACCAAGATCCATCCGAAGTACCGCACGCCGCACATCAACACCGTCATCACCGGCATCGGCATCGCCTTGCTGGCGGCGCTGTTCCCGCTCGACATCCTCGGCGACATGACCTCGATGGGCACCCTGATCGCGTTCGCCGCGGTCTGCCTCGGCGTGCTGATCCTGCGCCGTACCCAGCCGGACCTGCCGCGGCCGTTCCGGATCCCGTTCGCGTGGCCGATCTGCATCGCCGGCATCGTCAGCTGCCTGGTGCTGCTGTCGACGATGACCGCGCACAACTGGATGCTGATGGGCGTGTGGACGGTCATTGGTTTTGCGATCTATTTCGCCTACGGCTACAAGTACAGCAAGCTGCGCAAGGCGCGCGGCTGAGCGCTGGGCGGGTAACCGCCCGGCTGCGAGAGAACCGGCCAAGGCCGGCCCCGGCGTCCCGGGGCCGGCCTTTCGCTTTTGCGGGGCCGCCCTGGCAGGCGGGCGCGACGTGGGCAGGCGGGCCTGCGGGCCCGAGGCTTGCGCTGCCGTCGCGGCGAGCCGAGGCGAAAGCACCGGGCCTGAAGGCGCTTCCGCCCGGGCTCCGGCCCGCCCGGGGCGGCTTGCCGGCTCTGCCGCCATAACGCTGCGTTATGCCAAAAACGCGGCAAGCGCCACATCCCGGCGCTAAACTGACCGGCATGAACAGCCCCCTGCCCTACGACCCGCAGCGCCTGGCGCACTGCGCCGGCGAGATCATCGTCAACGTGCGCGAGCTCGCCCAGCGCGGCTGGACCCCGGCCACCAGCAGCAATTTCTCGCGCCGCATCGATGCCGGGCACGTCGCCATCACCGTCTCCGGCCGCGACAAGGGCCGGCTGACCGAAGAAGACATCATGGTCGTCGACCTGGACGGCGCGCCGGTGGCGACCCGCCACCGCCCGTCCGCCGAGACCCTGCTGCACACCCAGTTGTACAAGCGCTACCCCGAGATCGGCTGCGTCCTGCACACCCATTCGCAGACCCAGACGGTGGCCTCGCGCCTGTACGCCGGCCAGGGCCACGTGCACCTGGAAGGCTACGAGCTGCTCAAGGCCTTCGCCGGCACCACCACCCACGACACCGAGCTGGACCTGCCGGTCTACCCGAACACCCAGGACATGCCGACCCTGGCCGCCCAGGTCGACGCCACCCTGGACCAGCAGACCCTGTGGGGCTACCTGATCGACGGCCACGGCCTGTACGCGTGGGGCCGCGACATGGGCGAGGCCCGCCGCCACCTGGAGGCCTTCGAATTCCTGCTGGGCTGCGAACTCGAACTGCGGAGGCTGCGCCGATGAGCCGTTTGCGTATTTTTCCCCAGGACCAGCCCGACGCGCCGACGCTGAGCACCAGCGACCAGGGCGAGATCGCGCGCGAGCTGGCCAAGATCGGCGTCGGCTTCGAGCAATGGCAGGCCGCCCAGCCGGTCAAGCCGGGCGACACGCCCGAGGCGATCATGGCCGCGTACCGCGCCGACATCGACCGCATCACGGTCGAGCGCGGCTTCAAGACCGTCGACGTGGTCAGCATCGCCCCGGACAACCCGCAGCGCGAAACCATGCGGGGCAAGTTCCTCGACGAGCACTACCACAAGGAAGACGAAGTGCGTTTCTTCGTCGCCGGCTCGGGCCTGTTCACCCTGCACGTCGAACCCAACGTCTACGAAATCAAGTGCGAACAGGGCGACCTGATCTCGGTGCCCGACAGCACCCTGCACTGGTTCGACATGGGCCCGGAACCGAGCTTCGTCGCGATCCGCTTCTTCACCGAGCCGGACGGCTGGGTCGGGTACTTCACCGGTACCGATATCGCCCAGCAGTTTCCGCGCTACGAGCGCGGCCAGGCGGGTTGAAGCGGGTTGAAGCAGGAGATAGCGCATAGGAGCTGGGAGATAGCGAAAGCCGTTTCCTCCCTCCGTTCGCCCTGCTTCCGCTTCACGCCTCTCGCTATCTCCCAACTCCTATCCGCTATCTCCCAGCCCTATGCCTATCCGCGCCATCCTCACCGACATCGAAGGCACCACCAGCAGCATTTCCTTCGTCAAGGACGTGCTGTTCCCGTATGCGCGCCGCGCCCTGCCGGGCTTCGTCGCCGCGCGCGGGCGCGAGCCGAACGTGCGCAAGTGGCTGGACACGGTCGCGCTGGAGAACGGCGGCGCCTGCCAGGATTCGGTCATCGTCGAGGTGCTGCAGGGCTGGATCGACGAAGACCGCAAGCACACCGCGCTGAAGGCCTTGCAGGGCATGATCTGGGCCGACGGCTACAAGAGCGCGGACTTCACCTCGCACATGTACCCCGACGCGGCGCCGGCGCTGCGCCAGTGGAAGGACGCCGGCCTGCGCCTGTACGTCTATTCCTCCGGCAGCGTGCCGGCGCAGCGGCTGCTGTTCGGCCACAGCGACGCCGGCGACCTGACCGGACTGTTCTCCGGCTTCTTCGACACCGAGGTCGGCGGCAAGCGCGAAGCGGCGAGCTACGCGCACATCCGCGACAGCATCGGCCTGCCGGGCGACGAGATCCTGTTTCTGTCCGACGTGGTCGAAGAACTCGACGCCGCGCGCGAAGCCGGCCTCGGCACGGTGCTGCTGGACCGGCTCGACGACTACCCGCAGCCGCGCGAAGGCGACGCGACCCACGGGCATACGCGCGCGACGGCGTTCGACCAGATCGTCCTCTGAGCATTCGCGGCGCCTACCTGGGCTCCCTGTAGGAGCGGCGCAAGCCGCGACCGCGAAAACCCAACCACGCCGCAACTCCGAACGCGCGAAACGCCCCAAGCCGCAGTCCGTGAAATCGCACGGCTGCGGCAGGGTCTGTCGTGTATGCGATGTCGCGGTCGCGGCTCGCGCCGCTCCTACAGGTAGCCCACCGGGCTACAGCAGGCGGCTCAGGTTGCGCACGCGCACTTCGTCGCGCTCCACGCCGTGTTCGGCGGCGGCGCGGCGGCGGATGCAGTCCAGCAGTTCGGCCGGGTCGAATCGTCCCGGCGCGCTCGGCGCGTAGTCGAGCGTGGTCTGGCCCCAGACGATGAAGCGGCCGCCGACCAGGATTTCGTAGTCGGCGAAGTAGCAGTAATGCGTGTCCATGCCGGCGCCGGCTCAGGTGCCGACGTGGATGTCGTTGCCGCTTTCGGCGCAGCCCAGGTGTTCCAGCGCGATCGACAGCGCCAGGGTGTAGCTTTGCGCCGAGTAGCCGTGGATCAGGCGCAGGCGGCGGCCGCAGCCCGGGGCCAGGCTCGGTTCCAGCGCGTTGGTGTCGTCGTCGTGGACTTCGATGTACGGCACCGCCAGTTGCTCCAGCGCGCCGCGCAGTTCGGCGCTGGCCGGCGCGCAGGCGCCCGGGTCGAGCAGCAGCAGTTCGGCGTTGGCCGCGCGCATGCCGCGGATGCAGTCCACCAGTTCGCGCTCGCTGCGGCAGCTGCGCAAAGCCAGCGCCTTGCCGGCGCCGGCGGCGCGCTCGACCAGGGTCGCGCGCACTTCGCCGGCCAGCGGCGGGACCATCGAATCGACGGCCGCGCCGGTGTTCGGACCACGCCCGCTGGGACCACGCAAGATCAGGATCGACACGTTCGGACTCGCTGCGCACTCGGAGCGGTGCGCCACGGGAGTCACTGTAGGAAGTGCGGGCGTAAACGCGCTATGCCGGCCGCCGGTCGCGGGCGTAAAGCCCGCATCAATTCTTGCGCGGCTGCGGGCGTATGGTTTCGGCGTCGGTCGCCGGGCGGCGGCCCCGCCTCACTTATGGATCTTCTCGCCGCGCGCCAGCATCTCCACCAGCTTGGCGATCCGCGCCGCGCGCGTGTCCGCCTTCTTCGCCGTCGTCACCCGCCACAGCACCGCGTAGCGGTTGGAACCGTCGAGCGCATCGAAGAACTTGCGCGCCTTCGGCGATTTCGCCAAGGCCGCGGCCAGATCCTCCGGCATCTCGATCTTGCTCGCCGACGCGTACGCCGCCTGCCAGCGCCCGTCGGCCTGGGCCGCGTCGATCTCGCGCTGGCCGCCGGCGCGCATGCGGCCCTGCGCGATCAATTGCTCGCACTTGCCGATGTTGATCTGCGACCACAGGCTGCGCGCGCGCCGCGGCACGAAGCGCTGCAGGAAGTAGGTCTCGTCGAGGCTGCGCTTCTGCCCGTCGATCCAGCCGTGGCACAGCGCCACGTCCAGCGCCTGCGCATAGTTCACGGTAACTACGCCGCAGCCTTTCTTGGCGATCTTGAGCCACAGCCCGGTCTTGGCCGGCGGCGTTTCCAGCCAACGCTCGAACGCTTCCGCATCGGCGAACGCGAGCACCGGCAGGTCGTCGGCCGGTCCGGTCGGTTTGGCGCTCATGGCGCGGCCTCGATCAAGCGATACGAACTGCCCAGGCGCTGCTCGCCCTGCCAGGCGTCGAAGCTGCGCACTTCGATGGCGTGCTCGCCGACGGGCAGATCGGTCGGCAGCGGCGGCGCGCTCCACAGGTGCGGCGTCGGCGTGGCGATGGGCGCGCGGTCGAAGCTGCGCAGTTGCGTAGCGGCGTCGTCGCGCGCGTTCTCGGCCAGCAGCGCCGGGTCGGCTTGCTCGACGCGCCGCATCGGCTTCCATTCGCCGCCGTCGATGCGGTATTCCACGCGGCTGTCGTCGCGGCCCATGAACACGTTGGCGTAAATCCCGCGGATCGGATACGAACCCTGGCGCAGGGTCTTGGGCGCGTACAGCCGCAGGTAATCGTTGGCGACCGCGGCCGCATCGAGCGCGCGTCCGGCCGACGGCGCCGGATGCCAGCTCAACGCGTAACCGGCGTCGCCGCGCACGCGCAGGCGCGCGTAGCCGTTCGGCGTGCCGTCGCTCATGGTGGTGTCGGGCAGGCCGTTGGCGTCTTTCACTCCGGACCAGAACGCGCCGCAGGCCGCGCCGACGTTGTACTCGTGCAGCGGCGCCGCGCCGCGCCAGCCGCTGTCGCCGCCGTGATAGACGTGGCGCTGGGCGTGGCTGTGGCCGCTGAGCACCAGCACGTGCGGGAACTCGCGCAGCAGGCCGAACAGGCGCTCGCGGTCGGCATGGCGGAAGGTTTCGCGGCCCGGCGCGGCGTCGAACAGCGGGATGTGCATCGCCAGCACCAACAGGCGCCGCTTGTCGGCATGGGCGAGATACGCCTCAAGGAACTCGAACTGCTCCGGCCGCAGCCCGCCGATGTATTCGGGCTTGGAACCCGGCCGATAGACCACGTCGTCGAACACGACGAAGTTGGCCTGCGCTTCTTCCCAGGCGTAGGTGTCGGGGCCGAACACGTGGCGATAGCTCAGCAGCGAGTCTTCGTCGCGCTTGGCGTCGAAGTCGAGGTCGTGATTGCCGGGCGCGTGCAGCCACGGCACGCCGAGGCTCGCGGTGACTGCGTTGAGCTGCGGGTACAGCGACAGGTCGTCGTGGGTGATGTCGCCCAGGCTCAGGCCGAGATCGGCGACCGGCGCCTTGCCTTTGCGCTGCGCCAGCAACGGTTCGACGATGTCGCGGCGGTAATAGCCGACGTCGACGGCGCTCTTGGTCTGCGGGTCGGCGAACACCAGCACGTCGAGGTCGCCGCCGCGCGCGTTGCGCGCCTGCGGGATCAGCGCGTAGTCGCGGCAGGTCGGCGCGGCCTGCGGCATGCCGCCGTACCTCAGCGGCGGCGCTTCGCTCAAGCTCACGTTGAGCCAGTAATCCGGCAGGCCGCTGTCGGCGCGCGCGGCGACGCGGTAGCCGGCCGGTTTGATCAGGAACTGGCTGCTGCGCTCGCTCAGCGGCAGGACGTAGCGGCCCTGCGCGTCGGTCAGGACGATGCGGCGCCCGTCCGAGACGCGCTGGCCGGCCAGCCCGGGCTCGCCGGGATCGCGGCGGCCGTTGCCGTTGCGGTCCTCGAACACCGTGCCGCCTTCGCACGGCGGCGGCAACGACTGGGCCTGCGCCGCGGACGCGGCGGCGCACAGGGACACGGCGAGAAGGCAGACGCGCAAGCGCATGGAACGGTCTCCGGTACGAAGCCGGCATTATGCGGCGGACGCGGCGGCGGCGGCTTGGGTTGATCGGACCGTTCGCCGGTCGCGGGCGCAATCGCGGACAGAGGCCGACCCAAAGCCGCCGCGACGGACGCGGCGGTTCGACGACGGCAGCGGCGGTTTAACAAACGCCTAGGGTCGGCCCGGATGGTCCGAAGCCGCGCGCAGGTCTAGCGTCGCAGACTCCCCCCAAGCGTGGAGAACCGCCATGCTGCCCTCGTTGGATGCCGCCGCCCGCACCGATCTTTACCGCCACCGCCCCGAGCCGCCGGAGCCGCCGACCGCCTCGGAGCTGACCGACCAGGCCATCGCCAAGTACGAAACCGACGCCAAGAACGGCGTCGCGCCATCGCAACTGGCCGACGACCGCGCCGCCATCGACAAGGCGGTCGCGCTGGAAGTGCAACTGAACATCTACGGCCTGCCCGGCCGCAGCAAGGCCGAACGCGAGCCGACCGTCGCCCAGTTGGTCGACCAGTACGGCCAGGACATCCTCGACCGCCACCCCGACCTGCCGGCGGCGTCGCGCGAAACCATCGAAGGCGCGATCGGCGATTACAGGAAAGAAGCGACCACCTGGACGCCGGAAGACCGCGGCAAGGTCGACGCCTACATCAAGACCGCGATGGACGCGCACGGCGACGACATCCAGGGCGCGTTCGAACAGTTGCGCGACCTGCGCTGGACGCCGGGCCATTTCTACGATTCCAACCTCGCCATCGCCGCCGATTACCTGCGCGCGCGCTGGGAGACGCAGAAGTCGAACAACATCGTGTCCGGGATCATGGTCGATACCTACCTGGACAAGAAGCAGGCCGGCGAGATCCCGCAGAACGGCCCGGGGCCGGTGTCGCCGTACTCCGAATTGCAGAAGGAGTACATGCACAAGGGCATCGACGATCAGTGGGATACGCTGAACTGGTTCGAGAAGACCTTTCTCAGCGACAGTTCGGTGACCATCGGCGGGCTGGCGCGGGCGGCGTTCGAGAACGATGTGAGTTGACCGGCCGAAGCCCCCTGTAGGAGCGGCGCGAGCCGCGACCGCGACAACGCAGCTGCAACAGACCTTGCCGCAGCCCGCGCAGGTTCGCCGGGCTACGGCCCGCAGGCATTTCGCGCGATGGGAGTTGCGGCGTAGTCGAGTTTTCGCGGTCGCGGCTCGCGCCGCTCCTACAGGTAGATTGCGGACATCAGCGGGCGGTCACTCCGCCGGCTTGAACCCGCGATGCGGCTTGCCGTGCCGCTGCTGCAACACCTCGACCGCGTCGCTCAGCGACAGGCCGCGCGCGCGCAGCAGCACCTGCAGGTGGAACAACAGGTCGGCGGCTTCGCCGACCAGCGCGGCATCGTCCTCGGCGACCGCGGCCAGCGCGGTCTCCACGCCTTCCTCGCCGACTTTCTGCGCGATCGCGCGCACGCCGCGTTCGAACAGGCCGGTGGTGTAGCTGCCGGCCGGGCGGGTGCGTTCGCGCTCGGCGATCAGGCCGTCGAGCTCGCTCAGGAACGCCAGCCTGGCGCCCGGAGCGTGGGCGAAACAGCTGTCGCGGCCGAGGTGGCAGGTCGGCCCGTGCGGCCGCGCGCGCACCAGCAAGGTGTCGCGGTCGCAGTCGGTCTCGATCCAGACCAGATCCAGGTAGTGGCCGGAGCTTTCGCCCTTGGTCCACTGCCGCTGCTTGCTGCGGCTGTAGAAGGTGACGTGGCCGCTGCTCAGCGTCGTCTGCAGCGCGGCGCGATCCATGTAGCCGAGCATCAGCACGCGCTGGTTGTCGGCGTCCTGGACCACCGCCGGCAGCAAGCCGTCCTGCTTGTCCCAGGCCAGGGCGTCGATCTCGTGCGGGCTCAACGCGATGTCCATCAGTGCAGCTCGCGCACCGGCACGCCCTGCCCGCTCAGCGCGCGCTTGAGTTCGGGAATGCGGATGCTGCCGGAATGGAACACGCTCGCCGCCAATGCGGCGTCGACGTCGGCCTGCAGGAACACTTCGCCGAAATGCTCGATCGCGCCGGCGCCGCCGGAGGCCACCAGCGGCACCTCGCAGATCGCGCGCACCGCGCTGAGCTGCTCGATGTCGTAGCCGCTGCGCACGCCGTCGCTGCCCATGCAGTTCAGCACGATCTCGCCGGCGCCGAGCCGCTGCGCCTCGACCACCCAGTCCAGGGTGCGCTTGGGCAGCGCCTGGGTGCGCGAGGGGTCGCCGGTGTACTGGCGCACCCGCCATTCGCCGTCGGCGTCGCGCAGGCTGTCGATCCCGACGACCACGCACTGCACGCCGAATTCGGCGGCGATTTCGCCGATCAACTCGGGCCGTTCCAGCGCCGGCGTGTTGACCGAGATCTTGTCGGCGCCGGCGTTGAGCACGCCGCGCGCGTCGGCGACCGAACGGATGCCGCCTGCGACGCAGAACGGAATGTCGATCGCGCGCGAGACCCGTTCGACCCAGTCGCGGTCGACGCTGCGCCCCTGCGGACTGGCGGCGATGTCGTAGAACACCAGCTCGTCGGCCCCTTCGTCGCGGTAGCGCAGCGCCAGCTCGACGATGTCGCCCATGTCGACATGGTCGCGAAAGCGCACGCCCTTGACCACGCGCCCGTCGCGGACGTCGAGGCAGGGGACGATACGGCGGCTGAGCGACGTGGACGGCATGGGCGTGGAGTTCAGCAACGGCGGACCTGCTTCAAGGCGTCGGTGAGTTGGAAGCGGCCTTCGATCAAGGCCTTGCCGAGGACCGCGCCGGAGCAGCCGATGCTGTCGGCGGCGACGATGTCGGCGATGTCGCGGATGCCGCCGGAGGCCTGCAACTGCACGTCCGGCGCGATGTCGCGGATGTGCTTGTACAGGTCCAGGTTCGGCCCGGCCATGGTGCCGTCGCGCGAGACGTCGGTGCACAGCAGGTGGCGCAGGCCGGCTTCGGCGTAGCGCTGCAGCAAGGCCTCCAGGCGCACGCCGCTGTCCTCGGTCCAGCCGGACACCGGCAGTTCCCATTCGCCCTGCTCGTTCTGGCGCACGTCGAGCGCGATGGTGATGCGTTCGGCGCCGAACCGGCGCAGCCAGGCGATGACCAGGTCCGGGTCCTTGACTGCGAGCGAGCCGACCACGACCCGGTCGGCGCCGGCGTCGAGGATGGCTTCCACGTCGGCCTCGCTGCGCACGCCGCCGCCGGTCTGCACGCGCATCCAGCTGGAGGTGGTGATCGCGCGCAGCAGCGGCGCCAGGGTGTAGCCGCCGTAGCGCGCGGCGTCCAGGTCGATCAGGTGCAGCCACTTGGCGCCGGCTTCGGCGTAGCGCGTGGCCAGGGCCAGCGGCTCGGTTTCGTAGCGGGTTTCCTGCGCGTAGTCGCCCTGGTGCAGGCGCACGACGCGTCCGTCGCGAACGTCGATCGCGGGGTAGAGGGTGCTGTTGCCCATGTTCATGCCTCCAACGCCAGGAAGTTGGCGAGCAGGCGCGAACCGACCGCGGCGGAACGCTCGGGGTGGAACTGGGCGCCGAAGCAGCGGCCGCGCCCGGCGACCGCGGTGAAGCGTGCGCCGTAACTGGCGCTGGCCAGGGTGTCGGCGGTGACGGGGGCGGCGTAGCTGTGCACGAAATAGGCCTGATCGCGCTCGCCGATACCGGCGAGCAAACGGTCGGCGACGGCCGATTCATGCTTCTGAAGGAGATTCCATCCCATATGCGGCACTCGTACTCCTGGTCCGGGGGGCAGCCTGGTGATACGGCCCGAAAGGAGTCCGAGGCATTCGACCTCGCCCTCCTCCGAGGACTCGTACAACAGCTGCATGCCCAGGCAGATCCCGAGCAGCGGCTGCTGCAAGCGGCGGATCGTGTCGACCAGGTCGAGTTCGCGCAGTCGGGCCATCGCGGGGGCGGCGGCGCCCACGCCCGGCAAGATCACGCGATCGGCGGAGGCGATCGTCGCGGGATCCGCGGTCAGCATCGACCGCGCACCCAGCCGCTCCAATGCATAACGCACCGAGCCGATGTTCCCCCCACCCGAATCGATGACAGCTACAACCGTCATCACAGAACTCCCTTGGTACTCGGGAGTTCGCGCCCTTGACGGGCGATGGCCTGCCGCAGCGCGCGCGCGACGACCTTGAAACAAGCCTCTATCTTGTGGTGATCGTTATCACCTTCCACGTTCAGATTCAGGTTCAGCCCGGCGGTTTCGCACAACGACCGGAAGAAATGCGGCAGCAGCTCGGTCGGGAAATCGCCGACCTTGTCGCGGGCGAAGCTGCCGGAGAAAACGAAGTAAGGCCGGCCGGAAAAATCCAGCGCCGCGCGCGCCAGGGTCTCGTCCATCGGCAGCACGAATTCGTGCGCGGCCGGCGCGGCCGCGGCCTCGCCCTGCCCCGGGCGCGGCTCGAAGCCGTAGCGGCCGATCCCGCGCTTGTCGCCGAGCGCCTCGCGCAGCGCCTGGCCCAGCGCGAGCGCGCTGTCTTCGATGGTGTGGTGCTCGTCGATGTGCAGGTCGCCCTCGCAGCGCAGTTCCAGGGCGAAGCCGCCGTGCTTGCCGAGCTGTTCCAGCATGTGGTCGAAGAAGCCCAGGCCGGTCGCGACCTGGGGCTCGGCGGCGCGGTCGAGGTCGACGCCGACCTGGATCCGGGTTTCCTTGGTGTTGCGCGTCACCTGCGCGGTGCGCGGGCGCTCGGCCAGCACGTGGGCGATGCCGGTCCATTCCCATTCGCCGCCGAATTCCGCGGTGCGCAGCTGGAACGCGCGGATGCCGAGGTTGGCGGCGAAACCGTTGTCGGTCTCGCGGTCGCCGACCATCGCCGAGCGTTCCCAGTCGATGCCGCGGTCCTTCAGCAAAGGCAGCGCCAGGTCGATGCCGGGCTTGCGCGTGGGCAGGTTTTCGGCCGCGAAGCTGGTGTCGATCAGCACGTCGCGGAACACGATGCCCTGGCTTTCGAACACCTGCATCATCAGCTGGTGCGGACCGTCGAAGGCCCAGCGCGGGAACGACTCGGTGCCCAGGCCGTCCTGGTTGGTGACCATGACGAATTCGTAGCCGGCGTCGCGCAGCTTCAGCAGCGCCGGGATCACGCCGCGCACGAAGCGCAGCTTGGCGTAGCTGTCGATCTGGAAATCCGCCGGCTCCTCGATCAGGGTGCCGTCGCGGTCGACGAACAGGATCGGCTTGAGCGCGCTCATGCGGCCGCTCCCGCGACCGCCGCGGCGCGCAGCGCGCGGCCCAGCACTTCGATCACCGCCGAATTCTGTTCCGGCGTGCCCAGGCTGATGCGCAGCGCATCGCCCAGGCCCGGCGCGTGGCGGAAGTCGCGCACCACCACGCCGGCGTCGAGCAGGGCGTCGAGCGCGGCCTGCGCGTCGTCGAAGCGCACCAGCAGGAAATTCGCCTGCGAGGGATAGACGCGGCGCACACCGGGCAAGGCGCGCAGCGCCTGGTACAGCTTCTCGCGCTCGCTCATCGCGGTGGCCACGCGCGCCTTGGTGGTATTGCCGGGCACCTCGCCGAGCGCGCGCAGGGCCAGGTTCACGCACGGCGTCGGCAGCGGGTACGGCGCCTGGCAGCGTTGCAGCGCGGCGATCAGGCCGGCGTCGGCGATGGTGCTGCCGATGCGCGCGGCGGCCAGGGCGTGGGCCTTGGACAAGGTGCGCAGCACCGCGATGTTGCGCCGCCGCGGCAGCAGGCTCACCGCCGACGCGCCGTCGGCGAATTCGATGTAGGCCTCGTCGACCACGACCACGGCGCGGCCGCTCAGGCGCTGCGCCAGCGCGTCGATCGCCGCCAGCGGCTGCAGGGTGCCGGAGGGATTGCCCGGCGAACAGACGAACACCAGCTTGGCGGCCTCGCGCTCGGCCGTCGCGGCCAGCGCGTCGAAATCGCAGACGAAGCCGTCGGCGCTGTCGCGCAGCGGGGTTTCGACCACGCGTACGCCGTGCAGGCGCGCGCTGACCGCGTACATGCCGAAGGTCGGCGGCGCGATCGCGATGGCGTCGCCGCCGGGGCGGCACAGCGCGCGCACCAGCAGGTCGATGCCCTCGTCGCTGCCGCGCCCGGCCAGCAGTTGCTCGGGCGCGCAGCCGTACAGCCGCGCCAGCGCCGCGCGCAGCGCCGCCGGCTGCGGGTCGGGATAGCGCCGCACCGCGCCGTCGCAGTCGGCCACGCTCGGCCACGCGGCCTCGTTGGCGTTGAGCCAGACCCGGCCGCTGCGGGTGTCGCTGCGCGCCGATTTGTAGCCGGCGAAATCGCGCAGGTCGTCGCGCAGCAGGTCGAGGGGGTTGTCGTCGCGGGTCTGGGACATGGAAGTGCCGATATTGATTCGCTACAGAGTGTGCATTCGTCCGGAACGCGGCCGGGCGGACTCGCTCAGGCGCGCCGCAGGTGCGGCGGGGCGTGCGCATGCTGCGCCGACGCCGCCTGCTCCAGCGCGGCCAGGCGCAGCGCCACCGCCTCGCGGTGCGCGTCCAGGCCCTCGGCCTCGGCCAGGGTCACCGCGCAGGGGCCGATTTCCAGCAGCCCGCGCGGCTGCACTTCCTGCACCGTGATCGCGACCTGGAAGCTGGCCACGTTGAGGCCGCCGGCATAACGCGCCGCGCCGCTGGTCGGCAGCACGTGGTTGGTGCCGCTGCAATAGTCGCCGAGGGCTTCCGGCGCCCAGTCGCCGAGGAACACCGAGCCGGCCGCCTCGACCTGCGCCAGCCACGCGCGTGCGTCGCGCAGGGCCAGGATCAGGTGCTCGGGCGCGTAGCGGTTGCTGACTTGCAGGGCGGTGGCGATGGAGTCGACCCGGATCGAGCGCGATTTGGCCAGCGCGGTGCGCGCGGTGTCGGCGCGCGACAGCCGCGCCAGTTGCGCTTCGAGTTCGACGTCGACCGCATCGAGCAGGCTGGCGTCGTCGCTGAGCAGGATCACCTGCGAATCGGCGCCGTGCTCGGCCTGCGACAGCAGGTCGGCGGCGACGAAGTCGGCGCGCGCGCCGGCGTCGGCGATCACCAGCACTTCCGACGGGCCGGCCGGCATGTCGATGGCGGCGCCGCCTTCCAGCAACGCGACTTGGCGCTTGGCTTCGGTGACGTAGGCATTGCCGGGCCCGAACAGCTTGTCGCACTTGCCGATGCTTTGCGTGCCGAACGCCATCGCCGCGATCGCCTGGGCGCCGCCGACCTTGTAGACGGTGCCAATGCCGCAGCGCCGGGCCGCGCACAGCACCGCCGGATCGGCGCTGCCGTCCTTGCGCGCCGGCGTGCACAGCACCACTTCGCGGCAGCCGGCCAGCCGCGCCGGCACGCCGAGCATCAGCGCGGTCGACGGCAGCGGCGCCGAGCCGGCCGGCACGTACAGGCCGACCCGCGGGATCGGCCGCAGCACGCGCTCGCAGCGCACGCCTTCGGCGGTGTCCAGGGCGTAGGCCGGGGTCATGCCGGCGGCGTGGAAGCGTTCGATCCGGCGCGCGGCCTCGTCGATGGCGGCGCGCAGCGGCGCGCTGACGGCGGCTTCGGCGGCTTCGAATTCGGCCGCGCTGACGGCGAAGTCGGCGGGCGCGGCGCCGTCGAAACGTTCGGCGAAACGGCGCAACGCGGCGTCGCCGTCGGCGCGCACTTCGGCGACGATCGCGGCGACCGTATCGGCGGTGGCCTGACGGGTTTCCTGGGCCGGACGGCGCAGCGCGCCGGCGCGTTCGTCGGCGCTCAACGCGTTCCAGTCGTAGCGCGGCATGGCGGCGGGCGCGTTCATGCCAGCATGCCCTCGACCGGCAGCACCATCAGCCCGCGCGCGCCGGCGCGCTTGAGTTCTTCCAGCCGCTGCCACGTCACCGCGCCGTGGCACAGCGCCTGCAGGGCGACATCGTCGCCGTCGTCCAGGCGCATCACCGTGGGTTGTTCGGCGTCCGGCAGCAGCGGCAGCAGCTCGGCCAGCAGCCCGCGCGGGGCCTGGAACATCAGCAGCTTGCTGTTGCGCACGCGCAGCGCGCCGTCGAGCCGGCGCAGCAGCAGGTCGGCCAGTTCGCCGCGCACGTCGTCGAAGCGCTCGGTCGGGCCGGCCAGCACCGCCTCGCTTTCGACCAGGGTCTGCACCGCCTTGAGCTGGTTGGCCGACAAGGTCGCGCCGCTGGAGACCAAGTCGCAGATCGCCTCCGCCTGACCCAGCCTCGGCGCGATTTCGACCGAGCCCGACAGCAGCACCACCTGCGCGTCCACGCCCTGCTGCGCCAGCCACTGCGACAGCAAAGCCGGATAGCTGGTGGCGATGCGCTTGCCGGCCAGGTCCTGCGGCCCCTGCCACTGCCACGCATCGGGCACGGCGATCGACAGGCGGCAGCCGCCGAAACCGAGCGCGCGCCATTCGCGGAACGCCGGCGCGCGGCCGTTGCCGCGGCGGTCGCCGTCCTGTTCCAGCAACACGTTGCGGCCGACCACGCCGAGGTCGCAGACGCCGTCGGCGATCAGGCCGGGGATGTCGTCGTCGCGCACCAGCAGCAGGTCGACCGGCAGGGTTTCGCCGTAGCAGAACAGGCGGTCGCGGCTTTCGCGCCAGCTCAGGCCGCAGGCGGCGAGCAGCGAGCGGGCCGGATCGGCGAGGCGGCCGGACTTCTGGATCGCGATGCGCAGGCGGTCGCGCGGCGCGGCGGCACTGGCGGGAGGGCTCATGGACGTGGGTTCTCGGAGAAAGACGGGACGGGCGGCGGCGGAGGCTGAAGCCGGTCTGCGCGCACCGGCGGCGGACGGAACGGGCCGTCAGCGATGTCGCAGGCCGCGTCGGTGCAGGGCCGCGGCGTAACCGCCGGTGCCGCGTTCGAGCACCCGCGCGACGCGGCCGATGGTGGTCACGCTGACCTGGGTGCGTTCGTGGATTTCGCGGTACGGCACGCCCTCCTCCAGCAGCGGCACCACCCGCCAGCGGTCGCTCATCGCTTCCAGCTCGGCGGGCGTGCACAGGTCTTCGAGAAACGCGCGCACCTGCTCCGGCGTGCGCAGCCCGGACAGCGCCGCGGCCAGTTCGCTCAGCGCGTCTGCGGCTTGGGTTTCGACGGAGGCGATGGCGCGGCGTTTCATGGAGGGGCGGGTCTACGAGGCAGGAAGGACGGCGGAGGACGCGGGCGGAACCGAAACGAAAGGGCCGCCTCGCGGCTTGCCGGGGGCGCGGCCCCGGGTCGGACCGGGACCAATGCATTAATGTGATAACGCGTTAATACATTAACCGTCCCGGTCGCCGTCCGTCAACCCGGCCTGCACGCCGGGGAATTTGCGTTAAGAATCCAGGCACGCGTCGCGCGCCGTCCTGCCGGCCGCGCCGCCCCTCCCTTTCCGGTGCGACGGCTTGCGCCGGCAGGTCCAAGGAAGGTCTCGGCCCAAGGAAGATGAATACGACTCCCGCCCGCCCCGCGCGCCCGTCGCTGCTGCTCCGGCTGTTGCTGCTGCTGTGCCTGTCGCTGTCGGGCTGGGGCCCGGCCGGCGCCGCGCAGAGCCTGCTCGCGCTCGACCGCCACAGCGGCGAAGTCGCGCTCGCCCCGTTCACCGGCTACTACCACGACCCCGGCGGCCGCCTCGACCTGTCCGGCGCCGAACTCGCGCGGGTGCAGGGCCGCTTCCGTTTGCTGCCCGGCGGCAACAGCTCGTTCGGTTTCCAGCGCGGCGCCTACTGGTTCCACTTCGCCGCGCGCAACGCCGACCCCGACACGCCGCGCTGGCTGCTGGTGCAGGGCTTCGCCCTCAGCGACCGGATCGACGTCTACACCCACAGCGAAGGCGCCCTGGCCACTCACCAGGGCGGCGGCGACAGCCTGCCGTTCGCCTCGCGCGCGATCCGCTACCGCCACCCGAACTTCTGGATCGACCTGCCGGTCGGCGAGCGCGTCGACGTCTACGTGCGGGTGCAAAGCCAAAGCTCGATGCAGGTGCCGCTGACCCTGTACACGCCGAGCGCCTTCACCGAACTGGCGCGCGACGCCCAGCTCGGCATCGGCATCTACTACGGCATCCTGCTGGCGCTGTTCTTCTACAACCTGGTGCTGTGGCTGAGCCTGCGCGATTCGAGCTACTTCTGGTATCTGTTCCACATCTGCGCGTTCGGCCTGGTGCTGCTGACCTTGAACGGCCTGGGCTTCGAATACCTGTGGCCGGATTCGCCGTGGCTGGCCGACCATTCGGTGCCGCTGTCGATCTGCCTGGCCCAGGTCGGCATGCAGCAGTTCGCGCGCACCTTCCTCGGGCTGTCGCAACGCTGGCGATTAGGCGACCGCATCGGCCTGGGCATGATCGGTTTCTTCGTGCTGCTGGGGCTGATCGCGACCCAGGCGCCGTACCGCATCGTGACCCCGATCGCCTCGGCTGCGGTGTTCGTCAGCATCGCCTGGATCGCGGTCGAAACCGTGGTGGTGATGCGCCGCGGCTACAAGCCGGCGCGGCTGTTCCTGCTGGCGTGGTCGGCGTTCCTGCTCGGCACCGGCATGTTCGCGGCGATCGCCTTCGACCTGCTGCCGAAGGTGTTCATCACCGAATACGGCGTGCAGATCGGCTCGGCCCTGGAAATGCTGCTGCTGTCGGTGGCGCTGGGCTACCGCTACGCCTCGCTGCGCAACGAGAACGAGCGGATCGTGCGCGAGGCCAAGGACCAGCTCGAACAGAAAGTCGAGCAGCGCACCGGCGAGCTGCGCACGGCGCTGGCGCAACTGGAGAAAGCCCACGACCGCCTGCGCGAAACCGCCCAGCGCGACGGCCTGACCGGCCTGCACAACCGCAGCCATTTCCGCGAAGCCTTCGAATCGCTGCTGCACCGCGCGCGCCGGCAGCGCCGGCCGCTGGCGCTGATGATGATCGACCTGGACCACTTCAAGCAGATCAACGACCACCACGGCCATCTGGTCGGCGACGAATGCCTGCGCTGGGCCGCCGGCCTGATCTCGCAGACGCTGGCGCCGCACCACGCCTTGCTGGCGCGCTTCGGTGGCGAGGAGTTCGTCGCCGTGCTGCCCGACCACGACCTCGCCGCCGGCTCGCAGGTGGCCGAAGCGCTGCGCCTGCGCCTGCGCGCGCAGCCCTGCCCGAGCCGCAGCCACGACATCCCGGTCACCGCCAGCATCGGCGTGCACGAGATCGCGCCGGATTCGGATCTGGGCGTCGAGGCGGCGTTGCAGTTCGCCGATCAGGCGCTGTATCTGGCCAAGGCCGGCGGGCGCGATTGCGTGCGGATGTGGGGGGCGGCGGCGTGAGCGCGCCGCGTCCGGCTCAGGCCGGCGGCGCGTACATCACATCCGAACGCAGCGCGTACTTCACGCCCTGCTCCACCGCCGAACCCTCGTGCCAGGTGTCGTGCACGAACAGCAGCGCGTCGCCGACGCGCGGTTCGACCCGGAAGCCGCGGAACGCGGTGTCGCCGCCGACGAAGCCTTCGTTGAGATAGACCAGCAAGGTCAGCTTGCTGAGGCGGCCGTCTTCGCTCCACGGTCCGTCCTTGTGCATGCGGAAGCGCTGGCCCGGGCCGTATTTGTAGAAACGCAGCGCGCGCGGCAGGCCGCTGGCGGTTTCGCCGTCGAGCGCCGGCAGGCCGGCCTGCTGCAGGCGCTGCCACAGCCGTTCGACCCATGGCGGCGATTCGAACACCACGCGCTCGTTGTTGCGCACATGGGCCATCGATTTTTGCCCGCCGTCGGCGGTGCGCACGCCGGCGGGTTCGAAGCCATGAGTTTCGGCCAGCGCGACCAGCTCCGCGCATTCGGCCGGCGTCAGCAGGCCGATCACGGAGAAGGCGGTTTCGGTGTGATGGACGAGGTGCATGGCGGCAGTTCCAGTGCAAACGGCCCCTCCCGGGATCGGGAGGGGCCGGGGCGGATCAGTCCTGCATTTCCGCGCGCACCGCCGACAGCACGCTGCCGTCGCGCACCAGTTGCACGGCCAGCGCGACTTCGCCGTCCAGGGCGCGGTCGTGATCGAGGAACGCGATCGATTCGCGCAGCTTGGCGTGGGCGATCGCGACCGCGCGGCCCGGGCGGAATTCCTCCGCCGCCGACAGCTCGGCGCGCAAGCCTTCGACTTCGGCGAGGAAGCCGGCGTGCTCGTCCGCGCCGGCCGCGGGGCCGCCGGACACCTTCGCCGCCAGGGTCGCGGCGTCGGCGCGGTCGGCCAGATCGCGCGCGGCGTTGATCATGTCGCGGCGCAGGTCCAGCGCCTGGGCGGCGGTATACAGCTCCAGGCCCAGCACCTTGCCGAGGTCGTCGGCCATCGCCAGCACGTGGCGCGCCTCGTTGGCGCCCATCGACACGTGGTCCTCGGCGTTCGCGCTGGTCGGAATCGAATACACCGAGGCCGGATGCGCGCGGCTGGCGAGGTCGTTGACGATGGCCGCGGCGGTGTACTGCACGATCATGTGGCCCGACTCGGTCGCGTCCTCGTTGCCGATCAAAAAGCCCGGCAGGCCGTCGTTGGTGGCCGGGTCGACCAGCTTGTTGAGGCGGCGCTCGGAAATGCTCGCCAGCACCGGGATCGCGGCCTTGACGTAGCTCATCGCCAGCGCCAGCGGCATGCCGTGGAAATGGCCGGCGGAGATCACCTGCTGCTCGACGTGCTCGGCCTGCGCGTCCGGGAATACGATCGGGTTGTCGGTCAGCGAGTTGAGCTCGATCTCCAGCACCCGCGCGGCCTGGGCGATGGCGTCGCGCACCGCGCCGTGCACCTGCGGAATGCAACGCAGCGAATAGCTGTCCTGCGGCTGGTGCTTCTTGCCGCCGCGGAACGGACGGAAACGGTTGTAGAACTTTTCGCGGCCGTGGCGCTGGCCGAACGGCACCCAGTCCCAGCCGATGTCGAAGCTCAGCTGCTGCGCCGCTTCGGTGTCCCAGCTCTGCGGCAGCCACGGGCGGAAGCGCGGCACCAAATGATAAGGAATGTCGGCCAGGGTCGAGCCGTCGAGCAGCTTGCGCAGGTTCTCGGCGACCTTGACCTGGCCCGGATGCGGACGCAGCGCATGCACTTCCGGCGCGAACGCGCCCAGGCGCCCGGCGAACGCGTCGATGGTCATCGCCGCGGCGAGGTCGGCGGTGTCGAGCAGGTCTTCCAGCTTGTTCAGCGCCAGCACGCCGCAGGCCAGCATCTGCGCGGTGCCGTTGTTGAGCGCCAGGCCTTCCTTGTACGACAGCTGCACCGGCGCCAGGCCGGCGCGCGCCAGCGCCTGCGCGCCCGTCAGGCGCTCGCCTTCGAAGAAGGCTTCGCCGCCGCCGAGCAGGACGATGGCCAGATGCGACAGCGGCGCGAGGTCGCCGCTGGCGCCGACCGAACCCAGCTGCGGCACCACCGGCACGATCCCGGCGTTGAGCATCTGGGTCAGCGCCTGCAGGGTCTGCACGCGGATGCCCGAGTGGCCGCGCATCAGCGTGTTGATGCGGATGCACAGCATCGCGCGCACGATTTCCGGCGCGAACGCTTCGCCCACGCACACCGCGTGGGTGACGATCAGATTGCGCTGCAGTTCTTCGTGCAGGGTTTCCTGCGAGCGCTTCGCGCCGGGCAGTTGGTCGCGCAGGTGGTGCGCGCCGAGCAGGCGGTCGGCGTTGCTGCCGAAGCCGGTGGACACGCCGTAGATGGGCTCTTCGCGGCGCACCTGTTCGGCCAGGAAATCGGCCGCGCGGGTCACCGCCGGCAGTTGTTCGGCGGACAGTTCGACCTGCGCGCCGTAGGCCACGGCCACGAGCTGGGACCGCGTCAGCGAGCGGCCGTCGAGTCGGATCTTGTTCAAAGCTGGGGTTCTCCGCATCGCACCCTGGCGATCATCTGCACGGCGCCGGCGGATCGGCGGCGCGCATACTCGGGAGTCGGTGCGTCAGACAAAAGGAAACCGCGGCGCATCGGGACGATGCGGACCGCGGCGGGGGTGTCGGCTTGCGCCGATAGTGCTGCCTGCGCCGGCACGGGCCGGCGCGGCGAATGACGAGGGCGACAGCGATGTCGGTGCGCGCGCGACGCCGGGCGCGCGCGCAGGACGCGCGCGCGCTCGCCGCCGTGGGCGCACCGTGGGGTCACTTCATGACCCGCGACTGTTCCAGCTCGACCCGCAGGGTGCGGGCGAGTTCGCTGCGCGCGACTTCGAACTGGTCCTCGCGGCGCAGGTCCTTGACCGTGGCGGTGCCCTTGGCGATCTCGTTCTCGCCGAGCACGACCACGAAGCGGATGCCGGCGCGGTCGGCGTACTTGAACTGCTTGCCGAGCTTGGACGGCTCCATCACCGCCTCGGTGTTGAGCCCGGCCGCGCGCAGCTCGCTGGCCAGCGCCAGGCACTGCGGCAGGTGCGCGTCGTCCATCTGGGTGACCAGCACTTGCACGCTGCTGTCGGCGGTGCTGACCAGTTTGGCTTCCTGCAATTGCCAGAACAGCCGGGTCAGCCCGATCGAGATGCCCACGCCGGGCAGCTTGGACTTGGTGTAGTGGCTGGCCAGGTCCTCGTAACGCCCGCCCGAGCAGATCGAACCCAAACCCGGGTAGTCGTTGAGCGTGGTCTCGTAGACCGTGCCGGTGTAGTAGTCCAGGCCGCGGGCGATGGAGAAGTTCAGCGCGTAATTGGCCTCCGGCACACCGAGCGCGCGGATCAGCTCCAGCACTTCGCGCAGCTCGGCCACGCCCTGGCGCAGCGAGTCGTTGCCCTCGCCCAGCGCGGCCAGCTTGGCCAGCGCGTCGGCGTGCGAATCCGAGCGCACGCCGACGAAGTCGAGGATCCGGTCCGCGACGTCCTCGGCCAGGCCGAAGCTGCTGCCGATCAGGACATCGCGCACGTAGTCGGCGCCGCGCTTGTCGAGCTTGTCGACCTCGCGCAGCACCAGCGCCTGCAGCTCGCCGTCGGCGATCCCGTTGGCCTCGAAAAAGCCGCGCAGCAGCTTGCGGTTGTTGAGCTGGATGGTGAACGCGCCGATGTCGAGTTCGGAGAACACCGCGTAGATGCAGGCCGGCAGCTCGGCGTCGTAACGCACGCTGAGGCTGTCCTTGCCGATCACGTCGATGTCGCACTGGTAGAACTCGCGGTAGCGGCCGCGCTGCTGGCGCTCGCCGCGGTACACGCGCTGCATCTGGTAGCGGCGGAACGGGAACGCCAGTTCGGCCTCGTGCTCGGCGACGTAGCGCGCCAGCGGCACGGTCAGGTCGAAGCGCAGCGCCAACTCGGGCGTGCCGCGGCTGTCGCCGTCCTGCGCGTTGTTGGCGCGCGCACCGGTCGACTCGACGAAATACACCTGCCGCTCGGTCTCGCCGCCGGACTTGGTCAGCAGCACCTCGGTCAGTTCCATCACCGGCGTTTCCACCGGCAGGAAGCCGAAGCGTTCGAAATTGCGGCGGATCGTGTCGAGCATGCGCTGGAACGCGATCTGGTCGCGGGGCAGCAGCTCCATGACGCCGGGCGGGGTGCGGGGCTTGATCAAGACGGACTCCGAAATCACAGCAAAAGACGCGAAAGGACGGCCCGGAACGGGCGCGGCGGGCGCCCCGGCGGGGACGCGCCGCGGGCGTCGCCGGCAGGCCGCTTAGTTTAGCGATTGCGCGGCTCCGGGGCGGCCATGGCGCACGCATCGCCGCTCGCCGCCGCCGGAAGGCGCCGCCGCGGACTTTGCCGATGCGGCGCCGAGCCCGCCACGACGCGGTTTTCCGGCCGTCCGGGACCGGCGGCGCAATCGAAGTGAAACTTTTCTGTCGTCCCCTCTTGCACGCCCCGGTGAGCGCCGCTAGAATTTGCGGCTCACGAAGTCGGGGTGTAGCTCAGTCTGGTAGAGCGCTACGTTCGGGACGTAGAGGTCGCAGGTTCGAATCCTGTCTCCCCGACCAATCGTTTGTACGAGAAAACCGGCCCAGCGCCGGTTTTTTTGTGCGCGCTGTTTTCGGCGCGGCCGCCGGCGCAACGCCGGACTTCGCCGGCGTCCGGCATTGCTCCAGCGCAGCGGCGGCAGCGGCCGCGCGCCGCAGCGATCGCTCCGGCGCGAATGCGATGATTCCGCGTCGCCCCGCCCGCCGCAGGTGCCGCATGCTCGATCCCGCTTACGCAACGATGTCGCCGCCGGAACGCGCCAACCACTGGGTCATGCTGCTGCACCGGCAGATGCGCTGGGCCGGCGAAGACGGCGTGCGCGAAATCAGCATCCTCGACCGCGCCTTGCTCGAGCAGATGCGCCGCGACGATCCCGACGTCGATGCCCTGTTGCCGATGGTGCTGACCCGCCTGGCCGCGGGCTGGATGCGCGAGCCGGCCGGGTTCGTGGCCCAGGTCAACCGGCAGATGGGCACCGCGTTCGAAGTCGACGCGGCGACCGCGGCCACCCTGCCCGGCCGGCCGATGCCGGGACAAGCCGAACGGCCGCCGCCGCAACCCGCGCCGCGCAAGCCGTGGTGGCGCTGGTGGTGAGATGAAGCCGCTGCGCAGCGTCCTGATCGCCGGCCTGTCCGGCGCCGGCAAATCCGCGACCGTGCGCGAACTGCGCGAACGCGGTTTCGATGCGATCGACCTCGATACGCCGCAGTGGTCGCACTGGGTCGAGTCCGATCCCGCCGATGCGCTGACGCCCGGCGAAGGCCGCGACTGGGTCTGGCGCGAAGACCGCGTCGCCGCGCTGCTGGCCGATCCCGCAGCCGCGCCGCGGTTTCTCGCCGGCACGGCCTCGAACATGGAAGCGTTCTACGAGCGCTTCGATGCCGTGGTGCTGCTCAGCGCGCCCGAGGACTGCCTGCTGCGGCGCCTGCGCGAACGCGGCGCCGGCGAATACGGCCACCGCGAACAAGACCGGGCCAAGCTGCGCGAGCTGATCGCGCAGGTCGAACCGCTGCTGCGCGAATCGGCCGATGTCGAGATCGATTCGTCCGGCCCGGTCGCCGCAACCGTCGAAGCCCTGCTGCAGGCCTTGGGCCTGCCTGCGCTGATGCCGGCCTGACCGGCGCGGGTTACGCCGTCGCCGCCACCGCGGCGTCGGCCGCCGCTTCGCCTTCGTCGTCGGCCGAGACCTCCGCCAGGAACGTCGCCGTCGGTGCGAAGAACAGCGAGCCGGTGACCGCGCGGCTGTAATCCAGCAAACGGTCGTAATTGCCCGGCGGGTCGCCGACGAACATGTTTTCCAGCATCCGCTCGATCCGCCGCGGCGAACGCGCATAGCCGATGAAGTAGGTGCCGAACTCGCTCTTGCTGGCGTCGCCGAACGGCATGTTGTCGCGCACGATGCTGAGTTCTTCGCCGTCTTCCTCGATCACCGTCAATACGTTGTGCGCGTATGAAGGCTTGGCCGCGTCGGCGAGTTCGACGTTGGACAGCTTGTGTCGGCCGACGATGCGCTCCTGCTGCTCCACCGGCAGGTTTTCCCAGCCTTTCAGATCGTGCAGGTATTTCTGCACGATCACGTAGCTGCCGCCGGCGAAACCCGAATCCTCGTCGCCGACCAGGGCCGCGTCGAGCGCTTCCTGGTCGACCGGGTTCTCGGTGCCGTCGACGAAACCGAGCAGGTCGCGCTGGTCGAAATAGCGGAAGCCGTGGGTTTCCTCGGCCGTGTCCACCGCATCGCCGAGGCGCGCGAGGATCTGCTGGGTCAGCTCGAAGCACAGGTCCATGCGTTCGGCGCGGATATGGAACAGCAGATCGCCCGCAGTCGCGACCGCGCGATGGCTGCCTTCGATCGCGCGGAACGGATGCAGCTCGGCCGGCGCGGGCGCGCCGAACAGACGCGTCCAGGCCTGGTCGCCGAACGCCAGGATGCACGACAGGCGGCCGTCGAGATCGCGGAAACCGACCGAACGCAGCAGGCCGGCCAGATCGGCGCACAGCGCGCGCACGGTTTGCCGATGCTGCGGCTCCGGCCGCAAGGTCACCACGAGAAACACGGCCGAACGGGTCAGGCCTGCGACGATGGGTTGGGCGACGACGGATGCCACGGGCTACCTCTCGATGGTTCGCGCAAGACGGCTGCGGAGTGCGCCCCGCAGCCGCGTTCAGGCGGCGATGATAGCGCCGCACGCAGCGAAATCCGCGCGTTCCGCGCGGCACGGCCGGGCCCCGGGTTTGAGCCGCGCGCCCGCACGGTGCTAGATTCGGCCAGGACTTAACGATGGACGGAGCGCATGCGCAGGCCAGCCGATCTTCCTGAATCCGAGCAATCGGCCGAGACCGACGGCGCCGCGCCGGCGTGGCCGCGCGAGCCCTTGAGCCCGCAACGCCTGCGCGACGCCGAAGTCGCCCAGGCCCAGGCGACGCTGAAACGCGAGTTGGTGCGGGTGTACGCGCTGTCGTGCGGAGCGAGCCGGCCGAAGGGCTGAAACGTATGGATGCACGCAGGGAACGCGTGAATATGGATCGGGCGATGTGGCGCGATGCGGCGACTTCGCGCTTGATGTATCGACTCAACCTGGCCGGCGCGAGCGTACAGGCTGGACTGAGCCTGATGCTCTCCTCCACTTACGAACTCTATCTGCCGCACCGCGTCGGGCATCTGTTTCCGGCGGCTTCGGTGGTCGTGGCGGCGTTGTGGGGCGCGCTGTGCGTGCTGCTCTGCCTTACCGACTTGCGCTTGCGCACGCGTGCGGACTTGGCGGCGGTCTTGTTGCCGTTCGCGCTCGCGGCGGTCTCCGCGTGGGTCTGTCAGATGCGTTACGTGCAGCAGCTGTGATTTGACGGGATCGCTGAGGTGCGCCGGTTGTCGAGGTGTCGCGGTCGCGGCTCGCGCCGCTCCTACAGGTAGCTCATGTAGGAGCGGCGCGAGCCGCGACCGCGACACCGCATACACCGGCGACACCCGGACCACACGGGCATCTCCACGACGAACCATCGCACCGACACCGCGCTTACGCCGACTCCCCCACCCCTTCGCGCTCCCGCAACAAATCCCCCACCCGCACGAACCCATACCCCTGCGCGCGCAGCGCCGGCACCAGTTCGCGCACGATCTCGACGATGCGCGGCCGCGCCCGGCCGTGGTCGTCGTCGCCGTCGTGCAACAGCACGATCGCGCCGGGATGGGCCTGCGCCAGCACCGCGCCGGCGACGCAATCGACATGGCCGGGCGCGTCGGGTTCGAGCCAGTCGCAAGGATCGATCGACCAGCCGGCGACGGTGTAGCCGTGCTGCGCCAGCAAGTCGACCTGGTCGGCGCGGATCTCGCCGAACGCCGGACGGAACAGCTGCGCCGACAACGCGTCGGCGCCGGCGCGGCGCAGTTCGGCCGCGGCCGGCGCCACTTCTTCGCGCAGCAGCGCGTCGGCGTCCAGGCCGTTGGCGTCGGCATGGCTCATCGAGTGGTTGGCCAGTTCGTGGCCCTCGGCGAGCATGCGCGCGCTCAGCCACGGCGTCGCGCGCAGCAAACGCCCGACGCAGAAGAACGTGGCGACCACGTCGAGTTCGCGCAGCGCGGTCAACAGCGCCGGCGTCGCCTGCCCCGGGCCGTCGTCGAAACTCAAGGCCACCGCGCGCCGGCGCGGCAGGCCGCGGCCGAGGTAGGCGCGCGGGCGCTGGGCGAGGAAGGCGTGATAGTCCATGCGCGCCCTCAGCGGGTCATCCAGCTTTTGCGGCCGCCGCGCAGTTCGTCGAGCAGGCCGATCAGGTTGGCCGGCAACAGCAGCACGTCGATGACGGTGTTGTAGACCGACACCAGCAGCAGATCCAGCGGCCCCAGTTGCAGCCGCTCGCGCGCGTGCAGCACCGAGACGAAGTTCAGCGCGGCCATCAGCAGCCAATTCAGCGCCGCCACCGCCAGCAACGCATGGTTGCGGTACAGCAGCCCGCCGGCCGCGGCCAGCAGCAGCGTCGGCACCAGCGCCGACTGCGCCCACAGCAGCCACCACGGCAGCATCTTCATGGTCCGCGGCCAGGAGATGCGCCAGGCCACGCGGAACGATTCCAGGCGCCCGCGCGCCCAGCGCCGGCGCTGGCGGAACAAACCGCCGAGCGTGGTCGGGCAGATCGTGTACGCGACCGCGTCCGGCGCGTAGGCGATCGAATAGCCGTGGGCGAGCGCGCGCCAGGTCCAGGCGATGTCCTCGACCAGCCACTCGCCCCAGCCGCCGAGTTCGCGGATCACGTCGGTGCGGTGCAGCGAGAACGCGCCGGCGACCACGTTGACCGAGCCGAGCTTGCTCTGTACGTAGCGGATCGCCGCCAGCGCGCCGATGTGTTCGTAGAACTGCAGACGGTGCAGCCACGACTGGTTGCGCCCGGCCGGCACGATCAGCCCGCAGGCGGCGGCGTGGCGCGGCGAGGAATACAGCGCCTCGACCGCGCTGCGCAGCGCGCCGGGCAGGATCACCGTGTCGCTGTCGATGACCGTGACCACTTCCGAATCCGGCGACAGCTGCGGCAGCGCCGCGTCCAGGGCCAGCCCCTTGGCGCCGCCGTTTTGCGCGCGCGCGATCAGCGCATAGCGTTTGCCGCGCGGTTGCGCCAACCAGTGCGCGACCGCCGCAGCGGTCGCGTTGGT
Source organism: Lysobacter enzymogenes (assembly GCF_017355525.1). Classification (NCBI taxonomy): domain Bacteria; kingdom Pseudomonadati; phylum Pseudomonadota; class Gammaproteobacteria; order Lysobacterales; family Lysobacteraceae; genus Lysobacter; species Lysobacter enzymogenes. The sequence goes on along the minus strand of NZ_CP067395.1, from coordinate 159,903 downwards.
GGAGCCGTCGTCGACCAGCAGCACTTCCACCGGCCCGGGATAGTCGTTGCGTTCGATCGACTCCAGCGTGCTCAGCAGCGAGTCTTCCGGCTCGTTGTAGAACGGCACCAGGATCGACACGAACGGATAGCGCGCCAGCGCCCGCGGCGGCGGCCGGCGCAGCTGCCGCCACGCGGCCCAGCCGATCAGGAACATCAGGCAGGCCAGCAGGATCAGGGTGGAGAAGCCGACGACGCCGGTCAGCACGAACTGGCTGAACACGAACTCGTCGAAACCGAACTGATTGAGCATGAGGCGGCGCATCCGGCGTACGCGGGCACGGCCGCGCCGCGCGGATTCGCGCATGCGCTGCGGGCTCGCAGGGTCTGATTGGCAGACCGGACGCGTCGATACGGGCGCCGCCGATGCGGTGCCCGCACGCCTGGTGCTGAAGCTTGCGGATGGAGCGGACGAACGACTGCGGGGGAACGCTGATCCGACCAAGGCCGGCGCGGAAGAAAACGTCTGGGCGGCGCCGCGTATGCGGCCGATCCGATTCGAGGTTTCCGACGCCGTCCGCGCGGCGCGAGCGCGATGCATCGCCGCGCTTTCGCAACGAAGAATGAAAGCTGCGCACGATTTAATCTGTGACGGCGCCGTGCAGTTCCGCGAAGCTTGCGCGCATCGCCGCTCGACACGCGTTCGCGCATGGGAGAAGAATCGACGCGCCCGTCCCGTGCCCGAGCCGCCGTCATGAATCCGAAATTTTCCGCCTCCGCCGCGCCCGCGTTCGAACCGCGCTTCGACATCGGCGCCCACCGCATCGACTGCGGACGCGAGCCGCACGTGGACACCCACCAGGGCGCCGACGAACGCGCCAGCTGGCCGCTGCTGGACTACTCCGGCTGCGAGCCGACCGAAGACCAGGCCGCGATCAACCGCTGGCTGCAAGGCGCCGCGCTCGACGGCCTGGACGTGCTGCACGTGGGCACCGGCAACTCGTCGGTAGCGCGGCTGCTCGACGGCCGCGCGCGGGTGGTCTCGGTCACCGTCGCCCGCGGCGAATTCGAACACGCCCAGTCGCTGGGCCTGCGCGACTACCGCGTGCACCTGTTGAACAAGCACAGCCGCGACTTCGCCGAACGCTTTCCCGCCGCCGGTTTCGACTGCGTGCTCGACAACAACCTCGCCAGCTTCGCCTGTTGCCAGCTGCACCTGGAACGGTACTTCGACGCGCTGGCGCGGCTGCTCAAGCCCGGCGGTTTCGTGCTGACCCATTGGCTGGGCATGCAATGGACCCTGGATGTCGGCGTCGACGACGTCGAGCCGGTGTGGCGTCTGGACGCCGGCAAGCTCGAAGCCATCGCCGCCGCGTTCGGCTTCGAGGTCGAGCGCCAGGGCGAACTGTTCTTCCTGCGCCGCCCGGCGCTGGCTTGAGCGAACCGACTTGAGCGAGCCGACGTGAGCGCGCGCCGCGGCACGGCCGCGCGGCTGCTGCGGATCGGCCGGCGCGACCCGCGGCCGGCGTGGCTGCTGCTCGACAATCTGATCACCACCTTCGGCGCCGCGTTCACCCTGATCGCGCTGCCGTTCCTGGTCATGCGCCTGAGCGGCCGCGCGCTCGACCTCGGCGCGGTCGCGGCGATCGAGGCGCTGCCGAGCCTGGTCCTGCTGTTCGGATTCCGCGGCGCGCTCGACCGCTTCGACCCGGCGCGGCTGCTGTGGTGGTGCCGCGCGCTGTACGTCGCGATCAACGCCGCGCTGGCCGCGGCGACCTGGTTCGACGCGATGACCTTGCCGCTGATCTATGCGCTGGCGCTGGTCGGCGGCATCGTCTGGGCGGTCGCGTATCCGGCCGGCCGCGCCTGCTTCGGCCTGTACCTGCGGCGCGGCCTGCTGGCGCCGGCCAATGCGGTGTTCGCGCTTGCCTCCAGCGTGGCGACGATGGCGATGCCGATGCTGGCCGGCGGCCTGATCCTGTCCTCGTCCGGCCCGCACGCGCTGGCCACGGCGTTCGCGGTCGATGCGCTGTGCGTGGCCGCGTCGCTGCCGTTGATCGCGGCGCTGCGCCGGTACGGGCCGGCGCGCGGGCGCGAGCCTGCCGGGAACGACGCCGCGGCGACGAACGCAACGGCCGCAACGGCTCCCGCCATCGCGCGCAGCTACTACCTCTACCTGCTCGCCAGCACCCTGCTCGCATTCGGCCCGGTGCAGATCCTGCTGCCGGTGCTGCTGGTGCAGCGCCACGATCCGCGTTATCTGGCGATCTATGCCGCGCAATTCGTCGGCGTGTCGCTGGCCGCCGCGCTGGCCGCGCGGCGCCCGCCCGAACGCATGGAGCGGACCTTGTACGGCGTCGCCGGCTGCTGGCTCGCGGCCGCCCTCGCCTACGCCCTGCTCGGCTGGGGCGCGGCGGCGTGGCCGCTGGCCGCGACGGTGCTGGCGTTCGGCCTGCTCGCCGCGGCGAGCAACCATTACGGCATCCGCTCGCTGTCGTGGCTGCAGCGCAGCGCCGATCCGCGCCGGATGGGGCGCGAGATGACCTGGTTTTCGGCTGCGACGATGGGCGCGATGCCGCTGTCGGCGCTGGCCACCGGCTGGCTGGTGCAAACCCGCGGCGTGTCCGCCACGGCGCTGGCGCTGGCGGCCGCATTGACCGCTTGCGCGTTGATCGGCGCCTTGCATCTGCATCTGCGCGCGACCGTCGCGCGGGCTGCTCGCCCGCGCGACGGCGCGGCGTCGCCGGCCGCATTTGCGGCCGACGACTGAAGCGTCTTACTTGGTTTGCAGGCCGTACATGAACGTATTCGGGATGCCGAGCAACGGGCCGTCCGGCCCCGCGATCGGCGCGGTCCACAGACTGCCGTTGAGGTAGTTCGGCTGGCCCAGCGAATACAACCCGGCTCCGACCGTCGCCAGCGCGTTGAGCGCCTGCTTCTCGGTCGGCGCCGCGCCGTAATAGGTCACCAGCGTGCGCGTCGCGCCCGGCGCCAGCGAACCCAGACGGAAGTCCATGTGCGAACCGAGATCGCCCGGCCCGTTGTCGGTCATCGCGCCCGTGGTCGGATGCACGGCCAGCGGATCCAGCGAGGTGAAACCGTTGTTGTTCCAGCCCACCAACAGCGGCGACGAGCCGGCCAGGGTGATGTACTCCGAGAAGGTCATCGGCGGCACGTCGTAGTCGATGCCGCGGGTATAGCGCAGATCCTTCACCGTGGTCCGGCCGATGTTCTGGATCGCCACGTCGACGCGATACAGGAACGGCGTCGTCGACGGGGTGAAGCGATGCACGACGCGGAAGGTGCTGCCGACGGTGACCGACGAGGTCGCCCGGTCCATCGGCCCCGACGTCGGCAAGGTCAGCGGCGCGGCGACGACGTTGGCGCTGCTGCCGCAACGCGAAGCGTACGCGGTGATCGGCGCGGCCGAATCGGCGTTGGCCACGCCCCAGCCTTCGCACGGCGCGCCGGGCGCCGAGGCCTCGCCGTTGGTCGACATCAAGCGCAGGCCGACCAGGGTGGTGCCGTTGAGCCCCATCGACATGCCGATCGCCGGGCACTCGATGTTGAGGTAGCCGGCGGCGTGCACGCCGAGCCTGACGGTGCCGTTGTCGATCACGCCCGGGCAGCCGTTCGGCGGGTCCCGCTCGCAGGCGTACTTCCAGTCGCTGGCCGCGATCCACTCGGTGCTGGCCGCGGACCACTTGTCGATGCGCTTGGGATCCGGCCGCGTTTCCTTGTAAGGCAGGTCCACGCCCACGCCTTCAGGCTTCCAGTCTTCCGTGCAATCGGTCTTGAGCACCGGGTCGCTCTGCACGAAGTAGACGTCCTGCGGATCGCCCGAACCGTCGCGATCGATGCCGGTGTAGCCGGCGAGCACGAAACGGTCGCCCTTGCGGTCGATCGCGTAGATCGCTTCGTTCTTGCGCACCGGATCGCCGTACAGGCGGCCCAGCGGGCCGGCGGCGTACTGGCGCAGGTCGGCCGGATTGGCGGCGAAGCTGAAGCCTCGCGTGCCGTACAGGGTGCCGGCGACGGCGAGCGCGCCGTCGTTGCCGTCGATGTCGCGGGCTTCGACCACGTCGAACGCGCTGAACCCGCCCTTGTCGGGCTCATACCAGTCGGCCTGCGCCTTCGGCTCGCAACTGCCGCGGCCGAAGCGCGCGAGGTACGGCCGCGGCAGCGCGCCTTCCGACGGGCCGCGCGCCTCGCCGACCAGCACGCTGTCGCCGTTGTAGCCGCGCGACAGCAAGGCGGTGAGGCCGAAGAAATCCCGATGCTCGCGCTCGTCGCCGAGGGTGGTGGCGCACACCGGCGCGCCGTTGGCGTCGGTGCGCAACATCAGCGCCTTGCGCGTGCTGGTCGCGGACGCGCCGCCGGCCACGACCAGGTCGGTGAACGCGCCGGTCGCGGCGAGGTTCTCGGTCACCGCGCGGAACTGCAGCACCGGCCATTCGCGGCCGTCGTAGCGCTGGTCCCAGATCACGTTGCCGCCCAGGCCCAGGCGCACGATGCGACCGTAGGTCCGGCCCTGGCCGAGCAGGATCTCGTCGCCGACGACCACGATGTCGCCGTTCGCCGAGGAGGTCAGCGCTCCGCTCTGGATCAGGTCGTAGCCGGTGGCGAGCGTGTTGCCATCGCCGTTCTCCAGCACCGTGGTCCAGACCATGTTGCCCGCGCAGTCCACATTCATGACGTAGATGCGCGAGCTGCCATTGCTGCCGCGCACCGAGCCGGTGACGGCGAAGCCGCGCCGCTCGCTGAGCTCGACGATGCCCAGGCCCGAGGAGAACTTGGCCCCGGCGATCAAATACGCGCGCTGCCAGGTGCCCGGCGCGGCGCCGTCGCTGACGCCGTTGTCGTCCATGCGCGTGATCAGCACCTGGTCGGAACTGCCGTTGCGCCGGGTCGCGACGGTGACCGAGCCGCCGCCCGGACATTGGTTGACGGATTTGACGTCCTCGCCGGAGTCGCGCCAGTCGGGGCGTCCGTAATACGTCTCGAAATTCTGCGCCTGCGCCAGCGGCGCAGCGAGCAGCAACCCGGCCGTCAGCGCCGCGGCGAAGCGCCGCGGCCCGGGCCGTGTGAGTCCCTTCGTGTCCATGTCAGCCTCGTTTGCGGAACGGATCCGCGCAGGGCCGGCGCGTGCGCGGAGGCACCGGCAGTGTGGGCTAGGCTTGCTGGCGTCGCGCGAACGCGCGGCGCGAACGATTCGCGCGCTTCGACCTTAGCGCGGCGCGCGGCGGCTGCGCGGCATCACTACGGGCATGAAACGGGAAGGATTCGCAGCGTGCGCGGGCACGCGGTGCGACCGGCGTTGCGGATTGGCGTTAAAGCGCGTGGTGCGTCACGTGTGCGGGGCCAGAGGGGGTGCGTCGGTGGTCGCAAGTTCGCGGTCGCGGCTCGCGCCGCTCCTACAGGTAGCCCATGTAGGAGCGGCGCGAGCCGCGACCGCGAATCCACAACCACCGCGCAATCAGGACGCCTACTTCGCCTCCCCCAACAACTCCACCTCCGCCAGCTCGATCCCACCCGCCCCCTCGCCCACCAGCCGCAGCCGGTAACGCGAGTACGCTGCCGGCGCCGCGATCGCGAACGCGCGGGTCTGCCGCCGCCACGGGAAGTTCTCGCCGCCGCGCTCGTCCAGCGTGGTCCACTGCTGGCCGTCGTTGGAGCCTTGCAGCGCCCAGGCCGCGGCGTCGCCGGCCTTGTCGGACGAAGTCAGCGTATACATCCGCACCGTCGCCGGCGTCTTGAAGTTCCAGCTCAGCAGCGGCATCGGCGCGTTCAAGCGCGCCGAGGTGGTCGCGTCGTCGTCGAACAGCGCCGCGACCTGCTTGGCGTTCAAACCCGCCACCGCCGCGTTGTCGCGCCGCGCCAGATCGCGCAGCGGCGCCGGCGCCTCGCCGTCGGCGCCGAGCGATTCGGGCAGCGCGGCCGCCGCGCTGCCCCAGTTCGACGGAATCGGCCCCATCTTGAACTCCAGCAGCGCGCCCTGCGCCAGCCGCGCATGCGGCAGGGTCAACCGCTCCCACGGCTCGCCATCGATCTTCAGCGACTGCACGTAACGGTTGCGCGCGCTGACGCCCGGCGCGCGGATCTCCAGGCGCTTGCCGCCTTCCAGGGCGATGCTCATGCGCTCGAAGCGCGGCGCGCCGATCACGTACTCGGGCGAACCCATGCGCAGCGGATAGAAACCGGCGGCGCTGAACAGCCACCACGCCGACATCTCGCCGTTGTCCTCGTCGCCCGGATAGCCCTGGCCGATCTCGCTGCCGGCGTACAGCCGGTCCATGATGTCGCGCACCTTCTCCTGGATCCGCCACGGCTGCCCGGCCATCGCATACATATAAGGAATGTGGTGCGAGGGCTGGTTGCTGTGGCCGTACTGGCCCATGCGCACGTCGCGCGCTTCCAGCATCTCGTGGATCACCCCGCCGTAGCTGCCGGTCTCGAACGTGCCCGGGGTAGTGAAGAACAGGTCGAGCTTGTTGCCCAGCGCGGTGCGCCCGCCGTACAGCGCGGCCAGCCCAGCGCCGTCCTGCGGCGCGTGGAAGGCCATGTTCCAGGCGTTGGTCTCGGTGTAGTCGCCGCCCCAGCGGGTCGGCTCGAACTCGGTCTCGGTGGAACGCCAGCGGCCGTCGCGGTGGCGGCCGACGAAGAAGCCCAGGCGCGGATGGAACAGGTTGACGTAGCCCAGCGCGCGGTTGCGGTAATAGGCCGCGTCGTCGGCATAGTTCGCCCGGTACGGGTCGTCGGCGCCGGCCTCGCGCGACAGCGCGGTCGCCAGCGCGCCGATCGCGAAATCGCTGATGTAGCCGTCCATCGACCACGACAGCCCCTCGTCGGTGCTGGTGTCGGTGTAGCCGCGGAAGATCGCCCGCTCGATGCCCTTGCGCCCGGCGCCGGCGATCGGGCTGGCGCTGGACGCGTTGCGGATCGCCGACTGATAGAACCCGCGCACGTCGAAATTGCGCACGCCCTTGAGCCAGGCATCGGCGAAGGCCACGTCGGAACTGGTGCCGACCATCAGGTCGGCATAGCCCGGCGACGACCAGCGCGCGATCCAGCCGCCGTCGCGGTACTGCTGGACGAAGCCGTCGATCATCTCGCCGGCGCGGGTCGGCGTCAGCAACACGTACGCCGGCCACGCGGTGCGGTAGGTGTCCCAGAAACCGTTGTTGACGTAGACCTGCCCGTCGGCGATGCGCGCGCCGCTGCGCTGCGCGTCGCTGTCGCGCTCGGCCTTGACGAACGGGCTGGCGTACTGCCAGCGCGGCTGCTGCGCGCTGCCGGTGTTCTCGCTGCCGTTGTTGGGATACAGGAACAAGCGATAGAGATTGGAGTACAGCGTGGTGCGCTCGTGCTCGGGCGCGCCCTCGACCTGGACGATGCCCAACTGCGCGTCCCAGGCCGCGCGCGCGCGTTCGCGCACGCTGTCGAACGTATCGGACTCGGCGATTTCCAGGTCCAGATTGCGCTGCGCCTGTTCCAGCGAAATCAGCGAAGTGGCGATGCGCATCGTCACCTGACGCACGCGCTCGTCGCCGAAATCGAAGCCGTACCACGCGCTGACCCGGTCGCGCCCGGCCTGACGCTGCAAGCGCTCGCCCTGCATCACCGGCCGGTCGAAGCGCGCATAGAAATACAGCCGCCCGGCGCCGGCGGAGAGCTTGCTCTTGTTCTCGGTCCAGCCGCTCAGCACGCCGTCGCGGGTGTCGACCGCGATGTCGCCGTGCTCGTCGCGCTGGTCGAACAGCAGGCGCCCGCGCGATTCGGGATAAGTGAAGCGCAGCATCGCCGCGTGGTCGGTCGGCGTCATCTCGGCGACCATGCCGTTGTCGAAGCGCACCTGGTAGTAATCGGCGCGCGCGATCTCCTGATCGTGGCCGAAGCTCAGCGCGCGCTTGCCGCGGTCGAACTCGACCGCGCCCTCGCCCGGCGCCGGCAGGATGTGGAAGGCCTGGCGGTCGCCCATCCACGGGCTCGGCTCGTGCGACAGCGCCAGCGCTTCCAGGCGCGGCCGGTTGCCCTCGCCGTTGCGCTCCTGGTACTGGTAGATCCAATGCGAGCCGGCGTTCGTCGTCGGCGTCCAGAAATTGAACCCGTGCGGCAGCGCCACCGCCGGGAAGTTGTTGCCGCGCGAGAAGCGCGCGTTGGAATTGCTGCCGCGGCGGGTGTCGACGAAATCGGCCGGATGCTGCGCGGCGAGCTTGTCGAGTTCCTTGTCCTTGCGCCGCGGCGCCGGCGCGATGCGCACGTCGTCGAGATAACCGGCATAAGCCGCGCCCGCCGCGCCATCGTGGACCAGCACGATCTTGCGCACGCGCTTGCCCGCGGCGACCTCGCCGATGCGGCTGCCGACCGCGTTCCACTGATCCGGGTACAGCAGCCGCGCATCGCCCTGGCCGTGCGCGGTCAGGGCGAAGCCGTAACCGTCGGCGGGCTTGAGCTGCGACAGGCGGGTGCCGTCGTCGAACTCCAGGTCGAGGGCGACGAAGGTCGAGGCGTAGCGCAGGTCGTCGAGCTGTCCCGCCTTGGGGTCGATCTGACGCGCCGACAGCGGAAACAGCCGGTACGACAGCTCGCTGTCCTTGGCCACCGCCACGTCGACCTCGAACACCTGCGCGCGCTGCTCGCCGCCGCCGCGCCCGTCGAAGCGCAGCGAGTGCAAGCCGGTGAAACCGGCCTCGGCTTTGGCGGTCAGCGCCGCCGCGGCCGGCGGGCCGCCGGCCGGGCTCAGGCGCGGAACTGCGTCGGCGGCGGGCGTCGCGGCCGGGTCGGCCGGCTCGAACGAACTCCAGAACGCGCGGTTCTTGGCCTGCGCCTGCGCGCCCAGCGCGGCGATCAACGCCACGGCCAGCGCCGTCGCCTTCGCGCCCGCGCGGCGGCCACCTCGGTATACCGACATATCTGCTCCCTTGCCTGCATCCGCGGCGCACGGTTGTGCCGTACACCGCCCCCGGACGCGCCCGTCCGGCGCCGTCCTTTCCGTTTCGACTCGATTTGAATCGATCTAAAAGCACGATGTCAAACCGCGACGCAGCACGGTCCACCCCTTCTTCACAAGCCAAAAATACAATTAAAACAAGGGCTTGAATTACGACAATTGATAAACGCTCACACGCCCTTGGCATAGCTTTTGCGTCCATACCGCAAAGTGTGACTTTTTTCACACTTTCATCTGCTCCAGAAGTACCCCCCGGCCCCCACGGAAACCGGTACCCATGCCCACACAGCGTCCCCTGGCCCTCGCCGCCGCTCTCGCGGCGGTGATCGCAACCTGCCCCACAACGTCAGTTTTTGCCGCACCGCGTCAAAATCCGAGCCCGGTTCCCGCCGATCCCCTCCCGGAGATCGAGCGTTTGCGCGAACAACGGCAGTGGCTGCCCGCGCTCGCGCGGATCGAAGCCGCCCAGGCCGCCCGCCCCGGCGACGATCGGCTGTACCGCCTGCAGGTGCTGACCCTGGCCGACCTCGGCGGCGCCGAACGCGCCTGGACCCTGGCCCAGGCCCGGCCGGAACTGTTCAGCGCCGACGAGCGCCAGCGCTTCGACGCCAACCATTTCGCCCGCCGGGTGCTGTGGGGCGCGACCTATCCGCAGAGCGAGGCCCAGCGCCTCGACGAGATGCGCCAGGCGCGCGAACTGCTGGCGCAACGCCGCGCTACCCAAACGCCGGAGCAGCAGCAGGCCGACCTGCGCACGCGTTTCGACGAACTGATCATGCTGAACCACCTCGAGCGCCACGCCGAAGTGGTCGAGCGCTACCGCGCGCTGCAGGCGCAGAACGTCGAGATCCCGATGTACGCGCTGGCCAAGGTCGGCCAGTCGCTGCTCGCGGCCAAGCATCCGGAAGAAGCCGCCACGGTGCTGGAGAAAGTGACCCAGCAGTGGCCGGAAGACCAGGACTCGCAATTGCAGCTGGCCTACGCCTACTCCGAAAGCGAGCGCTTCGAAGACGCCGACAAGCAGTTGGAAAAGATCAAGCAGTCGCAGCCGCCGTTCGTGCGCGTGCCCGGCGCCAAGGAAAGCTTTCAGAATCAGCGCTATTACGACGCCGACAGCCAGCAGGCGATGATCCGCCTGTACGGCGAGGACACCGTCGGCGCGCAACAGCGCCTGGAGCAGATGGCGCGGATCGGCCCGAACAACCCGGGCCTGCAATCCGACCTCGGCGTGCTGTACCAAAAGCGCGGCTGGACCGACCGCGCGCTGGAACGCTTCCGCATGGCGCAGACGATGGAGCCGACCAACGTGTCCGCGCGCGTCGGCCAGGTCGGCGGCCTGCTCGAACACAACCGCGTCGACCTGGCCCGCCCGATCCACGACGAACTGCTGCAGAACCGCGCGCGCGACGTCCAGGTCGAACAAATGGCGCGCTCCTGGGACAGCCGCCTGGGCTGGCAATGGCAGGTCTCCACCGCATTCGGCCGCAGCGATTCCGACGGCGACCGCGGCGCCACCGCCTCGCCGCTGGGTTCGCGCGACGCGACCCATAAAGTCGAAGTCGCCAGCCCGCTGATCGGCGATCGCTGGCGCCTGACCGCGCATGCGCAGGACGCCTGGGCCGACTATAAAAACGGCGACGGCAGCAAGGACCGAGTGCACGACCGCCGCGCCGGCGTCGGCGCGCTGTACGCCTACGACCGCCTGACCCTCGGCTTCGGCGTCGACCGCGCCAACGACCGCTGGCTCCCCAGCGGCGACCGCACCGGCTACTACCTCGACGCCGGCTGGCGTTTCAGCGACGTCCTCTACGGCACCGCCTCGTGGTACACCACCACGCCGGAAGCCTCGCTGCAGGCGCGCCGCTCCGGCATCCACGCCGACGCGGCGAGCCTGGGCCTGCGCTGGACCCCGAGCGAACGCAGCTCGCTGGCCGCGACCGCGCAGCAACTGCGCTACAGCGACGACAACACCCGCACCGCGTTCGGCCTCAGCGGCGCGCAGCGCCTGTACACGCGTCCGCACCTGCTGATCGACGGCCTGGCCGATGTGTTCACCAGCCGCGCCAGCCGCACCGGCCCGGACATTCCCTACTTCAATCCCAGCCGCGACGGCTCGCTGAACCTCGGCCTGCGCATCGACCATTTGGCCTGGCGCCGCTACGAGCGCCACTTCCGCCAACGCCTGACCGTGCAGGCCGGGCCGTACTGGCAAGAGAACTTCGGCAGCCACTGGGTCCCGCAAGTGCGCTACGAACACGAATGGCGCTTCGGCACCGGCCGAGTGCTGAACTACGGCGTGAACTGGTCGCGCCCGGTCTACGACGGCATCCGCGAAGACCGCCTGGGCTTCGACCTGAACTTCCGCTGGGGAGAGCAATAAGCATGTCGCACGCATCCATCCACGCCGCGCTGCGCCGCGCTTTCGCCGCCGCCGCATTGCTGCTGGCGCTGCCGCTGGCCGCGCAGGCCGCGCCCGCGCCGGCGCAGCAGGGCCACGAAGACAAAGACCTCAGCGCCGCGCAAGCCGCCGAACGCGAAAACCGCGGCGACCAGCTGCTGGTGCTGAGCTACCACGACGTACGCGACGACGTCGCGCGCAAGGGCGACCCCGACGCCTACGCGGTCAGCACCCAGAACTTCGCCGCGCACCTGGACTGGCTGTCCGGCCACGGCTACCGCCCGGTCGCGCTGAGCGACGTCATCAAGGCCTCGCGCGGCGAAATCAAGCTGCCGCCAAAGGCGGTGCTGCTGACCTTCGACGACGGCCTGCGCAGCATCTACACCCACGTGTTCCCGCTGCTGCGCGCCTACAAGTATCCGGCGCTGATGGCGGTCGTCACCGCCTGGGTCGACCTGCCGCAGGACCAGAAGGTCGACTACGGCCCGCGCATGTTCACCCACGACGACTTCGTCACCTGGGACCAGTTGCGCGAGATGCAGGCCTCCGGCCTGATCGAGATCGCCTCGCACAGCGACAACCTGCACCGCGGCGTCACCTCCAACCCGCAGGGCAACACCATGCCGGCGGCGATCACCCGCGAATGGAGCGGCAAGACCCAAAGCTACGAAACCGAAGCGCAATACCTGGAGCGCGTGCGCCGCGACCTCACCGCCAGCCGCGACAAGATCCAGCGCGAACTCGGCGTGTCGCCGCAGTCGGTGGTGTGGCCGTACGCGGCCTACAACAGCCAGACCAACGACATCGCCGACAAGCTCGGAATGACCGTCACCTTCGACCTGGAAGGCCGCCACCAGACCATCGGCCGCGACCTGCACGGCCTCGCCCGCCTGCTGGTGTTCGACAACCCGACCATCCAGGACCTGACCTACGAACTGCGCCACGACGAGGAACTCGACGGCGTGCGCGCGCTGCAGGTCGACCTCGACTACGTCTACGACCAAGACCCGGCGCAGCAGGCCCGCAACCTCGACAAGCTGATCGAGCGGATCAAGCAGGTCGGCCCGACCCACGTGTTCCTGCAGGCCTTCGCCGACCCCGACGGCAACGGCTCGGCCGACGCGCTGTACTTCCCGAACCGCCAGCTGCCGATGCGCGCCGACCTGTTCAACCGCGTCGCCTGGCAGATCAAGACCCGCGCCCGCGCCAAGGTGTTCGCGTGGCTGCCGGTGCTGGGCTACGAACTGCCGGACAAGGCGCTGGACGCGCAACTCGCGATCAAGTCGACCAATCCGGCCGAAACCCACCGCCTCAACCCGTTCGACCCGCGCACGCGCGAGATCGTCTCGCAGATCTACGAAGACCTCGCCGTCAGCGGCTACACCGAAGGCCTGCTGTTCCACGACGACGCCCTGCTGCGCGACGACGAACTGCGCGGCATCGCGCCCGACGCGCCGGCCGCGCGCACCCAGGCGCTGATCGACTTCACCCACGAACTGACCCGCGCCGCCGGCAAGTGGCGGCCGAAGCTCATCACCGTGCGCAACCTGTTCGCCGGCCCGGTGCTCGACCCCAAGAGCGAAGCCTGGTTCGCCCAGGACCTGAGCGCGTTCAACCAGGCCTACGACTACACCGCGGTGATGGCGATGCCGTGGATGGAGAACAGCCGCCATCCGGAACGCTGGATGGACCAGTTGGTCGAGCGGGTGAAAGCCTCGCCGCGCGGCTTGGCGCGCACCATCTTCGAACTGCAGACCGTCGACTGGCGCGACAAGAGCAAGCCGATCCCGGCCGACCAGCTCAAGCGCATGGCGCGGCGCCTGCAGGCCGACGGCGCGCGCCATCTGGCCTGGTACCCGGACGACTTCATCGAAGACCGCCCCTCCACCGCCGACGCGCGCGAAATCATGTCCGCGCGCGGCTTCCCGTACATCGAGAAATAACCCTCGAACGCCGCACCGCGCCCGCATCGGAGCGCGCCGACGCATCGACCACCAGCGGGCGCGCGGCCAGGATCGGCCGCCGCCCAAGGAGTTCCGCCGCATGAGCACCACTGCCAGCCCCTGGCTGACCGCGCTGTTCCAGTTCGCGTTCTACTACCCGATCGTGATGTCGTTCTTCTGGATCGCGGGCGGTTTGTACTACTACTTCCGCCGCGAACGCAGCGCGCGCGGCCGCACCGACCCGCCGCCGCTGGACGCGCCGCCGTTCGTCAGCATCCTGATCCCCTGCCACAACGAAGGCGACCACGTCCACGAAACCATCGGCGCCGCGCTGGCCCAGCGTTACCCGGACTTCGAAGTCATCGCGATCAACGACGGCAGCCGCGACGACACCGGCGAGCAGCTCAACCGCCTCGCCGCGATCCACCCGCGCCTGCGCGTGGTGCATCTGGACCGCAACCTCGGCAAGGCCAACGCCATGCGCATGGGCGCGCTGGCGGCGCGTTCGGAATACCTGGTGTGCATCGACGGCGATGCGCTGCTCGACGAGTACGCCACCCACTGGATGGTCTGGCACCTGTGCTCGGGCGTGCGCGTCGGCGCGGTCACCGGCAACCCGCGCATCCGCAACCGCTCGACCTTGCTCGGCCGTCTGCAGGTCGGCGAGTTCTCCTCGATCATCGGCATGATCAAGCGCGCCCAGCGCGTGTACGGCCGCATCTTCACCGTCTCCGGCGTCATCTGCGCCTTCAGGCGCAGCGCCCTGCACCGGATCGGCTACTGGTCCGACAGCATGGTCACCGAAGACATCGACATCAGCTGGCGTCTGCAGATGGACCACTGGGACATCCGCTACGAACCCAACGCGATGTGCTTCATCCTGATGCCGGAAACCCTCAAGGGCCTGTGGAAACAGCGCCTGCGCTGGGCCCAGGGCGGCGTGGAAGTGCTGATGCGCCACAGCCGCGACCTGTTCTCGTGGCGCAAGCGGCGGATGTGGGCGGTCATGGCCGAATACGTGGCCAGCGTGACCTGGGCCTACATCATGGCCTTCATCATTTTGTTGTGGGCGGTCGGCCTGTTCGTCGAACTGCCGCCGCAACTGCGCGTGACCACCCTGCTGCCGTCGTGGCACGGCGTCATCCTGGCGCTGATCTGCCTGCTGCAGTTCGCCGCCAGCATCATCATCGACCGCCGCTACGAAACCGGCGTCGGCCGCAACTACTACTGGATGATCTGGTACCCGATGGCCTATTGGCTGCTGAGTTTCTTCACCACCGTCACCGCGGTGCCCAAGGCGCTGATGAAGCGCCGCGGCACCCGCGCGACCTGGGTCAGCCCGGATCGGGGGTTGCGATGAGCAGCAACGAGCAACGCCCGCCCGACGAGCCGACCGCGCCCGTGCGCGGCGCCGCCACCGGCCGCGCCGCCGACGGCTTCAGCCGCCCCAGCCACAGCACCGCCGCGCCGCCGCGCGCGCCGGGCGCGCCGTCGTCCGCGAACGCGTCAGCCAAGAGCGCGCCGCCGGCGCGCAAGTCCAACCCGCACAAGCACGACTCGCGCCTGATCCAGAAACCCGGCTCGCAACACCCGCTGCCGCGGACCTTGTGGGGCGCGGTCACCGGCGCGTTCTGGCTGGCCTATCTGTACCTGTGGACGCCGGTGCTGACCCTGGTGCTGTGGCTGCTGGGCCTGCGCACGGTCGCCTCGGAACTGTACCTGCGCACCCACGAAGTCGACCCGTTCCTGATGCTGGCCCTGCCCGCGACCGCCGCCGCCGTGGTCGCCGCGCTGCTGATCTGGGCCGAGTACAACCGCTGGCGCTTCGCCGGCCGCGACGCCGAACGCCGCAGCCGCCTGCCCGACGTATCGCTGGACGAAGTGGCGCAAAGCCTCGGCGCCAGCGCCGAAGTCGCGCAAGCGCTCAACGCCGGCCGGGTCAGCGTGCTGCACATGGACCCCAACCACGCCGTACCGCTGTCGGTCACCGCGGTGACGCCGAGCCCGCCCGCGCAACACCCGTTCCCGCCGCTGCCGCCGAAACCGCGCTTCACCCGCAGCGCCGCCGCGCCGAACAACCGCTGGCTGCTGGCGGTGGCGCTGGCGGCGATCGCGCTGGTGATCGGCGTGCTCATCATGGTCTCGCACGGCTACCGCCAGATCGAAAGCTCCTCGCCGGTGCAAAGCCTGGAAGGCGCGCCCGGCATGGACCGCCCGGGCCTGCCGGCGCATGGCGAGGGCATGGGCTTCATCGGCCCCGACGGCGCAACACCCGCCACGCCGGCGAACGATGCTGCAGCCGCCAAGCCCGCCGCCGCGCCCAGCGCCGCCACGCTCGCGCGCGAAGCCAAGGCGCGCCGCGAAGCGCAAGCGCAGGCCAAGCGCAAGGCCGCCGCCGCGGCCGCCAGCGCCAAACCGCGCCCGCTACCCGGCTTCAGCCCCAAGCCCGCGTATCCGCTGGACGCGCTGCGCCAATCCGAAGGCGGCCTGGTGACGCTGCGCGTGCAAGTGTCCGCGCAAGGCGAACCGACCAAGGTCGAAGTCAGCCGCCGCAGCGGCTACCGCGCGCTCGACCGCGCCGCGGTCAGCACCGTGCGGCGCTGGAAGTTCTCGCCGGCGCTGCGCGAAGGCAAGGCGGTGGCGGCGGTGGTGATCGTGCCGGTGGAGTTCAAGCCGCGCGATTGAGCTGTCGCGCGATGGGCTGGAACGCCGCATCGTTTGCGATTGTGTGGGGATCCAGAGACTTCAGCGCGCTGCCTGGATGAAGCCCTGGGTTCCCGCTTTCGCGGGAACGACGATAGGTGAGTTTCGCCGAGCATCTCCCAACCGTCATTCCCGCGAACGCGGGCTCCGCTTTACTTCGGCGCAGCCGAACATCCAGAGACTTCAGCGTACTGCCTGGATAAAGCCCTGGGTTCCCGCGTTCGCGGGAACGACGATAGGTAGGTTTCCCCCGCGTCTCTATCAACCGTCATTCCCGCGAACGCGGGCTCCGCTTTACTTCGGCGCAGCCGAACATCCAAAGACTTCAGCGCGCTGTCTGGATAAAGCCCTGGGTTCCCGCCTTCGCGGGAACGACGATAGGTGGGTTCCGTCGCATCCCTCCCAACCGTCATCCCCGCGAACGCGGGGATCCAGAGACTTCAGCGTACTGCCTGGATAAAGCCCTGGGTTCCCGCCTTCGCGGGAACGACGATAGGTAGGTTTCCCCCGCGTCTCTATCAACCGTCATTCCCGCGAACGCGGGAATCCAGAGACTTCAGCGCGCTGCCTGGATGAAGCCCTGGGTTCCCGCCTTCGCGGGAACGACGATAGGTGGGTTCCGCCGCGCATCTCCCCACCATAGGTGGGTTTCCCTACGTCTCTCCCAACCGTCATTCCCGCGAACGCGGGAATCCAGAGACTTCAGCGCCCTGCCTGGACGCAGCCCGTCGCCTGACAAACGGGAACGGCCGCGGCGCGGCGATCGGCTAGGATCGCCAGTCCAAAACCTCGACAGAACCCCGAACGTGCTGGTCCGCGACTACAACGGCGAAGGCGACTGAGCGTAACGGCCGTGCAGGCGCGCTACCGGCGCTACTGCGCCGCGCTGGGCCTGGACACGCCACGCGCGCTCGAGCCGCTGACGCACAGCGATGCGCGCGGCACCTGGATCTCCCCGATCATGCACCCGGTCATCGAAGGCATCGCCACCGGCGACCCGGCCTGCGCCATGATCGGCGTCGAATTCATCGAACAAGACCAAAGCTTCCCGTTCGGCCTCATCCTCAAGAGCCGAACCGCGCGCGCCCTGCGCCGCGCCGACCTGCCGGAACCCCTGAAGACCCGCATCCGCCGCCGCGTCGCAGCGATGCTGGCCACCGGCTACACACCGCGCGAGTTCAAGGAATACGCGCGACTGCTGCGCAAGATCGGCTTCGACCAACAGTGGCCGGCGATGGCCGCAGCGCCTCCGCTCGGCCACCCGCATGCGATGCGCCACTACGCCTACTTCCGCGGCATCCAAGAGCGCTCGCCCGCGTTCGTCGCACCCGCCCGCCGCGCGCAGCGACCGCATCGGCAAGCTGAATAACCCTGCGATTTCCGCTTATTCCAGCACGCACGGTGAGCAGGCGTGAGGAACCGAGCCGTTGTGAGCGCAATCACGACGGCCGCGAAATCCAGACGCTACGGTGTTTCGCAACCGCAATGGCTTGGCCGGATCGCGTTCTCGCACGAGAACCTTCCGCCCCGACGCTTTTGTTCCAGTTCGCCGCGATCCGACCGAGTGGTTCGACATGGCCGTCGTCCTCCACCCCCATCCGTCCCTGTGCGGCGACAGCAACGACGGCGCCGACGCGGCATCGCAAGCGCGCGACGCAGCGGCCACGGACCCGCCCGTCCCGATCCGCGCGATCACCGCATGGCTGCGCGCGCAAGACCTCGACGTGCGCGGAAACCCCGACGTGCAACGCTGCGCCGGCGGCCTGTCGCACCTGACCTGGCGCCTGCGCTACGCCGACCACGACCTCATCCTGCGCCGCCCGCGCCAAACCAGCGGCGGCCTGCAACGCCTGCGCCGCGAGTTCGCCCTGCAAACCGCGCTGCGCCCGCACTTCCCCGTGCCCGACACCCTGCGCCTGTGCGCCGACGCGCGCATCGCCGCGGCGCCGTTCTACGTCATGCGCTACGTCGCCGGCATCGTCCCGCGCCGGCGCTGCTTCGCGGCCGCCGCCTTGCCGGCCGACGACGCGCGCCAGCTGTGCGAAAACGTCGTCGCCCGCATGATCGACCTGCACCGCATCGACCCGCGCGCGCTCGGCCTCAGCGACAGCGCGCTCGCCGCGCCGTCCGCGCACCGCCTGCGCCGATTGCTGACCCACTGGCTGATCCGCCACACCCGGCTCAAGCGCTGGCACATCCCCGACCTGCGCCCGCTCGGCCAATGGCTGCTCGACCGCGTCCCCGCGCAACAACGCAGCCGCCTGCTGCACAACGACTGGCGGCTCGACAACCTGGTCTTCGACCCCGCCGAACCCGCGCGCATCCGCGCCGTGCTCGACTGGGAATTCGCCGACCTCGGCGACCCGCTGATGGACCTCGGCGTGCTGCTGTCGTACTGGGTCGAACCCGGCGACAGCGCGCTGATGCGCCGCTACCAATGGCAGCCCTCGCACCTGCCCGGCATGCTCAGCCGCGACCAACTCGTGCAGCGTTACTTCGACGCCAGCGGCGACAGCGACCGCGACTGGCCGTTCTACCAAGCCTTCGGCCTGTTCCGCTACCTGCTGGCCTTGCAGGAACTGCACCTGCGCCACGCGCTCGAAGGCGGCGACGAACGCGCGTTCTTCCGCGGCATCTGGACGCTGATCCGGTACCTCGACTGGAAACAGCGCAGGCTGATCGCGCGTGGCTAGCCCGTCCTGGCACCAGCGCATCCTCAGCGACCTGCCCCGCGCCTTGCAGCGCCTGTCGCGCCTGCCCGAGCCCTGGCGCTACCGCATCGTGTCGTGGGCGCTGGCGCGGCAGAGCCGCTACTTCCGCACCCACGGCCTGCGCATCGTGCACATCGACCCGGGCCGCGTCTCGATCCTGGTCGCCGACCACGCCCGCCTGCGCAACCGCGCCGGCGCCGTGCACCCGATGGCCGCGGCGCTGGCCGGCGAATACGCCGCCGCGCTGGTCGCCGCGCAACACACCGCGCGCGGCGCCCACCTCGTCGCCAAAAGCGTCAGCGCCGACTTCCGCAAACCGCTGCAAGGCCACGTCTGCGCACAAGCCAGCCTCGACGCCGAACAGATGGCCGCGATCCGCGCCGCCGCGCACGGCCGCCTGCGCATCGCGATGAAAGCCGTCGACGCCACCGGCAAGGCGCCGGTGCGCGGGCACGTGGAGGTGGCGTGGTCGAGCGCGCCGCGCGGCGAGCCCGCATGACCACACTCCCTGACCGAAGGCAGCCGATGTCGGCCCACCCGCAAACCTCCGCAGCATCGAGCGCCGCCGCGAGCAGCCCCGTCCTGCTCGCCGCCTGCTTCGGCTTCATGGTCGTGCAACTCGACGTCACCATCGTCAACGTCGCCCTGCCCGAACTGGCGACGCGCCTGGGCAGCGACCTCGCCGGCCTGCAATGGGTGGTCGACGCCTACACTTTGCTGTTCGCGTCCTTGCTGCTCTCGGCCGGCGCGTGGATCGACCGCATCGGCGCGCGACGCAGCTTCCTGATCGGCCTCGGCGGTTTCCTCATCGCATCGGCCGCCTGCGGCGCCGCGCAAACCGTCGCCCAACTGATCGCCGCGCGCGCCGTGCAAGGCCTGTTCGCCGCACCGATGGTCCCCGCCTCGCTGGCCCTGCTGAACCACGCCTACGCCGACGACCCGCCGCGGCGCGCGCGCGCGATGGCGCTGTGGACCGCGTCCGGCGCGCTCGCCGCCGCCACCGGCTCGCTCGCCGGCGGCGCGCTGCTGCAAACGCTGGGCTGGCGCAGCATCTTCCTCGTCAATCTGCCGATTTGCGCGCTCGGCATCGCGCTCGCGTGGCGCCTGAGCGAAACCCCGCGCAAACCGAACCAGCGCCTCGACCTCGCCGGGCAAACCCTGGCCGTCCTCGCGCTGCTGGGCCTGATCGGCGCGATCATCGAAACGCCGCGGCTGGGCCTGGATCACCCGCTCGTGCTCGCCGGCTTCGCCCTCGCCGCCGTCTGCGGCCTCGCCTTCCTCGCCGTGGAATCGCGCAGCGCGCAACCGATGCTGCCGCTGCGCCTGTTCGGCGCGCCGAACTTCAGCGTCGCCCTGGCGTCCGCCATCGCCATCAGCCTGTCCTACTACGGCCTGATCTTCGCCATGAGCCTGTACCTGCAACAGTCCGCCGGCTACACCCCGTTGCAGGCCGGCCTCGCCTACGTCCCGCTCGCCGCCGCCTTCATCGCCGCCAACCTCGCCAGCGGCCGCGTGCTCGCGCAGCGCGGCTTCCGCTTCGCGATCCTCGCCGGCCTGTCGCTCTGCGCGCTCGGCTTCGTCTGGTTGAGCAGGCTGCCGCCCGACGGCGCGTATCTGTGGATACTGCCCGCATTCGTCGCCATTCCCGCCGGTATGGGCGTGGCGATGCCCGCCACCACCACCCTGGTGCTCGCCAGCGTCGACCGCTCGCAGTCCGGCACCGCCGCGGCGGTGCTCAACGCGGTGCGGCAAACCGGCGCCGCCTTGGGCGTGGCCTTGTGCGGGCTGTTGCTGAGCGCAGGCGGCATCGACAGCGGATTGCGCATCGTCTGCTATGTCTCGATCGCGGCGCTGTCGCTCTCAATCGTCCTGTCGCGCGCCTGCCTCCGCGACAGCGGCGCGGCGGCGTCCGGCAAACGCGGAGGCCGCTAGCCACCGGATTGCGCGCATCGGACGCGATCGCCGACACTCGACGTCGTCCGCATCGCCCGATGTCCGCGCAACGCCCACCCCATCCGATCCTGCCGCCCATGCCCACGCCCGACTGGCTCCCGCACACCCAGGACCTGCCCTCGCTGCAAGCGAACCTGTGCTTCCTGATCCACGACCGCTTCTACTACGGCCCCGACCACCCGGCCGACCCCAACGACCTGGAACGGTTGACCGTGCCGCTGTCCGCGCCGCGCATTCCCGTGGCCCACGCAACCGTCGTCACCGCCGCCGAAGCGCTCGGGCACGAACGCGAACTGGCGGACTACTACCGGCAGATCGTGCGTCTCGCCCGCGAACACGGCCGCCCGTTCAATTCCATCCGCCATTGCTTCTGGTTGCGGCTGTGGCTGTGGAACGCGGACCGGCAGACCAGCGTGTCCTTTCCCTGGTACGACAGCTACTCCGAGATCGACCGCGTGCTCAAGGCGCTGGCGGAAACCGACAGCGGCGAAGTGTTCTACGACGTCGAGCAAGGCTGGGACATGAAGATCCACGCCCAAGACGGCGCCGTGTACTTCCTGGAAAGCGACCCCGACGACGACGACGCGCAGTTGGCGATCCGCGTCCCGCGCGAACCGCTGGTCCAGCAGGTGCGGGCGCTGCGCGAAAGCGCGCAAGCCTTGATCGCGCGGCTGACCGAAGAACTCGGCGCCGATGTCTGGACGTCGTACGTCCGCACCGAGCCCGTCTTCAAACCCTGAGCGCGGCGCTGGCCGGGCCTCAGCGCAGCAACGGCAGCCAGACCCACAGCGCCAGCAACGCCGCCAGCAGCACCGGCGGGGTCAGCGCCAGCCCCACCTTCATGTAGGCGCCCCAGCCGATGCGCTGGCCCTTGCCGGCCAGCACGTGCAGCCACAGCAGCGTCGCCAGCGAACCGATCGGGGTGAACTTGGGCCCCAGGTCGTTGCCGACCACATTGGCGTAGACCATCAGCTCGCGCGTCAGCGCCGGCGCCTGCGCCGCGTCGATGGCCAGCGCGCCCACCAGCGTGGCCGGCATGTTGTTCATCACCGAGGCCAGCGCCGCCACCGCGAAGCCGGTGCCGACCGTCGCCGCCAGCGTGCCCTGCGCCGCCAGCCACGTCAGCAGCGCGCTCGCCGCGCCGGTCAGCCACGCATGGCCCAGGCCGTAGACGACCAGGTACATCCCCAGCGAAAACAGCACGATCTGCCACGGCGCGCCGCGCAGCACCCGCCCCACCGCGATCCGCGCGCCGCGGCCGCCGCGCGTCCAGCGGCCGGCGATGGCGACCAGCAGCAACGCCGCCGCTCCCGTCACCGCCGCGATGGGAACGCCGAGCGGGCCGGTCGCGAAGTAAGCCAGCAACAAACCGCCCAACAGCGGAAACGCGGCGCGGAACACCGCCGCGTCGCGGATCGCCTCGCCCGGCGCCTGCAACGCCTGCAGCGAGTAACGCACGTCGATATCGCGCCGGAACCAGCCCCACAGCACCAGCAACGTAGCGCCGACCGAAACCAGATTGACCGGCACCATCACCGCCGCATAGCGGTCGAACGGCACCGCGAAGAACTGCGCGCTGACGATGTTGACCAGGTTCGACACCACCAGCGGCAGGCTGGCGGTGTCGGCGATGAAACCGCAGGCGACCGTGAACGCCATCGCCGTGGCCGGGGCGACGTTCAACCGCAGCACGATCGCCAGCACGATCGGCGTCAGCAGCAGCGCCGCGCCGTCGTTGGCGAACACCGCGGCGACCGCCGCGCCGAGCAGGACGATCAACGGAAACAGCCGGCGCCCGTCGCCGCCGCCCCAGCGCGCGACGTGCAACGCGGCCCAGGCGAAGAAACCGGCCTCGTCCAGGATCAGCGAAATCACGATCAAGGCGACGAAGGTGAACGTCGCATCCCAGACCAGGGCCCAGACCGTGCCGACGTCGTGCCAGCCCACCACGCCGGTGGCCAGCGCCACCGCCGCGCCGGCCAGCGCCGACCAGCCGATGCCCAGCCCGCGCGGCTGCCAGACGACGAAAACCAGGGTGACGACGAAAATGGCGAAGGCAAGCATGCGGCGCTCGGGCAGATGGCGGCGAAGATCGGGAGACGCAGCACGCAGCGCAGCGCGCCTCAGATCGCGCCCTGGCTCACGCGAAGGGACAGGGCTTCAGCGCTTTCGACGCGCTCGGAATAGCGGTCGGTCAGATAAGCCGAGCGCCCGCGCACCAGCCAGGTGAACTTGACCAGTTCCTCGCACACATCGACCACGCGCTGGTAATACGCCGACGGCTTCATCCGGCCGGCCTCGTCGAACTCCTGGAACGCCTTGGCCACCGACGACTGGTTCGGAATCGCGACCATGCGCATCCAGCGGCCGAGCGTGCGCAGTTGGTTGACCGCGTTGAAGCTCTGCGAGCCGCCGGACACCTGCATCAGCGCCAGCGTCTTGCCCTGGGTCGGCCGGCGCGAACCGACGGCCAGCGGAATCCAGTCGATCTGCGCCTTCAGGATCGCGGTCATCGCGCCGTGGCGTTCCGGGCTCACCCACACCATGCCCTCGGACCAATCGGCCAGCGCGCGCAGCTCCTGCACCTTGGGATGCTCCGGCGCTGCGCCGTCGGGCAACGGCAGGTCGCGCGGATCGTAGATCCGCACCTCGCAGCCGAACCGGCGCAGCAGCCGCGCGGCTTCCTGCGCGAGAAAGCGCGAGTACGAACGCTCGCGCAACGAGCCGTACAAGATCAGGATGCGCGGCGGATGCGTCGGATCGCCCGGCGCGGCGAGCGCGGCGGCGTCGATCGCGACCCACTGCGCGGGATCGATGTTCGGCAGTTCCGCCGACGCGTCCGGCGCCCTCTCCATCGGCATCGCCGCGCTCATGCCGACGCTCCCGCCCGCGTCACCACTTCGCCGTCTTCCTTGACGAACGACGCCGGCGGATGCGCCAACAGCGCCAGCACCCGCTCCGACGGCCGGCACAGCGCCGCGCCTTTATCCGACACCACGATCGGCCGGTTGATCAGGATCGGGTGCGCCATCATCGCGTCCAGCAAGGCCTCGTCGCCCAGCGCAGGATCGGACAGGCCCAGTTCCGCGTAAGGCGTGCCCTTCTCGCGCAACAGCGCGCGCGGCGTGAGGCCCATCGCCGCGATCAGCGCCTGCAAGGTCTCGCGCGACGGCGGCGTCTTCAGGTACTCGATGACGACGGGGTCTTCCCCCGACTCGCGGATCATCGCCAAGGCGTTGCGCGACGTGCCGCAATCGGGGTTGTGATAGATCGTGACGGACATGGCGCAACCTCAGGTCGAGTCGGGACGAGGCGCCGACGTCGCCGGCACCCATTTCGCGAAGCATTGGCGCCGCGGAACGCCGCGTGCGCGGCGCCGGCGCGGAAGAACGAACCCGGAACCGCTAACCGCCGCTCAACTGCACGTCTTCGCATCGCAGGCCGCGACGAAGTCGGCGAGCGGCGCGCAGATCTGCGGATTGCCGGCGCAGCAGTCCTCGGTCAGGAACGCGAGCAACTGCCGCATGTCGTCGTAACTGGCCGCGTACACGATGCGGCGCCCGTCGCGCCGGCAACGCAGCAGCTTCGCCCGCTCCAGCGCGGACAGATGGAAGCTCATGCGGGTCGGCGCGATCGCCAGCGCCTCGGCGATCTCGCCCGAGGCCAAACCCTCGGGCCCCGCGCGCACCAGCAGGCGGAACGCCGCGAGGCGGTCGGCGTGGGCGAGAGCGGAAAGCGCCTGGACGGCGGTGTCGTCGTTCATGGCGCGAATACTACAACAATACTTGTAGAGTACAAGAGTGAGTCGCGAGCGACGCACGGGCCGAGGCGTCGCGCCGCCCTGGCCATGTCAACGCCCAGCCCACGCACCCACGGGCGGGCTGCTCGCGCAAACAACACGGCCACGCCGAAGTCCTCTCACAAAAACGCGCTGGTCCCCAGCCGCCACCCGGCAGAGCGCTCAGCCCTCGGCGATCACCGCCGTGGCGAACGGCGCGAGCACCGCCCAGCCCAGGCCCGCATACAGCCCGCGGCCGTCTTCCGACGCGACCAGCAACGACACGCTCGCCGCAGACGCCTTCGCCGCGCCGAGCGCGGCCATCACCGCAATGCCGAGCCCCTTGCGCCGATGCGCCACGGCCGTCTCGATGCGGTCGTAAACGAAGGCCTGTGCTGTTTCCGCCGCGTAACCGCTGGCGGCCAGCTCGCCGCCCGGCGCGAACACGCAGGCGCGAACCACCGCGCCATCGCGCTGAAGTTCCATCGCATAGCCATCGGGCAACGGCTTCGTCGCAGCCGCGGTCACCGCCGTGGTCATGAAGTAATTGGCCGGCTGCATCTGCCACCATTCCGGCAACGCGCTGCGCAACTCCTCATCGGTCCCGCACAACTTCAAGTAATGCCGCGGCGCCGTAACCTCGCGCGCCACCTCGCGCAGCCCATCGCACAGGCGCGGAAACACCCAGCGCACGGCTTCCTTCTCCGATCCGGTATCCACCCGGAAACCGCCGCGTTCGCGCACCGGCGCGGGCGCGCCGCGCGCCAGCGAGTGCGCCGCCTGCCATGCGAAAACCAAGTGCGGATCGAGGTGAGAGATCGTCATCGCGGACCAGAAAGATTCGGAAAGGACGCATCGGGCTGCGAACGCGGGAGCCCGACACCCGCCTCCCCTCGCACGCCTCGCGCGGCTGCGGACTAGAACACCGCCGGTTCTCACCGCCTAAGACCGCTGCCGCCACGCGTGCTTCGCGCCCCGTGGCCGTTCGCGCAGGGCCGCAGCGTTTGTCGGTGAGGCCTCGCCCCGGCCGCCACCCACAGGACCGCCGCCCCATGAGCTATCCCGATTGCCAGTACTCGCACGTCACCTGGATCCGCAAGGACAGCGCCGCCTTCAAGACGCTGATCGAAGGCCTGAAGAACGAGCGCACCGCCGGCGCCGCGGTGACCACGTTCCTGGCCACCCTGACTTCCGCGCACGAGGCCTTCAAACAAGGGTTGCGCCCCGGCGTCGACATGAACCGGCTGCTGGCGACCTACCAGAACACCACCGGCATCATCTCCACCCGCGAATACACCCTGCCCGACATTCCCGACGACCCGAACTACCCGGGCAGCAGCTTCACCACCGACCTGATCGAAGGCATCGCCGGCGCGGCGATGACCGAGATCGGAATCGGCATCTCGCTGTACACCCTGGTGATGGACCTGGTGGCGTTGTTCAACATCAAGCTGCACCTGCGCGGCCTGCTGTTCAACAACTCGGCCGCCGACCTGGAGGAGCTGCAGATCTATTACGGCCCCAACGGCATGCCGAACCTGTTTCCGCTGAAGACGACCATTCCCGGCATCAAGCCGATCATGAATCCGCTGGACAAGAAGAACTACGACTGCGTCGGCTTCACCCTGTTCGGCGGGATCGGCTTCCAGAGCCTGGAAGGATTCTTCGTCGCCGTGCAAGCGCAGCGCAAGAACGGCCCGCGGCCGCCGCCGATGTACTGCCAGTACTACGCCCAGGCGCGCGGCATCTCGATCGGCCAGGACGACCGCAGCCACGGGCCGCTGCGCGAGGCGTTCTATGCCGACAACACCATCGGGGTGTTGGTGAATCAGCCGATGAGCACGTACGGCATCACCGCGATCGTGTACGGCTGAGCCGATGGCCGGCGACGCCGGAAACGCACAGGCCCCGCGCAAGGCGGGGCCTGTGGGTGATTGCAGCGCCTTACGCCTGCGGCGACTCCGCCGGCGGCTCCGCGCGCTTGGCCGGCGTGCGATTGAACCGCGCCGACAACATCTGCCGCAGCGCCTCCAGCCCCTCGCCCTTGCCGGCGATCTTCAGGAACGCGTAACCCTCCAACCCGTTGGCCATCAGATCGCTGCCCAACGCGGTTTCGGTATCGCGCAGCTTCTCGTGCAGGCGGGTCACGCGCAGCGCGCGCGGGCGCAGCTGGTCGAGCAAGGCCAGATCGCGGCGCAGCGCGTCCAGGTCGAAATTGCGCGGCAGGATGCCGGGGTTCTCGCCCATCACGTGCAGCGCCTGGCGGCAGAAGGCTTCGGATTTGTCGCCCATCTTGGTCAGCTGGCGGCGCTGGTCCAGCGGCAGCGCCACCAGCCCGGCGAGCTGGGTTTCCAGCACGCTCAGCGCCTCGTCGATGGCGGTCAGCGATTCGGCGGACAGGGCGAGGTCGATCAGATTCTGGTTCATGGCAGTCCTTGGCAGTCGGGGGATGTGCGCCGGCCGCAGCGGCCGGCCCGCGCAGCCTAGAACCGCGCGCACAACCCGCGGCGCCCCGAGCGCAAGCCGCCGCGCCCCAACCGCAAGCCGTCGCGCCTTGCGCGTGGCCCGCCGACACCCAAGCGCAAGCCCGCGCGGCTTGCGCGCGACACACACGGCTTGCGCGCAACACCGCACGCCTTGCGCCCGCAAGCCACATCGGCTTGCGCGCAAGCCTTGGCGCAGCAAGCGCAGGCCCCCGCCGCTTGCGCGCAAGCCGCAGCGGTTGCGCGCAAGCCTGCGCGCTTTGCGAACGCAAGGTGCGAACGCTTGCGCGCAAGAATCGGCAGCGCGCGCGCAAGCGGCGGGGGCTTGCGGCTGGGATGCGCGGGCTTGCGGCCGGGGCGGCGCGGCTTGCGGGCGACCGGCCACCGCTCGCGCGCAAGCCGAAACGCCTCGCGCGCGACGCTTTTCGGCTTGCGCGCGAAGCGATTCGGGTTGCGAATGCAGCGCCACGGGCCGAGACCCGGCCCCGGCGGAGCGGCGGCGGCGCACGACCCATTGCGACCGCCCTGCCCGCCAGC
Source organism: Lysobacter enzymogenes (assembly GCF_017355525.1). Lineage (NCBI taxonomy): Bacteria > Pseudomonadati > Pseudomonadota > Gammaproteobacteria > Lysobacterales > Lysobacteraceae > Lysobacter > Lysobacter enzymogenes. The sequence continues at coordinate 132,469 of NZ_CP067395.1, read as the reverse complement.
AGGACAGGGCGCACTCCCCTGGTGCATGCGTCGCCCAACCCTGGCCCTATCCCCGCGCCTGCGGCGCACGAGCGGCCGCCAATCTCATGACCGAGCGACGGCCCATCAGGCAAGTCCGGGTTTACCACCAGACGACGTATCCGACTGAAGAACATCCTGATCGGGCTATGGGGGGCCACCCGGTCGATGTTCGGCGCCGGCACTCGGCGCTACCGCCTCGTCGACCGCCCCCAATGGCCAGCAAGCCATCAGGCTTCGATCTCGCGAGGGTTTACGGATGAGCCGCCCGTCTATTTCAACTCGTATCGCATGGCCGCTGCTCTTTCTGGCGACCGTGTCCGGAGCAGCGTTCGCGCAACCGGCCTCCGAAATCACCTGGAAAGTGGCATCGACATTCCCGCAGCGCACCCAAATAGTGGACGGCAACCGCCGCTGGCGAACGCCGGAGGGCGCGCTGCCAAATCCGGGCGAATCTTTCGACCAATGGTACGCACGGCTCGCCGCGGCCAATCAGTCGCCGTATTCCGCCCTGCCCGAAGGCCAGTCGGATGTGTGGAGCGAGGACGATCAGCAGTATCAACGGGATTTTCTGGAGTATGTGCGGGGGAATCTTGTCGCTACGGTCATCGAGGTGCGGGGGCCGCTCGCCGCCGCCGCGTCCTGTACCTGGACGGTGGATGCGGTTGTCGTCTCCGACCATGCTCGTTGCGACTACCTGGAAACGCTCGTGCCGTCGCGGAGGTCCCTCGTCCGCGTACAAGCCGATGACGACCCCGCTCGTCCTGACACCGCCGATGGCCGGCTGTTTGCCGCCGGTTACGTGCACCCCAGACGCGTGGTGATCCTCGGGCTGGGAGATTCCTATGCCTCGGGCGAGGGCAACCCGGACGTACCTACGCGATGGAATGACAAGCCGTTACCCGACGACAATAGTCTGGACTGGCTTAAGTCGTCGTGGAAGAAGCCCGGCGACTACATCGAAAAAGGAGCGAGCTGGCGCGACACCAACTGTCATCGATCGTACTGGAACCAGCAGAACGTCGCCGCCGCGCGCCTGGCCGCGACGGACCCGCAACAGGAAGTGGTTTTCCTTCAATACGCCTGCTCCGGCGCCGAGATTTTCGACGGCATCTTGGTGCGTCAGCTCGACCCGCCAGGGATAGGGGTCGAAAAGAAGTCGGGATGCCAGAAGGCCACCAGCTCCAAGTGCCGGCTCAAGATGTCGCAATTGAGAGCGGCGGTCAGCGCACTGTGCCGCGTTACGCCGGAACGCGCGAAGGCGCTGACGCAGCGGATGGACGACTCCATCGCCCAAGCCGGAGCGGGGGGCGAACTGGCGAAGATGGAGGCCTACCGCCGGGTTCCGAGAGACATGCGCGTTGCCGGGGAAGGCATGCCCGCGTCCGCACTCGACTTGGTGAGCTGCTCCGACATGGTCCAGCCCGACGCGATCCTCATGTCGGTCGGCGGGAACGACGCCGGCTTTGCGCAACTCGTCGCCTGGGCCCTGATGCCGCGCGACGGCGCGAATGCCGCACTCGATGTACCGTATCGCCTGCTGCGCCGACAGACCGTCGTTTGTCCGCCCGCCCAGAAAGAATGGTGCCGCGGCGCTACCTCCGACACCCTGGCGATTCAACTTCCCTTTCGGTACCGATGGCTGGCCGAAGCCATGGGGGATATCGGCCTGAAATCGCCGCCCGGCAACACCTTGGTGACCTCATACCCCGATGTCCTGAGAAACAACACCGACGTCGTCACCGCCGGTTCGACGCTGTGCGGCGACTCGACGAAAAACCGGGACACTCAGGGAGTCAAGGACCGCAACAACCAATGGACCGCGTTCAACCTTCAGATACCCCGCTTGTTGCGCTTCATTCGCCCGTGGTACTTCGGGCTCGACGTAAGCCCAGCGCCGAAGACTTCATGGCGGCTCAGCCCCGGACACGAACTGGTCATGCGCGTGATGCCCGACTTGCGGCGCAGCCTGCAGGCCTCGGTCGCCGAAGCGCAATTTACCTACGTGGACACGTCCGACGCGTTCGTCGGGCGGGGCTGGTGCACCAAATCCGAGTCCGAATCCCAAAACCGCAGCCGCAACCAACGCCTCCCGCTTCCGGGCTTGGGTAGCGGCTCGCACAACCAGACGCCGCACGAATGGCAGGCGTTCAGCCCACGCAACCGACTGGTGCGCACGGCGAACGACAGCTACTTCACTCAGTTGTCCACGCGCTCCGGCGACGTGAACGGCACGATGCACCCGACCGCCGAGGGCCATTTCAAGCTGGCGGAACAGCTTCACCGCAGACTCGCCTCGGCCCTACGTTCGAGCCGCGAAAGCAAGGACACCGGCGCAGGCGCCATCGGTGCGGTGCAGTCCCCTTGAGCGATGCTACCGGCGTGCCGACGGCGTCGCCGCCCTGGTCGATGGCGGCGACAACCTTTGGGCGCTGCGTGCTTGGTTTCAGCCGCAAACCTGCGGGCGGATTCGAGCGGGCGCTGCCGGAACCCGCCTTGCGCGCATCAGTGCAACCGCTGCGAACCGCCCGCCCCTGCGACGCCTCCATCCGAAGGCGACCAGACACAAGCATCCATCACCGGATCCAACCGCCGCGCCAGCGCCTGGAACACCTCCCGCAGCAGCCGGTGGTCCTGCCCGGCGGGATAACCGATCTCGATCAACACCTCGGGCTGCAAGGTCCGCACGATGCCGTGCAGTTCCTGCTGGAAGGCGGAAAGGGCTTTGAAGGCGTCGACGGGCATCACCACCCCTTCGTGCGGGGGTGTGTGGTCGGGTTTGCGGGGCATGGGCGGTACTCCTGTCCTTGGCGGGGAACCCGCGCGGTGCGGCATGCAGCCGGCGGGAAGTCGGGAGGTTCGAAACCGCACACAGCCGGCGGGCGTATTCCCCTTGCGGGTGTTGTATTAGCCGCCCTCCCGACGCAGGAGATCGCGTCGTCATGCCCAAACGGCAGGCATGAAAAACCCACCGTTGACGAAGGTGGGTATCGCTGTGTGTTTGGGAGTTTCGACGCTCCTTGAACATGAATTTGCGGCACCTAGCGACGAGTGTCAATCAGACATGTCCTAATTGACCGCCGAGCCACGTAACTAGCTAAGATAATTCGGTCAGTGATAGGTGCCGACCTCCGCTTTCACTCCAAAGCAACTTCTGGCGAACGCAGATAACCACTGCGAGACGCCTCATCCCTTCCGATTGCGCTATGGATGTAGCTCTCGGATTGAACCCACAAAGAATGCCATTCAAGAGTCTAAAACTCACCCACGCCAAGCGCGCTTGGCACCCCCTGATGTAGCGCGCCGTTCCAGCATCTATACATTCCACCGGCATACAGACCTTATCCCTTGGGCAAACTTATGTCAGACACCCAACTTCCTGATGACCGCGTAATTGTCGAACGACTTAGGCAGGAACTCGCTAAGACCGAACCATCTCGTCGCCGCCGAATAATTGAGAAATTTGTACTCGCAGCACTTGGCAGCATTCCTTGGATCGGAGGATTTCTCAGTGCCGCCTATGAGTACCGAGCAGAGGAAGATACTCTCCAGCAAGACTCGCTCCAAACTCAATGGCTTGAAGAACATCAAGAGAAGATATCTGAACTTCGCGACACCCTGTCGGAAATTGAAAAGCGCTTCGATACTTTCGGGAGCACAATCGAAGATCGCATCCAAAGCAAAGAATATTTATGCTTAGTTAGAAAAGCATTTCGCGCATGGGACGAAGCTGACACCCATGAAAAAAGGCGCTACATAGCCAACCTAATAATAAATGCCGCGGGAACCCGTGTTTGCTCTGACGACGTCATTAGATTATTTATAGACTGGCTGGAGCTATATCACGAAGCTCATTTCGCCGTGATTCGAGAGATATTTCAATATCCAGGATCAACTCGCTATGAAATCTGGTCATCTATTTATGGAGATATCCCGAGAGAGGACTCCGCCGAAGCCGATCTTTACAAACTCCTTATTCGCGACCTCAGTACTGGCAGCGTTATAAGGCAAGAGCGGGACACAAATGCGCTGGGACAATTCATCCGAAAGCGGCCGACGAAAACCAGCACTCGCAATTCCGCGCCGACAACTATGGAATCCGCTTTCGAAAACACAAAACCGTATGTATTAACCGAAATGGGAAAACAATTCGTTCACTACACCATGAACGAGGCGGTCACTCGACTTGAAGGCGACACATATGGCAATTAAGAAATAACTCAAAAAAACACCGCGCAACTCAATCTAATAGATCACCAATGCGAGCTAAAACCGCCAAACCAGCCCCCAAAAAACCCATCAAAGCATATGGATTATTAGCTCAACAACCAGCCCGGCTCAGAGCGCGCAGCACCTAATTCCGCATTATCGACCCCAAGCAATACAGCCGAACGATATTAGCGTCCCGTCGCGCGCACCGAATGCACGATACAGTCGATTCTAGACCAACAAATTTAGCGACCAGTTGCCATAGAGGAACTCATGACAATTCAAAGAGAGGCCGCATACCACGAGGCGGCGCACGCTGTCTTGGCGCATAAATCAAAATACCACGCAATTGTGGGCGAAATAAATCTACTTGATTATGGCGCGGGCGAGCTCTATCTATCACTCAGCAGATCGAAATGCGCGCGCGGAGGAAAACCTCAAGACCCCTCTGCACAAAGAGACAAAGATGTGGCGCAAGATTTTGCTGTAGTTCTATGCGCGGGCCTAGCCGGCGAAATAATTGCTTCAGAACACGATAAAACTCTGACGCCCAATCCTGTGGCCGCCGAACCCGATTACGACATAATGAAGTTGCAGCTACAGAAAGCTGGACTGAGCAAAAAACATGACCTTTACGAAAAACAGGCGCATGAGCTACTAAAAGAAAACTGGAAAGCCGTCGACAATTTAGCCAAGTATTTATTTACAAAACAGTCTGCGCAACCGCTTGAAATAATTGAAATCATCGAGAGAGCCTGCCAAGCACCTTAAACTAAAACTGCTTAGTCGTTCCCATAGTCCGGCTCGTAACTAATTTCACGCTCTTCCAACTCCACAATTTCCTCTTCAAGCCCACCCGCCGAAAGTTCGTCAGTACCGAACAGATGCAAATCGCATTCAGTGCAGATGAATTCAACAGGAGAATAAGTTATTTCAACTTCTTCATACCCAGGAGTGAGCTCGTCCTGATCCTCCGTTAGCTCCTCAAAATCCTTATCGCCGCCTAAAATTGCAGTGCATTCGCAGGCAGGACAGATACGCGTCCAATGCTTCCCGCAAGAACTATTGACCCGACGAGACAGCTCCCACCAGCGCCACGCTCTGGATGCAGTCCTTTGATCTTCTATCATTTTTGGGGAACGCTTCTTGCCATCGTCACCCTTGCCGAACTGATCGCGAGCATGCTCAATTTTCTGCAGGGCAGACTGCTGTTTAAGATGAGATAAGTGTTCAAGCAGTTGTTGCTTTTCAGCGGCTGCACCACCAATGAAGTCTTCCAGATCCTTGCCAGTCGACTGCAAAATAAGCCTCACGGCGTGCCAGAGCTTACCCTCCCACTCCTCTAGACTCATTCCAACGTATGCAGCATGCCCAGAATGGAGCTCAGCATTACGACGATCAGCCAAGTCCTTGCATGCTGCATACGCCAAGGAATTAAATCCCAAAACCACATGCTTCAGCCGCAGAAAGACCTCGTTAGCGTCGACCGTTCGTACCGCTGTCGCAGTGGAGATCCCACATGCTTCCAGCATACTATTTGGATTCTTGGGATCGACAACTAAGCTAGGATGGATTCTCGCTAGTGCGTATTTTCCGAGCAGTTCTAAAGACAGTGTCGCCCAGAGCTGATAGGCATCTTCTTCACCCAGCTCCTTAGCCTGTAGCGCGCGCCGAGCATAAAGCGTCGCCTTTCCATACAGCGCGTCTTCCGAAAGTGCAGGCGGGAGTGCCCGCATCGTGCCTCGCCTAATATTTTGCATACTTAGCTCGCAAGTGAGATGCGCAGAAGCGTTCGGCGCCCAAGCCCAGAAGCCTTGCCTCGCCTATGAAACACCGCCCAGTTATCAACTACTAAGATATCGCCCACCTGCCATTCCAAACTAACAAATGGACTGATCTGCGCCGACAACAATTTCTCTACGATTAATCGCCCCTCATCTGTCTGGGCACGCATGCAGCCAGGATCAAAGCGAATCCAAGGCCGATCTAAACTGCTTATTGTGGAATAAAAGCTAGCCCGCCCATTTCTTACTACAAAGGGCTCTCGGTTACTGGCTGGGTGCGGCAACCCGGCATCTTTGATCCTGAGAAGCTGAGTTGGCGCCACACCAGCACCTGTAATCGACTGGCAGCCGAAAATTAAGTATCTCGGTGGCAGTGTCGAATGAGATCCATCGACATGCCAAGGCTGTGCGCCAGCTCCAGTCATGCGACTGAGTGAACACAGAGGTGCATCGACTGCTTCCCGCTCCTCCAGCAACTCAATTACGGCACCACCTCGTCCGGTTCGAATTGAACCTCCGAGACGAGTGGCGAGCTCAAGCATCAGTTGTGAAATCTGTTTAGAAGGTTGATCGCGCAAATAGACATACCCATTGCGGGCGAGTGCAACCCGTACCCTTTCGAAGCCATCGGCCATTCCTACCTCCCCAGAAAGGCTGCGCCTAGATTTTCGGTCGCGTCAGTTGGAGCTAGATATTCCAGCCAGCTCATAGGTGACTGGACTATAGACACTACCGCGCAACTATCAACGCACCAATAGAAAACTTGCCTGACTAGCAATTTGCAACCCGCAGACATTCTCAGCATGACGGAAACACGGATGTGAAACACAACGTCACTTACAAAGCTGATTACCATTCGTCTGTCTCGTGAATCCCTATCAAGTAGAGCCTATCCCGCCGAAGCTTGAGATTGACACGCACTTAAACTCTTCACCCGCGCAGGACGTCCGACTGACCGTGGGCTGCCACTCGGCTCTTAAACCTCACTTCACCAACACCTCCGGCCTAGGGACTCGCATGCCATCTGCAAAACCCCGCATCACCGCTCTCATCACCGCGGTACTGATGTCGTTCCCGTGTCTCGCCCTCGCTGCCACCTCGTTGCAAGACGCCAACACCCTAACCCGCAACTTCGTCCAGCAAACCATGACGGACCAACGAATCCCCGGCCTGCAGGTCGCGGTGATCAAAGACGGCCAAGTCGTCCTGTCCGAAAGCTACGGCCTCGCCAACGTCGAAAACCAAGTCCCGGTCACGCCCAACACCCGCTTCCCCATCAACTCCGCCACCAAGTCCTTCACCGGCGTGGCGATGATGCAACTCGCGCAAGCCGGCAAGGTGGATCTCGACGCGCCCGCTTCGCGCTACCTGGACGACCTGCCCGCCGCGTGGCGGACGATCCGCGTGCGCCAGTTGCTCGGGCATACGTCCGGCCTGCCCGATATCGTCGATCAGCGCGGGCTAATCGGCGGCGGCAACGAGGCGGCGGCGTGGACGGCGGTCAAGACGCTGCCGTTGGGCGCGCCGGTCGGCGAGCGGTTCGCCTACAACCAGACCAACTACGGGCTGTTGGCGCAGATCATCGTCAAGCAGACGAATCTGCCTTACGAGCAATACATGGCGCAGCGCCAGTTCGCGGTGGTCGGCATGCCGTTGACGACGTTCGGCGACAGCTACGATCTGGTGGCCAACGCGGCGACGATCTACAGCTACACGCCGCGCGGGACGCTGGCGAAGAACGATGGCAGCCGCTTGTCGCGCTGGATCTACGACATGCCCTACAGCCTGTGGGCCGGCGGCGGCATCCAGACCACGGCGGAGGAGTTGTCGCGTTGGCTGATCGCGGTGTCGGACGGGCGGCTGATCGATCGGGCGCATCTGCGGCGCATGTGGACGCCGGAGAAATTGAACAGCGGCGCCGATGGCGCCTGGGGCGCGGGTTGGCCGGTGTTGCAGGCGTCGCCGACGCGGCAGGTGGCCGGCATCGGCGGTGCGCGCGCGGCGTTCGTGGTGTATCCGGATGAGGGCTTGGCGGTGGTGCTGTTGACCAATCTCGCGGGTGCGAATCCGCAGCGGTTCATTCCGAAGATTGCGGAGTTCTATGGGGTGGCGCCGGCGGCGGCGGCGCGCTGACACGAAGGGTTGCGCAGGGACTGCCGCGTCTTCGGTTCGCTCGGGCCCTGCGCGTTGAAGCTCGCGGGTGCGCCACGCATCGCGCCTGCTGTTGCGACGCAGGCGCGGTTGCGGATGTTTCCGGATCCGTAACTGCCGCACGATTTTTTCCGGTCTTTTCCTTTCCTCTGCGCGCGCCGTCACGCGCCATCCGGGCAAGCGCCGGGGCGGCTTGCCGCGGTCGCCGCGGCGGCCTTGAATCCGCCCATGCCGCGCGGCGAACCGTCGCTTGAGCGCGGCATCGCGACGCGGGGGCCACCCCGCCCTCGCCGCCGCGCCCTGCGAACCCCAAGGAAAGGAAAAGCCATGAACCTCACGAACGCGAGCAAGCGCGGTTGGTTGGCGTTGCTGCTGGTCCCGTTGGCGTTGGCCCTGCCCGCGCAGCATGCGCAGGCGCAGTCGTTCACCACCTTGCAGACCTGGCCGGCCGGCTCGTTCGCCACCGGCTGGACCAGCATCGTCGACACGCCCAACGGCTTGTTCTACTACAACGCGCAGAACGGCTCGGCCGCGGTCGGCCGGGTCACCAGCACCGGCAATCACGTCACCGTCCGCACCTATCCGGCGTTCTCGTTCGCCACCGGCTGGAGCAGCATCGTCTCCACGCCGAACGGCATCTTCTTCTACAACGCGCAGACGGGGGCCGGGGCCATCGGCACGATCGACAGCGCGGGCAATCACACCACCTTGCTCACCTATCCCAACGGTGCGTTCGCGTTGGGGTGGAGCCGGTTGACGTATTCGCCGAATGGGATCTTGTTCTACAACGGGAGCACCGGCGCGGGGGCGACGGGGCGGGTGAACTGACGGTATCGGCCTGCTGATCCGCTCACTGTCCAGGAGGACACCGTCATGAAGCATTCGTTCGCGGTATCGGTCGTTGTGTGCGCTGTCGCTCTTTCGTTCGCGCCGGCGCATGCCGGCGTCAAGCAATACGTTCCCGTCGACGTGGGCACCAACTACGCCGAAGGCAATGCGGGCTATGCCCGCAACAGCGCCGACGCCAGGCAGAGCATCGGTTGCAGCGTGCAGGCGAGTTCCGGCGTGGCGACGGTCAATGCCACCTGCACGGCGGCCAATGCCTTCGGCGCGCGCGTGTCGTGCAACACCACCGAGCCGCAGTTGGTGTCGGTGGCGCAGTCGGCCAAGGGCGATTCGTATATCCACTTCGGGTTCGATGCCGGCAAGAAGTGCACCGAAATCTGGGTGGACAACGATTCGAGTTACGAGCCGAAGAAGCCCTGAACCGGGTTCGTGCGTTGGGGTTTGCGTCGTTCCTGCGGTGTCGGCCCGGTGGTTACGCGAATCGGGTGTCCCCTGTAGGAGCGGCGCAAGCCGCGACCGCGAATCCTCGCTTACGGCGCAAGCGGGCGACCCCGCGGTCGCGGCTCGCGCCGCTCCTACAGGAGGCCGCCGGGGATTCGGGCGGCAGGTGCGGGCGCCGCGAGCGCTGTGGCATGCTCCGGCCACGTGGGATCGCGGGGGCGGGCCCTGAGGGCCTCGATGAACTCGATCGCCGAAGGTCTTACTGGAACCAGACCCGTTGCCACGCCTGACGCCAGCAACAATGCTTTGGGAAGCGACCGCACAACTGGAGTGCAGTTCGAACCACAGGGGCCTGACCGGTGAAGCGCGCCATCAACGGATTGCTGTTGGTATTTTTCAGCATCTATTCGGCCTCTTGCCAGAGGCATGGACCTGCCGAGGCTGCGACTGAAGGCATTAGAGTCGGAGAAACTCGCGCCAACGTCGAACGTCTACTGAAAGGCCGCGGCATAAAGTTCGAGTTCAGCCCTCCGATGGCCGATACATCGGCATTGCCGACTGAAATGGTTCAAGAGGAGGCGCTCGAATCTTCTACCCTCGTGTTTTTCGTCTCCGAGCCGCCAGTGGATGCGATCACGAAAACGACGAGAATAATCGTAGCGTTCGATCAGAACGGTCGCGTTGATCGAATCCTTACAAAGGAAAGCTACCTCGGCTTGTAGGGAGACAATGGGACCGCAGTCAAGTCGATCCCATGACGCAACAAGCCCGCCGATCTGCTGGGTTTATTCGGTAGGAATTGCGACGCGAGCGTGTGGGTTCGCGGTCGCGGCTCGCGCCGCTCCTACAGGAGGCCGCCGGGAATTCGGGGCGGCAGGTGCGGGCGGTGCGGGCGCTGTGCCATGCTCTGGCCACGCGGGCTCGCGGGGGCGGGCCCCGGGGACACGGATGAACTTGATCGCCGATGGTTTCTGGCTGCTTTGCCTGGGGCTGGTCTATTACAACTTCCGGGTCGGAATGCGCCGCCTCGCGGCGACCGCCGGGCCGCAGCTCGAAGAAGGCCAGCGCTATATGCGTATTTTCGCGGTGGCCGCGACAGTGCCGTGGGTGGTCATGGGCTGGGGCGTAGTGTTCGGCAGCGTGCCGCGAGGTATGTTCGCTTACTTCCGCCCGCAAGACCTCAACCCCTATGTGCTTGCGTGGCTGGGCAGTGTTTTCGCCTTGTTCGTGCTGTTGGCGTTGTGGGTGTTGTTGGCCGACGGAGCGCGCAAGATCCAGCAGTTCGGGTTGCTGTCGCCGTTCGGGGCTCGCGGCGGCGGGCAAACCATGTCGCTCGGGTCGATCAAGTTTCTGGCTTACGCCAGTCCTCTGTTCTTGCCGGTGTGGTGTTTGTTGGCTGCGAGTATGGACGCTTGACGAAACCCACCCTCCCTTTCTGTAGGCACGACGAATGACGCGGGACGAAGCCAAGCATTGGATTGAGGAAACCTGCGGCAAAGGCTGGCTGCCTTTGGTGGACAAGGCGTTCGACAGCCTGCCGTCCGAGGTGACGATCATGGAGGCGTTCCAGAAGTACGGGCATCTGGAGTTCCGGATCGATCCGTGGGATCACCCGGCCAAGTCGCATCTGGTCGATATTGGCTACGAAAGCGAGGCGATGTGCGAGGTCTGCGGCGCTGAGGCTTCGGAACAGATTGTCGATGGTTGGATAAGGACGCTGTGCCAACCGCACTTTATCTCGTTGTCGGGTGGCGTTTGATTCGGTAGGCGGTTGTGACGCGAACGGGTGGGTTCGCGGTCGCGGCTCGCGCCGCTCCTACAGGGGGCAAACGGGGGTTGCGTGGGGGTTCGGCGCCACGCGGCGGCAGGCGGACGGGTTGAGAATCGCGGTAGCATTTCCCCTCAAGAACGGGGACCGCGCGCAAGGCCAGGGATCGTCCGCTGGCGAGCCGCTCGCTCCATAACGGCGGTGCATGGAATGGATGCTTTGAAATCCCACTTGAGGCCGATCGCCTCGCGGGTCAGTCAGTATTTCCGCGATTTTCTCGATTCGGATTTCAAGCGCCAGCAGGCGCCGCGCCGGCGCATCGTGCTGACTTCGGAAAGCGGGTTCCGCTCGGGCTTGCGCACCTCGCCGTATCCGAACCTGGACCGCGACCTGTGGGCGCTGCTGAGCCGGCCGACCGGCGAGGATCTGGCGCTGAGCATCGCGCCGCGCAAGTACGTGCGGCCGATCAGCCCGGTGTTGCGCAAGGTCATCGAGGAGCAGGTCAACGCGATTCCCGCCTCGTCCATCGAGCTGGTGGGCCATGAGGTCGGCGCGTTGGCGGTCAGCACCTACGCCAGCGCGGTGCAGGACCCGGAGCGGTGGATCGACGGCGTGCAGCAGCATCTGGCCGACAAGGTGTCCGAGCACATCATCCGGCCGTTGATCGCCCACCTCGACGGCCCGTTGCGCACACAGGCCTATTGGGTGGTGGATTCGCTGCACGCGGCCGAGCGCGATCTGGTCGAGCGCGTCTGTTCGGACCTGTCGCGGATCCTGCCCGAGCAACTGGCCAAGCTGCTGGCGACGCAAGAGCCGGCGCCGCTGCTGGAGGCGATCCCGCAGTTCCTGACCTTGGACGGGACGCGGCAGGCCTTGCTGGCGTTCTTCGAAGGCTTCGTCGCCGCCGACGCCTATCTGGAATTCCGCGACCTCGAAACCTATGTCGCCACCAGCGACAACTTGCAGCTGTATCTGTACCTCGGCGCGGTGAAGTTCAAGGGCAACCAGTACCCGCTGTTCTTCCTGCCGATCGAAGTGCAGCGCGAGCCCAGCGGCGCCGGCTACAAGCTCAAGCTGGTCAATCATCTGTATGCGAACCGCAAGGCGATCGACTTCGTGTTGCAGGAGTTGGCCGCCGGGCTCAACCGCGCCTGGGTGTCGCCGATTCCCGAGCGCATCACCTACCTCAAGCCGGAGCAGTCGGTGTACGAGGAGGCGCGCCTGCTGTTCCGGCGCGTGGCCAATGCGGTCGATCTGGGCGGCGAGATCGAGCTGTCGTCGACCTCGCTGGATGCGGGTACGGCGCAGGTGGGGCTTTCCAGCGCGCTGTATCTGGCGGCGTTCGAGCGCGCGGACGAAGCGCTCATCAACGATTACGAAGAAATTCTGGATGCGCTGAACAAGGGCGGCTCGGCTGTGGTCGATCTGTTCGAGGGCATCGTCGGCGGCGTACTGCGCGAGAACCCGAAATCCATCGCGGCCGAGGTGGAAGCGCAGTGGGACGCGCTGCCGATGGTCGACCGGGTGGTCTACGACTCGCCGATTCCGCTCAACGAGGAGCAGCGCAAGGTGCTGCTGGCGGTGCGCCACCCGCAGGGCAAGATCGTCGTGGTGGCCGGGCCGCCGGGCACCGGCAAGAGCCACACCATCACCGCCATCGCCGCGGATTGCGCGTTCAATCATCGCTCGTGCCTGGTGCTGTCGGACAAGACCGAGGCGCTGGACGTGGTGTACGACAAGCTGTCCGAGGCGATGTCGCGGGTGCGGCACGATCCGGATTTCCCGAATCCGCTGCTGCGGCTGGGCCAGCAGGCGGCGAACTTCAAGAAGCTGACCTCGAACCAGACCATCAGCCAGATCGGCGCGTATGCGAAGGCGATGAAGGCCAATCAGGCGCGGCTGGAAGCCGAGCGGCAGGACAAGGCCGCGGACCTGAAGCAGCAGATCGCGCGCACCGTGACCACGCTGGGCGCGATCGAACTGGCGGCGGTGCAGGCGATGCACCAGGACGAAGGCCGTCTGGCCGAGATGGAACCGGCCTTGCTGGAGCAGTTACAACGCTGCAAGGACGCGCGCCTGCTGACCGAGCTGGACGCCATCGCGCCGATGCTGCCGGACCTGGAAGCCTATCTGCTGAAGGTGTTCGAGGAGCGCGACTATTCGCCGGCTACGCTGTGGGAGCGCCTGAGCCTGGAGTTGGTGCTGGCCGAATTCCTCAAGGACGCGGCCCCCTGCCCCTGGAACCTGTTCGAACAACTGGACGCCGCTCAGCTGCGCGCGCTCGGCGCCGCGCTGCTCGCTTACCAGCAGCTGCGCATGCCGGTGCTGGGCTACCTGTTCCGCGGCGCGCAGGTGCGCGAGCTGGAACGCCAGATCAATCTGTTGCCGGTCAGCCAGCCGCTGATGCTGAAGGCGTCGGCGGCGCAGTTGCAGGCCGTGGTGTCGGGCGGCAATGCCCTTCGGCTGAAGCTGGCCGGCCATGAGCTGGAACACGCCCTGCCCGCGGCCTGGCGCTGGCTGGCGATGGCGCGCCCCGTCGATCCCATCGCGCCCGCCGCGGCGCAGGCGTTTTCGCTGCTGCGCCGGATCGACCCGACGATCCTGGACAAGCTGCTGGAACGGCCGAAGGACGATGCACGCCTGTGGCCGCTGGTCGTCCGCTTCCTCAGCGGCTGGCTGCGCACGCGCGAAGCCTTCGCCGCTGCGCCGCAGATCGATTACGTCGGAACCAAGACCCAGCTTGAGCGCTTGAACACGTCGGTGATGAACTCGCACGTGGACGAGCGGCTGATCGGCTTCATGGACAATTACCGCTCGGATGCGCGCGCCCTGGCCGGCGTGATCGCAAGCCGGCAGAAGTTTCCCGAGGAAAAGTTCGGGCAGGTGCGCGAAAGCTTCCCGGTCATCATCGCCAGCATCCGCGAGTTCGGCGAGTTCATGCCGCTGGCGCCGGACCTGTTCGATGTCGTCGTCATCGACGAAGCCTCGCAGGTGTCGGTCGCGCAGGCGCTGCCGGCGCTGCTGCGGGCGAAGAAGGTGGTGGTGTTGGGCGACGACAAGCAGTTCTCCAACGTCAAGTCGTCGAATGCCAGCATCGAGCAGAACGAGAAGTACCGCGGCGAGCTGACCCACTACTTCCGCAGCAACGTCAGCGACGCGGCCGACGCCTTGCAGCGGCTGTCGATGTTCGACGTGAAGCGCTCGATCCTGGAGTTCTGCAATCACGCGGCGTCGTACTCGGTGATGCTGCGCAAGCACTTCCGTTCCTATCAGGAGCTGATCGGGTATTCGTCGGGGACGTTCTACGGCCACCAGTTGCAGGCGATCAAGATCCGCGGCGTGCCGGTCGACGAAGTGATCCGATTCGATCAGGTCGACACCACCGGCAAGAAGGTCACCCGCGGCACCAACGAGGCCGAGGCGGACTTCATCCTGGAGCGGTTGCTGGAGCTGATCGAGGAGGACGATGCGCCGACGGTGGGCATCATCACCCCGTTCCGCGAGCAGCAGACCTACCTGTCCAAGCGCTTGTTCAGCCATGCCCAGGGCGCGGAGTTCGAGCGCCGGCTGCGGCTCAAGGTGATGACCTTCGACAGCTGCCAGGGCGAGGAGCGCAACATCATCTTCTATTCGATGGTGGCCACGGCCGGGAGCGACGCCTTGAACTACGTCTTCCCGGTCGAACTGACCGACGCGCAGCAGGCGGTGGAGGAAAAGCTCAAGGTGCAGCGCCTCAACGTCGGTTTCAGCCGTGCGCAGGAAATGGTGTGGTTCGTCCATTCCAAGCCGCTGAGCGAGTATCGCGGCGCGATCGGGCAGGCTTTGCACCATTACGCCAATGTGCTGAACCACGCCGCGCGCCTGCCGGACGTGGACGAAGTCGATGCGTCGAGCCCGATGGAAGCGCGGGTGCTGGATTGGCTGCACAAGACGCCGTTCTATCAGGAGAACATCGAGGGGATCGACGTTTTTGCTCAGTTCGAGGTCGGCGCTTACCTTAAGCAACTGGACCCGACTTACCAGCACCCGGCGTGGCGCGTGGATTTCCTGGTGACGTACCAGTCGCCGAAGGGACCGATCCAGATCGTGATCGAGTACGACGGGTTCGAGTACCACTTCCAGAAAGGCCGGCATATCCATGTCGGCAATCACGAGCGCTATCTGCATGAGGCCGATGTCGAGCGCCAGCTGACGCTGGAGAGCTACGGCTATCGGTTCTTGCGCATCAACCGGTTCAACCTCGGCGACGATCCGGTCGCGACCTTGTCGGAGCGTCTGTACCGGCTGGTGGAGATCGCGCTCGGCGAGCATCGCTCCGAAGCGGTCAGTCAGGTGCAGTCGCAGGCGGCGGGGTTGGCGAGCAAGGAGCTCAAGACGTGTTCGCGCTGCGGCAAGATCAAGGAGCAGGCGGAGTTTTTCGATCCGGCGCTGAAGGACGGTGCGGGCGGGTTCGGGCGCGTGTGCCTGCCGTGCAAGGAAACCTCGGCGACGGCGGCCTCGCGGCCGGCGGGCGCGAAGCGGCGGCGTTGGCGCTGAAGCTCTGCTCGGCAATCGGCTGACTCCCTGTAGGAGCGGCGCGAGCCGCGACCGCGAAACCTCGCTTACGGCGCAACCTGGCCACCCCGCGGTCGCGGCTCGCGCCGCTCCTACAGGGGCTGTCGCGAGGGTTCGACCCCGTCCTGTGAGTGTCCGGTCCGCCACCGGCTGCGCGATGACAGTGTTTCATCTCCCCACGTCCGCAGCGCCGCAAACGGAGCAGTCGGATTTCAACCCCAAGGAGCATTTCATGGAGCGTCGCAAGTTTCTCGGCACCCTTCCCTACGCCGTCGGCGGCACGCTTGCGGCCGGCAGCCTGCCGTCGCACGCGCAGGTTCAGACGCAGTCCGCGGCGAACTACGTCAGCGTCAAATCGTTCGGCGCCGTCGGCGACGGCGTTACCGACGACACCGCGGCGTTGCAAGCGGCGATAAACGCTTCGGCGGGAAAGTCGCTGTTCTTTCCCGATGGGATTTACCGCATCAGCGCGGCCCTGGCGATCGCCACGGGCATCGAGCTGATCGGCGCCGGCAGCGCCTCGGTCACGATCAGCCAGTCGGCGCCGTCGACCGGCGTGTTCTGGATCAATTGCGGCAGCAACATCCTTACCGGCATCACCCTGCGCGGCTTCACCCTCGACAACAACGGCGGCGGCAGCGGTTCGTGCTATGGCGTCGATCAGTCGGTGCTGTCCGGCGGAACGGTCTACAACCTCAGCCTGCAGGACATCGTCGTGGCGTCCGGCCTGCCCGGCGGCGTGCGGCTGCGCAGCGTGTATTACGGCGTCATCGAGCATGTGGCGGTGGACAAGGTCGGCCTGCAGGACGGCGGGCTGGTGCTGCGCGGCGTCGACGCGCAGAGCAAGATCGTCAACGTGCGGGTGCAGAACCTGTCGGTGCGTTCGGGCAACGGCGGCTACGGGATCTACATCGGCAGCCATGCCGAGGGCTTGCAGTTCTTCATGTGCCTGCTCGAATCCAGCGGCCTGGCCACCAGCGTCAACATCGTCAACGACCTCGGCGCGCCGCGGCCGCCGGAAAATCTGTTCTTCAGCCAGGTCATCTGCGACAGCCCGCAGCGCAACGGGTTGGTCATCAACGGCTGTTATTCGGCGAACTTCGTCGATTGCTGGTTCGCCAGCGCCACCGGGCCGGCGGCCAATGCAGTGGGCCACGGCATCTACGTGCTGTCGGGCAACGAGATCGTCTTCAATGCCTGCCGCATCCTCAACAACGCCAACGACGGCGCCCGGATCGATGCCGGCGGCCAGTTCGTCAAGTTCATGGGCTGCTCGGTGTACAGCAACGGCACCAGCGGCGCCAACACGTGCGACGGCATCGCGTTCCGGCCGGGCGCGTCGGATTTCGAGGTATTGGGCTGCAACTTCGCCCGCGCCAACACGATCCCGTCGCAGCGCTATTCGGTGTCGGTGTTCCATGGCGTGTCGGACCGCTACATCATTTCGAACAATCTGATGGGCGGTGCGGTGACGTCCGGCTTGTTCGATGGCGGAACCGGGGCCAACAAGGCGATCGGCGGCAACGTGCTTGCGGGGCCGTAAGCGCGCGTAGCGACGATGTGCGCGCAACGGTGCGGACGGGCCGTTGCGCGCGCTGACGTTGGGCGCCCCTGTAGGAGCGGCGCGAGCCGCGACCGCGAAACCTCGCTTGCGGCGCAAGCTGGCGACCCTGCGGTCGCGGCTTGCGCCGCTCCTACAGGGAGGTCAGGACGATGCGCGGGACGTCAGTGGTTCAGGGACTCGGGGTGGCGCACCTGCCCTGCCCCACGTACGACGAAACGCTCGATGGTCAGCGATTCGACGCCCATCGGGCCGTAGGCGTGCAATCGCGTGGTCGAGATGCCGATCTCGGCGCCGAGGCCGAGCTGGCCGCCGTCGTTGAAGCGCGAGGAGGCGTTGACCATCACCGCGGAGCTGCGGGTGCGGCGCACGAACGCTTCGGCGGTGGCCGCATCGGCGGTGGCGATGACTTCGGTATGGTCGGAGCCGTGTCGGGCGATGTGGGCCAGGGCTTGGTCGAGGTCGTCGACGACGCGCGCGGCGATGATGAGGTCGAGGTATTCGGCGGCGTAGTCGGCTTCGCTCGCCAGGGCGAGTTGCGGGGCGTGGGCGCGCACGCGCTCGCAGCCGCGGACTTCGACGCCGCGTGCGGCCAGCGCGGCCAGGGCGCGCGGCAGGAACGCATCGGCGATGTCGCGGTGCACCAGCAGGGTTTCCAGCGCGTTGCACACGCCGGGGCGCGAGGCTTTGCCGTCGACCAGCAGGTTCAGCGCGAGATCGAGGTCGGCGGCGCGGTCGACGTAGAGGTGGCAGACGCCCTTGTAGTGCTTGATGACCGGCACGCGCGCGTGTTCGGCGACGAAGCGGATCAGGCTTTCGCCGCCGCGCGGGATCGCCAGGTCGATCAGGTCGGACAGTTGCAGCAGTTCCAGCACGTGTTCGCGCGCGGTGTCTTCGATCAGCGACACCGCAGCAATGGGCAGGCCGCGCTCGCGCAGCGCGGCGTGCAGGGCCGCGGCGATGGCGGCGTTGCTGGCGCGCGCTTCCGAGCCGCCGCGCAGCAGCACGGCGTTGCCGGCCTTCAGGCACAGCGCGGCGGCGTCGGCGGTCACGTTGGGGCGCGATTCGTAGATCATCGCGATGAGGCCCAGCGGTACGCGCTTGCGTTCGATGGTGAGGCCGTTGGGGCGGGTTTCGCTGCGGGTGACGCCGTCGAGCGGGTCGGGCTGCGCGGCCACTTCGCGCAGCGCGCCGGCGATGGCGCTCAGACGCGGCGGGTCCAGGCGCAGGCGGTCGAGCATCGCGGCGCTGAGCCCGGCGGCGTCGCCGCGGGCGAGGTCTTCGGCGTTGGCGGCGAGGATGGTGTCGGTCTGTGCGTCGAGCTGGTCGGCCATCGCCGCGATCAGCGCGGCGCGTTCGGCGCCGTCGAGCGCGGCCAGGGTCAGCGAGGCCGCGCGGGCGCGTTCGGCCAAGGTACGGACGTAACCGCTCATGAGGACGTTCCTTGGGCCGAAGCCGTAGTTTCGATTGCGCTGCTGGAGTCGTTGCCGCCGATCATCACCAGATCGTCGCGATGCACCACCGATTCGCCATAACCGAAGCCCAGCACCGCTTCGATATCGCGGCTGTGCCGGCCTTTGATCCGCGCAAGCTCGGCCGAGTTGTACTGCACCAGCCCCCGCCCGACCGAATCGCCGCCATCCCCGGCCACGCGCAGTTCGACCACGTCGCCGCGGCGGAATTCGCCTTCGACCTCCACCACCCCGCCCGGCAGCAGCGAGGCGCCGCGCACGCGCAGCGCGTTGGCCGCGCCGGCGTCGATGCGCAGGGCGCCGCTGGCCGGCGCGTGGCGCAGCCATTGCTTGCGCGCGCGCAGGCGGTCGCTTTGCGCGGCGATCAGGGTGCCGTGCAGCAGGCCTTGGGCGAGCGCGTCCACCACTTCGCTGTCGCGGCCGCAGAACAGCGCGGTGGCGACGCCGGCCGTAGCCGCCTTGGCCCCGGCTTCGAGTTTGGTGCGCATGCCGCCGGTGCCGAGCGCGCCGGCGCCGCCGCTGGCGGCAAGCAGCAGTTCGGGCGTGACCGCGGCGACGCGCTCGATCGGCCGCGCGTTCGGGTCGCGCTGCGGGTGGCCGCTGTAGAGCCCGCCGATGTCGGTGGCGATCAGCAGCAGGTCGGCGTCGACCAGCGAGGCGACCGCGGCGGCGAGGTTGTCGTTGTCGCCGAGCTTGAGCTCGTCGACGGCGACGGTGTCGTTCTCGTTGATGACCGGCAGCGCGCCGAGCCGCAGCAACTCGCGCAGCGAGGCGCGCGCGTTGAGGTAGCGGCGGCGGTTGCGCAGGTCGTCGTGGGTCAGCAGCACCTGCGCGACCGGCACGCTCGACAGTTGCTGCCAGAACGCGATCAGCGAGGCCTGACCGAGCGAGGCCAATGCCTGCCGCAGCACCAGTCCGTCGCCGCCGGCTTTGATCCGGCTGCGTCCGGCAGCGACCGCGCCGGACGAGACCAGCACCACCTCGCGCTGCTGTTCGCGCGCGCTTTCGATGAAGCGCGCCAGCCCCGCGGCATAGCGCGGGTCGAGCCCGCCGCCTTCGAAGCCGGCGAGCAGGCTGCTGCCGACCTTGAGCACGGCGCGGCGCCAGTTCGGCAAAGGCTGCGCGGCGAAGTCCTTTGCCGCGGCGCTCATGTGAGTTCCTTCAATCGCGCTTGCAGCACTTCCAGGCGCAGATCGGCGGCGGCGCCGGGCGAGACGCGCGCGGCCAGACTGGCTTCCGGGTCGCCCTGCGCCCAGCGCGCCGGGTCGGCGGCCTGCTTGTAGGCGTCGCGGAACGGCAGGCCCTGGCGGGCCAGATCGACGGCGAGGTCGGTGGCGTACATCGACGGGTCGAGTGCGGCGCGCATCGCCTGCGGCTTCCATTCCAGGTTGCGCAGCAGGTCGGGCAGCAGTTCCAACGCACCGAGGCCGCGGCCGAAGGCGTGGAAGATCGCGCCCTTGGAGAATTGCAGGTCGCGGTGGTAGCCCGAGGGCAACGACAGCAGGTGTTCGATCTCGGTGCGCGCGGCCGCGACGGCGGAGTAGCTGGCGCGCATCAGTTCGATCACGTCCGGGTTGCGCTTGTTCGGCATGATCGAGCTGCCGGTGGTGTATTCGGCCGGCAGCGCGACGAAGCCGAACTCGGCGCTGGTGAACAGGCTCAGGTCCCAGGCGAGGCGGCGCAGGTCGAGCAAGGCGGTCGACAGCGCGTCGATCGCGCCGAGTTCGAACTTGCCGCGCGACAGTTGCGCGTACGCCGCGGCCACCTGCATGCGGCCGAAGCCGAGCGCTTGCGTCGTGTGGTCGCGCGCCAGCGGCAGGTTGACGCCGTAGCCGGCGGCGCTGCCGAGCGGATTGGCGTCGACCCAGTCGAGCGTCTGCCGCGCGCGCACGGCGTTGTCGATGTAACCCTCGGCCCAGGCCGCCCACCACATGCCGGCGCTGGAGACCACGGCGCGTTGCAGGTGGGTGTAGCCCGGCAGCGGCAGGTCGCGCTCGGCGTCGGCGCGCGCGAGCGCGACGTCGGCGGTTTCGCGGCACAGCGCGTAGACGCGCGCCAGCCGGTCTTTCAGCCACAACCGCGTGGCGACCAGGATCTGGTCGTTGCGGCTGCGGCCGGTGTGGATCTTGCGGCCGGCGTCGCCGAGGCGCTCGATCAAGCGGCCTTCGATGGCCGAATGGCCGTCTTCGAAACGCTCGTCGAGCACGAAGCGGCCGGCCTGGAAGTCGTCGGCCAGCGCGTCGAGTTCGCGCGACAGGCCGTCGAGTTCCTCGGCGCTGAGGATGCCGATCTGCTGCAGGCCCTGCGCGTGCGCGCGGCTGGCCTGGATGTCGAACACGAAGAATTCGCGGTCCAGGATCACGTCCTCGCCGGCGAGGAAGTTCTGGATGCGCGCGTCGACCTTGACGCCGGGTTTTTGCCAAAGCAGATCGGACATGGGGGCGTTCGCTCGAATGCGGTTCTGAAAGGAAAGATCAGGAAGAAAGATGATTGGCGATGTGCGCGACGGCGTCGTGCGGCGCCAGCGTCAGCCGTTCGCCGCTCGCGCGGCGCTTGAGTTCGACCGTGCCTTGGCCGAGGCCGCGGCGGCCGACGATCAGTTGCCACGGCAGGCCCAGCAGGTCCATGCGCGCGAACTTCACTCCGGGGCGTTCGTCGGTGTCGTCGTGCAAGGCGTCCAGGCCCATCGCTTCGAGCGAGTCCTGCACGCCGGCGCAGACGGCGTCGATTTGCGCGTCGCCCGGGTCGAGGTTGACGATGCCGACGTTGAACGGCGCCACCGCGTCAGGCCAAACGATGCCGGCGTCGTCGTGACCCGCTTCGATGATCGCGCCGAGCAACCGCGACACGCCGATGCCGTAAGAGCCGCCGTGAATGGGTTTCTCGCCGCCGTCGGGGCCGGCCACCAGCGCCTTCATCGGCGCCGAGTACTTGGTGCCGAAGTAGAACACCTGCCCGACTTCGATGCCGCGCGTCTGCACCCGCCGTTCGGCCGGCACTTCGCGTTCGAAGCGTTCGATGTCGTGCACGTCCTCGGTGGCGGCGTACGGCGCGGTCCATTGCTGCACGATCGGTTCCAGGTCGCCGTCGTAGTCGACGCCGGCGCCGGGGATCGGCAGGTCGAGCACGGCCTTGTCGCAATACACCGCCGATTCGCCGGTCTGCGCCAGCACCAGGAATTCGTGCGAGAGGTCGCCACCGATGGGGCCGGTTTCGGCGCGCATCGGGATCGCGCGGATGCCCATGCGCGCGAAGGTGCGCAGGTAGGCGACGAACATGCGCCGGTAGGAGCGGCGCGCGGACGCCTCGTCGATGTCGAACGAGTACGCGTCCTTCATCAGGAACTCGCGGCCGCGCATGACCCCGAAGCGCGGGCGCTGTTCGTCGCGGAACTTCCACTGCACGTGGTAGAGGTTCATCGGCAGCGCGCGGTAGCTCTTGACGTTGGCGCGGAAGATCGCGGTGACCATGTCCTCGTTGGTGGGCCCGTACAGCAGCTCGCGCTCGTGGCGGTCGCGGATGCGCAGCATTTCGGGCCCGTAGGCGTCGTAGCGGCCGCTTTCGCGCCACAGGTCGGCCAGCTGCAGGGTCGGCATCAGCAGTTCCAGCGCGCCGGCGCGGTTCATTTCCTCGCGCACGATGGCTTCGATCTTGCGCAGCGTGCGCAGGCCGGCCGGCAGCCACGAGTAGATGCCGGCGGCCTCTTGCCGGATCAGGCCGGCGCGCAGCATCAGGCGGTGCGAGGCGATCTGCGCCTCGGCGGGGTTTTCCTTCAGGGTGGGCAGCAAGTAACGCGACAGACGCATGGGGTGGTACTCCGAACGCCCGGCCGAACGTGGCCGGATTCCCTACCGAGAGATCCTTCGCAAGAAGGAAGCCTGAGGGATCCGCCGGCCGCCGCGCTCGCCTGCGGCCGCGCGCGGCCGGGCGGATCCCTTGCCCCCTCGCGACGAGGGGACGCGTCAGGACATCACGGTCGCGGGTGCGCTTGAATGCCGGCCAGTTCGTCCAGGCCAAACGCCAGGTTGAGGTTCTGCAGGGCCTGCGTCGCCGCGCCCTTGAGCAGATTGTCGAGCGTCGACACCACCACCACGCGGCGGCCGTCTTCCGACAGCGCGAAGCCGCCGACGTCGACGTGGTGCTTGCCGGCGATGTCGCTGACCCACGGCGCGCCATCGGTCACCCGCACCAGCGCTTCGCCGTCGTACTGGCGGTGGTAGTGCTCGACCAGTTCCTCGCGGTCGAAGCGGCGTTCCAGGTGCAGGTTCGAGGTGACGGTGAGGCCGCGGAAATGCGGCGCCACGTGCGGCATGAACTCGACCGCGTGGCCGAGGTGACGGGTCACTTCGCGCTCGTGCAGGTGGCCGGTCAGCGCGTACGGCATCAGGTTGTCGCGCAGCTTCTCGGGGTCGTTCTTGTCCGAGGGCGTGGTGCCCGCGCCGGAATAGCCCGACACGCCGAAGCACTGCACCGGGCCTTCCAGCACGTTCAGCAGCGGCGCGATCGCCAGTTGCATGGCGCTGGCGTAGCAGCCGGGATTGCTGATCCGGCGCTGGCCGTGGAACTGCGCGCGGGTCAGCTCGGGCAGGCCGTAGTACCAGCGGTCGTCGAAGCGGTAGTCGGCCGACAGGTCGACGATGACCGGGTCGACGCCGACCGCGTCGAACGCGGCCACGCAGTCGGCGGCCTTGCCGTTCGGCAGCGCCAGCACCACCGCGTCGGCGCCGAGGCCGGGCAGTTCTTCGTGGCTCGGCGAGCTGTAACGCAGTTCGGGATTCTTGGCCGCGTACTCGGGAATGTGGTCGGCGAGCTTCTGCCCGGCCAGCTCGCGCGAGGACACGAACGCCAGTTCGAACTGCGGGTGCGCGGCGATCAGCCGGACCAGATCGGCGCCGACGTGTCCGCGCGCGCCCACGATGCCTATCGACTTAGCCATGCGCCGCTCCGCCCGAATGTTGGTCCAGCTTGTATTGGAGATTGCGCTTCACCGCCGGCCACTCCGCATCGATGATCGAGAACGCGACGGTGTCGCGCGGGCTGCCGTCGGCATGGCGGCGGTGGTTGCGCAGCACGCCGTCCTGCTTGGCGCCCAGGCGCGCGATCGCGGCGCGCGAGGCCAGGTTGAACCAGCTGGTTTCGAAGCCTACCGCAATGCAGCCCAGGGTTTCGAACGCGTGTCCCAGCAACAGCAGCTTGGCTTGCGTGTTCAGGCCGGTGCGCTGCACGCGCGGGGCGTAGAAGGTGTAACCGATCTGGACGCGCGGCACGGCCGCGTCCATGTCGTAGTAACGGGTGCAGCCGACGACCTCGCCGTGCGCGTCGAGCACGGCGAAGGCCCAGGCGACGCCGCGCTGCTGCATCGCCAGCGCCGCGTCGATGTAGGCGTCGACGCCTTCAGGCGCCGGCACGTTGGTGTACCAGGCCTGGGCCAGCTCGCCGCCGGCCAGGGCCGCGCGCAGGCCGTCGGCGTGCGCGCGGGTCAGCGGTTCCAGGGTCACGTGCTCGCCGCTCAAACGCGGCTGCATGCTCCAGGCTTCATTGCCGGCCATCTCAATCCTCCAAGGTCGGCGTGCGCCGGCCGGCGTAGTCGACGCAGGCGGCGATCTCGTCGAAACCGTCCATGCCGTACCAGAACACCTTCCACTTCTCCTGCTTCAGACAGCCGTCGGATTCGGAGTAATAGAACGGATTGACCGGGTTGCCGTGGCGCGAACGCCAGAACACGCTCGGGTTCTGCTCGCGCATGACCTGCCACACCGCGCGGCCGAGGCCTTCGCCCTGGGCGTCGTCGAGGACGGCGAATTTATCCAGGTAGGTGCGGCCGTCGTCGGCTTCGATCAGCACGATCGCGGCGCGGTAGTTCTCGCTGACGTAGGCCTGCTTGAGCCTGGTGTTGTCGAAATAGCCGTCGACCAGCTTGCGGCCGAACGCCGAATCGATCAGGCCACGCAGGCGCACGAGGTCGAGCTCGTCCCAGCGCGAGGCCTGCAGCACGCGCTCGCCGCGCCGCACCAGGGTGCCCGAGCCCTTGTGGGTGAACAGTTCCTTGGCCAGCTCCGACGGCTTGGTGATCGACACCGACGAGGTCAGCGGCAGCTTGTCGAGCAAATCCTTGATCTGTTCGATCTTGACCTTCATGCCGCCGTTGATCCACGGCTGCTCGATCAGGTGTTCGTACTCGGTCGACAGGTTGATCGAGTCGATGACCCGGCCGTTGTCGTCGAGCAGGCCGCCGGTGCCGGTCAGGAACACGATCTTGTACGGCTGCAGCACCTGCACCAGTTCGTTGGCGGCGAAGTCGGCGTTGATGTTGAGGATCTGCCCGCCGGGGGTTTCGCCGAGGCTGGCGATGACCGGGATCGAGCCGGCCTGCAGGCTGGCTTCGATCGGCGCGAGGTTGACCTTCTTCACTTCGCCGACCAGGCCGTACGTATCGCGGTCGAGGTATTCGGCTTCGAACACGCCGGAGATGATCGAGGTGGCGCGGCCGTCGCCGGATTGCAGCGCTTCGACCAGCTTGAGGTTCTGCGACTGGAATACGCGGCGCACGATCGCCAGCGCTTCGGGCGAGGTCACGCGCAGGCCGCCGACGGTCTGCTTGACGATGCCGGCGGCCGAGAGTTCTTCGTCGAGCTGCGGGCCGGCGCCGTGGATGACGATCGGGGTCAGGCCCACGTCCTGCAGGAACGCCAGCGACGAGGTCAGCGCGGCCAGATCGTCGCGCAGCACCGCGCCGCCGACCTTGACCACGGCGAAACGCTTGGAATCGAGCTGCGAGAAGCGCTTGAGGTACTGCGAGATTTCCTTGGCCGAGGCCATGCTCGACAGCAGCCGCACGATGGTCTGGCGGGTCTGCAGATGGTTGTCCATGGAAACGCTCATTGCGCCTTGCTCCCGATGATGCCCGCGACGCTGCGCGCGTAGCGTTCGAGTTGTTCCAGCGCGACCCATTCGTCGGCGGTGTGGGCCTGGGCGATGTCGCCGGGGCCGTAGACGATGGCGGTCAGGCCGCCGGCGGAGAACAGCGAGGCTTCGGTCCAGAAGTCGACCGCGTTGCCGATCGGCAGGTTCAGCGCGTCGGCGAGGTCGCGCGCTTCCAGACGGCGGTTCTCGGCGTCGGCGACGTCGCCGGCCGGCAGCGAGGGGCCGCGGAAGGTTTCTTCGTAGCGCTCGATCGCGCCGGCGTCGCTGAGCGTGCCGAAGGTTTCGTGCAGGCCGTCGATGGACTGCGACGGCAGCGGGCGGAAACCGAAGCGCAGCTCGGCGCTCGGCGCGATCATGTTGGCCTTGATGCCGCCTTCGATGCGGCCGATGTTGAAGCGCAGCCCGGTCAGGCCGCCGAAGCGCTGGTGCGACTGCGCTTCGACGTAGTCCAGCGCCTTGCCGCCCCAGCGCACCGCCTGGTGCAAAGCGCTGGCCTGCATGGCGTGGGCGCCGGACGCGTGGCCGGCGACGCCGCGGAAGCGCAGCAGCACCGAGCTGATGCCGCGATGCGCCAGCACCGCTTCGCACATCGTCGGCTCGGCGACGATGGCTTCGGTGAAACCGTGCTGGGTGGCGAGGAAGCCGGCGATGCAGCGCGCGTCGTTGGCTTCTTCGTCGGTGGAGAACAGGAACGCGGCATCGCCGTCGGTGACCGCGGCGGCCGCGAGCAGGCACGCGGCGGCGCCCTTGATGTCGCAGGCGCCCAGGCCGATGGCGCGGTCTGCGGTGACGCGCAGCGCATGCGGGTCCGCGCTCCAGGCTTCCGACGAGGGCACCGTGTCCAGGTGCACGTTGAACAGCCGGCGCGGGTTGCCGCGCACGGCCAGCATCGACACCGCGCCGGCGCCGAAATCGGTCACTTCGATGCGGAAGCCGGGCAGTTGGCTGCGCAGGTAATCGAAGATGCCGTCGGTGCCGATATCGCGCGGCGGGTTGCGGGTGTCGTAGGACACCAGGGCCTGCAGGTGGTTTAGGACTTCGGGGAGCATGGATGGTCGGCAGCTAGATTTGGAGTCGGTTTGATCGCGTCACCACAAACGGCGTCGCTGCTGTCCCCTCTCCCGCTTGCGGGAGAGGGTTAGGGTGAAGGTGTGCGGGATCGCCGCGTTCCGGCCCTCACCCCAACCCCTCTCCCGCAAGCGGGAGAGGGGCTCGAGCGAGCGTCAGCCCTTGCGGTTGATTTCCGCCCACAGCGTGCTGCTCATTCCGAACAGCTTGATGAAGCCTTCGGCCTCGGCCACGCCCCAGTCGGCCGCCTGCGCGTAGGTCGCGCCCTTGGCGTTGAGGATGTGCTTGGAGGCGATCGCCACCGCGTTGACGATGCCGCCGTTGGTTTCCAGGGTGACTTCGCCGTTGACCGTGCTCTGCGAGCTGGCCAGGAACGCTTCCAGGTCGGTCTTGAGCGGGTCGTGGTAGAAGCCTTCGTACACCAGCTCGACCCACTTGCGCGCGACGTCCGGCTTGAAACGGTTCTGCTGCTTGCTCAGCACCGCTTCTTCGAGCGCGCGGTGCGCGGTCAGCAGCGCGATCAGACCCGGCGCTTCGAAGATGATGCGGCCCTTCAGGCCGATGGTGGTGTCGCCGGTGTAGAGGCCGCGGCCAACGCCGTACTGAGCAAAAAGCCCGTTGAGCTTAGCGAGCAACACATGGCCTGCGACGGCCTCTCCGTTCAGAGCGACCGCTTCGCCGTTCTCGAACGTCAGCTTCACCTGCAACGCCTGCGCCGGCCACTCGGCGCGCGGCTTGCACCAGCCCACCGCGCCCTCGCCCGGGGCCTGCCAACGGTCGATCTCGCCGCCGGACATGGTCAGGCCGAGCAGGTTCTCGTTGATGGTGTAGGCCTTCTGCTTGGCGCGCACGCCGAAGCCGCGTTCTTCCAGGTACTTCTGCTCGTAGGCGCGGACTTCGGTGTGTTCCTTCTGGATTTCGCGGATCGGCGCGACGATTTCGTAATCGCCGAGCGCCTTGACCGCCAGGTCGAAACGCACCTGGTCGTTGCCCATGCCGGTGCAGCCGTGGGCGATGGCCTTGGTGCCGAGTTCGGCGGCGCGCTGCAGCGCGGCTTCGACGATCAGGTAACGGTCGGACACCAGCAGCGGGTACTGGCCCTGGTAGCCCTCGCCGGCCCACACGAACGGCTTGACGAAGCCCGACCAGATCGCCGGACCGCCGTCGACGGTGACGTGGCTGGTCACGCCGAGTTCGGCGGCGCGCTGCTCGATGAAGGCGCGCTCCTCGGCATCGACGCCGCCGGTGTCGGCGAACACGGTATGCACGGCCCAGCCGCGTTCTTGCAGGTACGGCACG
Organism: Lysobacter enzymogenes; assembly: GCF_017355525.1. Lineage (NCBI taxonomy): Bacteria > Pseudomonadati > Pseudomonadota > Gammaproteobacteria > Lysobacterales > Lysobacteraceae > Lysobacter > Lysobacter enzymogenes. The sequence goes on along the minus strand of NZ_CP067395.1, from coordinate 104,374 downwards.
CAGAAGCTGGTGTCGAGGCCGCCGGAGAAGGCGAGGACGATGTCTTTGCTCATGTTCGGAAAGTCTCTGCTCTGTTTGGCGCCCTCCCCCGCTTGCGGGGAAGGGTTGGGGTGGGGGCAAACGGAAGGGGTGAACGTTTCGGAGCCAAGGCGAAGATCGCCCTCACCCCGACCCTCTCCCGCAAGCGGGAGAGGGAGCGAAGCGGGTTACTGGCCGATCAACGCGGCCATGATCGCCTTCTGCACATGCAGGCGGTTCTCGGCCTCGTCGATGGCGATGCAGTTCGGCGAATCCATGACCCCGTCGGTGGCCTTGACGTTGCGGCGCAGCGGCAGGCAATGGCTGAACACGCCGTTGTCGGTCAGCGCCATCTTGGCTTCGTCGACGATGAAGTGCTTGTACTGGTCGCGGATCGGCTTTTCCGGGCCCCAGTTGCCGAAGTACGGCAGCGCGCCCCAGCTCTTGGCGTAGACCACGTCGGCGCCGGCGTAGGCGCTGTCGATGTCGTGGCTGACCTTCAGCGAACCGCCGCTCTCGGCGACGTTCTGCTCGGCCCAGCCCATGTAGCGCTCGTCGAGCACGTATTCCGGCGTGGGGCACAGCAGGGTCACGTCCATGCCGAGGCGCGTGGCGATGGTCAGCGCCGAGTTCGCGACCGCGGTGTTCAGCGGCTTGGGGTGGTAGGTCCAGGTCAGCACGTACTTCTTGCCGCGCAGGTCGGTGGTGCCGAAGCGCTCCTGCAGGGCCAGCGCGTGGGCGAGCTCCTGGCAGGGATGGGTGATGGTCTCCATGTTGATGACCGGCACCGGCGAATACTTGGCGAACGCCTTGAGCACCACGTCCTCGCGGTCGTAGGCCCAGTCGACGAACTTCGGGAACGCGCGCACGCCGATCAGGTCGACGTAGCGGCCCAGCACACGCGCGACTTCGGCGATGTGCTCCTCGGTGTCGCCGTCCATCACCGTGCCCAGGTCGAACTCGATCGGCCACGCGTCCTTGCCCGGCTGCAGCACGATGGCGTGGCCGCCGAGCTGGAACGCGCCCAGCTCGAAGCTGGTGCGGGTGCGCATGGACGGGTTGAAGAACACCAGCGCGATCGATTTGCCCTTCAGCTCGTTGCCGAGCTTGTTGCGCTTGAACGCGGCGGCCTGCGCCAGCAGCGCGTCGAGGTCGGGGCGCGACCAGTCCTGGGTGTTGAGGAAGTGCTTCGTCGTCATTCGGCGGTCTCGGGGTGAGGCGGGATGAGGCGGGGTTATGAAGCGGGGGATTAGCAAGCGGGGTTGGGGAACCGGGGTTGTGAACGATCCGGAGGTTGCGAAGCACTCGGACGTTTCGTATCTCCAGTTCCCTACCCCCTCACCCCGCTTCTCTTGCAAAGGGACAAAACAAAAAAGCCCAGCGCTAGGCTGGGCTTTTCGTGTGTGCGGCTTGTTACACGAACGACGGCGAGCCGTCACCCAGCGGATTGGCGGGGCAACGGTCGACGCGCGCGCGAGGTCATTCCCGCCGCCATGTAGGCGGAGGTCAGCACGTCGGCGTCGGCGTAGTTCGGGTTCATGAGGCCGCGAATGCTCGCATGCGCGGGCGGCGGGCGCAAGCCGGCGGGGGCCGCAAATGCGAACCCCGCCGGGCGGCGGGGCTGGGAACGGCGGAGCTGGAAGCGGCGTAACCGGGGCCGGGGCTCAGCGCGCGGTGCTGATCGGGGACACCACCGGGGTCACCGCGACCCGGACCTTGAGCTTGTTGCCGGGGTCCTCGGGCAGGCGCGAGCGGAACCGGGCGCCCTTGTAGACATAGTCGACGTCGTAGGCGATGGGGCGGCGGAATTCGCGCTCCACCGGCACCGGGCGGCAGTTCTCGCCGGTGCTGGGCTTGGGTTCGCGCTCGCGGCCCAGGACCTCGCGCACCGAGCCGATGACCCGCTGCAGGCGCGAATCGGCCTTGCCTTCCTCCGGGTCGCACTGCTGCTCGACCGTGGTCGCGCGCAGGGTCTGGTAGACCGGGGTCACCCGCAGCACCTGGGCGTAGTCGAAGCGAACGTTCTCCGCTTGCAGCACCGTGGTGTGCTGCGTTTGGGCCGGCGCGGGCGCCGTCCACAGGACCGCCACGGCGCCGGACAGCGCCAGGATCGGGACCTGCAGGAGAAGTCGGTTCATCGGGCTCGCGGCACTGGATTCGTGAATAAAGTGTAAGAGCAGTCTGCCGGGACGGCCTGAATCCCGCCTTTAGACCCGCGCGCCCCCGGGCCCGCCGCGGACGTCCGGCGCCGCGCCGGCGCCGTCGCGAACCTGCCGAAACCGGACCGAATGCCGTATCCGGGCGGGAATTCTGGCCCGTCCGACATACAGCGAAGCTAGAATGAACCCGAACCCAAGTAGCGCACCCATGAGCCTGCATCTCTACAACAGCCTGTCGCGACAGGTCGAAGCGTTCGCCCCGCTGGATCCGGCCCGCCCGACCATGTACGTCTGCGGCCCGACGGTCTACAACTACGCCCACATCGGCAACGCCCGCGGCCCGGTCGTGTTCGACGTGCTCGCGGCCCTGCTGCGCCGCCGCTACGGCGCGCTGGCCTATGCCCGCAACATCACCGACGTCGACGACAAGATCAACGCCGCCGCGGCCGAGCAGAAGGTGCCGATCTCGGCCATCACCGAGCGCTTCGCCGCGATCTACCGCCAGGACATGGGCGCGCTCGGCGTGCGCCTGCCGGACATCGAGCCGGCGGCGACCGCGCATATCGGCGAGATCGTGACCATGATCGCGGGCCTGGTCGACTCCGGCCACGCCTACGAGGCCGAAGGCCACGTGCTGTTCTCGATCGAGAGCTACCCCGATTACGGCAAGCTCTCGCGCCGCGACATCGACGACATGCGCGCCGGCGCGCGCATCGAGGTCGCCCCGTACAAGCGCGACGCCGGCGATTTCGTGCTGTGGAAGCCCTCCAGCGGCGACCTGCCCGGCTGGGATTCGCCGTGGGGCCGCGGCCGCCCGGGCTGGCATATCGAATGCTCGGCGATGGCCGCCGCCCATCTGGGCGAGACCATCGACATCCACGCCGGCGGCAACGATCTGATGTTCCCGCACCACGAGAACGAGATCGCGCAGAGCGAGTGCGCGCACGGCGGCAAGGTGTTCGCGCGGTTCTGGCTGCACAACGGCATGCTGACCTTCGACGGCGAGAAGATGGCCAAGTCGCGGGGCAACATCGAGACCGTGCACGATTTGCTGCGCAAGCATCCGGCCGAGGCGCTGCGTTTCGCCCTGCTGTCGGCGCACTACCGCCAGCCGCTGGACTGGTCGCCGGAGCTGATCGAGCGCTGCGCGCGCACGCTGGACCGGCTGTACGGCACCTTGCGCGACCTGGCCGGCGTCGACGCGGGCGAGATCGCCATTCCGGCCGAGATCGAAGCCGCGCTCGACGACGACCTGGGCACGCCGCAGGCGCTGGCCGAGATCGCGCGCATCGCCTCGGAGGCGCGCAAGGCCACCGATCCGGCCGAACAGGCGCGGCTCAAGCGCGAGCTGATCGGCGCCGGTTTCGCCCTGGGGCTGTTGCAGCAGGATCCGGCGACGTGGTTCGCCGGCGCCGCCGGCGACCAGGACGACGCGCGCATCCAGGCCCTGGTCGAGGAGCGCAACGCGGCCAAGAAGGCGCGCGATTTCGCCCGCGCCGACGCGATCCGCCAGCAGCTCGCCGACGAGAACATCCTGCTCGAAGACACGCCGCAGGGCGTGCGCTGGGTGCGCAAGCGTCCGGAGCTGGAGAAGGCCGAAACGGCCGGCCCCTGATCGCGGGCCTGGGCGCCGGCGTCCGCGGTTCGGATTCCGGCGCCGGCTTTGCGGTCTGCGGCGTTTCAGGCGCCGCAGCCCGAACGGGCTTTTGAAAGCGCGCCGCCGGGAGCAAGCTCTGCGGCAAGCGCCGTCTAACGCCGGCGTTTGCGCCGCCACCCGCGACGCGCTTCCAAACAGAAGCCGGTTTTGTCCGAACCGGCCGTTCGAACGCCGGCCCTTGTCTGCCCGGACCCGCGCCGCCACCTAACGACACGATGAACGCCCCCGCCCTCCCCGCCTCGCCCTTCCCGCTCGAACCCAGCGCCGCCGATGCCCAGGCCGCGATCCGCGACGAATTCGCGTTCTTCAGCGACTGGTCCGAGCGCTATCAGTACCTGATCGACCTCGGCCGCAAGCTGCCGGACCTGCCCGACGCCTATAAAACCGAGGAGCATCGCCTGCTCGGCTGCCAGTCGATGGTCTGGATCGTGGTCGACGGCGACGCCGATCGGCTGAGCTTCCATGCGATCAGCGATTCGGCCATCGTCTCGGGCCTGATCTATCTGGCGCTGCGCGTGTACTCCGGCCGCAGCGCGACCGAGATCGTCGCCACCTCGGCCGACTACATCGCCGACATCGGCCTGGCCAAGCACCTCTCGCCGACCCGCAGCAACGGCCTGGCCGCGCTGCTGGCCTTCATCCGCGAGCAGGCGCAGCGGCGGCTGTGAGTTCCGACGCCGCCCGCGCCGACGCGTCCGGATCCGACAACGGATCCGCTTCGAACGGCGACGCGGGCGGGCCGGTCACCGCCTCGCAGCTGCTGCGCAACCCCGGCTTCGTCGGCCTGCTGATCTATCGCCTGCTGGCGATGCTGTCGTACCAGATCGTCGCGGTCACGGTCGGCTGGCACGTCTACGAACTGACCCGCGACCCGCTCGCGTTGGGCATGATCGGCCTTACCGAGGTCGTGCCCTACTTCTGCTTCGCCCTGTTCGCCGGCTATGCGGTCGATCATCTGCCGCGGCGCAAGCTCGGCATGTTCGCCTGCCTCGGCCTGCTGCTGACCACGCTGATGCTCGCCGGCGTCGCCAGCGGGACCTTGCCGGCCGGCGCGTTCGGCATCGGCACCTTCACCATCTTCGCCGCGATCGCCATCAACGGCGTGGTCCGCGCGTTCCTGTCGCCGGTGTACATGTCGCTGTTCGCGCGCGTGCTCAAGCGCGAGCACTTCGCCCGCGGCGCGGGCGTCAGCAGCGTGGTGATGCAGACCGGGCTGGTGCTGGGCCCGGCCATCGGCGGCGTGCTGGTGGCCTGGGGCGGCAAGACGTCGGCGTATCTGGTCGCGGCGGCATTCGCCCTGGCCGGCGCGATCGCCATCATCACCTTGCGGGTGACCGAACCGCCGCCGCCGGCCGAACGCGCGCCGGTGTTCCAGAGCATCGGCGAAGGCCTGCGCTTCGTGTTCAACAACCAGGTCGTGCTCGGCGCGCAGGCGCTGGACATGTTCTCGGTGCTGTTCGGCGGCGCGGTGGCGCTGCTGCCGGCGTTCATCCACGACGTGCTGCATTACGGCCCCGAAGCGCTCGGCGTGCTGCGCGCGGCGCCGGCCGCCGGCGCGGTGCTGATGGGGCTGTGGCTGGCGCGGCACCCGCCGCAAAAGCACGCCGGCCGGCTGTTGCTGTGGGCGGTGGCCGGGTTCGGCCTGTGCATCATCGGCTTCGCCCTGTCGCGCGAGTTCTGGCTGTCGGCGGCGATGCTGATGCTGTCGGGCATGTGCGACGGCGTGTCGGTGGTGCTGCGCTCGACGATCCTGCAGCTGTCGACGCCGGACGAAATGCGCGGGCGGGTGTCGTCGATCAACGGCATCTTCATCGGTTCGTCGAACGAGCTCGGCGCGTTCGAATCGGGGCTGGCGGCCAAAGTCATGGGATTGGTGCCGTCGGTGATCTTCGGCGGCTGCATGACCCTGGCCGTGGTCGGCGCGACGGCGAAGCTGGCGCCGAAGCTGCGGCGGCTGGATTTGCGCGATTTGCAGTGAGGCGGGGCTGCGCGGCGGTTGCGTCGTAGGTGCGGCGTCGCGGTCGCGGCTCGCGCCGCTCCTACAGCCGGATACGTACCCTGCAGAAGCGGCGCGAGCCGCGACCGCGACACCACGCTTGCTGCGAACCGCGCGCCTCAGGCGCGTTGCGCCCACTGCGCATACAGACCCGCCTCGCCGTCGGGCAACAACCGCATCAACGGTAGGCGCTGCTGCGCCGGCGGCAGCGCCATCTGCGCGTAGACCCCGGCGGTCGACAGGCCGAACGGTTCGCCGTCTTCGTTCGAATACGCGTAGTAGGCGCCCGCCACGCCGCACAGGTGCATCGCCGCCAGGCACATCGGACACGGATGGCCGCTGGCGTAGATCGTGCAGCCGTCCAGCCGGGTCGCGCCGAGCGCCTGCGCCGCTTCGCGGATCGCCAACAGTTCGGCGTGCGCGGTCGGGTCGTGGGTTTCCAGGATGCGGTTGACGGCGCGCGCGACGACCCGTCCGTCGCAGACCAGCACCGCGCCGAACGGGCGGCCGCCGGCGGCGGCGTTGGCGCGCGCGAGGGCGATGGCCTCGCGCATGAATTCGAGATGATGCGGGGCGGTGTGCGAGTCGTGCATGGCGGGCTCCTGCGATGGCGGCAACGACAGCGTGCCTGCGCCGCGGCCGCGCGGCGTGGACCGATCCTGGCGGTTCGCGGCGGCGGCTGGCGGGTTTGGGTCGCGAAGCAACACTTGTGGGCTGCGCAACCAAATCACCGGCGTTCCGCGAAGGCGGGCTCCGTTTCACTTCGGCGCAGCCGGATATCCAGGGTTTTATCGAGGCATGACTCTGAAGTCTCTGGATCCCCGCCTTCGCGGGGATGACGGCTGGCGAGAGTTCAACGAAACCAACTACCGTCACTCCCGCGAACGCGGGCTCCGCGTTGCTTCGGCGCAGCCGAGCCCTCGCCGCCCCGAAAACAAAAAAGCCCGGCCGAAGCCGGGCTTTTCTCGTCAGACGCGGACCGGCAGGTTCAATCGCCCATCTGCTTCTGCATGTGCTCCCAACGCTCCTGCGCGTCGATGGTGCGCTCGGCGGTCAGACGCGCCTCGAGGCGGTCCAGGCCGATCTCTTCGCCGGTGTCGACGCAGAAACCGTAATCGCCGGAGTCCACGCGCTTGAGCGTGCTGTCGATCTTGCTGATCAGCTTGCGGTAGCGGTCGCGGGTGCGCAGTTCCAGCGAGTTCTCCGTCTCGCGGGTCGCGCGCTCGGCTTCGTCGCCGACGTCGCGCACTTCGTCCTTGAGGTTCTCGATGGTCTGCTTGGACTCCTCGACCAGATCCGTGCGCCATTGCAGCAGGCGCTGGCGGAAATACTCGAGTTGCAGCGGGTTCATGTATTCCTCGTCCGGGCCGGGCTTGTAGCCTTCCGGCACGATCGGACGGCCGGTCGCGGGATCGTTCTTGTACGGAACGACCTTGACCTTGGTCTTCGGCGCGGGCGAGGACGGCGCCTTGGTGGTCACCGCCACGGCGACCTTGCCGGCCGGACGGGCCGCAGCGGACGCGGGCTTGCCGGCGGGAGGGTTGCTGGATGCTGTCTGGGTCACTGTGTTCTTGCTTTGGTCGGAGATGCTGACGGCCTGCTTGGCTGCGGGCGCCGGAGCGCTGGGCCGGGCAGGCGGCGAGGGGGTCTGGGCCGCGCCGGGCGCGGGCTTGTGCTTCACAGCTTGAGGCTTGTTCGCTTCAACTTTTTTAACGTCGGGCTTGGCGGCGGCAGTTTCTTTGATCGGCGTCGCTTTGGCTGCGACCGGCTTGGCCGCGGGCTTGGCCGGCGCCGCCTTCTTGGCCGCGGCGGGCTTGACCGGCGCCGCCTTGGCGGCCGGCTTCGCCGCGGGCTTGGCCGGCGCCGCCTTCTTGACCGCGGCGGCCTTGACCGGCGCCGCCTTGGCCGCGACCTTCTTGGCCGCCGCCGGCGCCTTCTTGACCGCCGGCTTGCTCGCCGCCGTCTTCTTCGGCGCGGGCTTGGCCGCGGGCTTGGCGGCCTTCTTCGCGACGGGCTTGACGGTCTTCTTGGCGGCCTTGGCGGCCTTCTTCGCAGGTTTTTTCACTGCCACGACAGGCTTGTCCTTCTATTCCCTGAGGGCGCCGCCGGACGCGGTCCGGAGGCATCGCGGGCCAAGCATGACCCACCCGGCCATCAAATGCACATGCGTTCGATGACCGCAAGTGAAATCCGGCGCACGACCGGTTTTCGCCCGGCCCGGACGGCACGGCTACGCGTTTCGCGCCGCGGCGGACCTTCGTCTTGCACTTGCCTTGTTTTGGGGAAAGCGCGCTGTTATACCCTGCCGGGGCACCCGCGGCAACCGCACCGCACGCGTCCCGCGACACGCCCGCCGGAAGCGTAAAATACGCCCCAGCGCGGGGCTTTCGCCGCAAGCTTCCCCCGCACCGTCACTACCGCTGCCGGCATTAAGGAAACGTGATCGCCCGTCTGCTCCTCATCCTGCTGCGCGGCTACAAACGTTGGATCAGCCCCTTGCTCGGCCAACGTTGCCGCTTCCACCCGAGCTGTTCGTCGTATTCGATGACGGCGATCGCGCATTACGGCGCGCTCAAGGGCGGCTGGCTCACACTCAAGCGGTTGGCGCGCTGCCATCCGCTGCATCCCGGCGGCTACGACCCGGTGCCCGGCACCGAAGACGCCGCCGCCTCCCCCGACCCTTCCGGACATTGCTCATGCCATCGACCCTGATCGTCAACGCCCGCCTGGTCAACGAAGGACGCGAGTACGACGGCGACCTGCGCATCGACGGCGACCGCATCGCCGAAATCGGCGCCGGCCTGTCGGCGCGCGCCGGCGAGACCGTGATCGACGCGCGCGGCCGCCGCCTGCTGCCGGGCATGATCGACGACCAGGTGCACTTCCGCGAACCCGGCATGGAATACAAGGCCGACATGGCGACCGAATCGGCCGCCGCGGTGGCCGGCGGGCTGACCACGTTCATGGACATGCCCAACACCAGCCCGCCGACGCTCGACGCGGCCGCGCTGGAAGACAAGTACCGCCGCGCGACCGGCCGCGCCTGGGGCAACTTCGGCTTCTACCTGGGCGCGAGCAACGACAACCTCGCCGCGATCCAGCAGTTGGACCCGCGCACGGCGCCGGGCGTCAAGGTGTTCATGGGCGCATCGACCGGCAACATGCTGGTCGACGATCCGGTCACCCTCGACGCGATCTTCCGCGACGTGCCGACGCCGATCATCACCCACTGCGAAGACACGCCGATGATCGACGCCGAGCTGGCGCGCTACAAGGCCAAGTACGGCGACGACATTCCGGCCCAGTTCCATCCCGACATCCGCTCGCGCGAGGCGTGCAAGAAGTCGACCGAGCTGGCGATCTCGCTGGCGCGCAAGCACAACACCCGCCTGCACGTGCTGCACATCAGCACCGCCGACGAACTGGCGCTGTTCCAGCCCGGCCCGATCGAAGGCAAGCGCATCACCGCCGAGACCTGCATCCATTTCCTGCGCTTCGATCGCAGCGATTACGAGAAGCTCGGCCATCTGATCAAGTGCAATCCGGCGATCAAGGACCCGGCCGACCGCGAGGCGCTGATCCGCGCGGTCGCCAACGACGTGATCGACGTGCTCGCCACCGACCACGCGCCGCACACCCTGGAAGAAAAGGCGCGGCCGTACACCTCGGCGCCGAGCGGTTTGCCGCTGGTGCAGTTCGCGCTCAACGCCGCGCTGGAACTGGTCCACGAAGGCCGCCTGAGCACCGCGCAGGTGGTCGACAAGTTCGCCCATGCGCCGGCCAAGCTGTTCGATGTGGACCTGCGCGGCTTCCTGCGCGAAGGCTATTTCGCCGACCTGGTGCTGATCGACGACGCGCCTTACACGGTCGCGCGCGAGGACGTGCTGTCCAAGTGCGGCTGGTCGCCGTTCGAGGGCCGCACCTTCCGCAGCCGGATCGCCTCGACCTGGGTCAACGGCCAGCTCGCCTGGGACGGCGTGTCGCTGGTCGGCGCGCCGAACGGGCAGCGTCTGGCGTTCGCGCGATGAGTCTGGCCACGCGCGCGGCCGCGCTGATCTGCGCGGCCGCGCTGGCGCCGGCGGCGTCGGCGCAGGTCGTGGCGCAAGGCAGCATTCCCGACAACGCCGCCGCACCGGCGGCGGCAGCGGCGACCGATGCGCGGTTGGTGTTTCCCGCGTCGGTGCCGCAGGGCTCGATGGTCATCGGCAAGGTCCCGCCCGGCAGCGTGGTGCGCTACGGCGGTCGGCAGTTGCGGGTCACCGCTTACGGCAGCGTGGTGTTCGGCGTCGGCCGCGACGCCAGCGGCACCCTCAATGTGGAAGTGCAGCCGCCCGGTGGCGCGCCGCAGCGTGCCGGCATCGCCGTGACGGCGCGCGATTTCCCCACCGAATACATCAGCGGCGTGCCGCCGAAGACCGTCAATCCGCCGCCGGAGATCGCCGCGCGGATCGAGCGCGAGCAGGCCCAGGTGGTCGCGGCGCGCGCGCGCGACGACGAACGCCCCGACTTCGCCCAGCCGTTCCAGTGGCCGGTGCAGGGCCGCATCAGCGGCCGCTTCGGCAACCAGCGCGTCTACAACGGGCAGAAGGGCTCGGGCCATTCGGGCATGGACATCGCCGCGCCGACCGGCACCGCGGTCAAAGCGCCGGCCGCCGGCGTGATCACGTTCGCCGCGCCGGACCTGTACCTGACCGGCGGCACCGTGCTGCTCGATCACGGCCACGGCATCAGCTCGAATTTCCTGCACCTCTCGCGCATCGACGTCAAAGTCGGCGACCGCATCGCCCAGGGACAGACGATCGGCGCGGTCGGCGCGACCGGCCGCGCGACCGGGCCGCATCTGCATTGGGGCATGAACTGGTTCGACGTGCGGATCGATCCGCTGCTGGTGTTGGAGCGGGCGCAGGCGGCGGGTAAGGCGGCGCCGTAAGGCCTGCGATCCGACGGGCTGCGGGCGCGTTCGTCGCGGCTGCGTTTTCGCGGTCGCGGCTTGCGCCGCTCCTACAGGGGGCGGTCGAGGCTTGCGATCTTCCTGTAGGAGCGGCGCGAGCCGCGACTGCGGGGCAACCGGCCGCGCCGCTACTGCGAACGCGCGCGGCCGGTGGACCGGCTGCCGGCGGCCTTCGTCGTCGTTGCGTTTTCGCGGTCGCGGCTTGCGCCGCTCCTACAGGGGGCGGTTGGGGCTTGCGATCTTCCTGTAGGAGCGGCGCGAGCCGCGACTGCAGAGCAACCGGTCGCGCCGCTACTGCGAACGCGCGCGGCCGGTGGACCGGCTGCCGGCGGCGTTCGTCGTCGTTGCGTTGGCGCGGTCGCGGTTTGCGCCGCCCCTACATTTCCAGCGCTTGCAGCGAGGGCGACAGTTCCAGCTCGCGCATGCGCACGCACTTCGGGTTCGGCAGGCGCGGGCCCGCGAGCGCGAGCAAGGCGTTGCCGCGTTCCATCAGGCCGCGGCGCTGGCGCGCTTGGGTCAGCGCTTGTTCGAGTTCTTCGGCGTCGGCGTGCAGGCCGGCGGCCAGCGCGTCGCCGTCCGCGAGCCCCAACGCTTCGCGCCGCGAGGGACGCAGCCACGCGCCGATCTGCGGCCACAGCGAGTCCCAATCCAGCTCGGGAAACGCCAGCGTCGGCGGCGGCGCGGCGGGCAGGCTCGGGGCCAGCCGGCCGCGCGGTTGCGCGGGGTTTTCGGCGAAGCAGCGGTAGACGAATTCGCTCGCGCTCATCGCGCCGGCGCTGTCGGCGGCGGTGTGCAGCAGCGCTTCGCGCAACGCCGCGCGCAGCGGCGCCGAGTCGGGCAGTTCGCGGTCGCGCAGCGCCGCGGCGCGGCCGAGCGCGGCCAGCGGATCGCCGGAAAACGCAGGGCGGCGCAGCGACAAGGCATGCGCGAGCACGGCGATGCGGTCGGGGTCCTGCAACGGGCGCTCCGCGACCAGCGGCCGCCGCGCCTGCGCTTCGAGCAGTCGCTCGTCGGCCAGGCATTCGGCCAGCGGGCGTTCGATCACCCCGCCCGAACCGGTTTCGATCAGATAGCCGGCGCGGCCGACCACGGCGGCGTGATCGAAGCGGCTTTCGCCGAACCACGCGGTCAACGCCGCCAGCGGGCCGCGGTGGCGCAGCAGCAGCACGTCGCCGGTGCGCAATCGCGCCGGCGCCGCGCCGCCGTCGGGGGTCACGACACCACCTCGCGCGCGGCTTCGGCGCCGTGCGCGGTGACCCGGTCGCGGCCGGCCGACTTGCTCGCGTACAGCGCCGCGTCGGCGCGTTCGAGCAACTGCTCCGGCGTCTCGTCGGGCACCAGTTCGGCCACGCCCAGGCTCAGGCTGACCGGCAACAGGCGGCCGTCGATCGACAGCGGGCTGCCGCTGACCGATTCGCGCAGATGCTCGGCGACCCGCACCGCGTCGCGCAGCGCGGTGTCGGCCAGCACCACCAGCACCTCGTCGCCGCCGTAGCGGCCGAACAGGTCGTAGGCGCGCAAGCGGTTGCGCGTGCGCAGGGCGACGATGCGCAGGGTCTCGTCGCCGACGCGGTGGCCGTGCTCGTCGTTGATGCGCTTGAAATGATCGATGTCGAAGAACACCACCGACAGCGGCCGGCGCGAGCGGTGCGCGCTTTCCACCGCGCTGCGCAGGCTCTGCGAGATCGCCGCGCGGGTCATCGCCCCGGTCAGGCTGTCGTAGGTGGCCAGGCGGTTGGCGGTGTCGCGGTCGCGGCGCAGCTGTTGCAGCTTGGAGGTCAGGCCGAGCAGCAGGCCCAGCCCGCCGAACGCCAGGCCGACCGGGAAGGTGTATTCGAGCCAATCGAATTCCGGCCACCACTGGTGGTTGGCGCCGACCAGCACCACCAGCAATCCCATCAGCGGCAACCACGCCAGCAACAGGAAATAGGCTTCGCGCTGGCGCCGCCACACCGCCACCACGGTCGCGTACAGGATCAGCGCGACCACCGCGAGCAGGTTGAGGTTGCCGAACAGCGCGCTGTACTTCCAGGTGCGGAACAGCGTCACCACGATCAGGCCGCCGAGCGAATAGCTGCACCAGTCGAGCAGGCGCGAGATCCGCGGCTGGGTCGCGCGCAGGCCGAGGAAGAAGATCAAAAAGCGGATGCTGGCCAACACCGCGGCGGTGTTGAGTACGATGTTGGTGCGCGCGTCGGGGGCGATCTCGTTGAGCCACGGCACCACCCGCATCTCGCCGCCGTCGGAGGTCAGGGTCAGGATCTGCAGGATCAGGGTCAGCCCGAGATAGGCATAGCCGCGCTCGCGCAAGCCGATCCAGAACCCGAACGCCAGCACCGCGACCACGCCCATCGCGGTCAGCACCACGCTGCGCAGGCCGACGTGCATCATGTCCTCGCGCTGGACCATCGCCAGCGGTTCGATCTCGACCCGCGACTGCATCAAGTCGGCGGCGAGCATGCGCAGGTACAGCGTGTCGCCCTTGTGCAGCCCCTTGGGCAGCGGGAACACGATCATGCGGGTGGAATGGTTGAGGTCGATGTCCGGGCCGTAGATGGCGCGGCGCAGCGGCAGGTCGTCGCCGGGCCGCCACAGCTCGATCTCGCGGCGCGAAGGCCGGTCGATGGTCAGCTGCGGCGCGATTCCTGCCTCGACGTCCTGGTTGACGACCACCCGCCACCACGCCGGCTGGCCCTTGGGCGCCCACACCTGTTGCCCGGACACGGCCTCGAAGCGGCTGTCGAATTCGCCGGACAGCACCCGCGCCGGCACCGGATCGCCCTGCACCAGCCGCGACAGGCTCAGCGAAGGCGCGCGGAAACCGGTGGGGTCGTACGGGTCGCGCTGCGCCTGCGGCGCGGCGGCCAAGGCTGCGGAAGGCAGGACCAGGGACTGCGCCGACGCGATCGTCGCCACCGCCCACAACGCGAGCACGGCCAACCAGCCGCGCCAGCTTCCACCCAAGGGTGTCCCCATGCCCCTTCCGGTCACCAGTCTGCTATGCCGAGCATAGCCGAAGGGCCCCGGTACCCGGTGCAGGGGGCCATCACGGTTTCCACCTTGAAATTGTGCTGTCGCACACGCCTCCATGCATTGCCGCGCCGGTGCGGCCCTTCTGGCGCCGATCCTACACCGCCGCGGCGCATCGGCGCCGCCGGCAAAAACGACAGTTTCGCTGGCGCGCGCGGGCTCGCGGCGCTGCGCGCGGGCCGCGAACTCTGCGTGCGCGCAGCGGCGCGCCGGCCCGAACGGACCGGCGCGGCTTCATCGTTCAGACGCCGCCCGAACACGGCGGCCGCGGCTTACTCGCGCGCGCCCTGCCCCGTGACCCGGGCGACCGCGTCGTGCGCGTGCAGGCTTTCGAAATGCGCGACTTCGGCGTCGAACCTTTCGATCCGCGGATCGGCCGACAACGCGGCGGCGACGCGGCGCGCGGCGTCCTCGCAGAACATCAGGTTCTCGGCGTTGAGGCGGGCGAAGGCCTGTTCGTCCTCGCGCTTGACCGCGGTCTGCACCGGCGTGGCCAGCGCGGTTTCCAGCGCGTCGATCAAAGCCACCAGCGGCAGTTCGTCGAAGGCCGGGCGCAGGTCCACGCGCACGTCGGCGCGGCTGCGCTGGGCGTGCGGGGTCGCGGCCAGGCCGCGTTCGGACGCCAGCCAATCGCTGACCACGGCGGTCGACAAGGGATGCGCGGCGGCGAAATCGGCGGCGAAGCGCTCGGCGTTGAGCTGGCGCGACAGCGCCGCCGAGGCCGGGCACGTGCTGGAGTATTCGACCGCGAAACGCAGGCCCAACTGTAAGTGGCCGTCGATCAGGCGCGCGTCGATCTCGACCGGATAGCGCTTCCAGCCGGCGTTGGCGCTGGCCAGGGCCGGCCGCAGCAGCAGTTGTTCGTAACGCAGCACCAGCCGCGCGGCGCTGGAAATGCCGCCCTGGCCGTCGATCAGGCTCTGCAACACTCGGCGCAGGCCGGCCGGAGTGACCGTCTCGCTGGCGAAAGCGTTCTGCAGATGCAGGTACATGCGCGACATGTGGATGCCGCGCGCGTTGGCGTCGCGCAGGTTGACCGCGACGTCGACCGAGGCCGCGACCTGGATCGCGCCGCCGTCGGCGCCGGCGATGCGCAGCGGCAAGGCGATGTGGGACATGCCGACCCAGTCCAGCGGACGCGCCGCGGCGGCGGCGTCGAAGGCGACATCGGGCAGGCTCGAACGGGAGGGTACGAAAGGAGTATTCACAACGCTGAAAGTGGGGGCGCGCAGGGGGAACGCAACGCCGCCATTCTACCGGGGCCGGCCGCGCCGCCCCGGCCCCGGCCTGCAACGGTCAGTTGCGGGCGCCGCGCCAGGCCGCCAGCAGCGCGGTCCACGGCGACAGCGGCCGGGCCGCGTCGCCGCGCTGCAGGCGGGTATGCGCCAGCGCGGTCCACAGCCGCCGCGGCACGGTCGCGCCGAAGCGCTCGGGCCATTGCGCCAGCAGTTCGCGGCTCCATTCCGCCGCCGCGCCCTCGCCCGGCCGCGCCATCGCGCGCGCGACCACGCTCAGCGGCACCGCCGGGTCGCCCTGCAGCAGCAGCCGGGTTTCCAGCAGCGAGGACTGGATCGCCGGCACCGCCGCCTCGGGCAGTTGCCCGGGGATCGGGTCGAACAGGGCCGCGTCGATCGCCGCGCAGGCCTGGGCCAGCGGCAGCAGGCCGTCGAAGGCCTCGGTGCGGTCGCCGGGGCGCTCGCGGCTGTCGCGCAGGCCCGGCAGGGCCGCGGCCAGCGCCAGCCACGGCGCGTCCTGGCGTTGCAGGGCCAGCCCCAGCGGGTGCCGGCGCCGGCCCTCGCGCCAGCCCTTGAGTTCTTCCATCCACCAACCGAGCTTGGCCTCGCCGGGCAGCGCGTCGCTGCCGCCCCAGGCGGCGTCGGTCAGCTCCTGCTGCAACGCCGCCCAGGCCACCGCCGCGCCGCGCTGGGCGCGCGGCACGAACACTTCGGCCACCGACCACTCCGGCCAGCGCGCGCGCCATTTGCCGGCGAAATCCTGCAGCGCCTGCTCCGGGGTGGCGCCTTCGGCGGCGGCGGTCGGCGCGCTCATCGCGTCGCCGGCCATGCGTCCGCCGCGGCCAGCGCGATCGGGTCGTCGACCAGCACATCGCCCTGCCAGGCGATCGGGTCGTCCAGTTCCAGCCGATAGCCCCACAGCGCGACCACCGACGGCATGCCGGCGGCGCGCGCGGCGAGGATGTCGCGCTCGTCGTCGCCGACGTAGGCGCAGCCGCCGGGGTCCACGCCGATGCGTTGCGCGGCCACCGTCAGCGGCAGCGGATCGGGCTTGCGCGCGGCCAGGGTGTCGCCGCCGATCAGCACCGCGCAGCGCGCCTCCCAGCCCAGCAGCGGCATCAGCTTGCGCGCCAGGTATTCGGGCTTGTTGGTGACGATGCCCCACGGCGTGCCGGCCGCTTCCAGCGCCGCCAGCATCGCTTCCACGCCGGGGAACGGCGCGCCGTGCAGGCCCAGTTCGCGTTCGTAGATGTCGAGGAATTCGGGCACCCAGGCCTCGCGCTCGCCGGCGTCGACGTCGGCGAAGGCCGCGCCGAGCATCGCCCGCGCGCCCTTGGACACGTGCGGGCGCAGCGCTTCCAGCGGCATCGGCTCGCGCCCGCGCGCGGCGCGCATGGCGTTGGCGGTGGCCAACATGTCCGGCGCGCTGTCGAGCAAGGTGCCGTCGAGGTCGAACAGCGCCGCCTTGGGGAAGGCCGGCGTCGGCGCCGCGCTCACGCCGACGCGTCCTGCGCGTCGGCCGGCTTGCAGGCGCAGGCCAGGTAATTCACGTCGGCGCGCGGGACGAGGCGCGCGCCGTTGCGCCAGGGCTCGTACATCAGGCCGCTGACGTCTTCCAGCTGCAGGCCCGCTTCGCGCAGCCACGCCGCCAGTTCCGAGGGCTTGATGAAATCGCGGTACTGATGCGTGCCCTTGGGCAACAGGCGGGCGACGTACTCGGCGCCGACGATGGCCAGCGCGAACGCGGCCGGGGTGCGGTTCAAGGTCGACAGGAACAGCCGCCCGCCGGGCTTGAGCAGGCCGGCGCAGGCGCGCACGATCGCGCCCGGGTCGGGCACGTGTTCGAGCATTTCCATGCAGGTGACCACGTCGAAGCGCGCCGGCATTTCCTGCGCCAGCGACTCCACCGACTGCAGCCGGTAATCGACGCTGACGCCGGTCTCCAGGCGGTGCAGCTTGGCGACCTTGATGAGCTCCGGGGCCAGATCGATCGCGGTGACCTGGGCGCCGGACGCGGCCAGCGCCTCGCTCAGCAGGCCGCCGCCGCAGCCGACGTCCAGCGCCAGCGCCTCGCGCAGCGGCGCGCGTGCGGCGACGTATTCCAGCCGCACCGGGTTGAGCGCGTGCAGCGGCTTTTGCGGGCCTTGCGGGTCCCACCAGCGGTTGGCCAGGGCGCCGAACTTGTCCAGTTCGGCCTGGCTGAAGTTGTCGCTGCCGGGGGCCGGGGCGTCGCCGTGGGGGTCGTGCGGTGCGTTGCTTGCTGCGCTGCTCATGCCTGCCTGCTCGTTCTGTCGCCGCGCGGTGGGCGCGGCCGGTGTGCTGCGTGCCTGACGTCGGCGTTTCGCGCCGCGCGCCTAGTGTGAAGCAGGTCCGCTACGGTCTGCGTGAACGCACTGCGGCGCAACGTCGCAGGCCGTGCGGGCCGTCGTGGATCGGAGCGGCGCGCCCGGATCCGCAACGCGATCGCGCTCAGCGCGCGATCGCGGCGATGCGCTCGCGCCACTGGCGCGCATTCGCGATCAGCGCGGCGGTGTCCATGTCGACCAGCACGCGTTCGCTCAGCTTGGACTTGCCGGCGATCCACACGTCGCTGACCTGATGGCGGCCGGTCGCGTAGATCAGCTGCGAGACCACGTGATGCAGCGGCTGGGTTTCCAGCTGGCCGAGGTCGACGCAGGCCAGGTCGGCCTGCTTGCCGACTTCGATCGAACCGATCTTGGCGTCGAAGCCGAGCGCCTTGGCGCCGCCGAGGGTCGCCGCACGCAGCGCGCTGAAGGCGTCCAGCGCCTTGGCGTCGTTGGCCACGGCCTTGGCCAGGATCGCCGCGGTGCGGGTCTCGCCGAACATGTCCAGGTCGTTGTTGCTGGCGCAGCCGTCGGTGCCGATGGCGAGGTTGACCCCGGCGTGCTGCAACTTGCAGGCCGGGCAGAAGCCCGAGGCCAGCTTGAGGTTGGATTCGGGGCAATGCACCACGCTGACCCCGCGCTGCGCGCACAGCTCGATCTCGGCGTCGGTGAGCTGGGTCATGTGCACTGCGATGAGGCGGTCGGTGACCAGTCCCAGGCGATCCAGGCGCGCCAGCGGGCGCTGCCCGTACTGCTTGATCGAATCGGCGACTTCCTGCGCGGTCTCGTGCGTATGCAGGTGGATCGGCAGATCCAGCTGATCGGCGAGCATGCGGATGCGCTCGAAATTCGCGTCGCTGACCGTGTACGGCGCGTGCGGCGCGAACGCGGTCGCGACCAGCGCGTCGTCGCGCCACAGGTCGTGGACCTCGCCGGCGCGGTCGAAGTATTCGTCGGAGGTCTTGGCCCAGGCGGTCGGGAAATCGATCACCGGCAGGCCGACCCGGGCGCGGAAGCCGTGGCGCTTGTAGACCGCGGCCTGCACGTCGGGGAAGAAGTAGTTTTCGTTGGCGCAGGTGGTGCCGCCGCGCAGCATCTCGGCGATCGCCAGGGTGATGCCGTCCTCGACGAACTGCGGCCCGATCACCGCCGCCTCGACCGGCCAGATGTGGCCTTGCAGCCACTCCATCAGCGGCAGGTCGTCGGCGATGCCGCGCAGCAGGGTCATCGGGTTGTGGGTGTGGGCGTTGACCAGGCCCGGAATCAGCGCCGACTCGGGCCGGCTGACGGTCTGCGCCGGCGCGTAGCGCTGGCGCGCCTGGGCGATCGGCAGGACGTCGGCGATGACGCCCTTGCTGACGATCACCGCATGCTGTTCCAGCACCACCGCATGCGGCTCGACCGGCACCACCCAGCCCGCTTCGATGGACAGGTCGCAGGGAACGGGCTGGAGTTCGGAGGTCATGGGCGCTGCTCGCTGTCTGGGCCGGTGCGCTGGCCGGATGAGGAAGGCCGCCCCGTGGCCGGGCCGGCCGGGTGTTGCGAAAACGCGGCCACTGCAGCCGGCCGCGTTGGGGTGACGCCTGGGGTGTCGCGGCTGGCCGCGCTAAGGCGGCAGCACGGCGCGCGCGCAACGCGGCGCCTGTCTTGCGCGGGTTCCGGCGCGAGCCGGAACCCATTGTGCCGCCGCTTTTCTTGCCCGGGCGCTACAGCGTCGAAAACGACCGCAAGCGCAAAACCGATCCGGGCTTTCGTCGGGACGGCTTTCGTCGGGACGGCTCCCGTCGAGAGAGCCCTCGCCGGGACGGCGTCCCGCCGAACCCGCGGCCGCCCGAGGCGGCCACGGGCCGATGCGTTACTTGACCCGGCTGACGTACTCGCCCGAACGGGTATCGACCTTGATGATTTCTTCCTGGCCGACGAACAGCGGCACGCGCACCACCGCGCCGGTTTCCAGGGTCGCCGGCTTGCCGCCGCCGCCCGAGGTGTCGCCGCGCACGCCCGGATCGGTCTCGACGATCTTCAGCTCGACGAAGTTCGGCGGCTGGACCGCGATCGGGGTGCCGTTCCACAGCGTCACCACGCACTCCTCCTCGCCCTTGAGCCACTTGTCGGCGCCGGCCATGCCGGCCTTGTCGGCCTGGACCTGCTCGAACGACTCCTGGTTCATGAAATGCCAGTACTCGCCGTCGGAGTACAGGTACTGCATGTCGGTGTCGACCACGTCGGCCTGCTCGACGCTGTCGGTCGCCTTCATGGTCATTTCGACCACGCGGCCGGACTTGATGCTGCGGTACTTGACGCGGGTGAACGCCTGGCCCTTGCCCGGCTTGACGTACTCGGTCTCGGTGATGATGCACGGATCGTTGTTGACCAGGATCTTCTGACCGTTCTTAACGTCGTTCATGCCAAGGGTGGCCATGCTGAAACTCCCTGCAAATGATTTGTGTCGGTGAATGAGGTTCCAGACGCCGCGGCCCGGGGCCGCGCGCGTCCAGCCGCCGTCGTCGGCGCCGCCCCGGCCGGCCGCGCCGGGGACCGGACGCGGCCCCGCGGCCGCCTGGCGGCGCGGGGAAGGCTAGAATGTCGGGCTGCGCCGGCCCCGTCCGCGGCGAAACCGCCGCTGCGGGACCCGGGCGCCGTGATCGGAACCCTGAAGGCTAGCCCCGCATGATACCTGCTGCGCATCCCCTCCCGCACCCGGCCCCCGCCGAAGCCGCCGCGCCGCCCGCGCGCTGGCAGGCGCTGTGGCGCGACGCGGTGCGCGACCCGCGCGAGCTGCTGGCCCTGCTCGGCCTGGATCCGCAGGCGCTGGGCGTGTCGGACGCCGCCGCCGCGCAGTTCCCGCTGCGGGTGCCGCGCGGCTTCGTCGCGCGCATGCGCGCCGGCGACCCGGCCGACCCGCTGCTGCGCCAGGTCCTGCCGCTGGACGCGGAAATGCGGCCGATGCCGGGCTTCAGCCTCGACGCGGTCGGCGACGGCGCGGCCAAGGCCGGCCATGGGGTGATCCGCAAGTACCGCGGCCGTGCCCTGCTGATCGCCACCGGCAGCTGCGCGGTCAACTGCCGTTACTGCTTCCGCCGTCACTTTCCGTATGCCGAGGAAACCGCGGCCGCGGCCGGCTGGCGCGAGGCGGTCGCTGCGATCGCCGCCGACCCCGGCATCGACGAGGTGATCCTGTCCGGCGGCGACCCCTGGTCGCTGGCCACGCCGAAGCTGGCCGAACTCACCGACGCGCTCAAGGCCGTGCCCCAGCTCAAGCGCCTGCGCGTGCACACCCGCCTGCCGGTGGTGCTGCCCGAACGCGTCGACGCCGCCCTGACCGAGTGGTTGGCGGCGCTGCCGTGGCCGGTCGCGGTGGTGCTGCACGCCAACCATGCCAACGAATTCGACGCCGGCGTGGACGCGGCGATGCGGCGCCTGCGCGCGGCCGGCGCGACCTTGCTCAATCAAGCGGTGCTGCTGCGCGGGGTCAACGACAGCGTCGAGGCGCTGGCCGCGCTGAGCGAACGCAGCTACGCCGCCGGCGTGCTGCCGTATTACCTGCACCAGCTCGACCGGGTCGAGGGCGCGGCCCATTTTGAAGTCGCCGACGACCGCGCGCGCGACCTGCACCGCGCCCTGGCCGCGCGCCTGTCCGGGTATCTGGTGCCCAAGCTGGTGCGCGAAGTGGCAGGCGACCCGGGCAAGCGTCCGTTGTAAGGTTGTAATCTGGTTGGGGTTTGATGGGGAACGCCGCAGGTTGCGGCTTTGCGTTCGCGCAAAGTCCGCCAGCTTCGCATCCGTGGCGTGTTCGAACCCTAAAACGGGTCACAGATTCTCGTCCCCGCGTGGACGAGGCCGGCGCTTCGTGTCATAAAACCGGCCCACGGAGGTGGTGAATGCAATTCGGCAAAGACATGGTGCTGCGCTTGCTGATCGTCGACGACAGCGTAGAGGCGGCCGAAGCCATCGTCAGCGCGCTGCGCAACAGCGGCATCGCGGTGCGGCCCACGCGCCCGGAAAGCGAACAGGAACTGTCGGCGCTGATCCTGCAGCACCCGCCGGACCTGGTCCTGGCCGCGCGCAACTCGCGCCACGTCTCGCTGGCCAAGCTGATGCAGGCGGTCGACGCCAGCGGCAAGGACCTGCCGGTGCTGGTGATGATGGAAGCGGTCGACGAGACCGCACTGCTCGGGATCATGGAGATCGGCGCGCGCGGCATCGTCCTGCGCTCCAACATCGCCCACCTGCAGCACCGCATCCGCTCGGAATGGGCCGACCTGGAAGCGCGCCGCTCGCTGCGCAAGCTCGAGGCCCAGGTGCGCGAGACCGAGCGCCGCTGCGACGCGCTGATCGATTCCTCGCGCGATCCCATCGCCTACATCCACGAAGGCATGCACATCCGCGCCAACGCGGCCTACCTGGAGATGTTCGGCTTCGAATCGTTCGAGGACATCGAGGGCATGTCCCTGCTCGATCTGGTCGCGCCGAGCCAGGTCGACGGCTTCAAGCAACTGCTCAAGCAGCTCAGCAAGGGCGAGGCGCCGCCGCCGAGCTACGAAACCCAGGCCCGCACCCTCGACGGCAACGCCTTTCCGGCGGTGATGGAGTTCACCCCCGCCACCTACGAAGGCGAGCACTGCCTGCAAGTGGTGCTGCGCCGGCAGGAGATCGACCCGGAACTGGCGCGCGAAGTCGAAGCGCTGCGCCAGCGCGACCAGGTCACCGGCCTGCTCAACCGCGCGACCTTCCTGCGCCAGCTCGAGGACGCGGTCGCCGACGCCGCCCAGGGCCAGGCCCATCACGGCCTGCTGCTGGTCGAGCCGGACCACTACAACCAGTTGCTGCAGGAAATCGGCCTGGACCAGGCCGACCAGCTGGTCGCCGCCTGCGGCCAGCGCCTGCGCGAAGCGATCGGCCCGGACGACATCGCCGCGCGCTTCAGCGAGCACCAGTTCGCGGTGCTGACCCTGCGCAGCGACCACCAGCACACCTCGGCCCTGGCCGACCGCCTGCGCGCGGCGTTCTTCGAACGCGTGCTGGAGACCGACCACCTCGCCCTGAGCGCCACCGCCAGCGTCGGCGGCGTGCAGATCGGCGAGAAGATCGCCAGCGTCACCGCGGTGCTCGGCAAGGCCAGCCAGTGCCTGCAATCGGCGATCGACATCGGCGGCAACCGCAGCGAATTGTTCGACCCCGGCGCCGCGGACCGCGCCGAGGAAGAACGCATCGCGGCCTGGGTCGCGCGCATCCGCGACGCGCTCGACGCCGACCGCTTCGTCATGAACTACCAGCCGCTGATCAACCTGCACGGCGAACCGATCGAGATGTACGAGGCCTACCTGCGCATGCAGACGGTCGGCCCGGACGACGGCGGCGAGCTGGTCCAGCCGCTGTCGTTCCTGCAGATCGCCGAGGAACACGGCCTGCTGTGGGAAATCGACCGCTGGGTGGTGGCCAAGGCGATCCAGGTGATCGGCGAGCGCATGCGCCAGGGCAAGCGCACCACCTTGCTGGTCAAGATCACCCAGGCCTCGCTGCAGGACGAAAGCCTGCTCGAGCACATCGTCGAGAAGCTGGCCAAGCACGGCGCCGACGGCAAGCTGCTGGTGTTGCAGCTGCCCGAATCCAAGGTGTTCACCAACCTGCGCGCGGCGCAGGAGTTCCAGTCGCGGGTCTACCACTACGGCGTGCGCGTGGGCCTGGAACAGTTCGGCGCCGGCCTCAACTCGTTCCAGCTGCTGAACCATTTCGACGCCGCCTTCCTCAAGATCGACCGCGGCTACATGGAAGACCTGACCACCAATCCCGACCACCAGCAGCGCATCCGCGAGATCGCCGAGAAGGCGCGCGAACTGGGCCGGCAGACCATCGCCGAGTTCGTCCAGGATGCGGCGAGCATGAGCCTGCTGTTCGCGGCCGGGATCGACTACGCGCAGGGGCATTTCCTGGCGGCGGCGGGGCCCGATATGGATTACGACTTCCAGTAAAGCCAGAGCGGGATTGGGGAATGGGGGTTGGGGAACGGTGAGATCGGCCGCTCCGGTGTTTCCACTCCCCCTCGCACAATCGCTGAAAAGAAAAAGCCCGCCGGATGGCGGGCTTTTTCGTTGCGTCGCGAATCGCGATCAGCGCACGACGGCCGAACCGCTGCTGCGCTCCTGCGGCGCGTCGATCAGCGCCTGGATGCGCTCCTCCAGCGGCGGGTGGCTGCGCATCAGCTTGGACAGGCCGTGGCCGACCGCGCCGCTGATGCCGAAGGCCTGGACCTGGTTCGGCAGGGTGCTCTCGCCGTAGGTCAGCGACAGGCGCTTGAGCGAGGCGATCATCTTCTCGCGGCCGGCCAGGCGCGCGCCGCCGGCGTCGGCGCGGAACTCGCGGTAACGCGAGAACGCCATCGCGATCATGCTGGCGAGCAGGCCGAACACGATGTCGAGCGCGAACACGGTGACGAAGTAGAACAGGCCGCGGCCGCCGCCTTCGCGGTTGCCGCTCATCATCGCGTCGATCCAGCCGCCGACGATGCGCGCGGCGAACAGCACGAAGGTGTTCAGCACGCCCTGGATCAGCGCCATCGTCACCATGTCGCCGTTGGCGACGTGGCTGACCTCGTGCGCGAGCACCGCTTCGGCCTCGTCGCGGCTCATCGCCCGCAGCAGGCCGGTCGACACCGCGACCAGCGAGTTGTTGCGGTTGGCGCCGGTGGCGAAGGCGTTGATTTCCGGGGCGTCGTAGATCGCCACTTCGGGCATGCCGATGCCGGCGGCCTCGGCCTGGCGGCGCACGGTGGCGACCAGCCACTGCTCGGTTTCGTTGCGCGGCTGCTCGATCACGTAGGCGCCGGTGCTGCGCTTGGCGACCCACTTGGACATCAGCAGCGAGATCAGCGAGCCGCCGAAACCGAACACCATGGCCATGACCAGGATCGCGCCGTTGTTGCCGAGGCGGATGCCGAACACGTTCTGCAATACCGACATGACGATGCCGAGCAGGACCAGGACGGCGAGATTGGTGGCGAGGAACAGGGCTATGCGCTTGAACATGGTGGTTTCGTCTTTATTGGCGATGGGTTGCGCGCCTCGCGCAACCCTGGCGGTTCGACGATCCGTGTCGGGCGCGGCGCCGGCCCGGCCGGCGCTGCTGATGTGGAAATGTGGCGAAGACCGCGTTAATTCAACGAGAATCCACAAGACGACCGCAGCGGCACGGGTTCTCGTTCATTGTCCGGACATAAACATTCCATCGATTTCGAGCGCGGCGCTGCCGCGTATCGCGGCCGCTTCGCGCCCTCGCCCACCGGCGACCTGCACGCGGGTTCGCTGCTGGCCGCGTTCGGCAGTTGGCTGCTGGCGCGCCGGCACGGCGGGCAATGGCTGGTGCGTATCGAAGACCTCGACCCGCCGCGCGAAGTTCCCGGCGCCGCCCAACGCCAACTCGACGCGCTGAGCGCATTCGGCCTGCTCAGCGATGGGCCGGTGGTGCGGCAAAGCCAGCGCCACGCGCTGTACGCGGCGTCGCTGCAACGTCTGTTGGACGCAGACCAGGCCTTCGTCTGCCATTGCAGCCGCAGCGATCTCGCCGCCAGCGGCGGCGTGCACCGGCGCTGCGTCGCGCACGGCCCGCGTGTCGACCACGCCGCGCCGCAGGCGGCGGTGCGGCTGCGCGTGGCCGACGGCGCGACGGTCGAATTCGACGACGGCGTGCTCGGCCGCCAGCGCCAGGACGTGGCGCGCGAGGTCGGCGATTTCGTCCTGCGCCGCGCCGACGGCCATTGGGCGTACCAGCTCGCGGTGGTCGTCGACGACGCCGACCAGGGCATCAGCGACATCGTCCGCGGCGCCGACCTGCTCGACTCGACCCCGCGCCAGATCCTGCTGCAGCGCGCGCTCGGTCTGCCGACGCCGGCGTACGCCCACCTGCCGCTGCTGCTCGACGCGCACGGCCGCAAGCTGTCCAAGTCCGAGGCCGCGCATCCGCTGGACCCGGCCGATCCGCTGCCGGCCCTGCGCGCGGCCTGGGCCGCGCTCGGTCAGGCGCCGCAGGCCCTGGTTGCGGTGGAAACTGTCACTCAATTGCTGAGTGCGGCATGCGATTCGTTCAGTCCGGCACAGATTCCGCAGGCGGCTTCCAGTCTCGCCGCGATGCACAACGATCCCGGCACGAATGCTGTCTAGAATCGGGACGCGACCGCCCTTTTGCGGCCATGGAGAGCTCAGCATATGCAGTCACGCGTTGCACTCGTCACCGGCGGTACCGGTGGCATCGGCACCTCGATCGTCCAGCGCCTCGCCAAACTGGGGCACAAGGTCGCGACCAACTATCGGGACGAAGCCAAAGGGCGCGCCTGGCAGGCGCAGA
Organism: Lysobacter enzymogenes; assembly: GCF_017355525.1. NCBI lineage: Bacteria > Pseudomonadati > Pseudomonadota > Gammaproteobacteria > Lysobacterales > Lysobacteraceae > Lysobacter > Lysobacter enzymogenes. Next base: position 78,643 of record NZ_CP067395.1, on the reverse strand, counting down.
TGAAGGAACAGGGCTACGACGTCGCCATCGCCCACGGCGACGTGTCCTCGCCCGCGCACGCCGAGGCGCTGGTGCGCGAGGTCGAGCGCCAGATCGGCCCGGTCGACATCCTGGTCAACAACGCCGGCATCACCCGCGACACCACCTTCCACCGGATGACGCCGCAGCAGTGGACCGACGTCATCGACACCAACCTCAACTCCTGCTTCAACGTCACCCGCCCGGTGATCGAGGGCATGCGCGAGCGCAAGTGGGGGCGGATCGTGCAGATCAGCTCGATCAACGGCCAGAAGGGCCAGTACGGCCAGGCCAACTACGCCGCGGCCAAGGCCGGCATGCACGGCTTCACCATTTCGCTGGCGCAGGAGAACGCGCGCTTCGGCATCACCGTCAACACGGTGTCGCCGGGCTACATCGCCACCGACATGGTCATGGCCGTGCCCGAGGACGTGCGCAACAAGATCATCGCCCAGATCCCGACCGGACGCCTGGGTTCGCCGGAGGAGATCGCCTACGCGGTGGGGTTCTTCATCCCCGACGAGGCCGGCTGGATCACCGGCGCCAACCTCTCGGCCAACGGCGGCCAGTACATGGGTTGGTGAAGCCGCGCCGGCGTCGGCGCGCCGCGATGGCGCATCGGCGCGGCGTTCGCGCAGCGGCCGCGCACTCGGCCGCTGCCAACCCTATTCAGGTCTGAAGCCCGGCGCGCCGCGTGCGCGCCGCGCTCGCTGGCGGAACGCCCGGCCCGCTGCCCGGCGCGCGCCCGCACCGCCGTCGGCGATCGCGCCGGATGCGGTTTTTCAGCGGTTTTCGTCGTCCCGCGCGGCGCATGCGAGGAGCGCACGCGCGCGCCTCCCGGCGCCTTCCCGCGGCCTGCGCCGCCGTCCGTCCCGGCAACGGTTGCAAGGCCCCGCGCCCTGCGCCATGCTGCAAGGCACCACGATTTTTAGAGCCAAAGCTCAATGGCCTCGACTCGCGTCATCAAGAAATATCCGAACCGTCGTCTCTACGACACCGAGATCTCCAGCTACATCACCATCGAAGACGTGCGCCAGCTCATCGTCGACGGCGAGGAGTTCGAAGTGCGCGATGCCCGCTCCGGCGACGACCTGACCCGGCAAGTGCTGCTGCAGATCATCGCCGAGCACGAGCAGGACGGCGAACCGGTGCTGTCGACCCAGTTGCTGAGCCAGATCATCCGTTTCTACGGCGACTCGCTGCAGGGCTTCATGGGCAACTACCTGGAACGCTCGATGCAGCTGTTCCTCGATCAGCAGCAGCAGTTCCGCAACCAGATGGGCGGCATGCTCGGGCAGACGCCGTGGGCGATGATGAACCAGCTGACCGAACGCAACCTCACGCTGTGGAAAGAGTTCCAGCAGAACCTGTCCGGCAGCGTCGGCCAGCCGGTCACGCCCAAGCCCAAGGGCAACAGCGAACCGGGCAAGCACGAGCCGGGCAAGCGCGAGCGCTGAGCCGCGGCGGGCCCTAAAGTCTTCGCGCGCCGCGGGCCGGCGCGCACGCGCAGGCGGCCTGGGGAGGACGCCTGCGTCGATCGCCGACATCGCGCCTCGCGCGCCCAACGCACACACGCCACGCACGCGCCCGCCGCGCGATCGCCGTGCGGCCGCACCCAAGCCGTCGAGCCGATCCGCCCCCTGCCGCGGGCCATGCTGGTTTTCGAGGGAATCGCATGAACAAACGCATCGCCGTGGTCAGCGGCGGCATCGGCGGGCTCGGCAGCGAGATCTGCCTGGCCCTGGCCCGCGCCGGCCGCCGCGTGATCGCGCTCGACCTGGGCGCGCGCGAGCAGCGCATCGCCGAATTCGCGCAGCTGACCCAAGGCCACGACATCGGTTTCGAAGCGGCCAACGTCGGCGACTTCGACGACTGCGCCGCGGCGGTGCAGCGCATCGTCGGCCGCTTCGGGGCCATCGACATCCTGGTCAACGCCGCCGGCATCACCCGCGACGGCAGCCTGCGCAAGATGGAGCGGCGCGCCTGGGACGAGGTCATCAACGTCAACCTCGACGGCGTGTTCAACCTGTGCCGGCACACGGTCGACGCGATGGCCGAACGCGGCTTCGGCCGCATCGTCAACATCAGCTCGGTCAACGGCCAGACCGGCCAGTTCGGCCAGACCAACTACTCCGCGGCCAAGGCAGGCATGCACGGCTTCACCATGGCGCTGGCGCGCGAAGTGGCGCGCAAGGGCGTGACGGTCAATTCGGTGTCGCCGGGCTATTGCGAAACGGCGATGGTGATGGCGGTGCCGGAGGAGATCCGCGGCAAGATCCTCGAATCGGTGCCGGTCGGGCGCTTGGGCAAGCCGAGCGAGATCGCGCGCACGGTGGAGTTCCTGACCGCGGACGAGGCCGGGTTCATCACCGGCGCGAACATTCCGGTCAACGGCGGCTTGTTCATGAGCTTCTGAAGTTGCACCGCCTTCCTGTAGGAGCGGCGCGAGCCGCGACTGCGACAACGCAACTACGCCGTAAGGTTCGTCGCAGGTGCGTTGTCGCAGTCGCGGCTCGCGCCGCTCCTACAGGGAGCTGGATCAGCGCGCCGCCAGCGGCTTGTTCGCGCAATTGGCCTGATAGAACTCCAGCGCCTTCGGCATCAGCTGCTGCAAGGTCGCGATGCGGTTGGCCGGGTCCGGGTGGGTCGAGGCGAACTCGGCCGGGCGCTGGCCGCCGCCGAGCTGCGACATGCGCTGCCACAACGGAATCGCCTGACGCGGGTCGTAGCACGCGGCCGCGGCCAGCATCAGGCCGACCTTGTCGGCCTGGGTCTCGTGATTGCGGCCGTACGGCAGCACCAGCCCGTACTGCGCGCCGGCGCCTAGCGCGCCCATGATCATCTGCTGCTGTTGCGGGTCCATCCCGCCGACCGCCGCGCCGGCGGCGACCTGGCCGAGCTGCACCAGCTTCTGCTGGGCCATGCGCTGGGAACCGTGGCGCAACAGCGCGTGGGCGATCTCGTGGCCCATCACCACCGCCAGCGCGTCGTCGTTCTGGGTCACCGGGAACAGGCCGGTGTAGACCGCCATCTTGCCGCCGGGCAGGCAGAAGGCGTTGGCCTCCTGCGAGTCGATCACCGCGACGCTCCACTTGAAATTGCGGTAGTCGGTCGGCGCTTGCTGATTGTTCTGCCGCGCCAGCGCGTCGGTGACCTGCGGCACCTTGTCGATCAGGCGCTGGGCGATCTGGCTGACCGCCTGGCTCTGCGGCGCGCTCGAGGCCAGCAGCGCGCGCTGCGAGCCGGCGTCGTTGAGCACCTGCGCGAACGCCTGTTCGCCGAGCTGCACTTCCTCGTCGGCGCTGGTGCCGTAATGCGCGGTCTCGCCGGTGTAGGGATCGGTCTTGGCGCTGCCGAACCACGACCACGCCGCGTACAGGCCGAACAGCAGCAGGATCCACCAGCGCATGCCGCCGAAGCCGCGCCGTCCGCCGCTCGCCTGATTGCCGTAAGGGTCCACTCTCATCCGCCCGCTCCCGAAGATTGCCGGGCGTCGCCGCCCGCGAAACGTTGCCGGCGCTGCCGCCGGCGAAACTTTAGCTTGCCGCGCCGGCGCCGCGCTCGGCCCCTCGCCTTGCCCGCCGCGGTCGCTGTTGCGGCCGCGGCGCGGACATCAGATCAGATCTCCCGCACCACCCGGAAGCCCAGGCGCCCGTTGGTGGTGTCGGCGCTGGTGCCCTGCCGCCACGCCGCGCGCGACTGCGCCGGCGAGCTCGACCACGAGCCGCCGCGGAACACCCGCGTGCGGCAGCCCGGGTTGAACCACGCCGCGCCGTCGCGCGGCGCGCGCCGGTAGTTGTCGTGCCAACAGTCGGCCACCCACTCGCTGACATTGCCGCCCATGTCGTGAAGGCCGAATGCATTGGCCGCGTAGCTGCCGACCGGCGCCGGCCCCCAGAAGCCGTCGCCGTAGCCGGCGAAGGCGTTGCGCCAGCGCCGGCCGCTCGGCGAGACGTCGAGCGCGCCGGTCAGGTTGCCGGCCTTGGCCGGCGGCGCGCCGTCGCCCCAGGGATAGGCGCCCTGGCTGCCGGCGCGCAGCGCGTATTCGTACTCGGCTTCGCTCGGCAGGCGGTAGCGCTGCCCGGTCATGCCCGACAGCCACTCGACGTAAGCGTTGGCGTCCTTGGCGCTGACGTGCACCACCGGCAGATTGTCGGCCGCCGGTTGGCCGGCGTAGTCCGAACGCCAGTCCACGCCGCCGCGACGCACCAGATTGCCGCTGCGTTCGTCGTAGGCGATCGAATAGCCGCGGCGGGTGGCGCGGGCGCGGTGCTTGCTGGCGTTCATGAAACGGCGGAATTCGCCGACGGTGATTTCGTAGCGCGACACCGCCAGCCCGCGCTCGAAGCGGATGTTGCGCAGCGGCCGCTCGGCGTCGCTGGAACCGGCTTCGCCGGGCTCGGCGCCCATGCGGAACGCGCCGTGCGGGATCACCACCAGCTGCGGGCCGCGACCGCCCTGGTTCATCGCGTCGGTGAACACCTGGCCCGGGCGGAACAGGCCGTAGTGGGTCGCCAGTTCGATCCGCTCGCGCAGCTCGGCCGCGGCCGGATCGCCCGGCGGCGCGATCCGCAACAGCGTCGCCAGCACGCCGCGCGCGTCGTCGATGCCGCGCAGCTTCGGCAGCAGGCCGATGCCCTCGTCGCGCAGGCGGCGGATGCGCTCCTGGCGCTGCGCGGCGATGCGGCCCTGGGCGTCGGAAGCGGTGTCCAGCTTCGGCCGGATCGGCGCGGCCTTGGCCAGCCAGCGCTCGGCGCCGGCGTAGTCGTCGCGGTCGGCGGCCAGTTCGGCGCGGCGGATCAGCGCGCTCTCGGCCGCGGCGATGCCCTGGCCGGCGCGCACGTCGCGCGGACGCAGCTCCAGGGCTTCGCGGAAATAGGCCAGCGCGCCGCCGTCCCGGCCGTCCTCGCCGATGCGGCCGGCGTTGAGCGCTTCCTCGCCGAGGCGATTGGCTTCCTGCGCCTGGTCGGCGGCGTCGAGCCGCTCCAGGAAGGCTTCGACCTTGCGATGCTCCGGCGCGACCGCGCGCGCCACCGCCGCGGCGCGGTGCGCCTCGCGCAGCGCCAGCGGTTCCTCGTCGATGCGCTTGAGCGCGCCGTCGCCCTCGGCCAGCAGCATCGCCACCGCCCGGTCCAGCCCGGCGGCGACGCCGCGGTCGTTGGGCGCGAACTCGCGCAAGGCCAAGTACAGCGGGATCGCCGAATCGGCGGTCGCATACAGGTCGCCGGCCTTGAGCGCGGCATCGGCGCGCTTGCGCAGCGCGGCCTGGGTGTCCTCGCCGACCGCCACCGCCGGCGCCCGCCACGGCGGCACCGGCGAGACCGCCTGATCGGCGCTGACCGTCACGATCGGCTGGCGCGGCACGGTCTGCGCGCCGGCGCGCTCGGCGCGGTCGCCGCAGGCGGCCAGCAGCCCGGCGCAGGCCAGGCCCAGAGCGAGCGTGCGGATCCAGTGGATTGCGGGCAAACCTGCGGCCTCTGCGGGATGCGACGACCCGCGCAGCATATCGTCTCAGGGGCCGGCGCCGGGCATCGCGGCGGCGGCGCCGCGGCGCGAACGAGGATTCGGCGAACCCGGCCTTGGCGTTCGGCAAAGCCGGCCGTTGCGGGTTTTTGCGTTCTTTCCCGAGCCGTCGCGGCCCGCGACGGCGATTTGAGCTATTGTCGCCCGCCCGGCCCTGACCGGCCCGCACGCGTCCAGCACATCGCCCATGCCTCTTTGGATCACCGCTCCCGACGCGCTGCAAGCGCATTTCGACGCCAAGCCCGCGCGCATCGGGCTGGACACCGAGTTCATCCGCGAGCGCACGTATTGGCCGCAGCTGGCCCTGGTGCAGATCGCCATCGAGCGCGACGGCGAGGACGAGCCGACGATCCTGCTGGTCGACCCGCTGCGCCCGGGCATGACCCAGGCGCTGGCGCCGATCCTGGCCGACACCGCCATCCTCAAGGTGGTGCACAGTCCCAGCGAGGACCTGGTCGCGTTCAAGCACGCTTGCGGCGTGGTGCCCAAGCCCTTGTTCGACACCCAGCAGGCCGCGGCGCTGGCCGGCATCGGCGGCGGCCTGGGTTACCAGAAGCTGGTCGAACAGCTGACCGGCGTGGCCCTGCCCAAGGGCGAGACCCGCTCGGACTGGATGCGCCGGCCGCTGTCGCCGTCGCAGCTGGACTACGCCGCCGACGACGTGCGCCACCTGTTCGTCATGCACGACGCGCTCGACGGCCTGCTCGGCCAGCTCGGCCGCCGCGAGTGGCTGGCCGAAGACGCCGCCCGCACCGTCGTCAACGCCGAGAACGAAGCGGCCGAGCGCTGGCCGCACCTGTCGCTGCGCAGCGCCCAGTTCCTCGACCGCGCCGCCCAGCAGCGCCTGCTGCGCCTGCTGCGCTGGCGCGACGGCTACGCGCGCGACAGCGACAAGCCGCGCACCTGGATCCTCGACAACGAACTGGCCGTGGCCATCGCCCGCCAGGCCCCGGCCGACCGCGACGCCTTGCAGCGCCAGCTCGAAGCCCACCCCAAGGCGCCGCGCAAGCTGACCGACGCGATCTGGACCGCACTGTCCACGCCGCTGGCCGACGAAGCCCAGGCCCCCGACGCCGGCATCGCCGAGACCCGCGACAAACAGCGCCTGCGCCAGTTGCAGGACGCCGTCGCCGGCCGCAGCGCCGCGCTCGGCCTGCCCGACGGCGTGCTCGCCTCGCGCCGCTGGCTCGAGGCCCTGCTCGACCACGGCGAATGGCCCGACGCCCTGTCCGGCTGGCGCCGCGCCGCGCTCGAACCGGCGCTGGCGCCGCTGCTGGCCGCGCCCAGCGGCGCCGCCTGAGTCGCCGCAAACGCTGCTGCGGCGCGGGTCCGGCGAATTTTCGCGGCGGGGGTAGCGCGGCCGCCGATGTGCCGCTAAACTTGCCGCCTCGGATTCATCCGGGGCCATAGCTCAGCTGGGAGAGCGCGTCGTTCGCAATGACGAGGTCGGGAGTTCGATCCTCCCTGGCTCCACCAATTCAACAAAAAAGCCGACGATCGCTCGTCGGCTTTTTTGTTGGGCGAAATACCGTCGCAGCGCCAGTCGTCAATCCGCCTCCATCTGGGAACTGTCGCCGTCCGCTCCTTTCGCGGCCTTGGGCGGCTTGGCCGATGCGGCACGAAGTGCTGTATTGGCGGCTCTGGCGATCTTCTTGCGAGCGTCGTCGGCCTTTTCGCCCTCCAGCACCTCGCGCTTGATGACCTCCCCGACCAGGACCGCCTTGATCTGCGCGGCATCGATCCGGACATCCGGCGATACCCGCCGCAACTCGCGACGGATAACGTCAAGCACCGTATCGGTCTGCAGCATCGCTCCGACGAAGAAACGGGACAGCGCTTGCTTCTGCGTGTGGTACTCGCCCAGAACCGAACGCTGCCAGCCTTCCTTGCACCACAGATACAGCAACTCGATGTCGCCGTCTGCACGCGTGCTCAACGCGCAGAAGTCGATCTCCAACACCAGTTCCTGATCGATGGGCTTGGCGAAGATCAGGCGATACACCCGCCAAGTGATCCCGTTGGTCAGCAGTACCCAATCCACGCCCTGATTCGCGGCGTAGTCGACCGCCTGTTTGACGTGCTGATCCTTTAGTTCCAGCCCTATGGCTTTGACCTCGATCAAGGTCTGCAGTTGATTATCTATCTTGATCGCCAAATCGCAGAAGGTTCCGCGAATGGAATGCTCGGACGTTACGTCTGAGTATTTGTCGTATCCGAATACGTCAGCCAACATATCCTTGATGATTGTTACGGTATCGGCCTCGCCTACATCGCGAGCTCGCGCCGCCGCCAAGACAGGCTGATAACGTTTCAGTCCGGCGACCAGGCGCTCGGCCACTTTCTTTGGTACGACTGCCATTTCCTTACCCCCAAAGGCATATAGCGGTGCATCGACAATAACCGACCGGATGCAGGCCGACAAACGCAGCCACGGAAACAAGGAACGGTGAACCAGTTATTTTTTCTGACCGGTTTTTCTCCGCTTTTTCGTTGTGGCGAACTTGCTCACCGAAAATACATAAGAAATACCTGCGCCCTCAATCGCTCAATCCAGATTGAGCTGCCACGACACCCCGAACCGATCCTGCACCCACGCAAAGCGTTGGCTGAAGCCATAGTTGTCCAGCGGCATCAGCACTTTGCCGTTGTCGCTGAGCTTCTCCGCCAACACGTCGAGCTGCTCGCGCGATTCGCAGGTCACGAACAGCGACGTCGACGGAGTGAAGTCGAAGGCGTGCTTCACCGGGCTGTCGCTGCACATCACGGTCAGGTCGCCGAGGGCGAAGCTGGCGACCATGACCGTGCCTTCGGGCCCGGTTTCGCCCGGACCGTAGCGGCGGATGTCGAGGATGCGGCTGTCGGGGATCAGCGCGACGTAAAGGTTCATCGCGGCCTCGCATTGGCCGGAGAACATCAGGAAGGGGCAGACCTGGACCGGCGGCATGGCGCGACCTGGGTGCGGCGCGACGCGGCGGTCGCGAGATCCCCAGGGTAGAGCCGCCGGTGTTGCGGCGGGCGCATGCAAATCGTTTCGAAGTGTGTTCGCACCGGGCGCTGTGCCGGGACGGATGCGATGCGGCGGCGACCGGCAGGCGCCGCGCGGGCCTTGTCGATCAGACCCGCGACGCCAGCCGCCGCCGGTTGCGTGCGACCGTTCGCGCGACCGGGCGCAGGCCGCTGGCCAGCACCGCGTCGCCGGCGTGCATCGCCTCCTGCCACCAGCGCAGCGGATCGTCGCCGGCCGGGCCGAGCCAGGGCTGCGGGCGCAGCCACCAGCCGGCCTGCCATTGCCACCATTGCGCCGACATCTGCCACCACGCGTTGCCGAGCGCGATCCATTTCTCGTCGACCATGCGATGCAGTTCGCCGACGTCTTTTGCGCTCGGTGCCGAGGCCGCGCGCGAGATCGCGCCGAGACGGCTGGCGATCACCCACGGCGCGTTCTGGCCGATGGCGATGAGTTGCGATTGGGAACGCCGTGCGCTGCGCATGTCCGCCTCCGGCTGGGTGCCGGCGCTGCGCGAATGCGGCGCCGGTGTCGCGGAAGCCATCTTGGCGGGGTCAGCGTGACCGCGGCGTGTCATGCGCGAGACAGGGATTAACGCAACAGATATCAGCGAAAATCCCGCGATCCTCGGAAAAACGGGCGCGACGGCATCGACCGACTGCCGCCGCGCCCGCCCACCTCGACGCTCTGAATTGCAATTGCGGCCGCTCCCAATGGCGATTGCGACGCGGCCATCGGTGCGAACGCGGCGATCAGGCATGCGAAAAAAACGGGCGCGACGGCGCCGACCAGCCGCCGCCGCGCCCGCCCACCTCGACGCGTTGAAACCGATACGGACGCCGCGCTCAGCAATCCGGCGCGACGCGGCCGTCGGAACCGGTGTACGTGTAGGCGTCGGGAATGAAGCGCCCAGTGCCGATGCGGTTCCAGATGTTGCTGGTGCCGTAGGTGCCGGTGACCGAAGTGCCGGTGGTCTGACACTGGATCGTCACGCTGGCGCCGTCGGCGAGCGTGTCGACCACTGAGTAGCTCGTACCCGGGCCGGAGCGCACGTTCAGCGGCGAACCGCTGGTGTCGACCGTGCCCGGCGCGCCGGGATTGCCGCCGCCCGGATTGAGCAGCTTGTAGTAACGCGCCCAGTCCCAGTTCTTGCCCGGGTCGGTGTGGTCGTTGCCGCTGTAGTGCTGGTGGCCCTTGACCTTGACGCTGGCCGGCAACACCCGCACCGAGCTGCCGGCCGGGCCCTGGAACGCGCTGGCGCATTTGATCGCCGAGTACTTGGCGCAGAAGTGGCGGACGATGCCGGCCGAGGCGTTGTACATCGCGGTCGTGTACCACGAGGCGTTGTCGACATAGCCCTCGTGCTCGATGCCGAGCGTGGTCGGGTTGTGCGAGAGCACGTGATGGGCCGCGCGGTTCTCGCGCACCATCTGGGTGATCTGGCCGTCGCTGCTGCGCACCAGGTAGTGGATGCTGACGTGGTCGGGATTGTTCTGGAACCACGAGATGCTGCCGGCGTAGGAACCCTGCACGGTATGGATCGTCGCCGAATCGTACGACGTGCGCGCGGAGTGGTAAGGCGAGGCCACCCACAGCGCCGGGCCGTAGTCCTGGCTGGCCGCGGCGGCGGCGACTTGCGGGTCTTTGCTGCGCAGGGTCTGGCTGTCGGAATCGACGTAGTAATCGGCGGTTTCGATGCGATCGGCATCGGCGTTCAGGCGCAGCAGCGGCGCGCGCAGGCGCACCAGCGCGGGCGCGTCGAACGCGCGTTCCCAGGCGATCTCGCGCGCGGGGATCTGGATGCCCTGCTCTCCCGGATTTTTGCCGTCGATGCCGCGATCCTGGGTCAACAATACGTCGTAGGCGAAGCTGGCACGCGCATAGTCGGCCGCCGCACTTTTCGCCGCGCCGGCGACGGGCTTGGCGAAGCCGGCGTAACGCTCCAGCGCCGGACGCAGCGCTTCGGCATCGGGCTTGCGCAGCGCACCGTCGCGGCCGATCTCGCGATCGAGCAACGCAGCGGCGGCAAGGATGTTGAGCGAAGGTTCGGCAAGAATGCGCGCTTCCGGCACGCCCAGCAGGCGCGCGGCTTCGCCGACCTGATCGGCGAAACCTTCGCCGCGATAAAGCCCCATCACGCCGTAAGCGCGCGGCATTTCGCTGTGTTCCTGCGCCGGCGACGGGCGCAGGTGCTGCCAGCGGCTGGCCACGTAGGCCAGCGATTCGAGCGTGCCGGCCGGAATCGCCGGATAGCGCGCATAGGCCTGGCGGAAGTAAACCGGCAACTGCGCGCGTTCGCCGCGCAGCGCGTCTTGCTCGACGCGGATGCGCGCGGCGAGCGCGGGGTCGGCCAGCGCATCGGCGGCGGCGACGGGTTTGCCGGCGTGCGCGGCCGGCAGACAGGCGACGGCGAGCGCGGTCGCGAGCAAGGTTCTGGAAAGCAAGTTCACGGGAAATCCTCGAAGAAGTGAGGTGGTGGCGGCGCGCGGCGTGCGCGCCGGTGCCGCATCGCGCCGCTCAGCAATCCGGCGCGACCCGGCCGTCGGAGCCGGTCTGGGTGTAGGCGTCGGGAATGAAGCGCCCGCTGCCGATGCGGTTCCAGATCTTGCTGGTGCCGAAGGTGCCGGTGACGCTGGTGCCGTTGGTCTGGCATTGGATCGTCACGCTGCTGCCGTCGGCGAGCGTGCCGACCACCGAGTAGCCGGTGCCCGGACCCGAGCGCACGTTGAGCGGCGTGCCGTTGGTGTCGACCGTGCCCGGCGCGCCGCCCGGATTCGGGCTGCCGCCGCCGTCGGAGCGGAACGCGTTGCGCATGCCGGCGGGCTTGTTGTTGTTGTTGAAGTAGTGGTCGGTGATCCACTTCCAGTCGCGGCCGTTGTTGGCCGCCCAGCGCTGGGTGCCCCACTGGCTCATGCCGCGGCCGTGGCCGAAGCAGCCCTTGCCCTTGCCGACCGAATCGCTGAGGCAGGGCCAGTTGTTGCGCGGCGAACCGTTGTTGCCGTTGCCGCAGCTCAGGTCGTTGTTGCTGCACGACAGGCCGTCGCTGGGATCGTCCCAAGCGTTGTTTTCCGACGAGTATTCGCTGAACGCCGCGCTCTTGCCGTCGCGGCTGAGGATCACCCCACGGGTGGCGTTGGCGGCGGCGACGGTGGCCGAGACCGAGTCGGCGTTGAACACCTGGCACGAGGTGGTGTTGCAGATGTCGTAGCGGCTGCTGATCGGATGGGCGACGAAGTAGGCGCCGTAGGTGCGGTAAGCGACCGCGCCGGCGGCCAGCGATTGCGCGTGCCAGGACGGGATCCACTCCTCGTCCAGGCCCTTGGCCACGTAGTCTTCGAGGCTGTAGACCGACACGCCGGAACACGAACGCCCGGAGCAACTGGTGCCGACGCGGATGCTCGAGGGCACCGACACCGCCGTCGCCGAGACCTGCGCGGCGGCCAGCGTCTGCCCCGCGCGCATCGCCTGCCCGGCGTTGTCCGCATCGAGCTGGCGCATGAGCGCTTCGCGCTCGCGCAACGCCGCGGCGTTGTCTTCGGCCTGGGCGTGCACGCGCTTTTCCACGCTGCGGCCGCTGCCGCGCTGCAGGTCGACGACGAAGTGGCTGGAGTCGTTGACCAGCGACAAGCCTTCCAGGCGCTGCGCGCGGTAACCCGGCGCTTCGATCTCCAGCGAGGTGGTCGGCGGCGGCGCGTCCTGCCGCGACGCGTCGTTGACGAACTTGCCGCGCAGTTCGAAGTAGCCGTCGGCATCGGCGACCGCGCGCTCGCCCAGGCCGCTGCGCACACGCGCGCCGGCCAGCGGCTGGCCCGTGCGCTGGTCGTAGACGTGGCCGCTGAGCACGCTGCAATCGCTGCATTCGGCGGCCTTCAGCGCGAGCAGGTCGAGCGCTTCGGATTCGCGCTTCGGCGACAGCCACACGGTCGTCGGCAGGCCCAGCGCGTTGTCGGAATGCACGGTGGTGACCACCGGCAGATAGCCCGGTGCGGACACGGTGACGCGGTACTCGCCCGGCGCGAGGCCGGCGACGCGGCCGCCCGCGGCGGCCAGATCGAGGCTTTGCCGCGCCGCGGCGGCGCCGACCGGCGCCAGGCTCAGCTGCGCCGGCAGCGCGCGGCCGCTGACGCTGTCGCGCACGCGCAGGTCGAACGCGGCCGCGGTGGCGTCGCTGCGCACGGCGATGCGCGCGGTATCGGCGGTCGCCGCCGCGGCCGCGGCGGGCGCGTTCTGCCCGGCGAAGGCGCTGCCCATGATCAGCGTGCAAAAGCCGGCCAGCCACGGCAGGCCGCTGCGCGCCAGCGGCGCGGGCGCGGCGCGGCCGGGATGAGGGGAACGGGTGCGGCGAGAGGTCATGGCGAAATCCCGGATCGGCTGAGTGCGTCCGCCGCGGCCGGCGAAGGCATGGGCGGCGAAGGCAACGGGCGGCGCCCGCGGCCTTCGTTGTAGGCCGCGCGGCTGTCGGGCACCTGTCGATGCGCGCGCAGGCGGCGCATGCGTTGCGGTATCGCGATGGCGGTCACTGCCGCGGCGTGCCGGCGCCGACGCTCGCCTGTCGCGGCGCGGTCACGCGCGCGACGCGAGCGCGGCGCAGACTGCGCGCGCCGCGTCGACCGACGCAGCGTTGCGGCCGACCGCCGGCATGCCGGCGCCGGCGCGCGTCCAACCCGGTAAGACGCCCGCGGGCGTTAATGGCGATGCCGACCGCCCGCGACGCGGGCGCGGCGGGCGCCGCCGGACACGGCGCGCCCTTCCTCAGTTCCGACAAGGAGTCTCATGAACTTCAAGCGCTACGCCCTGTTCTGCGCGCTGGCCCTGGCCAGCCACGGCGCCCTCGCCTCCGGCTGGACCTCGCTGGGCCGGCTCAACGCGCCGACCGGCTTTCCCCAGGCCGGCACCTGCGATCTGCGCGTCATCAACCACTACTGGAGCAACAAGCCGATCGTCGTGCCGAGCACGGTCAACCGCTACGGCCCGACCAACGTGCAGTACGCGTTCGCGCTCGACCTGTCCTCGCTGCGCACCTTCACCAGCAACTCGGTGGCGCTGTCGCGGTTCAAGACCGCGGTCGACGCCTACAACGCCACCAGCGGCGCCAAGAGCCTCTACGCCACGCTCAGCGTCGGCGATTACCCCGGCGTGAGCATCAACCTGTCGTATGCCGATTCGGCCGGCCTGGTCCAGGGCAGCGGCTGGGGCGTGGCGCCGTCGGAACTGCAGTACTACGAACTGCAGGAGTCCTGCCCGCAGTAAGCCGCATCGGTCCGCACGCGTTCCGGGGCCGCTTCGGCCCCGGAACGTTTTGCTGCGCTCGCAAGCGCGACGCCACTCGCACCCGCAAGCGCCGCGTGCAACACAACATTCACCGCAGCGGAATCGCCACCGGCCGCAGCGGCGCGGCGTCGCCGCCGCGGATCTTCAGCGGCCCGCCGATGAAGGCGAACTCGTAGACCTGGTCGCGCGACAGTTCGTCCAGCGCGATCAACTCGATGATCGGCACGCCGTGCTGGGCCAGCAGGTAGGTGTGCAGGGGCACGTACTCGCCCTGCACTTCCGAGGGAAAGGTTTCCAGGCTCAGATTGTCGGCCCCGATCACCATCGCGCCGGCGTCCTCGACCAGATAGCGCGCCGCGTCGATGCCCAGGCCCGGCGGCTTGGCGATGTAGGCGTCGGCCTGCTCGAACAGCTTCATCCGCCCGGTGCGGATCAGCACGATGTCGCCGCGCTGCAGTTGCAGCTTCTGCCGGGCCAGCGCTTCGCGCAGGTCCTGGCGGGTGATGCGGTACGCGTCGGGCAACATGTCCACGCCCTTGGCCGCGGCGACGTCGAGCATCACGCCGCGCGCGATCAGCGGCGGGAATTTCTCGATCCCGGCCTTGTTCCAGCCGCGGTCGCCGAGATGTTTGTCGGCCTCGAACCCGTTCCAGATGCGCCCGCCGATGCCGAAATGGTTCAGCGCATCGATATGGGTACCGGTGTGGGTGTACATCGAGAACGCGGAGCCGGTGTAGCTGGTGTGGGCGTTCATCGCCGCGCCGACCTGCATCGGGTCGTCGACCTGGGTGCCGCGCGGGGTGTGGGTCATCCAGAACTGGTAGTGCGGATCGCCCGCGGCCTGCCAGCTCGGCATGCCGACGAAGTACTCGGTGGCCAAGTCGTAGACCTTGCCGCCGCGCAGGCGGCCGAGCACCGCCGCGGTGGATTGCTCGGTGATCAGGTTCAGGCGGCCGATCTGGTCGTCGGCGCCCCAGGGGCTGCGGCCGACGTCGGCGGCCGCGGCGGGCGCGGACAAGGCCAGCGCCAGTGCGGCGCCGACAAAAGCGGATACGGGTTTCATCGAAAGTCTCCATGCGTTCGCGCCGGTACAGCGCGGTTCGAGGGCGGCGCTGAGCGGCCGCGTGGAGACAGCTTGGGCGCCGCGGCGCGGGCGAAACAGCCGCGCCGGGTGCAGGGACTATTCGCTGGCGCTCAGCAATCGGCCAGCGCCGCCGGCAGCCGCTCGCCGAGGAAATCGACGAAGGCGCGCACCTTGGCCGGCAGGTGGCGGCCGGTGGCGTAGACCGCGTGCACGTGCCGCGGCGGCTGGCGATGGCGCGGCAGCACTTCGCGCAGGCGGCCGGCGGCGATGTCGGGCGCCGCCACGAACGCCGGCAGGCTGCCGACGCCATGGCCGTCGACGAGCAGATCGCGCAGCAACAGGCTGTTGTTGGCGGCCACGCGCGGCGCCGGCAGCATGAACTCGCGTTCGCCGTCTTCGCCCTGCAGGCGCCACGCGCGCGGCGATTCGGACAGGCTGTAGCCGAGCAGCGCATGCCCGCACAACTCCTGCGGCGTGCGCGGCTCGCCGCGGCGGCGCAGGTAGTCCGGCGCGGCGCACAGCAGCTGCCCCACGCTGCCGAGCCGGCGCGCGACCAGGCTGGAATCCTCCAGTTCGGCGCGCAGCCGCACCGCCACGTCGAAGCCTTCGCCGACCAAGTCGACGACGCGGTCTTCCAACACTAAATCCAGGCGCAGATGCGCGTGTTCGGCCAGAAACCGGCTCAACAGCGGCGACAGCACGCGCAGCCCGAACGACAGCGGCGCGCTGACCCGCAGCAGGCCGTCGACGCGCTCGGAGCCTTCGCGCACGCGCTGCTCCAGCGCGTCGATCTCGTCGAGCAGCCGGCCGCATTCGGCGAAATACAGCCGGCCGCCGTCGGTGAGGCTCATGCGCCGGGTGGTGCGCTGGATCAGCACCGTGCCCAGCCGCGCCTCGAGCTGGCGCACCTGCTTGCTCAGGCCGGCGGCCGACAGGTTCAAGTCGTCGGCGGCGCGGGCGAAGCTGCCGAGTTCCACCACTCGGCGGAAGCTGCGCATCAGCGCGAGTGAGTCCATGCAAAGGCCGTGGTTGCGCGTTCGGGGCGGCCATGATGCCGCCGCCGGCGCGCAGCGGCCAGCGCTGCGCGCGCTGTCGACGCGCAGCGGTCAGCCGGCCGCGCTCTCCAGCGCGCCGAGCCGGCGCGGCGCGGCGGCCGGCGCCATCTCGGCCGCCAACGCCAGCGGCAGCGGCGCCGCGGCGTAGCGGTGCCGCTCCAGCCAGGCCTGGAACATCAGCACGTTCCACAGATGGGTATGCCACTTGCGCTCGCCGGCCTGGAACTCGTTCCAGACCGTGCGGATCGCGCGCGGGTCGAAGTGGCCTTCGCGGCGCAGCCGCGATTCGTCCAGCAGCGCCTCGGCCCATTCGCGCAGCGGCCCGCGCAGCCAGCGCGACACCGGCGCGCCGAAGCCGGTCTTCGGGCGATAGATCAGCTTGTGCGGCAGATAGCGTTCGAGCAGGCGCTTGAGCACGTACTTCTGCTCGCCGCGATGGTGCTTGAGCGAGGTCGGCAGCGACCAGGCGAACTCGATCACGCTGCGGTCCAGCAGCGGCGAGCGCGTCTCCAGGCCGCAGGCGCTGCCGGCGCGGTCGATCTTGGTCAGGATGCCGTTCGGCAGGTCCATGCGGAAATCGAGGTATTGCACGCGGTCGGCGGCGTCGCCGACCGGCAGGTGGCCGGCGCAGTCGCCGAACAGGGTCGCCGGTTCGCGCGCGCCGGGCACCGCGGCGGCCGGGTCGCGCCAGCGCGAGACCCGTTGCAGGTAATGGTCTTCCACGCGCTGCGCGCCGAGTTCGGCCCACAGCGCGCGCAGCCCGCCCAGGCGCGCGCGCTCGGCGCCGTCGCCGCTGCGGCGCGGCGCCAGCCGGCGCAGCGGCGCCGGCACGCGCTCGTTCCAGCGCGCGTTGCGCACCGCGCGGCAATACGCCGAATGGCCGAAGAACAGTTCGTCGCCGCCGTCGCCGGTCAGCGCCACCGGGCTGCGCCGCGCGACCAGTTCGCTGGCGATCAGGGTCGGCACCTGCGAGGAATCGGCGAACGGTTCGCACCACACCTGCGGCAGGCGCTCGATTGCCTCCAGCGCCTCGCGCCCGCCGACCCGGTGCTCGGTGTGGCGGGTGCCGAGCGCGCGCGCCACCGCGCGCGCCCAGTCGCTTTCGTCGTGGCGGTCGTCGTCGAAGCCGATCGCGTAGGTGTCGACCGGCGTCGCCGACTGCGCCTGCATCATCGCCGTCACCAGCGAGGAATCGGTGCCGCCGGACAGGAACGCGCCGACCGCGCACGGCGCGCGCATGCGCGCGCTGACCGCCTGTTGCAGCAGGATTTCGAGCTGGTCGACGGCCTCGTCGGCGCCGAGCTCGCCGCGCAGTTCGACCGCCTCGGCCATGCGCTGGCGCGCGCACCAGTAGGTCTGCGCGTCGCGCTCGGGTTGGTGCGCGCCGGCGCCGGCGCGCAGCGCCTGGTACGTCAGCCGCAGCAAGGTGCCCGGGGCGAGCTTGAACACGCCGCAGTGGATCGAGAACGGCGCGGGAATGTAGTCGTAGCGCAACAGCAGGCTCAACGCGTCGCGGTCCACCGGCGCGTCGAAGCCGGGATGGCGGTGCAGCGCCTTGAGTTCGGAACCGTAGGCGAAATCGCCGTCGATCCAGCCGTAGTACAGCGGACGCTCGCCGACCCGGTCGCGGGCCAGCCACAGCTGCCGGTCCTGGCGGTCCCACAGGCTCAGCGCGAACGCGCCGTCGCAGCGCGCCAGCGCGCGGCGCAGGCCCCAGCGCACGATCGCGGCCAGCATCAGCTCGGCGTCGCTGGCCTCCTCGCCGACCGCGTTCAATGCGATCAGCGAACGGTGCAGCGATTCGCGCTCGTACAGCGCGCCGTCCATGCTCAGCAGATAGCGGCCGTCGGCGCTGGCGACCGGCTGCGCGGCGCCCGCGCGCTCGCGGCAATGGGCGACGGCGACGCCGGCGGCGGGGTCGCTCCACAGCGCATGCGCGTGCGCGCCGCGGTGCTGCAAGGCGTGGATCATCGAACGCATGCAGTAGCGCAGGCGCTCGTCCTCCCAATCCGGCTGCGCGCGCCACAGCCCAGCCAGGCCGCTCATGCGCGCCTCCACAGGAAATGTCGGGAGAAGTTGCAGCGGGTCGCGAGGTTCATCGGGCGCGCTCGGCGGAAGGTGGGAGGCAGCTGAATTCGGAAGAAGGCGGAAGCGGTCGCGCCGCTTCCGCCGATGGGCGGATCAGAAGCGGTACATCACGGCGAGGCTGGCTTCGCCGGTCTTGAGGTCGTCGGCGCCGGCCTTGCGGCGGAAACTGCCGCCGTCGGCCTTGCTGAGCCCGGTCACGTCCAGGCGCAGGGCGAAGCGGTCGTTGAAGTGGTAGTTGGCGCCGACGCCGAGGCTGGCGACGTTGACGCTCTCGCTGGCCTTGCTCAGGCCGACCGCGCCGCGCGCGGGGCTGAATTCGTTGCGCGCGCGGCCGACCGAGGCCTTGCCGAACACTTCGAAGCGCTCGCCGATCGGGATGATTCCGAGCGCGCTGAGCTGCAGCGTGCGGGTGTCGTAGTCGCCCACGCCGCGGCGGCTGACCTCGCTGAACATGTCGTGGTAGGAGCCTTCCACGGCGAAGTACTGGTTGAAGCGGTAGCCGCCGCCGAGCACCAGGCTGGCGCCGGTCTTGTCCTGGCTGCGCTTCTGCCCGGCCGGCAGCGCCGAACGCTTGGCGTCCCATTGGGTCATCGCGGCGCCGACGCCGCCGAATACGTAGAAACCTTCGCGATCGCCGGCGCCCTGGGCGCTGGCGGCGGTCGAGAAGGACAGCGCCAGCGCGGCGGCGCCGAGCGCGAACAGCTTGCGTTGCATGGGGGAAACACTCCGTCGTGGGGGGACGGGACCATGCTGCGGGCGCGCGCGAGGCGCGTCAGTGGGAGTATCTGGGCGCGTGGGTGACTGCGGTCGACGCTCGGTAACGGAGTGTTACTGAGACGTAGGGAATGGGCGCAACGGGGCCGGCGCAGACGCGGCCCGGCAGCCGGCGGCCCTGGGGCGGTCGGCTCGCTGAAACGGCGGGGTCTGCGCGCCGCTTGGCGGGCGCCGCTTGGCGGGCGCCGCTTGGCGGGCGCAGAAGGGCGAAGCCGGAAGGCCTCGCGTTACTGCCCGGGCAAGTCGATGCGGAAGCGCGCGCCGCCGAGCGCGGAATCGCCGACGCTGGCGCGGCCGCCGTGCTTTTCGGCGACCACCCGCACCAGCGCCAATCCCAGGCCGAAGCCTTCGGGATGCTTGCGCAATTGCGCGAACGGCTGGAACACGCGCTCGCGGTCGGCTTCGGGCACGCCTTCGCCGTCGTCGTCGACGCACAGCGCATAACCGTCGCCGCTGCGCGCCACGCTGACCGCCACGCGCGTGCGCGCATGCCGCAGCGCGTTGCCGATCAGATTGCGCAGCGCCAGCTCCAGCGCCTCGTGATTGGCCGGCAGGCTGTCGACGCCGCCGCAATCGAAGCTCAGCAGCAGCGGCGGTTCCGGATCGAACACATCGGCCATGTCGGCCAGCAACGCGCCGACCGGCACCGGCGCGCGCTCGATCCCGACCATGCGCCCGATCCGCGCGTAGGCCACGCTGTGCGAGGCCAGATGCTCGAGCCGCTGGATGTCGGTCTCCAGGCCTTCGCGCAGATGCGCGCGTTCGTCGTCGCCGCCGGCCTGCTCCAGCATTTCCAGGCCGAAGCGCATGCGCGCCAGCGGCGTGCGGATCTCGTGCGCGACCGCCTGGGCGAGGATGCGCTGGCTTTCCAGCACCTGCTGCACCTGCCCGGCCATCTGGTTCAGCGCATGGCCGAGCGGATTGACCAGACGCGTGGTGACCTCCGGCGCGCGCGCGTCGAGCTCGCCCGCGCTCAGCGCCTCGGCGGTGGTGCGCAGCCGGCGCAGGTCGCGCCAGAACCGGTAGACCAGGAAATACAGCGGCAGCGCGATGGCGAGGAAGTACATCGCCAGGATCACGATCGAGTCGATCAGGTCCAGGTCGCTCCACGGCACGCCCTGCACCATCACATCGTCGAAATCGCCGAGCGCGACCGCCTGGTCGCTGCCCGGCAGGCGCTGGTAGGTGTAGGCCTCGTCCTCGCTTTCCATCACCACTTCGCCGCGCAGCACGCGCTGGTACTCGCGCGCGGTCAGCGTGTCGCGCAGCTCGGCCAGCGGCGCCAGCCGCACCGGATAGGCGAAGCGGTCGCTGAGCTCCTCGCTCAGCGCCGGCCAGTCCTCGCGCGGCGTTTCCAGGTAGCGCTGCTCGATCAGGTAGTGGGTGCCGCGCAGCTGCGCCTCGCCGTAGGCGCGGCTGTTCTCCGAAGTGATGCTGAGCCACGCCGAGATGCCGCCGACCACGATCACCGCGTAGATCAGCACCACGATCAGGTAATAGCGCACGAACAGGCCGAAGTGGCCCTGCTTGCCGAGATCGCGCGCGCGCCGCCCGGCCGCGGGACAGTCCGGCTTGCGCGGCCACAGCCACCGCAGCCATGCCGGCGCGGTCGTCATTCCCAGGCGGCCCGGTTGAACAGATAGCCCTTGCCGCGCACGGTCTTGATCCGTTCGGGTTCCTCGGCCAGATCGCCGAGCTTGCGCCGCAGGCGCGAGATGCGCGCGTCGATCGAACGGTCGAGCCCGTCGAACTGGATGCCGCGCAGCGCCTGCAGCAGGTCGTCGCGGCTGAGGATCTGGCCGGCGCGTCCGGCCAGCAGCACCAGCAGGTCGAACTCGGCCGTGGTCAGGTCGATGCGGACCTCGCGCAGGGTCGCCTCGCGGGTTTCGCAGTCGATGCGCAGCTGGCCGAAGCGCAGCACTCGGCCGGTCTGGCGCGCGGCGTGGTCGCGACGCAGGTGCGCGCGCAGGCGCGCCAGCAGCACCCGCGGCTCGATCGGCTTGCCGATGTAGTCGTCCGCACCGAGTTCCAGCCCCAGCACCTGGTCGATGTCGTCGGTGCGCGCGGTCAGCATGCAGATGACCCCGGCGTAGCGCGAACGCACCGCGCGGCAGATCTCGAAACCGTCCTGGCCGGGCAGCGACAGGTCCAGCAGCACCACCGCCGGTTGCAGTTCCAGGATCGCGGCCACGGCGCGCGCGCCGTCGCTTTCCAGGACCACGTCGTAACCGTGTTTGCCCAGGTAATTGGCTACCAGCGAGCCAAGGCGTTCGTCGTCTTCGATGAGCAGGATGTCGGTCATAACCACGGAGCCGGGAGTCCGAGCGCGTCCATGCTGCGGACGTGCGGCGTGCCGCGGCGACAAGGCCGGGCGGAAAGCGGTCAAGTATTGCCCGCCGGACCGCAGTTGAATCGTTCGCGCGCCCTGCCGCTTCAGCCGGAAGTCGGAGACCTGACCGACGGCGGGCGCCTCGTTCAGGCTCGGCCCGGCGCCGCGGCTGCGCCCGCAGCGGCGGCCGCGGGCGCGCGCGATCGGCTTGCGGCAGCGAAAAAACCCGGCAAATCCAGCTGCGCGGATCGCCGCGGGCGCTGCCTCGCGCGCGTTGCGCAGCGCCGCGGGCGCATGCGCGGACGCGCTCGGCGCAGCCGCGGGCGCGCATGGCCGGAAACGAAAAAACCCCGCTTTCGCGGGGTTTTTCGTCTGCTTCGTCGCGATGCGCCGAAGCGATGTAGTGGTGCCCAGGAGAGGACGCTAGGGCCATTCTTGGCTTACCCGCGGATTCGCAGGAATTGCGATGAAAGCCTTGTATATCAAGGCTCGCGGGCAAATTGGCATTCTCGGTTTGCCTGTGAATAACCCAGTTATCCACAACCCCGTTACGCCAGAATCTACGCCACGCTCCATTCATGGCCTCAATCCGACCCCGCAGCGGCGCCTGGCGCGCCGAAGTGTACGTCAACGGCGTACGCGAGTCCGTCACCCGCCCCACCAAGCGCGAAGCGACTGCGTGGGCGCAATCCCGCGAAGCTGAGCTCGCCGGCGCCAAACTCCCAGACCATACGGTCAGGGATGCGCTGCGGCGGTATGCACGAGAGGTCTGCCCAACCCACAAGGGGCGCCAGTGGGAGGAGGTCCGCCTGAAGGCGATGGAGCGGGATCCGATTGCGGGGGTGCGCCTGCCCGTGCTGAAGGCCAGCGACGTAGCCGATTGGAAGCAGCGACGCCTGGCCAAGGTTTCTCCAGCCTCGGTCGCGCGTGAGCTGAACCTGCTGCGGTCTGTGCTCGAGGAGGCGCGCCGGGAGTGGGTCTGGCTCTACGGGAATCCGGCCAAGGATGTGAAGCGGCCAGCCACCCCGGCCAGCCGAAAGCGCCGCATTAGTCCCGACGAAATCGATCGCGTCACCCTCGCCTGCGGCCTCGAGGGCCTAGAGGCTCGGACTGCATCCCAGCGCGTCGGGCTAGCCTTCCTTTTTGCCCTCGAGACGGCTATGCGCGCCGGCGAGATCTTGGGCTTGCGCTGGGCTGACATACGCGGCAAGGCAGCCGTGCTGCCGCAGACGAAGAATGGCGACCAGCGTGAGGTGCCGCTGTCTGCTCGAGCGCGCGAGATCCTGGGGGTCCTGAACCGGTCGAGCTCGACCGTCTTCGACTTGGACGTTCGGTCTCGAGATGTGCTTTGGCGTAGGGCACGGGACGCTGCTGAAGTTGGGGACCTGCACTTTCACGACTCTCGAGCGGAGGCCATCTGGCGGCTGTCCAAGAAGCTCGACGTGATGGAACTGGCTCGGGTGATCGGCCACAGGGATCTGCGCAGCCTGATGATCTACTACCAGACCAGCGCCGACGAGCTTGCGGACCGACTATAGACGATCACCGCCCGTGCTTCATCCGCTCGAGCACGTACCGAGGGGCGGCCGGGGGATGCCTGACGCCGGCGCCAGCCTCCCGTTGGATCTGCCTCTCGTACTTGCACACCCAGGTAGCGATCCACCGGACGGCCTCGGCCTCGCGCTCCAGGTTCTGCCAGGCGGCGACCTTGAAGATCCGCCGGTACATGCCAGTGCAGGCCTCCCAGCCTGGCGCGCGCTGGCGCGGCATGGCCACGGCGACCCAGCGCTGACCGCGCAGGACGATGATGTGAGCCTCGCGAAAATCAGTGTGCGCCGAGTTCGCCCATTCGAAGTCGGGCGGCAGGGTGTACGGCAGGCGCAGCGACGGGTCCATGCCGGGCATGGTAGGCCCCGCGGTCGCGCAGGGTGAGAAAGCCAGCTCTGCCGGTCAGAACCATCCGTCGGTGAAGCCTGAGACCGGCGCGCCGACGAAGTGGTTGGGGTTGGTGCGCAACCGAACCGCGCCATTGGCGCCGAACGGGTCGGCGGCTATGTAGATCGTGGCCCCCGGGGTGAAGGTGGCCATGGGCCCAGTGCCGGCCGCCGGGTCGCCAGAGATCGCCACGCCGTTCTTCCGCCACCAAGCCTTGCCGCCGGGGATGTCGATCAGCAGGTCCACAGTGTCGTTTGTGGCCAGGGTCACGCTGAACGTCGTGTACGCGCCGTTGTTGTAGAGCCGCACGACCGAGCCGTAATTCGCGAACATCGCCCAGCCGGCGCTCGTCGCGCCGAGGAACGACCCGATCGACGAGCCAGTGGCGAACCCGAATCCAACGGTATCCGCGTGCACCACGTCGACGAACTGGACCCGCCACTTCCCCGTGGACTTGCCGAGGACGGAGCGCACCCATTTCGTCGCCCCGGAGGTGCCGCCGACGACCTGGTTCGAAGAACTCAGGACAGCATCGGTGGCCTTGTCCAGCGGATTCCAGTACGTGTAGACGCCGCCCGAGCCGGCGCTAAGCAGCATGCCGCGGTGGCCAACGATGCCGCTCATGCGAACGCCTTCGCGAGCGTGACCTGCCAGGTCGTGCCCTGGTCGAACGTGGTGATCGCCAGGACGTCGATTGAGCCCGCGACGGTCGACACCGCGATGGTGTTCCCCTCGGCCCACTTGAACGACGCCGGCCACGCCACCGTGCGCGGCGTGGTGTCCTGCTTGATCCGGACCAGCAGCGACACGGCCTTGCCCGACGCCGGCAGGTTCGAGAAGGTGAGCGACGTGACGTTGCCGGCAAGGGCCAGGGTGAAGTAGTCGCCGGTCGAGACGTCGATGTTGACGGCGCCGCTCGTCGCCAGCGCCGTCACCACGTTCCGGTCGACCGCGGCCGTGCCGAGCGGCACGGCGCCCCAGCTGCTGCCGTTCCAGAACCGGATCAGGCCGGTGTTCTTGTCCAGCGCCAGCCAGCCGGTCTCCGGGGCGTAGAACTCCCACACGCCGGCCGCGGTGCACAGGGCGATTTGATTGGCCCGACCAGTCCATGCGCCGGTCGGCGACGTGCTGATGATCCAGATCTTGTCGACGTCGGTCAGCGTCGTCGTGGGCGGCGTGTTGGTCGTCGCCTCCGCGGCCGCGTTCACCACCGCGCCAAGCTTCTTCATCGACTCGTTGAACGGCGCCTCGGGCTGCAGCGCGCCCTGCGGCCACGTGGGGAGGGTGATGCTCATGCGGTGATTTCCTCGGAGGCGGGGCCGGCGCCGGTGATGGCGTTGAGCCCGGCGACGGTGATGTGGACGGCGCCGGGGAGCGTCGCGCCCCCGACGAGCGTGTCGGTGGTGGTCGTGACGTCATGCGTCACGGTGTCGGTGCCATTGGTGTAGCTGACCCGGTAGCCACGGAAGTGCTGCGAGTGGTGCGGGTTCGGCGACACGCCGAGTCGCGCGCGCCCGATCCAGCTGACCTGCAGGTCGGACCCGACGTCCTTCGCACGCACCCACAGCGGCTTCCATTCGGTCTGCGATCGCGCCGTGGCGAAGCTGTAGGCCTCCCACGGGTAGGCATCCGCGGAGGTTCCGAACGACACGGCGCGGAACATGAGCGCCTGGCCGATCATCCACTGCTGCGCCTGGACGAAGACGACGGCCGAGTCCAGCAGCACGAACCGCGCGCCCTTCGCGTGCGCGATCGGATCGGTGTCGTAGCGGTTGCGCAGCAGGCCCGACAGCCGGTAGGCGTTGCCGCCCAGGTCGGTCACAGTCTGGTACTGGATGATCTCGTCGCCAATGACCGCGCGGTTGTAGTAGCGCAGCAGGGTCGTGTAGTCGACGGACTCGGGCGCATCGGGCAGGTAGACGTCGACGGTCTGCACAGCCGGATGATCGGCCACGATCGCCGCCAGCGCGCTGAGCGTGTACCCGATGGTGGCCGCCTCTGTGATCTCGGCGAAGGTGTCGCCGGTGGCGCCGCCGTCGGTGCTCACCTGGATCTCCGCGCCGCGCCAGCCCGGCAACTGGCCGGCCGCGGCGACGTAGATGCCGACTTGGTCGTCCTCGTCGCGCAGCACCGGGATGTTCAGCAACGCCAGCACCGTGCCGCCGATCACCCCCGGCGGGTTCGCCGTCGGCGGATCCGGGTCCAAGCCTTCGGCGTTGGAGACGTAGGCGGACTGCTCGTCCTGGGACGATTCGATCAGCAGCTTCCCGGAATCCTCCTGGCTCTCCATCAACCGGACGCGATGCACGTTGCCGGCCTTGTCGGTGAGCGTCCCGATGTCGGTCGTGGTGAGGTAACTGAAGCGGTAGGGCAGTTCGAATTTGAACTTCGAAGGCTCGCCCCACGCCGCCTTGATGCGCTTGTCGGCCAGCTTGGCGGCATCGGCCGCGGACATCGCGACCGGAATCTCGATGGCTGACTCGCCGAGCGCCTGCACCGTCGACGCCCGCCGGCTCCCGACCTGCGTCATGACCGTGAAGCCGGCGGCCGGGTCGACGTACGAGACCGTCGTCTTGCGCAGCAGCTCCACCTCCTGCACGCGCGTTTCCTCGATGGCGTCGCCGTCGCGCTCGGCCAGATCGCCCGCGGTCAGCGCGAACGTCGCAGACCCACCGCGCTTCACGAAGCGAATCTTCGCGTCCCACTCGGCGCAGTCGAAGAAGTAGGCCTGCGACAGCGGCGTGATGAACGAGTCGGCGCCTCCGATCGTGGCGACCACGAAGCCGTCCACCAGGTCAGTCAGTTCGCTGACGTCGAAATGGTCGTCGGAGAGACCCGAGCGCCGGCACAGGTCGGCCACGATGCTCGCGAGCGGGATGCGGTCCCGCGCGACGGTCGCAATGGGTGGCTCGCACTGGCACGCGCTGCTGACGAGCTGCGGATATCGATAGGGCTCAGTGGATCCGCCGGGCGCATACAGCCAGCCTGACTGGATTTGCCCCGCCGTGACCGCGGCCGCGTACTGCGCGTTCCAGTAGGCCTCGCTGTTGTAGTTCGGGTTCGCCGGCTCCAGCACGGGGCCGAGCGGCAGCGACGTGTAGGCCAAGTCCGGCAGCACACCGTCGTTGTCGACGCGCGCGATGGCCAGCTGCTTGAACGTACCGGGCACCTCGACGCAGTCCCCGTGAAAGACCATCGTGCCGTCCGGGTACACGTAGTAGCCCGGCGCGTCGGGCACAGGCTGCGCCTCCGGTGTGTTGCCGTCGCAGGACGGCACCGCGCGGACACGGATCAGCACGTCGTTGTAGACCGCGAAGTCTGGGCCGGAGCCGAAGTTGAACGTGCGGTTGTAGCCAGCGGGCGCGCCGGCGAGTGCGCGCCATACCGCCGACCCGGTGTTGCCGATGCTGTCCGCGTACCAGCCGCCGCCGTCGGCGAGGATCACTGCCGCGCTGCTGGCCGCGAACCCGTGAGTGGTGCCGTACTGGTAGCGGCTGAAGAACAGCGACAGGTAGGCGCGGCCGTAGGTCGGATGGATGTCGTCGGTGGTGGCGAGACGATTCGGGTCAGGCACCAGCGGGTTCCACGTGCCGTTGTTCTCGTAGAACGGGCCGTAGTAGTTCGGCGGCGTGGAGCCGTCATCGCGTGCCCAGCCCATCAGCGTGTAGCCGCCAATCGCGCTCGTTCCGGTGTCCTCGTCGAAGTTGTTGAGCGCGGCCTCGACGGTGTCGAACCACAGACCCGTGCTCTCGACGCCGTACTCGTACTTGACGAAGCGCCGGCGCGGATCGGTTTGGCCGACGGGATCAGTTCTCCAGGGGAACCACGGGCCGAAACCCGGAGCTTCGTACACGCCCTCCGACACGCCGTCGTCGCCTTGCATCACGACGACGAAGTCGTACTGCGGGACCGCGCCGGCCAGAT
The DNA here is from genome assembly GCF_017355525.1 of Lysobacter enzymogenes. Lineage (NCBI taxonomy): Bacteria > Pseudomonadati > Pseudomonadota > Gammaproteobacteria > Lysobacterales > Lysobacteraceae > Lysobacter > Lysobacter enzymogenes. The sequence goes on along the minus strand of NZ_CP067395.1, from coordinate 51,635 downwards.
CGGTCAGGTCGTCGTCCTTCACCACGATGTACGCCATGCCTCGGTGCGGCGGCACATTACCGACGCCCTGCACCGCCTCGATCGTCGGGTCCGGCATCTGCGTTTCGTTGCCGACATAGATCTTGCACTTCTGCAGGAACTTGCGCGATGCCGAGGTCAGGCTGGCCCAGTCGCCCGAGTACTCCTGCGCCGCGGTCGCGCTCGCCTCGTAGACGACCTTCCCGTTGCGCTTGATCGTCTTGATCGCCTTGATCGGCCCTTCGCAGATGCCGATGGCGTAGCTGCGGGTGTACGTGTAGGTGACCTGCGTGGGGCCGCCCTTGCCGGCGCGCTTCTTTTTCTTGTGCTCCTTCAGCGTGGGGTCGCGCCAGAGGAGGTTGCCCTTGACCGAAGCGGTCCCGCGGATCTGCGCGATCGGGATGCCTACGTTGCTCGTCTGGTTCTGCGCATCCGTCAACCGTGGGCCATAGACCTTATCCGGATCGACGAAGCCGCCGATCATCGAACCGATCATGAAGCCGAGCTGCGGCGCACCGAAGAACGCGCCAAAGATGCCGCCGACGAAACCGCCGATAGTGGATCCGCTCACGGTCGCCAGGCTCCGGTGATGCGACGGTGCCAGCGCGAATCGAGGCGATGCTCGGTCACTCGGCCGACCGTCTGGTCGGTGTGGATGAGGGAGAGGCCGCCGCCCGGGTAGTCGCCAACGATGGCAACGTGGCGCGTGGCGCCCGAGTACTCGATGGCCACGATATCGCCGGGATGGAGATCGGTGCGTGCGATCGCAGGACCGAACGTCTCGACCAGGTGCTGTTCGAGCAGGCCGTGGTGCGGGTCTCGGCCGTAGGTGGTCACGTCGGCCACCGCGCGCCCCTGGTCGGCCAGCGCCAGAACCACCAGCCCCACACAATCAAGGCCGCTACGAGAGCGGCCTTGATGGCGGAACGGTGAGCCCAGGTAGCCCCTGGCGGCCTCGGGTAGCGCCGTCATCCGCCGACCTGCGAGATGTTTGCGCCAGGCACCATCAGCGAGTCGGCGTCGGCCACGGGCACGAAGGGCTCGCCGCGGAAGTTCAGGATGTTGTCGTGCCGGTCCTTGCACATGGTCAGGCTGTTGTCGCAGTCCTGACGCACCTCGTAGATGTCGCCGGGCTGGATCGGATATGGCACCGGCAGCGAGAGCGTGAACTGCTTACCCGCGTACCCGAACACCTCGATCTGCGCGCCGGCGTTCGCGCCGGTCAGCCAGCGGATCACGCCCGGCTGAAAGTAGCCATCGGCCTCGCCGCGACTGCTGTCGGTGAACACCCGTCGCGCCGACGAAACCGAGGTCACCGCGCCGCCGACCCAGGTCATCTCCTTGTTGCACGGCTTGCGCTCGGTGATCTCGGCGCCTGGGGTGCCGATTGGCTTCGACCCAAACCGCGCGCGACACGTCAGCGAGTAGAACTGGCACAGCGGCTGCTTCAGCTGCTGCTTGAGGCTGCGGAATTCGGTCGTCCAGCCGGTTTCGCTGTAGCGCGATTCGCCGAGCGTGCCGTAGTTCCAGATCTCATGGCCCATGCTCAGGTCCATGAAGTTGACCCGGTAGACCCACACCTCAGCTTTGTCGAACAGACCGGCACGAATTCGCTGTTCGGTGACGCCGTCGAGGGAATACCAGCCCTCAAGGTCGGTGTTATCGACGCCAAGGTCGGCCGTTGCCTGGATGCGCTCTGGCGTGAAACCTTGGTCGGCGCTGTACACCAGATCGCCGCCGCCATCGTCGTACGTCAGGTCCGCGTCGAGCGTCGTGAAGCCAAGGATCGTCCCGTCCTTGCAGACAACCTTCATTAGCAACGTCCACGACGTGGCGTCCAGATCTAGATGGCCTGCCAGTGCGAGGGGGATCGACTTCATCGCTGCACCTCGACAAGGTCGATATCGGCCGTAAATGCGTTCAGTGCATTTGCAGTAAATGCGCCCCAATCACTATCGAATCGCATCCAGCGGTCATACTGCCCAGTCCAGGTGAAGGTGCCAGGGGCCCATGGCGACGAAGGTGTAAAGAGACCCAGTTGGTCATTGAGCGTGCCATCGACTGGAGAGCCGTCCTTGTTGATAACCACCGTGCTCGCAACGGGCGCCTGGATGAGCGCAGTACCGTAGACGTTGCTCCCAGGGAAGGCATAGTTGCGCACCAGCTGCACGGGTGTTGAGGACCCAATCGGCGGCGCCAGCGGCTCGTTCGTCACGAAGTAGTCGGTCGGATCGAAGACCCTAAAGCATGCCCACTTACCCTGAGCCGCTACGAACATGTTGATTAGCGCCTGGCGATCGTCGGCGTTGAAGGCGCCCATATTTCCGCTACCTTTCCACTTGGGGTAACGCCACATCTTGTTGCGCTGTTCTCGGCCACTGGCAAGCGGATTCACTAACGTCTTGAAGTCCGGGCCGAGCTTGAACCCAGCAGCGATATTTCTAGGAAGGCGCGCATTGATGTAGGTCATCCTCCCGTCCTCGCCATACCGCGGCGGGCCTCTCGGCCAGAATCGCGCGCCATCTGCTCTCGCGTGCGACTGTCAGGGGTGCCCTGGACCACAAACGTTTGATTGAGCTGGAAGTTGTTGGATGACGGCGCAGGGGGCGCCGTCGGCGCCTGGCCGCTGTTCAAGCGGTCGAGATACCCGCGCCCCAGCAGGCGGGTTGTATCGGCATTGAGCACATACTCGCCCTTATGCACGACGCCCGCAGGGTCGTACTTGCCGCCGTCTCCGGTGTAGCCGCCGGAGGAGAAGCCAGAGAGCCAGCCTGTGTTGTTTCCGAACATGCTCGCGAAACCGATCGACAAGGCATTTCCTGCGTTTCCAGCGCTACCAGTAACGGAAGGCAGGAATCTCTGGAGCAGACCGGCGGCTTGCTGCTTGATGACGATCCTTGCCAGCTCTTTAACTGCGCTATCTGCAAACTCCTTAAAGCTAAACTTCCCGCTGGTAACAAAATCAGCAAGATCATCTGTCAGACGATCAAATACTGAAGTCGTGGCTTGCTCAACCTGGCCCGCCAAGTCGCTCATGCGAGAAGTGATATCTATAACGCCAGCCGCCACCCCATTCGTCCACTCGGCTTGAGCAGCCTTCATGGCTGAATATCCGTCCTGAACGATGCGAACCTGATCTGCGGTAGCTTGCCGCTGAAGCTCGACCATCTTCTTGTACTGCGTCTCGTCGATCGCGCGCTGAGCACGCTGAGTCGCAAGGTCGCGAAGCTTGTCCGCTTCTTCTTGGTATAGCGAGATGATCTTTTGTTGTTGCTGGAACTGCTCCTCACCCAGCCGAACGCGAGCCACGGCCGCATCCTGCTGGCGCTGCTCCGCTAGGGTCTGAAGCGCCAACGCCGCGCGGTAGCTTTCAATGGAGTCATTGCGTCGACGCAAGGTCTCCGCTTCTTCAATTCCAAGCAACTTGACCGCGGTTGCGCCGTCCTGACGGACGCGGGCCAACTTCGCTTCCAGCTCCCCAATCTCGCGCTGCGTGTCGACAGAGTCCCTGCCCGCAACATCTCGCTGCTTTAGAAACGCAATCTGCTTCTGGATTGCTTCCTCTTGGGTCCTGGTGCCCTGCGCCAGCAGGTCGGACTGCTTCTTGTAGTAGTCCTCAATGGTCACGAGGCGGGCTGAAAACTCCGCTTGCAAGATTCGAGAACTGCTCTGGATTGATGCCTGCTCCTCGGCCAGGTCGTCCTTGATAGCCTGGATAGCGGCCCGGGCAGAAGCGTTGTCCAGCGCGCGGGCGGCGCCCGCTCCGCGGCGGTTGGCGCGTTCTTCGCGGTCTGCGTAGGTCTTGCGAATCTGGTCCTCAGCCGCCTTGATCTCCGCGGCGGATTTCTGGGCGGCAAGACCGCGCTTGCGCATCGCCGCAATGTCCTGCTCCATCTGCTTCGAAAGCGGCAGGAATTGCTTCTGCGCCGATTCGAATTCCTCCTTGGCTCGACGAGCGGCTTCGGCCGCCTCCCTTGACTGCGCGACGGGGAGCCTAGGCAAAACAGCGGGGGCCGCGGTGGACGCCTGCATGGACCAAACGCCGCCGACGCCTCCCATGCGCATGGCGTTCCAGAACCGCTCGATCGTGCCGATAGTCTGCTTGGCTGCCTTGTCTGCATCAGCGAGGCCGGTGACTACCGCGTCCCATGCCTCGGTTCCAGCCTCCTTGATGCCCTTTAGCGCCGACCTCGTCAATTCGAATTGCTGGACTATTTCGGGGGAGCGCTGGCTGATTGTGTCAGAGAATATGCGTACAGCTTCGGTGGCCGCGTCTTGGTAGCGGCCGCCTTCTTGGAGCTCGCGAACGTACTTTCGTTGAGCATCCGTCGCAAACCCGTACTTGTCCCCGAGCTCTTCAAGCGCTTGAATCGGGTTTCGATTCAGCGCCTCGAAGCTCTTGGCAGTCTCTTCCACTGAGGCTCCGGTCGCTCGCTGCCAAGCCAGTGCAGCAGCCGTTACCTCTTCTAGCTGATCGCCAGCGATTCGCGTCGAGCGAATTATCTCCGAGATCGCATCAACGGCAGCACCGCGGGTTACCCCAGGCAGGTCGTCTAGACGCGCGGCAATTGCCTCTACCTCATCAGCAGTAGTTCGCGCCCGATTTCCTGTCTCCAGAAGCGCAATCGCCACTTGGGCGGCACGCCCCTGCGCCTGGTCGAAAGCAACCGCCATGACTCCCGCCAGGCCGGCCGCGATCGTCATCGGGTTGATTAGGCTGGCGACGTAGCCCTGCAGTGCACGAACTGCGTTGCCCGCTCCGCCAAACTGGTCCTTGATCTGACCACCCTGCTGCAGGAAGACCTGAAGCGGGTTCTGCCCGGCCGCGAGCGAGGTTACGATGTCAGTGAACTGCGCGGGCAGGCCGCGAGTTGCAGCGGCCATCTGCTTGGCGGAAATGACCGCGCGCCCAGCCTCACGACCGTAATTTGCGACTTCTCGCTGGGCCTGTGCAGCGGCGCGACCGGCCGACATGGTTGCCCGCGCCTGATCGTTCTGCGCGCTCGCCAGGCGCTCAGACTGAGCCTCAGTCTTGGCGCCCGTCGCGGCCAGCTTGTCGAGCTGCTGCGAAGTCTCCGCAATACCTTTCGGCTGGACGACAACACCCAAGGAGGCAATATCAGCCACGCTCTTCTCCAAAAACAGCCAACGCTTCGGCCTCCATCACGCGGATAGAGTCGAACGTGTCCGGCCAGTCGGCCCGTCGAACGCCAAGCAGACGCATCACGACAGGCAAGGTTGAGTAATCGAGTCCAATGGCGCCGGCGTTGCCCACGCGCCATTGAGTGCCGAGCGCAGTGAAAACCCTTACCGCCCCGAGGTTGTCCGGAAGGATCTCGACATCAGCGTCGTCCAGGTCTTCCATGGTGAGTCCGAGCATTCGAAGCTCTGACTCCTTGGGAGACTGCTTGAGCAGCTCCCGGACGACGCGCTTCAGTTTCCCCGGCGAATTCCGAGCAGTTCGCGGACGTATGCGCCCGAGATGTCTCCAGGGGCCGCCGGATACAGCTTGCACAGCCGGCGGACGTTCTCCAGGCTGAACTCGTCATCCAAGTCCCAAGCAGTCACGCAGTCGAGAATGACCTCGGCATCCGTGGTGTTGCCGTGGCTATCGATCCACGACTTCGCCTCGTCGCGATCGCGGTACTTGAACGTAAGGCCGATTTCAGCCGATCCACCCGGCACAGAAACCGCCACCTTCAGTTCGAAGGTGGCGTTCGGGTTGAGAGTGAGCCGCGCCATCAGGAGGCGTACCGCACCGGCTCGGCCAGCAGGCTGAGCGTCACCTGCACCGACATCAGCTCATTGACCGTCAGCGACGGAATCGTGCTCAGGCTGATGTAGGCGTTGTAGAGGAGCACTGCGCCGTTCGCCAGGGTGATGCGAATAGCCCGCGGCAGACGGTCGTCGTTGGCGGCCTTGGCGATCAGGTAGCCCGGCAGGGTCGGATCGTCGGCGACGGTGAACGTGACCTGCGCCGGGCTCTTGAAGGTCGGGATGCGCTTGGCCGCATCAGCCTCCAGAAACTGGTAGTCCAGGAACTGCTGCTCGCCGCCGCTGGAGGTGGATCCGGTGATCTGGGCGAGCTGAGTCCAGCCGGTGATTTCGCGAGCAGAGCCGACACCGCCACCTGCCGGATAGACCGTGGTCGAGGTGGTGTCGACGCCTTCCAGTGCGAAATCGTTGGTGGTTGCGCTGTCGACGCGCACGACCTTCTCGGTCAGGCGCGACCAGCCGCTCGTGACCTCGACGAAATCGCCGTCAGTGAAGCCGTGCGCGGTGGAGGTAGCGACGCCGGGGTTGGCGTTGCTGAGCGCGGAGATGGCCTTGGCCGAGCCATAGCCACTAGCCAGGGAAACGGTCGAGCCGTTAGGGAGACTCACACTCATGAGTAAATCCTCAGATAGCCCGGCGAACGGGCACAAAAAAAGCCCCTTGCGGGGCCAGTGATTTGCGCTATCGCGCGGGGTTAGATGACGTCGGCTCGGTACTGAAACGAGACCGGTACGGTGTAGCTAGACTCGTCAGCGAGGGCGGGGGCCGCGCTCGCAGGAGTCAGGACTTGCACGGTCACGGCCCCACTCGTGTAGCGGCCGTTGACGGGAAATTGCTGATTGAGCTCGGCCGCAATATCGAGTGATGGCCCTGGCCCGCCATTGATCGGGCGCACGATGCTCACCTGGAACACGCCGCGATAGCCCCGGTGGGCGCCCGCGAGGTCCGCTGACAGCGTGTCGGCTGGAAGTAGGAACGCCCGGAGATAGGTTTCGCCCGCGGCCGGAGTGAATGGGGTGTTCTCGTAGGCCACGCGAAGCGCAGGCGATCGCGCCGCGGCCCATGAGGCGAGTCGCGCCTCCAGGATGGACCTAACCGCCTTCGTGCTCACTGAGGCAGGGCCTTTACCGCATTGTCGACGTACGTCTGAAACTCAGTAACTGTGACGCGCACCATGCCGGCCGGAGCTTGCTTCGAATGGCCCTCGTACTCGATTTCTCGGACATAGGGCAACGAATTCATGATGTAGATGTCTTGCTGCCCGTCCGCCCCGCCGATTATGGCCGACCCTGTCGAGATGGTGTTCTGCCCCGACTTGTCCACCGCGGTCGTGGTGCTCAGATCCGGACCGCCGAGACGAGTGTTCCAGTTAGCGCGAAGACGGCCGCCGACGTACCCCTTCGGCGCCTTTCCTTTCCACAGGGAGGGATTGCCTACAGGAGAGCGCAGGACGATTCGGGTCAGAAGATCGATCGATACCGCACGCACGACCTGAACTGCATTCCCCTCCGCCTTCTCCGCGAACTTGGCGAGCTGAAGGGCGAAGGTGTCAGCCATGTGTTAGGGCTCGTCGTGAACTTGCTGAGGCGGAGCGCCGCGAATCTGCGCCTCGTGCAGAACTACCAGGCCGGCAGGTGCCAGCGGCTTGACAGCCACAATGGTGTAATCACCACCTTGCCAAGCAAGCGCATCGCCCTGCTTCGGCTGCTGGGCCGGGGCCATATATGCCCGCTGATCACCCTGCAGGATGAGCGTGCCGTCGATGTATTTCTGGTCAAATGCGAATACAGCCGCTGTGGTCGGCAGGCTGGTGACCGTCACAGGCGCCGTGCCGGTCTCGGGGTCGTAGGCGCCGACGGTCGTGCGTTTGATCGTCGCAGGCGCGCCGAACCGCTTCAGGAGCCTCGCGGCGGTCGCGGCGGTGGTGACGTAGTTGAAAGTGGGCATCAACGCTTAGCCCCACAGCGCTTGCAGCAGTGAGATTTCCCGTCCCAGCTGGCGCTGCTCCAATATCCCTCGCCGCGCACAACCCACTGAGCGGACCAGCGGTGTAAGCCCAGCCAACAAAGCCAGCGAATCACGCCCTCACCACCGGAATCTGCCCGCCACCACCGCCATCGCGCAGATATGCTCCGAGCAAGCCGTCAACCGCTGCGTAGCGCGTCGACTGCCGCGCCCCGTCCTGATACACGACCGTGATCGGCCCGACGGTCTCTTGCTTGACCTGCGCGCCGAGATCGACCAATAGCGGACCTGCACTCGCGCGCACAGCCAGTTCGGCATTCGCGCGGCGAACGGGCTCAGGGACGATGTTGTCTGCGACCGCAAAGCCATTTACAACAACACCCGTGCGCGGCCAATCGAGCGCCTGCTCGGCAGTCTTGCGGACACCCTTCCAGCGCGATCCGTAGACCGCGGTCATATAGTCGGCGCCGTCGCGCAGTACCTGCTCTTTTCGCTCCTCGGAGAGCGACGCCCAGGCGGTATTGCCGCGAGCGAGGAAGTACGCGTCAGCGTCCGCGACCGAGATGTACGCCTCAGCGTTCGGTAGGCCGCTGCCGTCCTCGATCACGATGGTCATGACTTACTAGGCGGCCTTCGGCTCAGCCTTGACCTGCGTCGCCCGCGGCTTCTTCACCGAGTCCGGATGCACGTAGTCCGCCGGCGCGTAAATGGCGTCGATGATCTGGTAGCCGGCCGCGAGCAGCTTGGCTTTGCGCTCCGGCGTAACTGGATGCGGCTCGAAAATAATCTCTCGTTCCTTGCTCATGCGTTCCACCTGTGTAGGTTGTTCATCACGAAGCGAGCGCACTGCCCGCTTCGCATCTCGTTCAATGTCCACTGCCCATAGGCCAGTCTGCGGCACAGGCTCAGGAGTCGCGATGGGGGCGTCCAGTCGTGGCCGCTCAGTTCGCCCCACGCGGCCCGCTCGGGCATGTTCGCTATGGCGGGTACGCCGTTAAGTAGCGCGTCTAGCCCAGCCGTACTACAAAGTGTGTGTACGACGCTTGCGTCTGCGAGGGCCTCGCACAGAGGGCCCCAGGCTCTCTCAGCACGTACCTCAACATCAGGACTATCCGGATGTGGCCTCCAGCGCGCGCCAAGCTGGTCGCACAGCGCCTGAGCCCAAGCGGCCATCTGCTCTGAACTCAGCCCATGCGATGGATCGCCGACGTGTTGCCCCAGAACCAGCGGCCTACCGCCCCGCTTCGCTTGCACAGGCACCTCAATCCCCAGCGCCTCAAATCGATCGCCAGGGCATTCGAAGCTGGGCGGACGGTTCAGCCCGTCAACACCCACCTGCCAATGTCCTGTTTCCCAGGTCGCCATTCCTGACGTGCGCCGGAGGTACCCGTAGTCGATCACCGCGACCGGCACACCGGCCGCCGAGTAGTCGTCTCGAATCCATTCGCCGCGGTCCCGCAGCCCGGTGACTACGACCGCATCGAAAGGCTCGACCTGCCCCCTGCCGTAATCCGAGTGGCTTCGCCACACCGGCCTGCCTCCCTCAGCAAGGAGGCCGGAGCAAAACGCCCCGGCCTCCAGGTTGTCCTCTCGCGCGTAGATGCCTACGCGCATCCGGTCAGCGCGACTGGATGACGACGCCGGCGAGATCCTTGTAGGACTGGTAGATCTTGTCCCAGTTGGAGCCGGTGCCGACCGCGGCGTCGGAGGGGTTCTTGGCGCCGTTGGCCACGTCCCAGGTGAATCCCTTCACGCCCAGGTTGTAGGCGTACTCGCCCTGCATGCGGATCAGGATTTGCTCCAGGCCCGTCACCTCTTGGATGGTGATGTACTCCTCCTCGGTCTCCTCGACGACCAAGGAGCCGCCCGTCAGGCCCAGGGTGAAGTAGTCGGTGACGGCCGCGGTCCCGGTGCCGGTGGTGACGACCAGCGAGTCCGAGTCGGTCACGATGATGGGTCGGTTCAGGGTCAGCGGCGAAGCTGCGACCACTGCGGTATTGGCCACGACGTCGCCGTTATTGGCCGGAGCGATCTGGTACTGCAGCAGGTCGAACGCGACCTTGGAGTGCATCACCCAGGCGTCGATTCGGTTCGACGCGTCTCCGAACTTCGCCAGCGCCGAAACGAGGCCAGACGTGTTCACGGTGCCGTTGGTGGGAACGGTGAACTTGTTGGCAGCCTGGCCGTTCAGCGCAGCACGCGCGGCGCGAAGGGCATTGTTGAGCATTTCCGCCTGCACGTCCTTGGCGGTCTGCTGGCCGGCGGCCAGGCGGATCGCGTCCATCGACAGGCCGGGCTTCAGCAGCGCCGAACGAGTCCACTCGACCGGGCCGATCTTGCGGTTGAGCTTGACCGAGGCGATCTCGGCCTGGGTGAGCTTCTTCGCGGTGGCGGCGCTGGTGCTGGTCTGGTCCTGGCGCGAGACGAGGCCGCCAGCGTTCTGGAAGAACGCCGCGTAATCGAAGTCGCCAGGCTTGCGGTTGCTGCGCAGGATGATCGTGCCGTTCGACCCGGCATTGAACTTGTCGACGGCCTGGGCCATCACTTCCGAGTAACCCGTCTGGAAGAACGGGTCCCGGTACTTCATGTCAGTGGGGAGCGAGGTAGCCATGGAGGCAATCCTTTATTCGGGGAGGGTGTTGTAGGCGTCGAGGCCATGCTTCCCGATGTAATCGGCCTTCTGGCTGACAGACATCTGGGAGCGCTTCTCGGTGCCCGTGACTCGGCCAGCGCCTTGCGCCCCGCCGCCTGAAACATCGGCCGCCGTGACGAAGTGCTTACCCTCGTCGCTGCCGGCCCATTCCGTGATGAAGTCGCCGATCGCCTTGTCGCCAGCCTTGACCACGCGGGCGCCGTTCTCATCGGCCACCGTTGCCTGAGCGCCGAGGAGCGCCTTGGCTGCCTTCAGCAGCGCGGGCGAGGTGACGCCGGCCTTGGTCAGCGCCTCGGTAAGTGCAGCGTCACGCAGCGATCCGCTGTAGGCGGTGTCGATGTCGGCCGCGCGCTTGGTGGCGGCTTCCAAGTCCTTCGTCGCCTTGGTGGCGAGCCGGGTCTGTTCGGCCAGCTTTGTACGCAGGTCGTCGCGCTCGCGCTCGACGGCCTCCAGATCAGCCGGATCAATGGCCGAATCCTTCTGCGCCTTCTTCAGCTTGCCCAGCAGTTCGGCGTTCTTGGTCTTCAAGCCGTCGGTGGCTTCCGCCACAGCAGCGGCCACGGCGTCCTTGAACTCTTGCGAGCTCGTGTCGACTTCACTCACGGGTTTGCCCCTTGGGCTGATTGGCGGGGCTTTGCCCCAAAGAAAAAGCCCCGCGTGGCGGGGCTTTGGAATAGTCGGGGCACCTTTGGGAAGGTCGCCCCTATCCGTGGCGCTCGGGCGCGACCCGCTACGCTCGGAATCTCATTCAACCACCACGCGCCGCCCCTGCATCAAGCAGACGACGCACAGCTTGTTTCGTACATTGCCGTTGGTTGCAACGACCGTCTCACGGCCACTGCAATGCGAACAGTGCGAGCCAAGCTTCTTGGCCGACTCGCGCATGCGGCGTCGAACCTCTGCCCCGTTTGAGCAGTCCTTGGTTCCGTGCAAGAGGGTGAACTTCGGCATCTTGGGTTAGGTTGACACGCTAAATCGTGGGGTCAAGCCCCTGCCCGGCTCAGCAGCTCAGGCAGGCTCAGCCACTGCCCCTTGTTATCGTAGAACGTGTCGAATTTGACCTTGCCCTGCCGGAACAAGCGCCCGCGGTCCGGGCCCACGATCTCGTCCTGGCGAGCAGCGCTCTGTCGCGCGAACCACTCCCCGTAAGTCTGCTCTGCCGGCACCTGCCCATCCATGCTCGCCCGGGTTGCCGGAGTCATGTCTTCGATATCGAGCCCAAGCTCCCGCATAGACTTGACCACAGGCACGGACACGGAACGGCAGCAGAAGTGCAGTCGGCCAGGGCCGCCTAGCCAGGGGATGGAGTGCCCAATCGGCCTATGCTTGTCGTCTGCCGTGTATCGCAGACCATCACGGATTCGGCAAGGAGCGCTGGTTCTATTATCCAGCGTCGACACCCATCGTTCGGCCTTGACCAGGTCGCCATTGGCTGCCACGAAGGCGCTGCGTGCCGTCTGGGCGGTGTGCGACAGAGCCGTCTGCACCACCGTCTGCAGCTCTTGCCGCGGGCGCTGAAGCACACCATCAGCGTAGTTGTTGGCCCTGGTGCCGCGGAGCTTGCGAACGATGTCAGTTGCCGTCAGACCATCCACGTACCCGGACCTGATTGCATTTCGGATCGTAGCCGCTCGTGAGTCAGCCAGGTTCGCCATCCAGCCGGACAGCAGCCGGCCCTGGAATGGTCGCGAAAGCGCGGCGGCGTAAACCTGTTCAGGCGCTATCGCCGCGATCGGGAACCGAACCTGGACCACCTGCGGGACGGCGGCGCGGAGCGACGTTGCCTGGTACATCGCCTCGGCCTCGGCCTCGCCACGCATGCCAGGCTGCATGGACTGCTCGATGCTGGCATAGGTCTCTGTATTCAAGGCGCGGGCCGACGCCAATAGCTGCTCAAGGCGCTCAACCGTGAAGCTTTCACGATCCAGCCGAAGGAGCGCTTCAGCGATCATCGCAACCAGGCGCGGCTCGGCTTTGTTGAGGATGGCCACCATCTGCAGCGCCACGCCGCGCTCGTAGCGCAGCATATTGATGGCGTGGTCGACTGCGCGGTCCTGAAGGATCTCGTTCGCGGTGGCCATTACGCAGCCTGTGCGCCGGGGTCAGGTTGCTGACCCATTGCCCCCAGCGGCGGACCTTCAGCCTCAACCCCGGCGGCCTCAGTTTCCGGATCCACGTCCGCCGACAGAACGCCGCGGCGCTTCATCTCGTTCAGCGCAGTGGCCTTGGTGATGAAGCCGGACATCGCTAGGTCTCGAACCAACGAAGCGCTGGCATCGCTCAAGGTGGCGGCACCGTAGTCGTCGAACAGCTCGACCGAGCCGGGCTTCTTGAGGCCAGCGAACTGGGCGGTGTAAACCAGCGCTTGATCGATCGCGTCCTCGAAATTCTCGGCGATGCGCTGCAGATCGGACTTGTTGGCCTCGGCGTCGTTGGCGTCGCCCACCACAGTCGTGTTGCCTCCGCGCTTCACCAGCAGTTCGGCGCCGGTCTGGATCATCTGGTCAGTCAGGTCATCGAGGCTCGTCTTGCCCGCGGTGATTGCACCGCCGCTGTGCTCAACGAATTTCATGTCTGCGTTCACAGGCAGCTTTACCGCGCTTGAAGCACCTACGGTCAGCCGACTTTCATCATCGGCCCCGATCGTGCACAAGATCGGCACCCGGGCCACGTGCAGGATCGTGTCCTGATCGCTTTGGCTCTGCCAGTGCTTGACGTTGAGGTACGCCAGATCAAGAAGCGGCGCCTCGCCAATCATGAACCCCTTGCGCAGCCCATAAAGCGGCACGAACGGAATATCCGACAGCGTGGTTCGCCCCTCGGAGGCCTTTGCCCAGACCGTTTGCGTGGCAATGCCTGCGCTTGGCCCCGTCGACTTCTTGACCTCTCGCCAGATCTCCCACCGCCCCGGCTCAAGCACTCGAACCTGCGGGCTGCAGACGCTGCCGTACAGGCCGTCCTCCTCCTCGTAGGTCTCCAGCAGCCGGAGTTGCATCAGCTTCATCCGGCCACCAATGCTCTTGGCTTTCCAGCCAAGAATCTGATTGTGCTTAATCCGGACCCAGTACGGCCGCAGGCCCGCCGCCTCCACCTGGGCAACCGTACGCGCGGTCTGCGGCACAGGTGCCGTCTCAGGGTAATCAACCAGGATGCCGCAAAGGCCGAAGCCTACGACCTCCTGAAACATCTCAGCGGCGAAGCTGTGCAGCGAAACGCCTTGCTGATCGATGTCCGTCGACCATTCTTCGATCTTGGTATCCGCATCGCTGAGCGACAGTGCCTTGCTAAACGGCTTGCCCGACATCACTGAGACAGTGCGCCGCCAGGCCGGGAACAGCGTCGCCGTCGCCAGTCGAGACCGGTAGGACTCATCGTCTTCTGCGGGCCACTTGGGCAAGTACATCTGGCCCTCGCAGCGCATCTTCCGAGTGCCGCCTGCAAGCGACTCCAGGATGCACCAATCATGGCGCAGCTCCTTGACTTCCGCGCAGCACTCGTAAACTTGAATGGGCATGTCACATCCTCAGCGGGGTCACCTCGACAACCGGCTTCACGATCGGATACTCCTTGTGGATGAAGTAGCCGCCGGCATCGTTCGTATGGTCGTTGCCCGACTTCTTGTCCGGCTCGCCGTTCTCCGCCCAGACCTGTTGCTCCAGGTGGTCGGCGTACGTCGGGCAGGTGTCGGGGTTGACGAAGTACCTGCGCTCGCCCTTGGCGTTGCAGAACATCGCGTTCATTGAATTGATGCGGTCTTTCACCGGTGGATTGGCCGGCGGAGCAATGACCGAGAACCCAGCCGCGCGAAGCAACTGAATGTCCGTGGTGCTCGCGTTCACCGAGCGGCGCGAATCGCCAGAGGCGTCAGGATAGATACGAATCTCGCGGGTCTTGCGGAACACGTCCTCGGACGTCTCCTCCCAGTAGCGCCGCTTTAGCTTCAGGATCATGTCAGGCGTGTCGACGCCAGCAGTCACTTCATCGACCGCGTGCGGTTGTCCGCCCCGCTTCACGTGCGTGATTGCCGCCATCTGCCCCACGTTGAAGTCCATGCCGACAAACACGGGCTCGCCGGCTTGGACCTTCTCGGCGCTGGCGTTTTCGCGGCGATCGTAGGCGTGGTAGATCGTCCCTGCAGTCAGGTTGACGAACTCGCCGCGCAAGTACGCGCGGATGAGCTGCTCGGGGTAGCTCTCCATCAGCGAGGGGATGTAGTCCTCGGGAAGGTTGAGCTCATTCTCGAACGTACTCGCCCGCACTAGCCCGTACATGCCAGCCAGCTCAGGCTTGTCCCGCAAAGCCTTCACGAACTGCTGGTAGACGAACCCAAAGCCCTCCGGCGTCGTGGTCACATCTACGCCATTGATGCCGTCGAACTTAAGGCGAAGGCGCGCAATGATCTTGCGCCATGCTTGCTGCGCTTTCAGCTTCGGCAGGATGTCGATTTCGTCTACGAGGGCTCGCCCTATCTTGAAACCTACGATGCTGCCGGGCTTCTCCATGGAGCGGCAAATGATCGTGCCGCGGTACGTGCGCTTGCCTGAGTAAAGGTGCACCTCCTTGTTCGACTCGTTGACCTTGGTCGACAGCCCCCACGCCTCGGCAACTTCCTCGATCGTGGGATAGAAGATGTCGCGGATCTGGGGATAGGTCGGAGCGAAGTAGCCAGTGTTGACCTTCGGATGCTGCCAAGCGTGCTGACAAAGCCCCGCGCACCCTACCCACGTCTTGCCCGACCCAAAACCAGCAACGAAGGCCCTGAACTTGTGGGGCATCTCCAGGAAGCGAGCTTGCGGGAGGTTAAGCGTTGGGTTTACGAGCATCCACCACGCTCACACGAATCTCTACCGGCGTCGGCACATCGCTCTCATCGCCGTCTCCCTTATCCAGACCTGCCAGCTTCGCCTTGGCCATAGTTGCGGCCACCATCGCAGACGCCTGGCCCTCTGCTTTGCCCACCTGGCGCGCCTCCTCCAGTTCCAACAGAAGCCCCGCGACTGTGACGCCGTGATCCTTGCGAACGTCCGCGCGCAGCTCGGCGATGTAGTCGGAAACCACGGGCAGCGCAAGCAGGCGCTGGGCCTGAGTGGCACACGTGCGATCGTTCCCCTTGCCGCCAAACGCCTCCCGGTACGCATGCATCGGGCTTCCGCCCTCGACGTACTTGCGTGCGAACGTTTCCTGCTTAGGGGTTAGCTTGTGGCCCTTCGCTGCCATGTTCGATCACGCGGCCTTGCCGCGAGCTCCTTGGGTTGACCGGCCTAGCCGGCTACTTGATGACGCCTTTGTCGCGCAGGGACTGGAGGCATGCCGCCGTCTCAACGCGCTGGCTGAGGACGTCATGCGCGAACTCCTGCCACTGAAACGCGAACAACTGCCACAGAGGCAGCGCCTTCTCATTGAGATCTGGTTCAACGGGGACTTTGGCCCGCGGCGCGTCCGTAGCCGCGCAGTCGATCCTGGGCGGAACGAACACGGGCTGCACCGTCTTGCAGCTCGGCAGAAAGCTGAGCATCAGGACCAGGGCAATTGGATGGTACGGGCGGACGTGGTTCATGGGCGATCCTCTCTGCCCGCTGCTCGCGGGATTCACGCTCGACTGAGCGCTGTTCGGCGGCGGTGCGCGCTTGCGCTGTGGCATTGGCCGACGCGTCATCGCGCTTGATGGAATTGGCCAAGCTTTTCGCCAGGCCCTCGGCGAGAACGGCGCGTGCGTTCGCCGATGCCGATGCGCCGCGGTAGTAAAGCGCGGCCATCAGCGCAGCGAGCGCCAAGACGGCCAGCACAGCGCAGCCATACTTCCAGGCCTGGGCGCGAAACTCGGACGCGATCATTCCACCGCCCCTATGCACATCTGGTACTCGGCCTCACGTCGGCGGGTAAGGCCCCAGATGCGCTTACCGCCGGCGTAATCCCACTTCAGCAACTGCCGACACCAGACTGAGCCTGGTGCGCCTTCGTTGATCTGGCGCACCAGAGTCGATCGGCACGCCGCTTGCGTGCCTACGTTGTAGGCCCAGCTTCCAACCGCCACCCATTCGTGCTGCGCGATCGGGCGTTTGATACACGTCGACAAGCTGCTGAGCGTTCGCGCTGCTGAGTTGCGCGTCAGCGCATCGCATTCAGCGTTCGTGTACTGCGCCTTGTGCAGGCCCTGCGTCTCTCCATCGCACCACGTCCACACGCCGACGATGTCGCGATAGGGCTTGAGCTCGCGGCCTTCCCACGGCTGCACATACGCCGCTAGCGCCCCGGCGAGGGCCAGGACCGCAGCCCCGCCGATTAGCGGCTTACTAGGCGCTGCCACGCTGGTACTCCCTGACCCACTTCCACAGCAGGTACGCCAGTTGCGCTACCACGTATACCGTGGTTGCTGCGTACATCCACTCTTGCACGCCCCACCCGCTGACCGATGCAGCTGCGACGCCAATAGCCGGCGCAGCCTTCATCGTCGCGGCGCCGACTTCGCCCGCAAGCTCATTCTTCACAGCCTTCCCCTAGTTTGGCCGCGGAGCGGCGTGCAGCGCGCCTAGCGCCGACTGCGTGTTGATGATTTCGGTTCGGACCTGCACGAGCATGTCGTCCAGGTCGTTCGTTTCGTACGCCGAGTCGTAGTCTTCTTCGCCCATGCGATAGACGACCCACAACGCCGATACATGCCCCGCCTTGGCGGCGGCAAGCATCGTCTCCAGAATTTCTACGACGGCCGCGTTGACTTGCGGCTTGGGCATTAGGGCTGCTCCGCCTTACGATCAGGCTCAGGCCGCCAAGTCATTCGGCGCGCCTTGATGGTTCGCCTCCCGGTCGCGATAGCCTTGAGTACGCGATGCCGGCCATCGGCAATTCCCCCGTGCCAGTCGAGCAGGATCGGGCAGTCCAGATCTGCCTCCATGCACTTCTTCACGTGATACGCGAGCTGGTATAGGTTGTCGCCGTTCCACGGCTGGCCGCTCAGATCGATGGCCGCAAGCGGCACATCAAACACCGGCAGATTCTTCGTGTCATCGACAAGGCGAGCAACAGAGTAACGATCCCCTCGCCATCCAGGTAGTGGTCCTGCAGCGGATCAATTGCGCGGAACTTGACCTTGGGCGCCTTGCTCATGCCGCCCTCAGCATGTCGGGGCTGATCGTGTGCCGCGCCACCTCTCCGTGCTCCTCATGCAGCACGATGCACTTCATGTCGCGCCGGGATCGCCAGCCGCCAGCAGTGGCGTAGGCGTCCTTCGCCGCCAGCGTGCCGAACGTCTCGACGGTCACGCCTGGGTACTCGCGCACGCTTTGGTGGTGCACGTGGCCCAGCCACCAGTAGCGATACTGGGTATCGCCCCAGTCCTTCGCGCGATCGGCCGCCATCACGCCCGGCAGCTTGTCCGGCTTGCAGCTGTGTCCGTGGTGACAGCCCACCAGGACGCGACCGTGGCGGAAGTAAGTGAACGGCGCCGGGCTCGTGTCCACCGTGACGCGCGGCTCACGCTCGTACACGTGGGCCAGTGCCGCGGAGAGCCAGATCGCGCCCGTGTCGTCGTGATTGCCGATGACGTTGATGACGCGAACGCGCTTGTGCTTGACCAGCGCAGACTCGATGCACTGGCGCATCACCTTGATGCCCACACCGATCATCTTGGCGTAGCGCCCGTCGGCATCCAGCACGTGACCAGAGCGCGCGGTAACGGGCTCCATGCTGTCGTAGTGGAACCAGTCGCCAAGATTGATGATGACCGCCTCGGCTGCCGCTGGAGCGCCCTCGACCAAGGCCGCAATCGCACCACACTGCACGCGCTCGGCGATGGCAAGGTCCCAGTCCTCGCCCGTTTCCTCCGCCCAGCTCAGCATGCCGATGTGCGCGTCGCCGATCGGGTAGCAGGCCATCAGCTTCTTGAGCCAGAGCGCGCCCTCAGCCTTACGCGGCGCGAGCTGCGGCAGGTCGACCACCATCGCCTGCACGGCTTGCTCGATGAGCTCGCGCTGGCGCTCAGGGTCCTGTGCCGACTTGACCCACTGGCCTGTGGGCTGCCCCTCTCGGTTGTAGTACGTCGACACGCCCTTGACCAGGAAGCCGTCGGGCACCGCATGCGTCATGTCGTGCTGCGGGCTATAACCCTTGCGGGCCAGGCCAGCCAGACGGCGCTCGATCGTGCGGCGGTGAACGCCAAGCGCACGGGCGGCGCCTCGCTGGCTGCCGTGCTCGCTCAGTGCGGCGATGATCTCGTCGTCGGTGAGGGCCATTAGTCGCGGAGCTCCATGCTAGTAACGGCGGGCGCCCCGATCAGCTTGCCAACCTTGAGGCCTTCCGGCCATGAGCCCGGAAAGTACAGGCTCGGCCCAAGAGCCGGCGGATCCATGCTCACGCTGTCGATCGCCTTGGCCGCGGTGATGCCGCGGTCGTCTAGGCCAGGATGCGTGCGCGCAACCTCAGCAAGGAACAGCGCGTTCACCAACACGTGATCGATGTGCAGCTCTCCCGACTCCTCGTCGCGGTCCTCGCCGGCGAGATACGCCGCAAGATGGCGACTCAGGCAGTCGGCAACCTCGGTATGCTTGAGGCCCTTGCGCCAATTCGCCCTGCTGTACTTGGTCGCGCCGAACTCCAGAACGCGAGCCGCGCCCGCGAGGGCATGGCGCGCTTCCAACACCAGGGATAGCTTGGGCTTGCCTGCGTTGTGGCGGTCACCGGCCATGCGACGCCTCCGCGTTCCCGAACTTCAGCCCGTTGAACCAACGCCGCAGGATGTAGCTACGCACAAGGCTGATGACGGTGAAGACCAGGCCGATGCCAAAGGCCTTTCCTGCCGTCAGCCCGGTGAAGCCAAACAGCGGAAGCACCAGCATGTTCGCCGTCCAGTTGATGGCGAACCCCACAGCGATATTCGCGCCAGCCTCAGCGAGGCTGCCGGTCTTGGTCTGAGTCATCGTGTGCCCCTTGGGCTTCGGCCCTTGGCCGTGAATAGATCTTTCGCGTGCAAGTCATTGCTCCGGCTCGCTTTCGCGGTCCAGATGAATCGCAACGTGAATCGATAGGTGCCGGCGTCGCCCTGGGGGCGAGCAGAGTCAGCCGGGTTGGGCTGCTGCCGGCGTAGAAACAAAAACGCCCCGCTCAAGGTGGGGCGCAGTTATCCAGTCTGGGATAGGGTTACACGCTGAAACGTGGAGTCAAGCCTGGGGAGGATTGATCGGACACCAGTGAGTCGCCCCGACGTACTGCGTATACCAAGAGCCATCCCAAAACGCCACGCCCCAAAAGTTGGCATGCGGGTACGCAACAAGCTCTGGATACTCAGGATCTGGAGCAACCCAGTGAGCAGTCACGGGGCGATTGGTTTGCTCGCAGTAGGCCTCATCGGCCTCTCCGCCGCAGAGCAGCACCCAGGTGCCATCCTTCGGCGCAGTCTCGATTGGCTGCCAGCCGTCACCCATTCGCCTCTGCATCTCGCGATAGATGGCTACGTAATCATCCGCGCGACACATCGTAAACAGATCGTCGTCAAAGTGGCGATCGACAACAGACCACGCGGGATCAGACTCGTCTGGACCATCCCAACGGTTGTACTCGCCCATCACGCGCCGCTCCTATCCGGCAGCACAAACGCAAACGCCGGCGGGATTTCGCCAGTCGCGTCCCTGATCTCGACCACGTGGTAGCTCGGCGATGGGTCTTCGATTCCCTGCACTGCCATCCAGTGCGGGTCGTACCAGCACGCGCCAGACTTGGTGACCATCAGCGTCGCATCGATCCTCTTATCCATCACGCCGCCCTCCTCGCATTCCGCCCAGCCCGCGCCAGCGCGTCCTCGGCCATCCGCTCCAAGGATAGCGCCGCGGCAGCCACCAAATCACCCCAGTCCTGCTCGTTGCACCCATCCGGTCTAGGCGGCACGCCCTGCCCCAGCACGGCGCAGTAGCCCGCCCATGCGGCGACCGCGATGTACGGGCGATTGCGCGCTACCACGCGTGAGCGCGCGCCCGCCAGGGCGGCTCCCAGCGCCGCACAGACACGCTGGTGATGCCCCATTCTCCCCGTCGCCATGTCGAACGCGATGTCCGGCCCGATGTCGTCCTTGCCGTCGCGCCCGAACGCCAGTGCCGCTGCGATCAGGTGATCGGTCGGGATGGGCCGCTGAGCGCTTGAGCCCTGCGCTGGCTCACGCCAGGTCGAATGGCCGGCCAGCGCATAGACGCGCTCGCGGAAGCTCGGCCGTGAGCCACGCTCGAAGGTCTGCGTCATTCGCCCTCCCCTCCCTTCGGCGCCTCGTCGATCCAGCCCTGCACCTTCGCGGCTACGTAGATGCACCCAGCCCGAAAGCCTGCCTGATACATCCACCGCGTCAGCCATGCGCCGCCGACCACTGCAGCCAGCGCAATCACCACTGCCCACTCGTTCATGCCGCTTGCTCCAGTTCGTTGACGGCATCCAGTGCCAGGTAGTCCTTGATGGCCGCGAAGGCCTCTTGCCATCCGCGGCAGACGATCGCGCGGTAGCCCTGCTCTTCGAGCGAGGCTAGCCACCAGGCCTGCTCGGGCGATAGGCGTCCGTCGCGGAGCCGCTTGAGCTCGATGTACAGCCCGTGGTGGGCACCGCGCGGCACGGGCAGGCAGTAGTCCGGCACGCCCGCCTTGACGCCGCCGGCTTTGAGGTCGGCCGCGGTCTTGCGCGAGCGCAGGCCGCCGTTGGGGATCGCATGCAGCAGGCGTAGCTCGGGGTGGATGTGCTCCGCCCCGCGGATCGCTCGCATCAGCATCTCGGCCTCTGCCTGTTCAGGTGGGGTCTTCATTGGGCCGTCCAGCGCGTCCAAAGCGAGGCCCGTCTCAGCTGTCCAAAGTCCGCTCCCCTTATAGGGGAGCTGGACAAACTGGACAGACTGGACAAGGGCTGTCCAAACTGTCCAAAAATGGTGTTTTGGACAAACTGGACAAACTGGACGCCTTTAAAATCAACCATTTGACGCACTCCTAAGAATCAACTTTAAGTTTGTCCAATCGCCACTTATCCACAGAAAAGGGGGGGGGCACTTATCCACAGCCTGAATAGGGGGTCACAAGCCCGCCTCGCGCTTCCAGGTGGATAAGGTTGAGCGCCCTCGGGCAAGGTTTGGGAAGCCCAAGCTTTGTGCGAGGAGCTCGACCTCACGCTCTAGTGTTCTCAGGTCAACGCCCTCACCCATGCGGTCCAGAGCGTGTTTCTTGATCCGGTCTTCAGCCTGATCCCGTGCATCCGCAGAAGCCGACGCTTTGACTACCGCCTCCTCCGTCAACTTCGTCTTCACCTTGTAGGCGTCGAGGACCGCGGCCGCCGGGTTGGACAGCACCAGGCTTGTTTCCCTCTGCCCGTCCTCGCCTATGATCGGGAGCTCATGCGTAAGCGCCTGCAGGAGCATCGACGGGTGCTCAGCGCCGTCCTTTTGCTTGGGGTTGGTGATCTCGACGGTGAGCGGCGTCGGGCCGGGCTTGGCGTAGATCATCACGTCCATGCCGGAGGGCAGGCTTGAATGCCCCCGGGCGGTCTCGCCCACTTTGCCGGTGTGGTGCACGGCAAAGCACGCGGCCCCGAACTCCAGGCGCAACCGCTTCATGGCCGCGATCATCTGGCCCATGTCCTTGCCGCTGTTCTCGTCGCCGCCGTCGAGGGCGGTGAACAGGGTGTCGATCACGATCAGTCCCGCCTGCCCCCGCTCAGCCTCGATCGCGCGGATCGTATCCACCAGGCGCTCAAGGTCATCGGCATCCTGCAGCCGCGGGATCTGGCGGAAGGCGAACGTGCTGGGCGCTGGTGTAGCGTTGTGCGCGCACCATGCGGCAACGCGCTTGGCGAACCCCTGCTCGCCCTCGCCGGCCAGATAGAACACTGTGCGGGCCTTGGTGGGCTTGCCCTGCCAGTCCCGGCCGGTGGCGATGCTGAGGGCGACATCGATGAAGACGAAGCTCTTAAGCGAGCCTGATGGGCCGTACAGCACGCCGGTGCAGTCCTCGGGGATCAGCTTCTGCACCAGCCACCGCGTAGGGCCAAGGTTCGCCACCATGTCGTTTGCGAAACGGAAGCCCCAATACGGGTCCTGAGGCTTCGTAGGCGTCGCAGGCCGGTCTGCCTTGCGGATGGCACCGTCGAGCGCGCGCACGATCTCGTCGTCGGGGATGACGCGGCTGTAGCGCCCCTGAGCCACGCGGTCGCGCATCGTGCGCAGGGCTTCGTCATAGGTCAGGTGGCCCTGGGCGACGTCTTGGGCCAGGAACCTCGTCTCTTTGAGGATGGACGCGTGGCGGTTGATCTCGACGACGTTGCCGAGTGTTGGGCTACTCGGGGCGGGCTCGGGGGTGGCTGCCGGCGGGAAGTGCTCCAGCGCTTGAGCGGCGCTGTAGGGCTGCGCCTCAGACGCTTGCACGATGCACACCTGAAACGGCTCGCCCTTGCAGTGCCAAAATCCCGGCAGGCGCATGACCCGCGGCAGGTCGTTGACGCTGGGGTCAGTACCGAAGCGAGCAGCGATCGCGCGCTGGATGTCGGCGAACTGATCGAGTGGCAGCCCGTCGACAAGCCAGTACACGTGGTACTTGTTCGGGCTGGTCTGCACGACCAGGTGCGGCTCCAAGCCGCAGTTGAGTAGCGGCGCAAGCGGCGCGCCGTCGGTGTCCGCCCAGATCGCGCGCACGCGCTTGATGTGCGCGGCGTCCTGCCCGCCGTGGTTGATGGCCACGAACACGCCGCAGTCATCGGTGTTGGAGCGCGCAAGGATGCTGCCGAGGGCGGACAGCTCACCGTTGAGCTTACGGGCGCGCTTGGGATCCTTGCGGCCTTCCAAGTCATCGAACACACGAAAGCAGAAGCCGTCGGCCTCCTCATCGAGCAGTGTCAGGAAGCGCTCGGCTTCCTTAAGGTCTGGCTGCCGCAATTTCTCTGCTGAACTCACGCAGCCTCCTGGACGATTCGGCGCACTTGGTACTCAAGCTGGGTCATGCTGGTCAGATGCCAGCGATTGCAGTGTTTGCAGCGGTAGAACGAGACGGGGACGAGCGCGTTGGTGCTGTGCGCAGCACGACCGACAACTTTGGCCGCGTCTTGATAGCGCTTGTAGATGCGCTTGCCGGTGGCTTTGCAGATGCCGGCGTGGAGGGTCATGCGGACTCGGGAGTCGTGGAGCGCAGGTGGTCCATCAGTTCTTGAAAGCTGCACTCGCCAGGCTGTGCGCCCTCGGGGATGATGGGCTCCCACTGCTCAAGGTGGATCCACACCTCATGCCCCGGCGGGATGGGCTCTCCTGACTGGTTGGTGACACCGCTGTCGAGCTCTGCAGTGGCGTCGTAGTCTTCGCTGGCATTGAAAGAAATCAACCGACCGGTTACGCCGATGCCCGCGACGCCGCGTGTCTTCTTGATTCGCTGGCCTACGAAGAACTTAGCCATTAGGGGCTCCACGGACTGCGGAAGTTGAAGATGTCCTGCGCGAAGGCCCACAGTCGCGAGGGGATGAAGCCCGGCAGCGACTCAGGCACGGTGTTCTCGACCTCCTCGACGACCAGGCCGTCAGCGCGCCAGTCTGAGATGTGCGATGGATCGCCGTAGAACTCGAAGTGCCAGGGGTGGCTTTGGCCCTGGATTTGGAGGGCGAGGAGCTTCTTAGCCATTGGCCTGACCCCGGGCTTTGGCGAGGGCGGCTTTGGCGCGGTCACGCCCATCCAGCCAAAAGCCGTTTTCAGGCTCTTCGTTCGTATCGTCGTTCTCGACGTACCACGCCAGCGCCGCATACAACTCCGGCGCCGCGGCGATTAGGTGGGCGTTGGCTTGACGTTCTTCATTTGCGCCCGCATCCCGCGAGTGTCGAACCTGCTGGGCCTGGGCGACCATCGTTTCGCCATCCAGCTCGGCGATGAAGCTCTTGACCGCGGCTCGCGCATCCTTCAGGCGCTTCGACCAGCCATCCTTGCGACCTGTTGACGAATAACGAAGCTTGGCTCGCACATACTCGCGCTCGGCTTCGGCTTGCACATTGATTAGCCCTTGCAGGCGACGTGCTTGATCCGGAGTCATTACCGCCCCTCCTTCGCCCGCCTCAACGCTGCTTCAGCGAAGTCGGCGGCAGCCGCTTGCTCTTGCGCACCGCCGCTGCGCGCATCCAGCATCCGCTCGACCGCATCGCACAGGCGCAGGGTGTGTCGCATCGCCTCCATCGCGGTCTCGTGGGTGGAATAGCTGATGTCGTCGAGGTCTCTCGCTCGCTCGATCTCGCGGATGCACTCGTTGTAATTCAGCTCCAAAAGAGCGCTAGCTTTCACATTCATGCCGCCTTCTCCATGTCAGGCGCCTCGTACCAGTCCGGCACAAGATGCGCGCCGGCAGTTGCGCCGGCGTACAGCCACACGTCCGAAACGCCATAGGCGCGCGACGCCCAGACGAGCGTGTGCGGGTCGTTGACCATGCCGACCGCGCCGCGTTCGATTCGGCCGAGCTGGCCGGGGGATATGCCGATACGCATGGCCGCGACTTTCTGCGTCATGCGCGCATTGGTTCGAGAGGCCAGCATTCGAGCGCCAAGCGTGTCGCCCTTGATCTGGCCGGTAAGCGTGGGATCGAGCTTTTTCATCGCTACCCCTACATCCGTTGAAGTTGGGCAAACAACTGTTCCATCCGCTTGCTTTGTTCGATGAACTGACGCTGCAACTTCGCCCGCTCGTCCTCCGGTTCGATCGCCACAGGCGGCTGATAGCCCGCCTCGTGCATCTCGTAGGCCGCGAGGATGTGCACACCCGCGGCTCGCGCCTTGCGCCGGATAAAGGACAGCTGGTCCGGCGTCAGCCGATCCCGCTTTTCCGGGTTCAAGCAGTCCGCCATCCAGCGGCCGGCATCCATCGCCGATTTCTCAGGCTTGAGCTCCGAGCCGATGGATTTCATGCCGCCGAGCGCGTTCACCGTCGCTCGGATCGCGTCGTTCAGGTCATCAACAAAGACAGGAATGAAAGAGTCGTTCGTGGTCATGGTTCGTCCGTTTCCGACCTCGTCCGAGTAAGTCGGACTGCGTCGGACAAGCTCCTGGGGGTACAAAAAAAGCCCATCCCGAAGGACAGGCTTGATGTCAGATCGTTTTGCTAGCAGGCGCGTTGAGGTGTTGGCAGCGTTGGTTTTGGAGGCGTTGCGCACGGCTGGGCGTGGCCACGTGGCGGTAGGCTGCCCACGGGCGATTGGCCCGGAAAACGGAGGCAGCCATGCGGTACATCGTGATTGTGGATGCGAGCTCGTTCATCGGCAGGTCCCTTCTTGCGAAGGACCACGACGGCCTGAGTGCTGGCAATCCGATCCTGGATTGCGCAGAGATCGATATGAGCCATCACTACTTCTTTCGAGCGGTGCGCGGTCCTCTAGACACACGTACTGGAAAAACTCATCTCTCCCTTTGTTTTCCGCACACGGCGGTGCTCGTCGTGAACGAATACGACAAGAAGGAAGGAATTGTTGGATTCGCCCTATCAGGCGAGTGAAGGTGTCACCGCCCATCGCTGGTCTCCGTGGGGGTGGGGCCGAAAATGTCGGGGCGCAGGTCGTGGCGGGAGACTTCTCCGGCGCTCTCCTCGTCGAGCCGCCGCGCAAGCGCGCCGCCAAAGCGCTGGCCAGTGCTAAGAGCCTTGCGCAGGTAGCCCAACGTGGTCCCAGCCCTCAGGGCGAAGGCGGCCTTTTCGGCAGGATCGAGGCTAGCCAAGTAGCTTCTGAGTTCACTCATGACTCGAAAATTACCACATGGTAATGTCAAGTCAACCCCGTTTGGTAAACCGTCGCGCGGTAATGGATGCTGCGCGTATGAGCGCAGATGACCGACCTGAAGTCGCCTTGAGGAGGAGACGCCTGAAGGCGTGGATTGACACCCATTTTCGGGGCCGGAAAGCTGACTTCATCCGTGCATACGGCCTA
Source organism: Lysobacter enzymogenes (assembly GCF_017355525.1). Taxonomy (NCBI): domain Bacteria; kingdom Pseudomonadati; phylum Pseudomonadota; class Gammaproteobacteria; order Lysobacterales; family Lysobacteraceae; genus Lysobacter; species Lysobacter enzymogenes. The sequence continues at coordinate 25,334 of NZ_CP067395.1, read as the reverse complement.
AATCAGGGCGAGATCTCTGGTCTTCTGCGCACTAAGTCGTTTGGTGAAAAGCGCGCTGCGAGCCTAGAAGCCGCTACAGGCATGCCGCCCGGTTACCTCTCCGCCCCGGATGGCGCTATCGCTGACCGACCAAAGGCGACACGCGTCACATCTAGCGAGACTGCCCGAGACTACGTTCGCTTCCAACTGCTAGACGGAGCGGCCGGCATGGGGGATGGGGTCGAGAACTCTGACTATCCGGAAGTCATCCGGGAGGTCGATATTGCTGGCTGGGAGGTCAGGCGGAAGCTTGGCTTCCTTCCTCGGCCAGGCCGTATCAAGCTTTTGACTGGCCGAGGGCCGTCCATGCGGCCAATGATCGACAACGGCGACGTTTGCATGGTAGACACGGAGGTTCACGCCTTCGTCGGCGATGCGGTCTACGTCATCAATGTCGGTGGCGAGACCCTGATCAAGATGCTTCAGATGCGCGGCGATGGCCTGTATGTGGTCAGCGCCAATGTGGACTACCCTGCCTACAAGGTCGACCGATCGGAGCTATTCGTAGGCGGCAGGGTGGTATCGGTGCTGGGTATGAAGTCGGTATAGCAACTTCTAGAAGACCAGTTACCTAAATCAAGGAGATGATGATGGTCCGAAGATTCACTGCAGCATCCTGCCTGTCGCTCTTGCTGACAGCCTGCACGACCTACCAAGTAACACCTACAACCAACGCAGCGCCCGGTAGCAGATCCGGCGTGGTTGATGTCTTGTTTGCCCCGCCAGCCAGACCTTATACGAGTGTCGGAATTGTTTCTGCTAGGAAGTACAAGCCTGGCTTTGTAGACCCAACAACTTCAGACGCTATACCGCAGCTCCAGGCTGCGGGAGCGCAGGTTGGAGCTGACGCGGTAATCGTTAGGTCGTCGCAGGCTAACGATGGACGAAGACTTATTACAGTTGAGGGCGAGGCGATCAGATACAACGACGTCAGCCCTATTGGATCATCGACAGCTGCCGCAACGGCTGCACCTGCTTCACCTGCGGCGGGATATGAAGCAGCGCTTCGCTATGCTGCTGAACGAGGATGCGCAAGCAATGGCGTGTCGATGGTGAGCGGCAACGTCTACCGTGCAAGTTGCTCATCTACAGGCAGGTCTCTGATCATTCAATGCCAGGGGCAGAGCTGCAAAGAGGTCAACTAGGTTAAATCGGCCCCACAAAAAAGCCCCGCTAGTGCGGGGCTTTTTCATCTGGGGATGCGCTTGTTCGTCTGAAGTCGTTTGGCCCGACCTGTAACGGCTCGTGATTTGCAAATTCAACAACCAAGCGGATAGCAACGCGTGCAGCGCCGCCAATGACGGCTGCAAGTACCGCGCGAGCAAGAACCAAGCTATCCGTAAAGCCTTCGGCGAGCGGTCGAGTGATTTCGTTCATGCCTATCTCCCGTGAGTCACTTCCCTGACAAACCGCCAAGCTCCCGTCACCAACACGAATCCGCAGAGTCCGATGTCGACGTAGAGCAACACTAGCTCAACCTTCGTAACGATCGTGTAGATTTCTTCTGGGAACGGATGAAGCGCGTGCAACCAGTGTACGAACACTGCCACCAGCCACGCCAGTGCCAGGAATGATGCAAAGATTACCGCGGTGCCGACCAGGTGCCCAATGAGCCGCAGAACTGACTGCCAGTACGTGTACTGTCCGTACCTGCCGTATCCGTACATGAGATCTCCAAGCGCAGCTTAGCGCTTCCCCCGTTGTGGGGACATACGTCTAAAGGCATACGGATAGGCCAATTGAGGCCAGGCCGCCCCGCTATCCATAACTTCTGACTACCGTTCGTCGGGGAGCTTACCTTTTGGTATTGTCAAAAACATCACTGTTCGGTAATTCTTAGCCCACACCAGCCCCGCGCTGGTCCCGGAGCCGAACGATGAACCCGAACGCGAATCTGGACGAGACGAAGAACGCAGGCGCCGTGAGCGCCGGGGCCGTGGATGTGCTGGCCGTAACCACGCGGGAAGACTTCGCCGCGCTGGTGGAGTCCTGCAAGGCCTGCAATCTCCCCGCCGAACTTGGCTGGGACGAGCGCCGTCGCGCAGAGACCGTAATGCGCCGCGCACAAGGCTGGCTGCGGTCTTCGTTCTTCTCCATGCAGTCGAGCGAGACGCAGCAGCACGTCGCCGCGCTGCTCTCCGTCCGCGAGGCCCGCCGCCATGTCTGAGCCCACTGTGGATGTGCTGGGGGTGCTGCGAAAGCATCGCGCGGACTGCGGAATTCTTGGCTGCGACTGGTGTGCTGAGTTGGACGGCGTCATTGCCGCCGTGGCCGAGCTGATCGAGGCGGCGACGGCATTCCGCAGGGGCGAGTATCACGACCCTGAGACCGAATTCAGCGTGCAGTACAACGAGCGCAGGCGACGGGAAGCCGCTCGGCTGCACGCCGCCCTCGCCCGCGTCGGGGGTGCGAAGTGAGCCGCATAGACATCCTCGAACAGTTGCGCCAACAGCGCAACGACGCCCGCAGCCTGCTGCGCGATCCGTCAAACGACTACCGCTGCTTCCTCGGTCGCCATGCCATGGCCGCCTACAAACGCCTTCGCTGCCGAGCCATGGCTCCCGCTTCCCTGCCCCGCTACACACCGCAACTGCCTTTCGGATGGAGGCAAGCCGCATGAAACGCTACCTGGTCATCGTAGTCGTGCAGCGCGAAGTCGAAGCAGCAAACGAAGAACTCGCGCGCGCAGTTGCAGCGCTGGACCTGGGACTTCCAGAGCTTCCCGAGAGCGCGATCGTTCAGGAGCTTGCTGCGTGAACCCGATCATGAAGCAGCTCGGCGATGACGCGGCCGCAATCTTCGGCTCTCCGGCGTTGTTCCGTGACATCGCCCGCCCCGTCTCTCCGCATCCCCTCTTTCCTGTCGTCGAGGTCCCCGAGGATCGCTCGGATTTCACCCGCGACGACGAATCCACAGGAGTCTAGTCATGGGAACCGTCATCCCGATCATTCATGCCCGCAAGAAGCGCGCAGAGGCCGCGGGGCTCGTCACCGCGCTCGCTGCTCGCCGCTACCGCCTGGATGACGAGACCGTAATCCAGTTGGCCAGCAAAGCACATCGCTTGGTGCTCTGCGGGCGCTCCGCCGGCGCAGTCCGTGCGCGGATGGTCGCCGAGGTACGGCGTCTTTCTGCAGAAAGCCCGGAGGCGGCCTGATGTACACGCTGACTTCTGGCGAGCTGATCGGGTTGGTCGCCTTCTGCATTGTTGCGGGCGCAGTGATCGGAGCGGGCTTGCTGATCGCATTCGCGATGGTGGAGGGCTTATGAATCTCACTTTCCTTTCGCTGCAGCGTGTTCGCCGCGGGCGAGTTCTGACCCACACGCCAAGCAACGAAGAACGTGTAGCTGCCTTCCGCGCCTTCCGGCCGCCACTGATCGGCAACGCGTACCCGTGGCCGCACAAGGCTGCCGCCTACGCCGCCGAGCAATCACCGCCGCCCGCTGACGAAGTGGCCGGCCTCACCTACGACCAACTCTCCGACGGATTCTGACATGGACACCGAATTGGACATCGCCGCTCGCGAACTTGAAGCCGCCAAGATCGCAGAAGCGCAGGCCCAGGCCGCGCGTCTCGACGCAGAGCGCAAGGTGCTAGCCCTCGTCGGCAGCAAAGACGAAGGCAGCGAGATGCACCGAGGCAACTGCTACAAGGTCGTGGTGACGGGAGTCGTCAACCGCACGGTCGACCAGGCGGCGCTGAATGCGGTGCGCGCTCGGCTGAGCGCCGAGATCTTCGACAAGGCCTTCCGCTACAAGGGCGAGGTCGTCACCGCCGGACTGAAGTACCTGCGCGACAACGAGCCGGAGCTTTACGCCATTGCCGCCGAAGCCGTCACGGCCAAGCCGGGCAAGGCGTCGATCACGGTCGAGGGGATCGAGTTGCGGAGGGCGGCGTGAAAGAACGCCGCGCTGGGCTGTTGTCCAAGTGCACTCCACCAAGGCATGGCCTTTCGAGAGAACTAACGTCACTGACTAAGCGCGTATCAAACGGGTATGGACGAGGCACCGTAACCCTTACCTGTCCAATCTGCTTCACGAAATTTCGCCGATTCCCCTCGCAAATAAAGCTGTACAAATGCAGCTATTGCTCTAATGCGTGCTCTTGGGAATCCAAGAAAATAGAGATTGAACATTGGTGCGTTGTTTGTGGATCCATGATGATTCACAAGCCGTCTGATGTAAGAAAACACAGCACCTGCTCTAAGCATTGCCAATCTATTCGAAAGCGTGGAAAGCCCCTGGAGCAGATCTCTGGAGTTCGTAAAGACTACCTGGGCCAGTCTAGCTACAAGGCGGCACTCAGGAGCGTTACGGAACTTGGGAAGTGCTTCTTCTGTGGACGCAACGACGGTCCATGGGTAGTACGAAACATCAAGTTCACTGGTTCGATTACGACTCCCGAAGTGGACATTTCCACTGCAGAGCTTTGGTGCAAGTGCTGTCATCTTCGCAACCTTGCCCCTATAGCTTCGGCCGCCGCACTAACCACGCGATACAAGACCTGAGACCACCATGGCCATCTCCCTCTCCAGCATCTCCCGCACCACCCGCAACGCCCTGCCCCCGCGGGTGGTCATCCACGGCGCGCAGAAAGTCGGCAAGTCCACCTTCGCCGCCGGCGCTTACAAGCCGATCTTCATCCCCCTGGAGGACGGCCTGAGCGGCATCGAGGTCGACGCCTTCAACGGCGGCTCCCCGCTCAAGACCTACGAGGAAGTGCAGCAGGCGCTGACCGCTCTGCGCGACCAGGAGCACGACTACGGGACTGCGGTGGTGGACTCGACTGACTGGCTCGAACCGATGATCTGGGACTACGCCTGTCGTCGTAACGGCTGGGCCAACATCGAGGCGCCCGGCTACGGCAAGGGCTACATCGAGGCGAACGCCGTTTGGCGCGAATTCCTGGCCGGATGCAACGAGCTCCGCATGAACCGCGGCATGGCGATCGTTCTGATCGCACACAGCGCCGTCAAGCGCTTCGAGGCGCCGGACAGCGAGGCCTACGACCGCTACGAGCTGAAGATGCAGAAGGGCGCGCTCGGCCTGATCGTCGAGTGGGCTGACGCGATCCTGTACGCCGCCGACGAGGTCGCGATCAAGAAGGAAGACGTTGGTTTCAACAAGAAGCGCGCTCGCGCCGTCGGCACAGGCGGTCGCGTTATGCACTGCAACGCAAAGCCGAGCTTCATCGCCGGCAACCGCTACGGGCTTCCGGACGTGCTGGACCTGTCGTGGCCGGCACTGATGGATGCGATGCACCCGGCCGCGCAGGCGGCTTGATCTACGGGGCGAAGCGGCGACCTGGTATGGCACCGCCTGGCGCGACATTCAACAGCCTAGCCCCTCCTACCCCGCACTACTAACGAGAGAACAGCAATGGCCAATCTGACCGGCGCCTACGATCCGAACGCCGAAGCCCAGCAGGACTTCGCCCCCATTCCGACCGCCGACTATCTGGCGCGCATCGTCGAGTCGGACATGAAGCCCACCAGCGGCAACACCGGGCACTACCTGGAGCTCGTCGAGGAAATCATGGAGGGCGAATACAAGGGCCGGAAGCTCTGGATCCGCCTCAACCTTGACAACCCGAACGAGAAGACAGTCGAGATCGCGAACCGCCAGTTCGCGTCGATCCGCGAAGCTACCGGCGTCGCCAATCCGCGTGACTCTCAGGAGTTGCACAACAAGCCGCACATGATCCGGGTCGAGTTCTACCCGGCTGGCAGTGAGATCATCTACGGCTCCAAGAAGGGCCAGAAGCGCGACCGCGATACCAACGAGGTCAAGTCGTGGCGCAAGCCGGAAGTTGGCTCGGGAAACGTCAATCCGTCGGCGAGCAGCACGCCCAGCCCGACGCCTGCCCCTTCTGACAACGCCCCCTGGCTCCGCAACAAGGCCGCCTGATCGTACACGCGAGCGTCGCGCGCACCTCCGCGCTGAGCCGGCAGCGTAACGACGTACCGGCACTTTCAATGAGGCGGTCGGCATCGGTATCAGGCCGACTAATCGCCGATGAAGCGGAGCCGTCTTAAACGCGACGGCACGCCGCCCGCCTCACCTCCTAGAGACCATCATGGCCACCCTCCCCCAATCCGTCACCCAATCGCCGACAGTCACCGCGATCTACTCGTGGTGGGAGGGCAAGCTCGAGCGCTTAAGCCGGCGGCTTGGCGCGTCACAGATTGGGCGGCCGTGTGATCGGGAGCTTTGGTACAGCTTCCGCTGGTGCTTTACCGGCAATGGCCCACGCTTCGATGGCCGCATGAGGCGGCTGTTCAACCGGGGGCATCGCGAGGAAGCCGTCTTCACCGAGGAACTTCGTGGCGCTGGACTCCAGGTCATCGACCTCGATCCTGGAACTGGTGAGCAATTCACGTTCACAGCCTGCAGTGGCCACTTCGTCGCAAAAATCGACGGTGTTGCTCTTGGCGTCTTTGAGGCGCCGAAGACCTGGCACAACCTAAGCTATAAGACCGCCAAAGACGACAAGTGGAAGGCGCTCCACAAGAGCGGGGCAAAGAAGGCTGAGCCGGGCTATTGGGCCCAGAACCAAGTTGAGATGCGGCTTGCATCCCTTGAGCGGACCTTGCTGCTGAGCGTCAACAAGAATGACGACCAGATCTATGGCGAGCGAATTCGTCACGACGAAACCGCGAGCCAACGCCTGCTGGACCGGGCTGACCGCGTCATCTTCTCGCCGGAGCCGCTCACGCGGCTGAGCGAAGACCCCGCATGGTGGCAGTGCAAGGGGCGTTGCTCCTTCTACGACACTTGCCACGGCGTTCTTCTGCCGAAGCCTTCCTGCCGCGCCTGCCTTCACGCCACGCCTGAGCGGGACGGCGACGGCCGCTGGAGCTGCGCCAAGTACGGCGCCGACATTCCGTTGGACGCGCAGCGCGAGGGGTGTGGAGAGCATCGTTACATCCCGGCCCTTTTGAGCCGCTGGGGCGAAGCCGTCGACGCCAGCGAGGCCGAGGGCTGGGTCGAGTACCGCGCCGCGGATGGCTACGTGTTTCGCAACGGCCCCTGGGGGATCAACAGCTTCACCTCCAAGGAGCTGGCCGCAAGCACGCCTGCCCTGCTCCGCGACGTCGAGTTCCAACGCATCCGCGCCGAGTACGCCGGCGTGATCGTCGATCGCGAATCCGAGACCTTCGAGGAAGCCGCATGAGCATCGAAATCATCGTCGGCCGACTGGGTAAGCAGACCATCAGTCAGATCGCAGACAAGGCCTCGCACGAGATCGTTGGCGCCGGCAAGACGCGCGCTCTATGCGTAACGCCAGATGGTGTCGCAACACTGGAGAGCGTCGGCCACGTGCTGGACGAGGACCTGGTGGGCGTCTACAGCGTCGGGCCGGGGAAATTCCAGCTGTGGCGGATGATTCAGGAGGATCTGCACGTCGCAGTCGCGGAGCGCGGGCTTGGTCCGCGGGCGAAAGCGCGGAAGCGTGTCTACGCAGGCCGCAAGAGCAAGGTGGCGGCGTGACCATCCGACTTCGCCCCTATCAACAGATGGCCCTGGACTGCCTCTGGGACTATCTCCGCGTGGCCGACGGCAATCCGGCTCTCGTACTGCCCACTGGCGCCGGCAAGTCGCCGCTCATGGCCGCCATCGCGTCCGAGGCTGTGCAGCAGTGGCAGGGTCGCGTGGGCATCCTGGCCCACGTCCAGGAGCTGGTCGCCCAAAACGCTGACAAGCTGCGCTCGTATTGGCCCGAAGCCCCGATGGGGATCTATGCGGCCGGGCTGCGCAAACGTGATCGGTTCGAGAAGATCCTGTTTTGCCAGATCCAGTCCGTCGCGAACCGAGCACACGAGCTGGGCCGCTTCGACTTGCTGCTGGTCGACGAAGCGCATCGCATCCCGCTCGATGGCGAGGGCATGTATCGCGACTTCATTGCCGCTTGCCGCCGCTTCAATCCGCACCTTCGCGTGATTGGCCTGACCGCGACTCCATACCGGCTCCAAGGGGCTGCGGTGCCGGTGTGCGGCCCCGACCATATCCTGAGCGAGATCGCATACGAGGCCCGCGTCGGAGACTTGATCGCCGACGGCTATCTCAGCCGGCTGGTCACGCCTGGCGGCCTGATCCGCGCCGACCTGTCCGCGGTGCACACCCGCGGAGGAGAGTACGTCGAGCGCGAGCTGTCGGCGGCCATGCGAGCCGATGACTTGGTCTCGCGCACCGTCGCCGATCTTCTGTCTCGCGCTGCGGGACGCCGAGCTGGGATCGTGTTCTGTGCTGACGTGGCTCACGCAGAGGCGGTCTTGGAAGAGCTGCGCGCTCGTGGAGAGCTAGGCGAGGTGATCCACCGCGGCACCAAGAAGGCCGCGCGCAAGGCGGCAATTGAGGCCTACCAGAGGGGCCTACTCCGTTGGATGGTCAACGTCAACGTGCTGTCCGAGGGCTTCGATGCACCGCACATCGACTGTGTGGCCATGCTTCGGCCGACCAAGAGCCCGGGCCTGTACTACCAGCAAGTCGGCCGTGGATTTCGTCTCGCAGACGGAAAGAACGACTGCCTTGTTCTCGACTACGCCGGCAACATTTTGGAGCACGGACCCGTCGACGCGATCCGCGTGCGCTCGGCCAGGCCGGGTAAGGCGGCCACGGTCGATACGGCTCGCGTCAAGGAGTGCCCGCGATGCAATGCGGTCCTGGCTCTCGGTATTCGTGAGTGCGAATGCGGCTTCAAGTTTGGCAGCGCTGACCCATCGCACTTGGATCGCCCGGTGGATGCGCCCGTACTGAGCGCCGATCAGCCGCGGAAGATCACGAAGCACGCCGTGCATTCAGTGAAGTATGAGCGCGGCAAGGGCAAGCAAGGCAAGCCCGACCACTTGCGCGCCATCTACCAATGCGGCCTGCGCCGGTTCACGGACTTCGTGTGCCTGGAGCACCAGGGCAATGCGCGGGCAAGCGCTATGCGCTGGTGGCAAGAGCGCGATGCTGAGGGTGGCATCCCGCGAACTGTCGAAGAGGCGCTTGAGCGCGCCTACAGCCTGCCGACACCGAGCGGCATTACGACGGACGAGACTGACAAGTGGCCTCGGATCACCGAGTACGAATGGGGCGCGGCCGAGCCATCCGCGGCTCCGCAATTCGTTAACAACAGCGCGCCCGAGTGGCTGCGTAGTGCCATGAGGAAGGCAGCGTGAATAAGCAGCACCTAGAGGCGGCTTTTGCAAAGTGCGCGCTGTATGCCGCAGAGGCTCAGGCGCGAGGCGACCAGTTGTCGCAATCGCAGTGGGGAGATCTGGCCATAACGCTGGCGAAGGCGCTCAAGGACTGCGATGAGCCAAGCGATATCGGCCCGGTCGAAATCCAAGAGGCAATCGCGTGCCTCGACAAAAAGGAGAACGAGCGTGTTTGTCACTGAAGATATTACGAAGCGCGCGTGCAACGCATACGACGAAGCCAGGGCCGGCGATGACATGGCGGAATATCCCGCGATGCACGCCGCCCTAACCGCCGCGCTGGCTTCGATGTGGCGGCCGATTGAGGAGGCGCCGAGGGATGGCGAGCACATCCTTATCGATAGCGAGGATGGACCTCGTGTTGCCTACTGGGCGCTCGTAACCGACAACATGACCCGTGCCGAGACGCGCAAGTTCATCTGCCCTTGGAGCCTGGACGACGTTATCGGCAATCGCTTCATGCCCCTCCCCGCCCCTCCTGCTGCTGTGGGAGGTGAGTGATGGTCATCTTTCTGTCAATCGTCTGCATGTTCTTGGCAGCCACCAGCGTCATTTCGTGGCGGGAGGGTTTCGACGCAGGTCGTAGCCGAGCCCGCCGTGACGGCATCGGCATCAACTCCAACGAATTCGCAGCCAACCTCGCAAAGCTGCTTGATGTTCAAGCAGACGGAGGTGACTCGCCTGTCGCCTATGTCAAGTGGGCAATCCAAGAAGCGAAGAAGGAGACCCGCCCATGACCACCCCGCACGACGCGCGGCCGGTTGCGCGCTACCACCTCTTTACCGGCGAGCGGACCGACGACTACGGCTGCGAGTGCCGGCACGGCTTCGTCGAAGAGTCGCCGAGCGGTGATTTCGTCCTCTTCACCGACTACGACGCCCTGCGCTCGGAGGTGGAGAGGTTGCGGGAGGACGCTAATCGGATGAACTGGCTGACGCGAGCCGGGGATATTCACATCGGAATGATTATTGACGCGCCTGGAGATGGCGATATTTCAATCAGCCACGATCTTCCGCCATACCGCGCATGTGGAATAACTCTGCGCGAGGCCGTGGATTCAGCTATCAAACTAGAGCGCGACAGTCGCGCCGCCCTCAACGCGCAAGGGGATGAAGGCAATGGCTAAGTTTCAAGTGATTCTCCAGTACGACGCTTGCGAAACAATTGAGGTTGAAGCCGACGACGCCGAGCAGGCACGAGAGCTTGCCGCTGACAAAGCTAAGGCACATCTCTGCTACCACTGCTCCCAAAGTCTCGATCTTGGCGATGTCTTTGGCGAGATCGTTATTGATGAGAATGGACGCGAGGTGACGTCATGACCCACAACGAACTGCGGGAGCTGGTGTTCGCTTCGATCCGTAGCGTTCTGCGAATCCATGCTCCAGACGGCAAGTGGATCACCGGCCCCAACAACTTCACAGAAGCTGCCGCCGAGCACATAGCCGACGAACTCGAGTGCCTCCTCACCCAATCGCCAGTCGTCAACCAGGGGTTGACTGCTGAGGGGTGGGTGGTGGTGCCGAGGACGGTTACGCCTGAGATTGAGGCCGTTTACGGAAATGACTCAGGTGCTTATCAGACCGCTCAGGAGCTACATGACGCCATGCTCGCCGCCGCGCCCGCCGCTGAGTGTCCGTCCTGCGAAAAAGATGGCGTGTGGGCTACTGACGGCACCGGGCCATATGACTGCTACACCTGCGGGAAGAAGGCTGCGCCGGCGGTGGAGGTCGATGAGGCGATGGTGGAGGCAGGCGCGCGTGAGGTCTATGCCGACATGGTTTACGACGAACCTGGAGAAAAGCCGGCGTGGGTTGAACGCGGCAACAGCCTCAAGCAAGGCGAAGCGCGGAGAATGGCCCATCGAGTTCTGGCGGCGGCGCTGGGGCGGGAGGTGGGCCGTGGCTGACCGCCCCTCACCGAGATTCCATCGCGACGACGGCAGCGAACGCATCAACGCGCTGCGCCGTGATTTCGAACACTGGTACGTCGGCGCCGCGTTCGATTACACGGCCAATCCGATTGGCAGCCAAAACTGCGACCTGCAATGGCGGGCGTGGCTAGCGTCTCGGGACGCCGCAGCGCCGGATGGCGCTCAGTCCGAGCGCGGCGCGTTTTACGTGTGCCCGACTTGTCACGGCGTCGGCAACGTCACGCGAGAGACCTACGACCGCACCTTGGCTCAGCCGGAGGGCGCGCAGGGGATCGATTACAACATCCGAACCAGTGCCGGCCTCAACAACGCCTGCGCCAAAATGCACATGGCGGAAGGGCAAGGGGCGAGCGATGCGCTGTACGAACTTGCGGTGAAACACGGTGCGCCCGAAGCTACAGCCGCAGGATTCGCGCATACCGTCAACAACGCGATGATCGCTCTCCACGAACAGGCGCTAGATCGTCCGGTCACCACCCCGCCCCAGCCCACGGAAGCGGCGCGGGATCGCGAGGATGCGGCTGCAAAGTTTGGCGCGTTCGCGGTCGAAATCCTCAATCTCGACGCAGACTGGATCGGTGACGTGGATGGCGGGATGCTGCAAGACGCCGCCGTCAAGCACGGACTGCTTGATCCGGTCGAGGTTGCCGAGCCTTGCGGCGAAGGGTGCAATTGCTCGGCTTACGGAGAGTTCCCGCACGAATGCTTCCGGCCCACACCGATCATGCAGGCCGCCATCGACGCCGCGCGGGCCGCGGGTGGGGGTGGAGAGTGAGCATGGCCTACATCCGCCTGACCTACGGTGTCCCGGCAAAGCGCGGCATGCGCGTCGAGTACATGTCCGGCCGCGATCTTGAGCTGATGGAAGGCGTGATCGTCGGGAGCAAGGGTCAGCACCTTCGAATTCGACTCGACGGCAACCGCCACAGTGGGTTCTTCCACCCGACTTACAACCTGGTCTACATCACGCCGGAAGGGCGGCACTCGACCACCGACCAGACGGTCTACGGCGACGAGGCCGCAGCATGACCGCCTGGGCCTACTACAACGAGTGGGACCCCTACGCCGCGCAGTGGCTGCGCAACCTTATGGCTGCGGGCCTGATCCCCGCGGGAGAAGTGGATGAGCGATCAATCACCGATGTCCAGGCCGCTGACCTGCGACCATTTCGGCAATGTCATTTTTTCGCCGGCATCGGCGGATGGGCACTCGCCGCTCGAGCAGCCGGCTGGCCCGACGACCGCGAGCTCTGGACCGGCTCCGCGCCGTGCCAGCCGTTCTCGGTCGCCGGCCAAGGCAAAGCGCAGGCTGACGATCGGCACCTGTGGCCCCACCTTTTTCGACTCGCCCGTGCCCGACGGCCCGCTGTCCTCATGGGAGAGCAGGTTGCGGCGGCGGTTGGCAAGAACTGGTTCGACGGAGTGCGCGCTGACCTGGAAAGCGTCGGCTACGCCTGCAGGGGTGTCGTTGTCCCGGCTTGTGCCGTCGATGCGCCCCACCGACGGGATCGCCTGTGGTTTGTGGCCGACGCCGACAGCGAGCGCGGCGAAAGGATCGAGCGAGACCGCGTTGACGCGCAAGAGCGGAGCATCCAGAGCCACAGACAGGCTGGACCACTGTGTGCTAGCACTTGCGCTTTGGCCTACGCCGACCAGCCTGGCGCCGGCGAAGGGCGGCAACAACGAGGCCGGGAACTCGGCGGGGTTGGTGTCGATACGTGGGCACGCCATTGCTGGGTCATCGGCCACGACGGAAAGCGGCGGCGCGCACCCACCACTGAATCCGGCATTCGTCTGCTGGCTCATGGGGTTTCCGCTCGAGTGGGACGCCTGCGCGCCTACGGCAACGCCATCGTCCCGCAAGTCGCGGTCGAAGTGATCGGCGCCTACCTCGACGCCGAGGCCGCGGCATGAAGTCCCGCCACCTGACCGCGAGCCGCGAGCCGGCGAAGGGGAGCGCGCGATGAGGCCTGTCAGCAAGAACAGCCGTCGCTCTGTTGGCCGTCACCTTCGAGGAATGCTAAAGGCGACGATCATGCAGCGCCGCCGGGAGACGGTGTATCGAATGCTCGCCAAGCGAAACGCAGGCATTGTGTCCTGCTTTGTTTGTGGCAAGCACGTCCCCCGTCAATGGGCAACCCTGGAACACGTACTTCCACTATCCAAGGGCGGGACTGACGAAATGAGCAACCTTTCAATCTCCCACGCCAAATGCAACCACCGACGTGGAAACACCAACGAGGAGAGGGGCGATGAAGTTTGAGATAGGAGAGGTTTGGGAGTCCCCGTCGGGAATGATCTTCAAGGTCATGTCGGTCCGCGATGGAGTCGCAACCCTATGCCGCGGGCGCACGGGGTTCTCGGGGCAACTTCTCGAGCGACGTGTCGAGGACGCAGTTGGCTGGACACTGCGGCAGGAGGCGCCGCACTACGACAAGGAGAAAGGCGATGGGGGCGGCTGAGAAGATCCCGTGGCAGGAACTGGCCATGACCGCGGCCGAATGCGCCGAGCTCTGGGGCATCACACCTGAACATTTCCTGGCCACGATCGCGTGCAAGCCAGGCTTCCCGGTCAGGATCACCCGGAAGCCGGCCACCTGGAAGGCGGGCGAGGTCGTCGAGTGGCGGGACCAGAACCGCGCCGGGAAGCTGAAAAAGCAAAAGGCGAGCCGAAGCTCGCCTTGATTACGCCAATTTCTCTGGAAGCCTTGACGTTGCTACTGTAGTGGTGCCCAGGAGAGGACGCTAGGGCCATTCTTGGCTTACCCGCGGATTCGCAGGAATTGCGATGAAAGCCTTGTATATCAAGGCTCGCGGGCAAATTGGCATTCTCGGTTTGCCTGTGAATAACCCAGTTATCCACAACCCCGTTACGCCAGAATCTACGCCACGCTCCATTCATGGCCTCAATCCGACCCCGCAGCGGCGCCTGGCGCGCCGAAGTGTACGTCAACGGCGTACGCGAGTCCGTCACCCGCCCCACCAAGCGCGAAGCGACTGCGTGGGCGCAATCCCGCGAAGCTGAGCTCGCCGGCGCCAAACTCCCAGACCATACGGTCAGGGATGCGCTGCGGCGGTATGCACGAGAGGTCTGCCCAACCCACAAGGGGCGCCAGTGGGAGGAGGTCCGCCTGAAGGCGATGGAGCGGGATCCGATTGCGGGGGTGCGCCTGCCCGTGCTGAAGGCCAGCGACGTAGCCGATTGGAAGCAGCGACGCCTGGCCAAGGTTTCTCCAGCCTCGGTCGCGCGTGAGCTGAACCTGCTGCGGTCTGTGCTCGAGGAGGCGCGCCGGGAGTGGGTCTGGCTCTACGGGAATCCGGCCAAGGATGTGAAGCGGCCAGCCACCCCGGCCAGCCGAAAGCGCCGCATTAGTCCCGACGAAATCGATCGCGTCACCCTCGCCTGCGGCCTCGAGGGCCTAGAGGCTCGGACTGCATCCCAGCGCGTCGGGCTAGCCTTCCTTTTTGCCCTCGAGACGGCTATGCGCGCCGGCGAGATCTTGGGCTTGCGCTGGGCTGACATACGCGGCAAGGCAGCCGTGCTGCCGCAGACGAAGAATGGCGACCAGCGTGAGGTGCCGCTGTCTGCTCGAGCGCGCGAGATCCTGGGGGTCCTGAACCGGTCGAGCTCGACCGTCTTCGACTTGGACGTTCGGTCTCGAGATGTGCTTTGGCGTAGGGCACGGGACGCTGCTGAAGTTGGGGACCTGCACTTTCACGACTCTCGAGCGGAGGCCATCTGGCGGCTGTCCAAGAAGCTCGACGTGATGGAACTGGCTCGGGTGATCGGCCACAGGGATCTGCGCAGCCTGATGATCTACTACCAGACCAGCGCCGACGAGCTTGCGGACCGACTATAGACGATCACCGCCCGTGCTTCATCCGCTCGAGCACGTACCGAGGGGCGGCCGGGGGATGCCTGACGCCGGCGCCAGCCTCCCGTTGGATCTGCCTCTCGTACTTGCACACCCAGGTAGCGATCCACCGGACGGCCTCGGCCTCGCGCTCCAGGTTCTGCCAGGCGGCGACCTTGAAGATCCGCCGGTACATGCCAGTGCAGGCCTCCCAGCCTGGCGCGCGCTGGCGCGGCATGGCCACGGCGACCCAGCGCTGACCGCGCAGGACGATGATGTGAGCCTCGCGAAAATCAGTGTGCGCCGAGTTCGCCCATTCGAAGTCGGGCGGCAGGGTGTACGGCAGGCGCAGCGACGGGTCCATGCCGGGCATGGTAGGCCCCGCGGTCGCGCAGGGTGAGAAAGCCAGCTCTGCCGGTCAGAACCATCCGTCGGTGAAGCCTGAGACCGGCGCGCCGACGAAGTGGTTGGGGTTGGTGCGCAACCGAACCGCGCCATTGGCGCCGAACGGGTCGGCGGCTATGTAGATCGTGGCCCCCGGGGTGAAGGTGGCCATGGGCCCAGTGCCGGCCGCCGGGTCGCCAGAGATCGCCACGCCGTTCTTCCGCCACCAAGCCTTGCCGCCGGGGATGTCGATCAGCAGGTCCACAGTGTCGTTTGTGGCCAGGGTCACGCTGAACGTCGTGTACGCGCCGTTGTTGTAGAGCCGCACGACCGAGCCGTAATTCGCGAACATCGCCCAGCCGGCGCTCGTCGCGCCGAGGAACGACCCGATCGACGAGCCAGTGGCGAACCCGAATCCAACGGTATCCGCGTGCACCACGTCGACGAACTGGACCCGCCACTTCCCCGTGGACTTGCCGAGGACGGAGCGCACCCATTTCGTCGCCCCGGAGGTGCCGCCGACGACCTGGTTCGAAGAACTCAGGACAGCATCGGTGGCCTTGTCCAGCGGATTCCAGTACGTGTAGACGCCGCCCGAGCCGGCGCTAAGCAGCATGCCGCGGTGGCCAACGATGCCGCTCATGCGAACGCCTTCGCGAGCGTGACCTGCCAGGTCGTGCCCTGGTCGAACGTGGTGATCGCCAGGACGTCGATTGAGCCCGCGACGGTCGACACCGCGATGGTGTTCCCCTCGGCCCACTTGAACGACGCCGGCCACGCCACCGTGCGCGGCGTGGTGTCCTGCTTGATCCGGACCAGCAGCGACACGGCCTTGCCCGACGCCGGCAGGTTCGAGAAGGTGAGCGACGTGACGTTGCCGGCAAGGGCCAGGGTGAAGTAGTCGCCGGTCGAGACGTCGATGTTGACGGCGCCGCTCGTCGCCAGCGCCGTCACCACGTTCCGGTCGACCGCGGCCGTGCCGAGCGGCACGGCGCCCCAGCTGCTGCCGTTCCAGAACCGGATCAGGCCGGTGTTCTTGTCCAGCGCCAGCCAGCCGGTCTCCGGGGCGTAGAACTCCCACACGCCGGCCGCGGTGCACAGGGCGATTTGATTGGCCCGACCAGTCCATGCGCCGGTCGGCGACGTGCTGATGATCCAGATCTTGTCGACGTCGGTCAGCGTCGTCGTGGGCGGCGTGTTGGTCGTCGCCTCCGCGGCCGCGTTCACCACCGCGCCAAGCTTCTTCATCGACTCGTTGAACGGCGCCTCGGGCTGCAGCGCGCCCTGCGGCCACGTGGGGAGGGTGATGCTCATGCGGTGATTTCCTCGGAGGCGGGGCCGGCGCCGGTGATGGCGTTGAGCCCGGCGACGGTGATGTGGACGGCGCCGGGGAGCGTCGCGCCCCCGACGAGCGTGTCGGTGGTGGTCGTGACGTCATGCGTCACGGTGTCGGTGCCATTGGTGTAGCTGACCCGGTAGCCACGGAAGTGCTGCGAGTGGTGCGGGTTCGGCGACACGCCGAGTCGCGCGCGCCCGATCCAGCTGACCTGCAGGTCGGACCCGACGTCCTTCGCACGCACCCACAGCGGCTTCCATTCGGTCTGCGATCGCGCCGTGGCGAAGCTGTAGGCCTCCCACGGGTAGGCATCCGCGGAGGTTCCGAACGACACGGCGCGGAACATGAGCGCCTGGCCGATCATCCACTGCTGCGCCTGGACGAAGACGACGGCCGAGTCCAGCAGCACGAACCGCGCGCCCTTCGCGTGCGCGATCGGATCGGTGTCGTAGCGGTTGCGCAGCAGGCCCGACAGCCGGTAGGCGTTGCCGCCCAGGTCGGTCACAGTCTGGTACTGGATGATCTCGTCGCCAATGACCGCGCGGTTGTAGTAGCGCAGCAGGGTCGTGTAGTCGACGGACTCGGGCGCATCGGGCAGGTAGACGTCGACGGTCTGCACAGCCGGATGATCGGCCACGATCGCCGCCAGCGCGCTGAGCGTGTACCCGATGGTGGCCGCCTCTGTGATCTCGGCGAAGGTGTCGCCGGTGGCGCCGCCGTCGGTGCTCACCTGGATCTCCGCGCCGCGCCAGCCCGGCAACTGGCCGGCCGCGGCGACGTAGATGCCGACTTGGTCGTCCTCGTCGCGCAGCACCGGGATGTTCAGCAACGCCAGCACCGTGCCGCCGATCACCCCCGGCGGGTTCGCCGTCGGCGGATCCGGGTCCAAGCCTTCGGCGTTGGAGACGTAGGCGGACTGCTCGTCCTGGGACGATTCGATCAGCAGCTTCCCGGAATCCTCCTGGCTCTCCATCAACCGGACGCGATGCACGTTGCCGGCCTTGTCGGTGAGCGTCCCGATGTCGGTCGTGGTGAGGTAACTGAAGCGGTAGGGCAGTTCGAATTTGAACTTCGAAGGCTCGCCCCACGCCGCCTTGATGCGCTTGTCGGCCAGCTTGGCGGCATCGGCCGCGGACATCGCGACCGGAATCTCGATGGCTGACTCGCCGAGCGCCTGCACCGTCGACGCCCGCCGGCTCCCGACCTGCGTCATGACCGTGAAGCCGGCGGCCGGGTCGACGTACGAGACCGTCGTCTTGCGCAGCAGCTCCACCTCCTGCACGCGCGTTTCCTCGATGGCGTCGCCGTCGCGCTCGGCCAGATCGCCCGCGGTCAGCGCGAACGTCGCAGACCCACCGCGCTTCACGAAGCGAATCTTCGCGTCCCACTCGGCGCAGTCGAAGAAGTAGGCCTGCGACAGCGGCGTGATGAACGAGTCGGCGCCTCCGATCGTGGCGACCACGAAGCCGTCCACCAGGTCAGTCAGTTCGCTGACGTCGAAATGGTCGTCGGAGAGACCCGAGCGCCGGCACAGGTCGGCCACGATGCTCGCGAGCGGGATGCGGTCCCGCGCGACGGTCGCAATGGGTGGCTCGCACTGGCACGCGCTGCTGACGAGCTGCGGATATCGATAGGGCTCAGTGGATCCGCCGGGCGCATACAGCCAGCCTGACTGGATTTGCCCCGCCGTGACCGCGGCCGCGTACTGCGCGTTCCAGTAGGCCTCGCTGTTGTAGTTCGGGTTCGCCGGCTCCAGCACGGGGCCGAGCGGCAGCGACGTGTAGGCCAAGTCCGGCAGCACACCGTCGTTGTCGACGCGCGCGATGGCCAGCTGCTTGAACGTACCGGGCACCTCGACGCAGTCCCCGTGAAAGACCATCGTGCCGTCCGGGTACACGTAGTAGCCCGGCGCGTCGGGCACAGGCTGCGCCTCCGGTGTGTTGCCGTCGCAGGACGGCACCGCGCGGACACGGATCAGCACGTCGTTGTAGACCGCGAAGTCTGGGCCGGAGCCGAAGTTGAACGTGCGGTTGTAGCCAGCGGGCGCGCCGGCGAGTGCGCGCCATACCGCCGACCCGGTGTTGCCGATGCTGTCCGCGTACCAGCCGCCGCCGTCGGCGAGGATCACTGCCGCGCTGCTGGCCGCGAACCCGTGAGTGGTGCCGTACTGGTAGCGGCTGAAGAACAGCGACAGGTAGGCGCGGCCGTAGGTCGGATGGATGTCGTCGGTGGTGGCGAGACGATTCGGGTCAGGCACCAGCGGGTTCCACGTGCCGTTGTTCTCGTAGAACGGGCCGTAGTAGTTCGGCGGCGTGGAGCCGTCATCGCGTGCCCAGCCCATCAGCGTGTAGCCGCCAATCGCGCTCGTTCCGGTGTCCTCGTCGAAGTTGTTGAGCGCGGCCTCGACGGTGTCGAACCACAGACCCGTGCTCTCGACGCCGTACTCGTACTTGACGAAGCGCCGGCGCGGATCGGTTTGGCCGACGGGATCAGTTCTCCAGGGGAACCACGGGCCGAAACCCGGAGCTTCGTACACGCCCTCCGACACGCCGTCGTCGCCTTGCATCACGACGACGAAGTCGTACTGCGGGACCGCGCCGGCCAGATCGGTCAGGTCGTCGTCCTTCACCACGATGTACGCCATGCCTCGGTGCGGCGGCACATTACCGACGCCCTGCACCGCCTCGATCGTCGGGTCCGGCATCTGCGTTTCGTTGCCGACATAGATCTTGCACTTCTGCAGGAACTTGCGCGATGCCGAGGTCAGGCTGGCCCAGTCGCCCGAGTACTCCTGCGCCGCGGTCGCGCTCGCCTCGTAGACGACCTTCCCGTTGCGCTTGATCGTCTTGATCGCCTTGATCGGCCCTTCGCAGATGCCGATGGCGTAGCTGCGGGTGTACGTGTAGGTGACCTGCGTGGGGCCGCCCTTGCCGGCGCGCTTCTTTTTCTTGTGCTCCTTCAGCGTGGGGTCGCGCCAGAGGAGGTTGCCCTTGACCGAAGCGGTCCCGCGGATCTGCGCGATCGGGATGCCTACGTTGCTCGTCTGGTTCTGCGCATCCGTCAACCGTGGGCCATAGACCTTATCCGGATCGACGAAGCCGCCGATCATCGAACCGATCATGAAGCCGAGCTGCGGCGCACCGAAGAACGCGCCAAAGATGCCGCCGACGAAACCGCCGATAGTGGATCCGCTCACGGTCGCCAGGCTCCGGTGATGCGACGGTGCCAGCGCGAATCGAGGCGATGCTCGGTCACTCGGCCGACCGTCTGGTCGGTGTGGATGAGGGAGAGGCCGCCGCCCGGGTAGTCGCCAACGATGGCAACGTGGCGCGTGGCGCCCGAGTACTCGATGGCCACGATATCGCCGGGATGGAGATCGGTGCGTGCGATCGCAGGACCGAACGTCTCGACCAGGTGCTGTTCGAGCAGGCCGTGGTGCGGGTCTCGGCCGTAGGTGGTCACGTCGGCCACCGCGCGCCCCTGGTCGGCCAGCGCCAGAACCACCAGCCCCACACAATCAAGGCCGCTACGAGAGCGGCCTTGATGGCGGAACGGTGAGCCCAGGTAGCCCCTGGCGGCCTCGGGTAGCGCCGTCATCCGCCGACCTGCGAGATGTTTGCGCCAGGCACCATCAGCGAGTCGGCGTCGGCCACGGGCACGAAGGGCTCGCCGCGGAAGTTCAGGATGTTGTCGTGCCGGTCCTTGCACATGGTCAGGCTGTTGTCGCAGTCCTGACGCACCTCGTAGATGTCGCCGGGCTGGATCGGATATGGCACCGGCAGCGAGAGCGTGAACTGCTTACCCGCGTACCCGAACACCTCGATCTGCGCGCCGGCGTTCGCGCCGGTCAGCCAGCGGATCACGCCCGGCTGAAAGTAGCCATCGGCCTCGCCGCGACTGCTGTCGGTGAACACCCGTCGCGCCGACGAAACCGAGGTCACCGCGCCGCCGACCCAGGTCATCTCCTTGTTGCACGGCTTGCGCTCGGTGATCTCGGCGCCTGGGGTGCCGATTGGCTTCGACCCAAACCGCGCGCGACACGTCAGCGAGTAGAACTGGCACAGCGGCTGCTTCAGCTGCTGCTTGAGGCTGCGGAATTCGGTCGTCCAGCCGGTTTCGCTGTAGCGCGATTCGCCGAGCGTGCCGTAGTTCCAGATCTCATGGCCCATGCTCAGGTCCATGAAGTTGACCCGGTAGACCCACACCTCAGCTTTGTCGAACAGACCGGCACGAATTCGCTGTTCGGTGACGCCGTCGAGGGAATACCAGCCCTCAAGGTCGGTGTTATCGACGCCAAGGTCGGCCGTTGCCTGGATGCGCTCTGGCGTGAAACCTTGGTCGGCGCTGTACACCAGATCGCCGCCGCCATCGTCGTACGTCAGGTCCGCGTCGAGCGTCGTGAAGCCAAGGATCGTCCCGTCCTTGCAGACAACCTTCATTAGCAACGTCCACGACGTGGCGTCCAGATCTAGATGGCCTGCCAGTGCGAGGGGGATCGACTTCATCGCTGCACCTCGACAAGGTCGATATCGGCCGTAAATGCGTTCAGTGCATTTGCAGTAAATGCGCCCCAATCACTATCGAATCGCATCCAGCGGTCATACTGCCCAGTCCAGGTGAAGGTGCCAGGGGCCCATGGCGACGAAGGTGTAAAGAGACCCAGTTGGTCATTGAGCGTGCCATCGACTGGAGAGCCGTCCTTGTTGATAACCACCGTGCTCGCAACGGGCGCCTGGATGAGCGCAGTACCGTAGACGTTGCTCCCAGGGAAGGCATAGTTGCGCACCAGCTGCACGGGTGTTGAGGACCCAATCGGCGGCGCCAGCGGCTCGTTCGTCACGAAGTAGTCGGTCGGATCGAAGACCCTAAAGCATGCCCACTTACCCTGAGCCGCTACGAACATGTTGATTAGCGCCTGGCGATCGTCGGCGTTGAAGGCGCCCATATTTCCGCTACCTTTCCACTTGGGGTAAACGCCACATCTTGTTGCGCTGTTCTCGGCCACTGGCAAGCGGATTCACTAACGTCTTGAAGTCCGGGCCGAGCTTGAACCCAGCAGCGATATTTCTAGGAAGGCGCGCATTGATGTAGGTCATCCTCCCGTCCTCGCCATACCGCGGCGGGCCTCTCGGCCAGAATCGCGCGCCATCTGCTCTCGCGTGCGACTGTCAGGGGTGCCCTGGACCACAAACGTTTGATTGAGCTGGAAGTTGTTGGATGACGGCGCAGGGGGCGCCGTCGGCGCCTGGCCGCTGTTCAAGCGGTCGAGATACCCGCGCCCCAGCAGGCGGGTTGTATCGGCATTGAGCACATACTCGCCCTTATGCACGACGCCCGCAGGGTCGTACTTGCCGCCGTCTCCGGTGTAGCCGCCGGAGGAGAAGCCAGAGAGCCAGCCTGTGTTGTTTCCGAACATGCTCGCGAAACCGATCGACAAGGCATTTCCTGCGTTTCCAGCGCTACCAGTAACGGAAGGCAGGAATCTCTGGAGCAGACCGGCGGCTTGCTGCTTGATGACGATCCTTGCCAGCTCTTTAACTGCGCTATCTGCAAACTCCTTAAAGCTAAACTTCCCGCTGGTAACAAAATCAGCAAGATCATCTGTCAGACGATCAAATACTGAAGTCGTGGCTTGCTCAACCTGGCCCGCCAAGTCGCTCATGCGAGAAGTGATATCTATAACGCCAGCCGCCACCCCATTCGTCCACTCGGCTTGAGCAGCCTTCATGGCTGAATATCCGTCCTGAACGATGCGAACCTGATCTGCGGTAGCTTGCCGCTGAAGCTCGACCATCTTCTTGTACTGCGTCTCGTCGATCGCGGCGCTGAGCACGCTGAGTCGCAAGGTCGCGAAGCTTGTCCGCTTCTTCTTGGTATAGCGAGATGATCTTTTGTTGTTGCTGGAACTGCTCCTCACCCAGCCGAACGCGAGCCACGGCCGCATCCTGCTGGCGCTGCTCCGCTAGGGTCTGAAGCGCCAACGCCGCGCGGTAGCTTTCAATGGAGTCATTGCGTCGACGCAAGGTCTCCGCTTCTTCAATTCCAAGCAACTTGACCGCGGTTGCGCCGTCCTGACGGACGCGGGCCAACTTCGCTTCCAGCTCCCCAATCTCGCGCTGCGTGTCGACAGAGTCCCTGCCCGCAACATCTCGCTGCTTTAGAAACGCAATCTGCTTCTGGATTGCTTCTCTTGGGTCCTGGTGCCCTGCGCCAGCAGGTCGGACTGCTTCTTGTAGTAGTCCTCAATGGTCACGAGGCGGGCTGAAAACTCCGCTTGCAAGATTCGAGAACTGCTCTGGATTGATGCCTGCTCCTCGGCCAGGTCGTCCTTGATAGCCTGGATAGCGGCCCGGGCAGAAGCGTTTGTCAGCGCGCGGGCGGCGCCCGCTCCGCGGCGGTTGGCGCGTTCTTCGCGGTCCTGCGTAGGTCTTGCGAATCTGGTCCTCAGCCGCCTTGATCTCCGCGGCGGATTTCTGGGCGGCAAGACCGCGCTTGCGCATCGCCGCAATGTCCTGCTCCATCTGCTTCGAAAGCGGCAGGAATTGCTTCTGCGCCGATTCGAATTCCTCCTTGGCTCGACGAGCGGCTTCGGCCGCCTCCTTGACTGCGCGACGGGGAGCCTAGGCAAAACAGCGGGGGCCGCGGTGGACGCCTGCATGGACCAAACGCCGCCGACGCCTCCCATGCGCATGGCGTTCCAGAACCGCTCGATCGTGCCGATAGTCTGCTTGGCTGCCTTGTCTGCATCAGCGAGGCCGGTGACTACCGCGTCCCATGCCTCGGTTCCAGCCTCCTTGATGCCCTTTAGCGCCGACCTCGTCAATTCGAATTGCTGGACTATTTCGGGGGAGCGCTGGCTGATTGTGTCAGAGAATATGCGTACAGCTTCGGTGGCCGCGTCTTGGTAGCGGCCGCCTTCTTGGAGCTCGCGAACGTACTTTCGTTGAGCATCCGTCGCAAACCCGTACTTGTCCCCGAGCTCTTCAAGCGCTTGAATCGGGTTTCGATTCAGCGCCTCGAAGCTCTTGGCAGTCCTCTTCCACTGAGGCTCCGGTCGCTCGCTGCCAAGCCAGTGCAGCAGCCGTTACCTCTTCTAGCTGATCGCCAGCGATTCGCGTCGAGCGAATTATCTCCGAGATCGCATCAACGGCAGCACCGCGGGTTACCCCAGGCAGGTCGTCTAGACGCGCGGCAATTGCCATCTACCTCATCAGCAGTAGTTCGCGCCCGATTTCCTGTCTCCAGAAGCGCAATCGCCACTTGGGCGGCACGCCCCCTGCGCCTGGTCGAAAGCAACCGCCATGACTCCCGCCAGGCCGGCCGCGATCGTCATCGGGTTGATTAGGCTGGCGACGTAGCCCTGCAGTGCACGAACTGCGTTGCCCGCTCCGCCAAACTGGTCCTTGATCTGACCACCCTGCTGCAGGAAGACCTGAAGCGGGTTCTGCCCGGCCGCGAGCGAGGTTACGATGTCAGTGAACTGCGCGGGCAGGCCGCGAGTTGCAGCGGCCATCTGCTTGGCGGAAATGACCGCGCGCCCAGCCTCACGACCGTAATTTGCGACTTCTCGCTGGGCCTGTGCAGCGGCGCGACCGGCCGACATGGTTGCCCGCGCATGATCGTTCTGCGCGCTCGCCAGGCGCTCAGACTGAGCCTCAGTCTTGGCGCCCGTCGCGGCCAGCTTGTCGAGCTGCTGCGAAGTCTCCGCAATACCTTTCGGCTGGACGACAACACCCAAGGAGGCAATATCAGCCACGCTCTTCTCCAAAAACAGCCAACGCTTCGGCCTCCATCACGCGGATAGAGTCGAACGTGTCCGGCCAGTCGGCCCGTCGAACGCCAAGCAGACGCATCACGACAGGCAAGGTTGAGTAATCGAGTCCAATGGCGCCGGCGTTGCCCACGCGCCATTGAGTGCCGAGCGCAGTGAAAACCCTTACCGCCCCGAGGTTGTCCGGAAGGATCTCGACATCAGCGTCGTCCAGGTCTTCCATGGTGAGTCCGAGCATTCGAAGCTCTGACTCCTTGGGAGACTGCTTGAGCAGCTCCCGGACGACGCGCTTCAGTTTCCCCGGCGAATTCCGAGCAGTTCGCGGACGTATGCGCCCGAGATGTCTCCAGGGGCCGCCGATACAGCTTGCACAGCCGGCGGACGTTCTCCAGGCTGAACTCGTCATCCAAGTCCCAAGCAGTCACGCAGTCGAGAATGACCTCGGCATCCGTGGTGTTGCCGTGGCTATCGATCCACGACTTCGCCTCGTCGCGATCGCGGTACTTGAACGTAAGGCCGATTTCAGCCCGATCCACCCGGCACAGAAACCGCCACCTTCAGTTCGAAGGGTGGCGTTCGGGTTGAGAGTGAGCCGCGCCCATCAGGAGGCGTACCGCACCGGCTCGGCCAGCAGGCTGAGCGTCACCTGCACCGACATCAGCTCATTGACCGTCAGCGACGGAATCGTGCTCAGGCTGATGTAGGCGTTGTAGAGGAGCACTGCGCCGTTCGCCAGGGTGATGCGAATAGCCCGCGGCAGACGGTCGTCGTTGGCGGCCTTGGCGATCAGGTAGCCCGGCAGGGTCGGATCGTCGGCGACG